>DATMLM010000001.1:0-43555 GCA_035570055.1 Gemmatimonadaceae bacterium
TCGTGGCCCGGGTGTACCAGCCGGGCTATCTGTTCAACTCCCAACTCCTGCGTCCCGCACGAGTCGTCGTGAAGCAGTGGAACGGTTGATCTGACCATGGCGTCACAGACCAAGGACTATTACGCGGTCCTGGGTGTGCCAGCATCGGCAAGCCAAGACGAGATCAAGAAGCAGTATCGGAAGCTCGCCAAGAGAAACCACCCGGACACGAACCAGAGCGATCCGAAGGCCGCCGAGCGCTTCAAGGAGATCTCGGAGGCCTACACCGTGCTGGGCGACGCGGACAAGCGGAAGCAGTACGACGAAATGCGGCGGCTTGGCGCGTTCGGCGGTTTCGCCGACGCGGCGCACAGCGCCCGCGGTGGAGCACGCTCTCGCCCCGGTCCCGGCCCTGGCCCGACACCCGGTGGCTCCTCGTACCGCTTCGAGGATTTCGACGTCGGCGGCTTTGGCGGCCTCGGGGATCTCTTCAGCTCGATGTTCGGCGGCAACGGCGAGCGTGCGACGCGCACTGGTGGCCCCGAGCGCGGGCAGACGGTCGAGACGACGCTCGAGATCCCGTTCCGAACCGCCGCGCTCGGCGGCAAGGTGCCGATCGAGCTCGAAGTAAACGAGCCGTGCCCGACCTGTCACGGGACCGGCGGGGCTCCCGGCGCGACGTTCAAAACCTGCCCGGAGTGCAGTGGCCGTGGGACCGTGTCGTTCGGTCAGGGCGGGTTCGCGGTCAACCGGCCGTGCCCGATGTGCCTCGGCCGCGGGCAGGTGCCGAGCCAGACGTGTCCGACGTGCAACGGCGTCGGTGAAGTGCGGAATCGCAAGAAGATCTTGATCACTGTGCCGCCTGGTGCGGACAACGGGACCAAGATCCGGCTCCGCGGACAAGGTGGCGCCGGGACGCAAGGAGCAGCACCCGGTGACCTGGTCATCACTTTCCAGGTGACGCCGGATCGCTTCTACAAACGCGATGGGCTCGATGTCATCGCGACGGTGCCGCTCAACATCGCGCAAGCGACACTCGGCTCGAAGATCAGCGTGCGGACGCTCGACGGGAAGAAAGTCGCGATTCGCATTCCGCCTGGGACACCGGCGGGGAAACGCTTCCGCGTTCCCGGTCAGGGCATCGCGAAGGACAACGCGAAGGGTGATCTGATCGTCGAGGTCACCATCAACGTTCCGGAGAAGCTGACGGAAGCGCAGGAGCGGATGATGAAAGAGTTCGCGGAGTCAGGTGGCCTGAAATACTGACGGCCGCCAGAATCCAGAGCGCGCCCCTGAGCGTCAGCCAGTAACGCATTCCAGCCGGCCCTAGTGCCAGCAATGCGATCGTTACCAGGCACATCCCTGCAAATACCCAACTAACTCCTCGCGCTTCGCGCTCGTCGCTTTGCTTGGAGATATCGCTGTATTGGGCGATGATCGCCATCGGCGAGCGTGCTTCGTGCTCGTCGCTTTGCTTCGAGATATCGCTGTATTGGGCGATGATCGCCATCGGCGAGCGTGCTTCGCGCTCGTCGCTTTGCTCCGAGATATCGCTGTCTCGGGCCGTGATATGCTTTGAGATATCGCTGTCGTCGGGTCGGCGGCCGCCTGCTCGGGCGCCATGTGCGCGGGCGTATTGGGCCGTGATCGCCATCGGCGAGCGCGCGAAGCGCGCGAGGCCAATTCCCGCGAGAATGAGCAACAGGGCGTTGTCGAGCATCGCCGCGAGATTGCGCGGGGCGGTCAGTGGCAGGTCGGGATGGATGCTCGCGATCGAGACCGCGACTTTCTCCGCCGATGTGCGCATGACGCCGAGCGGGTGCGATGTCATATAGCGCAAAGCCTGCCGCTTGAAGTAGGCGTCCGCCCCAACCTCGTCCAGATCTTGGGTCTCGGCGAAGATCGGCGCCATGACGGTCTTATTCATCGAGACGATGTCGACCTGACCGAGCGACAGTGACCGTTGCGCGAACGGTCCGTTGGACTCCCACAGGGTGATGCCATCATGCGTCGACCCGATCACGACATGTCCGAGCACCAGCTGATTCCGGGCTCCCCAGACCCCCAGCGCCATCACCACGCCGGCAACCGCGATGGCCGCGGCGCGCCGGATAGGTCCGAGCGCGAGCAGCGGTACGATGAGGAGCACGGCTTCCATACGCGTGATCGCCGCCGCGCCCGCTGCGATGAACAGTGGGACATATCCCCACCCGCGCCAGCGGAGCGCGATGATGGCAAAGACGGCCCACAGGAGCGCGGAGCCCAAGACCGCATCGTCGCGGTTGGACGCGTGCAGCAGCGTGACGGGATCGAGGGCCGCGACGAATCCTGCGATGAGCGCCACCATCGGGCCGCCGAGCGCGAGCCCAACGGCCGCGATGGAGACGATGAGCAGCGCAGCGACCGGGACGTTCCAGTAGTCCCACACGTTGATGCCCAGGCTCATCCCCGTGCGCGTGCCCGCGGCGACCCACAACGGCTCACCCGGAAGCTCGAACGCCCGCAGTGGTGGATCGCTTGCGCGTGTCCCGCCCTTTAACCGGCTCCAATCCGTGAGCTCGAGGTCACCGGTCGCGGCCAGCATCCGGCCGACGTACGGCGCGGCGTTGGGTTCGACGTAGTGGCCAACGAGCCAGCGAGCGCTCGCCGTCTGCGTGACGAGCGCGAAGAGCCACACCGTGAAAAGCGGCCTGCTACGCAGCCAGGACAGGGAGCTGCGCCCGCGCGGTTTCGATGACTCCGCCGCCGATCACCATGTCACCGTCGTAGAGTACGAGCGACTGACCCGGGGCAATGGCCGCGACCGGCGCATCGAGTGCCAGCTCGATCTCCTCGCCATTGACCCGGACGATGTCGGCCGGGACCGGGGTCGCCCGATGGCGAACCTGTACGAGGACGCTCTCACCGACCGTCCTCGGCTCGGCGATCCAATTCAGCTCGCGCGCGATCACGCCGCGACCCAACAACTCGGCGCGCGGGCCGATCACGACCGCTCGCTCGTGTGGCCGTATCGCCGTCACGTACATGGCCTCATTGAACCCGCCGGGCACTCCCCGCCGTTGGCCCACCGTAAATCTCGCGTACCCCTCATGCCAGCCCGCCACGGTGCCGTCGGACAGAACGAACGGGCCTCGCGCGAGCGCCGGCGCGTCGGCGCCGAGGCGCTTGGCGATGATTTTGGTGTGATCGCCGTCCGGCACAAAGCAGATGTCCTGGCTCTCGACTTTCTCCGCCACGACATCAAGTCCCAAATCCCGGGCCCGCGCGCGTGTCTCAGTCTTGGTCAACCCTCCCACGGGCAATAACAGCCGCCGCACGACGGCGGGATCCAAGCCCCAGAGGAAGTACGACTGATCTTTGCGCGGGTCGAGGCCACGACGTAGAACGCCCGCCTCCGCGCGTGCGTAGTGGCCTGAGGCGATCCATTGCGCGTCGAGCGCGTCGGCCTTGGCCAGCAAATCGCGAAACTTGGTGAACGTGTTACACCGAACGCAGGGGATGGGCGTACGGCCGCGGGCGTACTCGGACACAAAATCGGCCACGACATCGCGGCCGAACGAGTCCTCGAGGTTGAGGACGTAGTGCGGCACGCCGAGGCGCGCACAGACACGCCGCGCGTCGTCGATCGAGTCCAATGAGCAGCACGGACGGTCGGGCGTCTCCTCGCCATAGCAGAAGAGCTTCATCGTGACGCCAATGACGTCGTAGCCGCCTTCGACGAGCAGCGCCGCGGCAACAGAGGAGTCCACGCCACCGGACATTGCGACGACAACGCGGTCCACGATCAGTGCCCTGCGGCCGAGAGGCGCCGCGCCTTCTCGACGAGCGCAGGAAAGATCTCGCCGACGCGATCGATGTTCGCCTCGGTCGACAACGCGCCGAGACTGAGCCGCACGGCCGATCCCGCGAGATCGAGCGGGCAGTGCAGCGCCGTCAACACGTGCGATGGGTCCGTATTGCCGCTCTGACACGCCGAGCCGGCCGAGGCGGCCACGCCGGCGAGATCGAGTGCCATGAGCATCGACTCGCTATCCGTGCCTGGCACCGAGATCATGATGATGTGCGGCGCACGCGTCGCCCGCTGCGCGTGGATGACGGCGTCCGGAATGCGCGCCTTGAGCATCGCCTCCAGCCGATCGCGTAGCCGGCCGAGTCGCTCGCGCTCGGCCGCACGCTCCTCGACCACGAGCTCGGCGGCGCGCGCGAACCCCACGGCGAACGCCACGTTCTCGGTGCCCGGCCGGCGGCCACGATCCTGCGACCCGCCGTGCAGCAACGGCTCGATCGCCGTGCCACGTCGAATGTACAGCGCGCCGACGCCCTTGGGCGCGCCGATCTTGTGCCCGGAGATCGTGAGCAGATCGAACGGTTGGCTCGCGGCGTCGATCGAGACGGTGCAGAACGCCTGCACCGCGTCGGTGTGGAACACGATGTCGCGCTCGCGCGCCTTCTCGGCCAGCGCCGGGATCGGCTGCATCGTGCCGACTTCGTTGTTCACCCACATGACGGAGCAGAGCGCGACATCGCTTCGCATCTGCGCGGCGAAGTCGTCGCGACTCACGGCGCCATCGCGATCGACCACCAGGAAGCGCTCAGTGGCACCTTCGCGGGCCGCTTGGTGCACGGCGGCCAGAATTGCCTTGTGCTCGATCGGCGTCGTGACGATGGCAGTCCGCGAGACACGGGCGCGCCAGGCGCCGAGAATCGCGAGATTGTCGCCCTCCGTCCCGCCGGAGACGAAGGAGATCTCGTCAGGATGTGAGCCTAGACATCGGGCGACGCGCTCCCGAGCCTCGTCGAGCGCCACTCGAGCCTCGCGGCCCCACCGATGGACACTCGACGGGTTCCCAAATCGAGGGCCAAAGAAGGGGAGCATGGCATCGAGGACGTCCTGACGCACTGGCGTCGTCGCGGCATGGTCGAGGTAGATGGGATCAGGCATGACTCCGCAATATAATTCAGCCGGTGTTCGACCACTTCTTGCGCGCGCGAAAAGACCGGCTGCTCGCGCCGATGGCGCGGCGGGTCGGCCGGCGGGTCTCGCCGTCAACTATCACTATTCTGGCCTTCCTGGTGGGCGTGGCCGCCGCGTTGAGCGCCGCGCGTGGTGGCTATGGCATCGCCCTTGGTCTCTGGTGGGCGAACCGTCTCCTCGACGGCTTCGATGGGACGCTCGCGCGTGTCGCTGGGACGGGGAGCGCACTCGGCGCGTACCTCGATATCGTGCTCGATTTCGTGGTCTACGCCGCCATCCCGCTGGGCCTTGTCCTCAGCGTGCCGGACCCTCGCGCACCGCTGGCTGCCGTCCTGCTGTTGGCGAGTTTCTACGTGAACGCCGCGACGTGGATGGCCCTCTCGGCTACACCCGACAAGGGTCCCCCTGGTCTCATCGCCGGGGCTGAAACAGTCGTGTTCTACACGTTATTTCTGGCCCTCCCCGCGCAGATCGTTCTCTTATTTCGGATCATGGCCGCTCTCGTGGCGCTGACGGCGTTTCAGCGACTCGTGTGGGCCGCGCGTCATCTGCCGAGATGAGACGCCTCCTCGCCGCCACAGCACTCGTGGCGTCGTCAGCTGCTGCCCAGGGCACGGTCACGGTGACCGGAACCATTCGCCCCGCGGGGGCGCGGATCCGTCAGGAGTTCGGCGACTACATCGTCATCAGTGACTCGAACGGCGCGTTCCGGTTCCCAGTGCTGGCGCGCGCACGAATTCGGCTACTGATCGAGGCATTCAACTACGTCACCGATACGGTTGTCATCCCCCCTCTGCCCGATGGGACGATCCGACGACTCCATATCGTGCTTCGGCCATTGCCGACACTCGAGAAGGTCGAGGTGACGGCGCGCGGCGATCGGCCGCTGATCGATGTGGCTGATGCCACGGTGGCTGGGGCCGTCGACCGGACGGACCTCGCCAACATCTCCACCGACGCCCGCGACCCAATAGATGTGGCCCTGTCGATTCCAGGGGTCACCCGTGGCGTCGGCTTCTTCGACTTCGCCCCAAAGCTCGACGTCGACGGCGCAAACTCGCTGTACACGCCGTATCGCATCGACGGCATGGACAACAGCGAGAACTACCTCGGCGGCCCAAAGATTCTGTTGCCGCTCGACGCCGTTCAGATGGTCGACGTGTCGGCGAGCATCTATGGTGCTTCGATCGGCAAGAGCGCGAACGGCGTGGTGGACTTCGAGACCCGCCGTGGCGGTGATGTTTGGTCGGGCAACGCCGTAGTCGATGGTCGCCCCGCGTCGGCATTTCGGCGCCTCCAGGGGGCTGCCTCCGAGGGCGGCCCGCTCGTGCCTGGCGCCACGTACGTATTCGGCGCCGCGGACTATGCCGTCGCCGACTCGGCGGTTCCCTATGACTTTGGCGACCCGCGGTTCGGATCCGGCTCCGGCAACAGTCATCGGACGACGCTCAAGTTGTTCGGACGCCTCGACCAGCAATGGAGTGCGACCCAGACGACGACCCTCGACCTCGCGTTCAGCTCCATTGGCCTGATCGGACAGGGCGGCGGCGTCGTCACGCGCGAGGCCGACCAGACCCAAAATCGGGTTGCGTTTCTCGGCGGGCTCCATCACGAGAGCACCTTCGGTGGCTGGACCAATACGGCGGCGGCCGAGGTCTCTACGTATCACTACTACTATCCGCCGAGCACAACGCCTTTCTCGACGCCGCAAGTGAATATTGTGCCGTCGAGCAGCAACACGACGATCGCAACGGTCGGGTCGGCGGGATTTCTATTCGATGAGCAAGAAATCGAAATCCAACTCGCCAACACCTTGCGGCGTATCATTGGCGCCCACGCGGTGCAATTCGGCGCCGCGGTCCAACGCGAACAGTTCTCGCTAGCCGCAAACAACACGAACCCCGCCGGCACGTACACCGTCGTCGACAGTGGCCTCAACGTACACGGCGGCACGGTGTCGATCGCCGACATCCCGGCGAACGATCCGGCGCGCTTCTACACGATCGACGCCAACCCGCAACAGATTCATGGCATGAATGTGCTGGTCGGCGCGTTTGCCGAGGACGCGTGGTCGGTATCTCCACGCCTCACGATAGACTACGGCCTGCGCTGGGACTACGACGATCTGACGTCGAAGGGTCGCGGAAGCCCGCAGCTCGACAACTTCCAACCGCGCGCGTCATTCAACTGGCACCCGACCGCAAACGAGGTGATCCGCGGCGGTGCGGGCATCTACGTCGGCCACATTCCTTTCACGACGTTCACCGACGCCCGCCAGTTCGCCAGGAACGGCGACAACGTCGTCACGTTCTCGAACGTCGCCTTCGGTCACGGGCCGACGCCGGCGCAGGTCCAAGCCGCGATGGCCACCGAGCCGGCACGCGAGATTCGCGAGTTGTACTACTTCGGTGCCAAGGACCCGCAAAGTTATCAGACGTCACTCGGCTATCAGCGCCGCCTCGGTGACTGGGGGTTTTCGCTCGACGGGATGGTTGTTGGGACCAAGTATCTCCCGCGCATCTGGGACCTGAACGCACCCCCGTGCTTGCCCCCATGCCCCCCGGCCGAGATGCAACGCCCGGATGGTGCCAATCCGGGATCCTACAGCTTTCACACGACGACCGATTTTGGCGGCCAGAGTATCTACTGGGCAGTCATCGCGACGGTTCGACATCAATTCGCGGCGAACTGGACGGCCGATGTCAGTTATACGCTTTCACGTGACCGTGACAACACCGAAGACATCAATTTCGCGGCCGAGTACGCGAACGATTTTCACAACGAGTGGGCCGATGCCGTCAACGATCGACGCCATCATGTTCAAGCACGGACCGTGTACACTGTACTCGATCGATTGAAACTCTCGACCATTATAGACTTCACGACCGGGGCTCCGCAGAACGTCGTCGCGCCAATCGGGACGGATTACACCGGCAGCCAGAACTTCATGCTGACCGCGAACTCGTTCGATTACAATTATCAGCGAGTGCCGGGTACGCCGCGGGACAGCCAACGGCTGCCGAGTGAATTTGATCAGAGCGTTGGCATACGGTACGAATTGCCGATCGGCGTGTCGCTCCGGGCCGACGTGTTCAATGTCTGGAACGAGACGCTGGTCTCTGGTTTCGTGAACAACGTCCCCGGCGGCGGTCCGCGGACGCTGATTCTCCAGTCACGGCTCCCCCAAGTCTCCGGCATTCGCCGGGCAGTCCAATTCGGCGCTACGTACTCGTTCTAGTCGCGCTCGTCGCCTGTAGGCACCCAGACGACCGGCGCGCGTTGGCCACGGCGCCATGGGACACTGTCCTCGCACGGGGACGCGGCACGACGGTCACGTGGGCGATGTGGCGTGGCGATCCGTCGATCAATCGGTACGTCGACGACTGGGTCGCCCCCCGATTACGACAGCGATTCGGGATCACTCTGAATGCCGTGCCAGGGCAGGGCGCGGAGCTCGTCAATACGCTCGTCGTCGAACGCGACGCCAATCGCAGGTTCGGTACTGTCGACCTCGTG
Organism: Gemmatimonadaceae bacterium; assembly: GCA_035570055.1. Taxonomy (GTDB): domain Bacteria; phylum Gemmatimonadota; class Gemmatimonadetes; order Gemmatimonadales; family Gemmatimonadaceae; genus DASRDS01. Next base: position 8,471 of record DATMLM010000001.1, read on the forward strand.
TGGATCAACGGCGAGACGTTTTTCAATCTTCGGCACGAAGGCTTGTTGTACGGTCCCTGGGCCGGCCGCCTCCCCACAGCCGCCGAGGTGGACAGCGCCTCGCCGATTGTCTCGCGCGACTTCGAGCAGATTCCGCAGGGGTATGAGTCACCGTGGGGGACCGTACAGTTCGCCCTGGTCTACGACACGGCGCGCACGCCACACCCGCCCGAGACGTACGAGGCGCTCCGCCTGTGGATTCATGCACACCCTGGCCGTTTCACCTACGACCAGCAATTCACCGGCCTCACGTTTCTCAAGTGTCTCATGTATGCGCTGAATGGGGGCGTAGGCCGGTTCCAGGGCGGGTTTGATTCGGTGCGGTACACAGAGGCGCGCGATCGCACTTTTGCGTGGCTCAAGGAGGTCACGCCAGACCTCTGGCGCCACGGCGTGACCTATCCGCAGGACATCGCCCAGCTCGACCGGTTGTTCGCCAACGGCGAGGTGGACTTCGCCATGTCCAACAACCAAAATGACGTCGTGACGAAAATGAGATCGGGTGTTTTCCCACCATCTTCACGATCCTACGTGCCGCGCGATGGAACGATCGCCAACACGCACTATGTCGCGATCCCGTTCAATGCGCCGAATCCCGCCGGAGCAATGGTCGTCGCCAACTTCCTTTTGTCGCCGGAGGCCCAAGCCGAGAAGGCCAGACCCGAAGTCTGGGGCGACGGCACTGTACTGAAAGGCGACACGGTCGCACACCGGTTCGCCGTGCCGGAAGTTGCGCCCGAATACAGCATACGCCTGCAGGACGACTGGCGCGCGCGGATTCGGCGATGAGAGTCGCGGTGTGGATTGCCGCGCCCGTCCTGATCGGTGCGCTCTACGCCCTCCTTGGCGCGCTCGGCCTCGTCGGGCTCGACGCGCACGGATTCACCACCGAGCACGTCACTCACGTTCTCGGCGCGGGGTCTACCTGGCGTGGCATCGGTTGGTCCCTCGCGACCGCCACGGTCGCCACGGCGGCCGCGACCGTCGTGAGCGCGGCGCTGGCGATCACCTTTCGCGGTACCCGCATAGGCGACCGCGTCGCGCGAGCGCTGGCGGCTGTGCCGCTGCCCATGCCGCACCTCGTTGCCGCGACCCTCGGGCTGCTCGTGCTGGCCCAGAGTGGTCTCGTCGCCCGAGTGCTCTACGCGGTCGGCATCATCCACGCGGCTGCCGGGATGCCGGCGTTGGTCCTCGATCGTTTCGGGATCGGGTACATGGCCACCATGGCGTGGAAAGAAGTGCCATTCCTGAGCGTCGTCGCGATGTCCGTCATCGCGACCCGCGGCCCTCGCCTCGAAGAAGTCGCGCGCACGCTCGGCGCGACGCCAGGCGCAGTCCTGTGGCGCGTGACCGTGCCCGTGCTCTGGCGCGGCCTCGCGCCCGCCGCGATCGCGGTTGCCATCATCATCGCGGGGAGCTTCGAAGGAGCGTATCTCCTCGCCCCAAGTAGTCCCCTGGCGCTCCCGCTGCTGACATACGAGCGGTATCGCACGATCGACGCCGCGCGACGGGCGGATGCGTACGTGCTCGTGTTGCTCGGCCTGACGCTCGCCGCACTGGCGGTGGCGATCCTCGAGTGGGTGAGAGCGCGATGGGACGTCGACTAGCCATAATCGCCTTGGCATTCTCGGCGGTCGCGCCGTTGCTGCTGCTCGGCCTGTGGTCGGTCGGCGACCAGTGGTTCTTTCCAGCGTTGCTCCCTGGCCGCCTGACGCTCGAGAGCTGGCGACATGTGATCAGTAGCCGCCTCGCAATAGAGGCGACAGTGAGCGGCGTGGTCGCGTTAGCGACCGCCGCAATAGCGTGTGCGCTCGCTTTGCCGGTCGGCCGCGCCATGGCGCGACTCGGTGGCTGGCGCCGGCGGGTGGCCGCGGCTGTGGCGTTTCTGCCAGTGGCCGCACCGCCGATCGCTCTCGGGCTCGGCCTTCAGTATGCGTTCGCCAGCCTCGACCTGACCGGGACGATTGGCGGCGTCATTCTCGCGCATGTCGTACCCGCGACGGGCTTCCTGGCGATCTACTTCGCCGGCGTGTTCACGGCACTCGACCCTCGTATCGAGGACGAAGCCAGATCGCTCGGCGCGACACCGCTCCAGGTCTGGAGACACATCACGATCCCGATCGTCAAGCGGCAAATCGGCGATGCGCTGGCGTTGGGGTTTCTCGTGTCATGGGCGCAGGTGCCGCTGACGCTCGTGATCGGCGGCGGCGTCGTCCGCACGCTGCCGCTCGCGGTTTACGACTACGTGCGCGCTGGCGAGACGCGATACGCGGCGACTGGGGCACTCCTGCTCACGATACCGCCGATGCTGGCGCTCCTCGCCGCGCGCCGCGAGCGCGTCGCGCCCCTGTAATGGAGCCGGCGCTCTTGGTGCAGGGACTCGCCGTGCCCTTCGGTGCCGGGCCCGGCTTGCGCGACGTCACGTTCGACGTCGCCGCCGGCGAACGCTTCGTCGTCCTCGGCGCCTCGGGCGCCGGGAAAACATCGCTGCTCCGCGCGCTCGCCGGCCTGTCGCCGGTCACCGACGGCACCATCGCCGTCAGCGGAGCGGCGATCTATCTCCACCAGACGCCCGTGCTGTTCCCTCATCTCACGGTCTACGAAAACGTGGCGTTCCCGTTGCGTATCCGGCATCGACCAGAGAGCGAGATCGACAGCCGGGTGCGCGCGGCCCTCGCGTCCGTACAGATGAGCGGTCTCGCGCCCCGCATGCCGCGCACGCTGAGCGGCGGCCAAGCCCACCGCGTCGCGCTGGCCCGCGCCGTGGTCGCGCGGCCCGCGCTGCTCCTGCTCGACGAGCCGCTGGCGTCGCTCGACCCGACCCTGCGCGAGGACATGCGGCGGACGATCCTCGGGCTGCAAACCGACTGGGATGGCGCGATGGTGATCGTCACGCACGATCTCGACGAGATGAGCGCGCTCGCGGATCGCGTCGCGGTGTTGCTCGACCGGCGTATCGCCCAGATCGCGTCGCCGGCCGAAGTCCTCTCGCGTCCGGCGTCCCTGGCCGTCGCGCGGTTTCTCGGGCACATGAACGAGATGCGGATGTCCGCCGATACGGTGGCCGTCTTTCCGCCGTCCGCGGTACGACCGCAGGCCGATGGCCGGCGCGCGCGCGTCGTCGCGTTGCGCCCTCGCGTCCGGGGCACGACGGCGGTGCTCGCCTTGGGCGACGCGCGGGTCGAGATGGCGGTCGATCCACTCGAACCGCCAGCGGTGGGCGACGAGCTCTGTGTGGCGTTCGATCCGAGAGGGGTCGTGCTCTTTCAGAACGTCGAGACGCCGAGCGTCCCGATGTCATCGACGCGCATCGTCTCGTAGGTAAAATACGGCTCGCCGTATCGCGTCCGGATCATCGAGCCATAGTGCGCCGCGTGATGGCGCACGACGTCGAACAGGGGCTCGCCGTTCGGATACACCTCGCCGGCTTGCGTCACGCCCTCGAACTGCGAGCCATAACACCGGATCGCGTCGAGTTTCTTCTCGAAGACATCGCTGATGTCGACGACGAACGTGGGCTTCGAGAAGTCCTCTCGATACGTCACGCAGTGAATGACCTTGAGAGGCCGATGCGCAGGCGTGTCCGGATCGATCTTCTTGAGCCCCGCCACGAAGCACGCGTCGCGCACGAGCATCGCCGTCTCCCGGTGATCGGGATGGCGGCCCATGAGCGCCGGAGCGATGACGATGCGAGGCCGCAGGCGGCGAATAACGACAGCGACCAACCGACGCGTCTCCGGTGTATTCACGATCCCGGCGTCGGGAAGGCCGAGATTCTCTCGCACGCTCACGCCGAGGACCTCGGCGGCCCGGGCGGCCTCCTGCGCGCGGAGCTCGGCGGAGCCGCGGGTCCCCATCTCGCCTTCGGTGAGATCGAGAATGCCGGTCGTGTGACCCGCCGCGGCCGCGCGCAGCAACGTTCCGCCGCACGTGAGCTCGACGTCGTCGCGGTGCGCGGCGACGGCGAGAACGCTGATCATACTTGAAGCGTCGCGGTGATCGCCCGCCCTTCGGCGGCGCTCTGGATGCGGTTCACGGGGTGACGCGCGAGGCAGCGCTTGACGAGCGCGTCGAGCGCGTCGGGGACGTCAGCGCGGATGGCCTTCGGTGACGGCGGCGGCTCGCTCAGCTTGCGCGACAGCACGCCTTGGGCGGTCGCCGAGCGGAACGGCGCCTCGCCGACGAGCGTCTCATATACAATGCAGCCAAAGCTGTAGAGATCGCTTCTCTCGTCAGACGGCGACTCGCCGGACAGTTGCTCGGGGCTGAGATACGCGGGCGCGCCAAAGCTCGCGACCGTCGAGCCGGCATCCGCGCCTGGCTTCGGCCGCAGCGCGTCCGTAAGCGCCCAGGACGTGACGACGGCAGTCGTGCCCTTGAGGACAATGTGCTTGGGCCGGAGATCGCCGTGCCGAACGCCCCGGCTGTGCGCATGGGCGAGGGCCGTCATCATATCGTCGGCGATGCGGACCGCGTCCGCGATCGGGAGCGGGCGCTCGCGGGCGAGACGGTCTTTCAGCGTCAGGCCATCGGCCGGGTCGGTCGTGTAGTACACGACATCGCCAGAGACGCCGAAGTCGAGAATCGGCATGACGTGCTGGTCCTCGAGCGTCGTGACCCGCTCGAAGACGTGGACCATGCGCTCGCCGTCTGCCAGCGCCGCGAAACCAGGTGCCACGACGTGGATGTGTACGGGCCGGGATCGCCGCCTGTCTTTCGCCCCAAAAGTGACTAAAACAGTGGAGATGGCGACGGTCCGATCAATCGCATACCGATCGCCCAGCACCCGTGTCACCCGGTCTCTGTACTGATCCGCCGTGACGGCTTCAGGCAGCGATGCCGCCAGCGCGATCGACGGAGCCACCGGGGGCTGGCCCTTCCGTTCGGTCCTCACGGGGACCGCCACGCGCCCGGCCCGCAACCGCTGGATCCAGCCGGCGACCTCGGCGTCAGCCTCGGAGTCGAGCTCCTGTCGGACCAGTTCCTCGTGGACGAGGGCGGACCGCAGCGCTCCCGCTTGGTCACCGGCGGCGATCATCGCCTCGATGAGCCCGACCGCGAAGCGGGAGCTCAGTGGCTCGACCGACGCCAGCTTGCGGCGCCATTGCACGGCGACCGTGTGCTCGTTCCGGTCGGCGGCCGCATCGGCGAGCACCTCGAGGGCTTTCTCGTACTCGCGCTGCAAGCGCGCGCGTTCCTCGTCGATCCACCGATCGTATGCCGGCGCCCCATCGATCGAGAACCCGTCGAGGAACGGACCCTGATAGAGCGCGACCGCCCGATACGCCGCGTGCTGCGAGACGGCCTCCTCGAATTCGGCGACGTCGCAGCTGAAGATCGTCGGATTGAGCTGCAAGGTGCCCGTGCCGACGAACAGCGCCTCGACGTTCAACGCGCGCCGGATGGCCGACAACGCTTGTTCCAGCGCATGACGTGCCTGTTCTGGCGCGCCGCCGGGCCACAGCGTGCCGACGAGCAGGTCACGCGTGACGCCGCGCTTGCCAGTCGTGGCAATGCGCGCGAGGAGCGCGAGCCGCCGTCGCTGGCTGGCTGGCCCCTGGTGCGGCTGGCCGTCCTGCAGCAGTGTGAGACCGCCAAGCGCCGTCAACCGGAGCATGCGCAGAATCTATCTGCGCCGACGCTTCGTCGCGACTGTGTCGAACGCCCGCGCGAATTCGTCGGCGGTCTGGAATCGGTCGTTTGGCATCGGCAACGTCGCGCGGAGCACGGCGGCTTCGACGTGTTCGGGCACATCTTTCCGGTGCGGCCGGATAGGCGCGGCGGGGCCAAAATAGCGCGTCGTGCCCCCCTCGGCGCCCCGGTTGGGCGGCGCGCCCGTGAGCGCCTCGTACAAGACGCATCCGAGGGAATAGATGTCGCTGCGCCCGTCGACCGGGTCGCCGTAGGCTTGCTCTGGGCTCATATAGCCGGGCGTGCCGAGGATCACGCCGGTGGTCGTCAACCGCGAGCCGCCGGCGCCATGGGCGATCCCGAAATCGGCCAGGAGCACCCGGTCGCCCCCATCCTGGATCAGCACGTTCTGCGGCTTGATGTCGCGATGGATCACGCCCCGCGCATGCGCAAAGGCCAGCGCTGAGGCGAGTTGTTGCGCCACCCGCACGACCGCGTCGCTCGAGAGACGCTTGTCGCGGTCCATCCAGGAGCGGAGCGACCCGCCCGAGACGAACGGCATCACGAAGTACAAGCTGCCGTCCACGTCCTGTCCCGAGTCGAATAAGGGGAGAATGTGCGGGTGCTGGAGCTGCGCCAGCGTGACGATCTCGCGGGCAAACCGCGTGATCGCCACAGGATCGGCCCGCGGTGCCTCCAAGAACTTGATCGCCACCGGCCGCGTCTCACGTCCGTCCCATGCGTGGTAGACGGTAGCCATCCCGCCATCTTGCCGTAACTCCTGCTCAATGACATACCGGCCAGCAATCACGGAGCCAACGGCCCGGCCAGCAGGAGATATGCTCACGCCTGCTAGTTTAACGTTCATCATGTCCTTGGTGAAACGGTGCCTGCCGCTCGTTCTTCTCACCGCATGCGTATCGCATCGCCCACATCCGGTCACGATCGCCGCGCCAGCGGATAACGAACCCTCCCGGTACATGGCGCCCAGCGCGTCGTATGTGTGCCAATCGATGCGGCTCTACGAGACATCCGGCCCGAAGGTCCAGAGCTGCCTTCGGCAGAGTGGTGATACCACGTGGCTCGTAGACCGGGACAAAGACGGGCGTGTCATTGCCGCCGGATGGGAGGCCATGGTATCGCTCGACCGCCTGGCTGACGCCACGACGGCGCTCGAGGACGTCCTGACCCAGCGATACGGCCCGCCGGACTCGTGCGTGTCTCGCACCGGCACCCTCAAACAATGGCTCTGGTGGCCAGCCGGCCGCTACACGGTACAAGCCCGGCTCGTCGATCCCTCGTCGCTCTACGCCGTTCGTCGTGGGCGCCTTGAAGTCCAAGCGATCCCCGCGGAGGCCGTGGTGTGCCTCACGTGGGTCCACACGCCGACCCAGCTATTCGTACCGGAGGGCCGTAACGGGGTCCAGCCGTGAGGCCCTGACGGCCGGCAGCACGCCGAACGCAATACCGGTGATGATGCTCGCCACGATCGCGATGAGGACCGCGACCGGCGGCACCGAGGCGGGAATATTCGGCCATTGCCACTTCGTGAACGCCGCGGCGCCCCATCCGAGCAGGAAGCCGATGCCGACGCCGATGCTGGTCAGCGTGACGGCTTCGATCAGGAACTGCCACAGAATGATGAGCCGCGTGGCCCCGAGCGCTTTGCGCACGCCGATCTCGCGGGTGCGCTCGGTGACGCTGATCATCATGATCGCGATGACGCCTACGCCGCCCACGAGCAAGCCAACAGCCGAGAGCACCAAGGTGACGATGCCGATGACGCCGACTGTGTTGTTGTAGACCTGGAACAGTCGGTCCTGCGTGACGATCTCGAAGTTGTTCCGTCGTTCCGGCCGGAGTCCGCGCGCGCCGCGCAGGTATGCGATGATGTCGTCCACCGCCTGATCGCGCGACACGCCGGCCTCGGGTTTGACCGACACCCACATGTCGGGCACCCACACCTTGTAATGCCGGATCAGGGTCTGCACGGGGATGATGCCCATCGCGTGGTCCCCGCCCGTGAAGAAGCTCGGGTGGTAGTGATACCAGCCAATGACCTCGAAGGGCGCACCGTCGATCGTGACCGATTTGCCGACAGGGTTGACACTGTCCGCGAAGAGATGCTGGACCGCGATGTCGTTGAGCAGTACGACGCGCGCACCGCTTGCGTTCTCCTCGATGGTGAAGGAACGACCCGGGTTGATGTCGCCACCCGTCATCTGCTCCCAGCCAGGCGTGTAACCCGTGAGCTGGGCCGATGGCAACGCGCGATCGCCATATTTGAACACGCCGTTGAAATCGAGCTCGCCCATGACGCCCTGGACCGAGGGCAGGCGACCCATAGCCGTCATCTCGGCGAACGACGTGCCCGGATTGTGCCGCCAGGGACACAACTCGTCGGTGCCATCGCAGGAGTTGAACCCGACCGGCCAGCGGGTGATGAAGAAGGTGGTCGCCCCCGCCGACTCGATGTCTTTGGCGACGGACTCGTTGATGCCGTGGATCATGGCGGCCATGGCGGTCACCGAGAAGACACCGACCGCGATGCCGAGAATCGTGAGCGCGGCGCGCACCTTGTTCGCCCGGATCGCATCGAGCGCGATGGTGACGCCTTCGAGCAGTGCCGAGATGCGCGCGGAAACGGCCACCGTCACTCCTGCCGCAGCGCGGCGATCGGATCGAGTCGCGCCGCGCGCGTGGCGGGATAGACGCCCGCGACGATGCCGACGCCCCCGCCGAGCGTGACGGCGAGGGCAATCGACCAGGGCACGATGTTCACGGGGAGCGGCGAGAACTTCGTGACCGCGAGCGCGAGGGCCGCCCCCAGGCCGATGCCCAGGATCGCACCGATCAAACTCAAGGCCGATGACTCGATCAGGAACTGCGCCGCGATATCACGGCGGCGTGCGCCGAGCGACTTCCGCACGCCGATCTCGCGGGTCCGCTCGGCGACCGCGACCAGCATGATGTTCATGATCACGATGCCGCCGACCACCAAGCCGATGGACGGCAGGAGCACCGCCGCCAGCCGGAGGATGACCTTGATCTTTTGCCAGAAGCTGAGCGACGACTCCGGCGTGGTCAGCGAGAAGTTGTCGGGCTGGCCCGGGTGCAAGTGGCGCCGGACCCGCATCACCTGTCGCACGCGCTCCATCGCGTCGGTCAAGATGGTCTGATTCGCGGCCTGGACGATGATCCCGTCGACCACCCCACGGTCCCGGTTCAACAGACGGTGGACCGGTGACCGATAAGGGGCAATGACGAACTTGTCCAACGAGAACCCGAACGTGCTCCCCTGAGCCTCGGCCACGCCGACGACGGTGTAGGGGATCCCACCCATCTTGACCCAGTGCCCGACGGGACTGACGGTCGGGAAGAAATGCTTCTTCACGTCCTGGCCGATCACGACGACAAGGGCGCCCGTCTCGAGCTCCTGGTCCGTGAACGGCCGCCCTTCGGTGACCCCCATCTGCTTGATCGTGAAGTACTGGCCGGTGACGGCATCCACGAACGCCGTCTTGGGCCGGGCGTACTGCGACTGGATCTCGAGATTGTCCTCGCTCATCATGTACCAGCTCGTGCCCGGCGGCAGGGCATCGACGACCGGATGGAGGTCGTCCTCCTTGACCCGGGGACGATGGTTCCACTCGGTCCACTGGGCCGGAGTTACGTCACCCGCGGCGAAATAGGGGTGATGCCGAAGCTCGAACGAGTTGATGGCGACCAGCTTGCCGATGAAGTCGTGTTCCATGTAGTGGTTCATCCCTTCGACGACAGAGATGATCGCAATCAGGAACATCACGCCGATGGTGACCCCGATAATGGTGAAGAAGCTCTTGAGCTTCTGCACCCGGATTTGACTGAGGGCCAACCAAAAGGCGTCGACGAATTTCATTGCCGACGGTCGTCAGTCTCGATCAGGCCGTCTCGCAATACGATCACGCGCTTCGCGTGCGCGGCGATGTCGGGTTCGTGGGTGACCATGATAACCGTCTGTCCCTGGCTCGCGAGCTCCTCGAACACTCTCATGATCTCTAGTGACGTCGCCGAGTCCAGGTTTCCGGTCGGCTCGTCCGCGAGCAAGATCGACGGCTTGTTCACGAGGGCGCGGGCGATGGCCACGCGCTGGCGTTGTCCGCCGGATAACTCATTGGGCCTGTGCAGGATGCGATCACCGAGCTGCACCCGTTCGAGCGCCTCGGTCGCCCGCTTCTTTCGCTCCCCTGACGGCACACCAGCGTAGACGAGAGGCAGTTCGACGTTGTGCAGCGCCGTGGCTCGTGGCAGCAGGTTGAATGTCTGAAACACGAACCCGATCTCGCGATTTCTCACGCGGGCCAACTGGTCGTCAGACATCTTCGAGACCAGCGTCCCATTCAACCAGTACTCGCCCTGACTGGGCGTGTCCAAGCAGCCGATGAGGTTCATCAGGGTCGACTTGCCGGACCCGGATGGTCCCATGATCGCCACGTACTCGTTGCGATGAATCCCCACGTCGACGCCACGCAGGGCACGAACGACCTCGCCCCCCATGTCATAGTGGCGCTTGAGTCCGCGGGTGACGATGACCCAGTCGGTCGGTGGCTCCTGACCGGTCTGCGCGATGACCGCCCGACGCTCGGCGGTGATCGTCATCGAGGACATCGTCACGGTTTGGCCTGCGCGGTTTGCGTCACGGGCTTCTGGTCGGGTTTCTTCTTGTCCGGCTTCGGCTCGTGGACGAGCGCGCCATCCTTGAGCTCGCGGATCGCCTGATACGTGCCGCCGACGATGCGCTCATTCGCCTGCAGCCCGTTCACGACTTCGAAGTACTTGTCGCCCGCGATCCCGACCTTCACCGGCCGGAACGTGACTTTGTTGTCGTTGCCGACGACGAACACGCCCTCTTCGTCGCGCTTGCCGACTTGCTTCGTCGGCTGCGCACGGCCGATCGTGACCGCCGAGTCGTTGCTCGGCAGCGACTCGTTCTCGCGCACCGTGAGCGCAATGATCGGGATCGACAGGACGTGGTTGCGCGTGTCGGTCACGACCTTGGCGGTCGCCGAGAAATCCGGGCGCGTGTCGACGGGCGGGTTCAGCAACTTGATCGTGACCTCGTAGTCCACGGCCTGATCGGTCGAAGTCGTGTTGGCGGTTCCCGCGGCCTTGACCGAGCTGTTGGCGATCTTCGTCACACGGCCGACGAAGGTCGTATCCGGGAATGCGTCGAGCTGGATCTGCGCCGAGTCGCCAACCTGGATATGCGAGACGTCCGTCTCGTCGACTTTGACACGCGTCTCCAGGTAGTTCATGTCGCTGATGGTGAGCAGGGTCGCGGCGTCCTTGTTCAGCGTGCCCTGGATCGCCGTTTCGCCATTCTCGACATCGAGACGGGTGACCTTGCCGCTCATCGGCGCCAGGACCGTCGTCTTGTCCAAGGCGCTCTGCGAGTTCTGCAGGCTCGCCTGCGCCTGCTCGACCTGAAAGTCGGCCGCCTCCTTGGTCGCCTTGGCCACGTCGAGCGCGGTCTTGAGCTGCTCGAGCTGTTCGACGGAAATCAGCGCCGGATTCTTCGCCTTGATCTCGGCCGACCGGTCGTAGTTGTGCTGCGCCTGCGAGAGACTCGCGTTCGATTGGACCGCCGCCGCTCGCGCGCCGGCGAGCGCCGCCTTGTCGTGCTCGAGCTGCGCCTGATACAGGGCCGGATCGATCTGGAGCAGCAGCTGCCCTTTCTTCACCATGTCGCCTTCTTTGACGGGCAGGCTAATGATGCGGCCGGAGATATCCGTGCTGACGTCGACTTTGGTGTGCGGCACCACCTGTCCGCTGGCCGTCACCGAGGCGACCAGATCACGGTACGCGACCGGCTCGATGCGCACCTCGGTCGATTTCTTGCTCTTGGCCGCGGCAATCAGCACCCCGCCGAGGACAATAGCGCCAACGACGCTCAGGACGACAATCCACTTGGCTTCGGATCTCATAGGTATCAGCGGAGGGGGCGGCCGACCGCGGCTTCGAGCGCGGCGAACGCGGTTTGATAAGAATACACAGCGTTGATGCGGTCAGTCTCGGCCCGCTCGAACGAGGCCACTGCGTCTGTCACATCTAATGACGAGGCCGCTCCGACTTGGTACCGCGCTTCGGCCAGTGCGAGCTCCTCGCGCGCCTTTGCGGCGTTCTCTTGCTGCAGCGCGGCCGTCTTCTGCGCAGTCGTCAGGCTCAGATACGCGCTCGTGACGTTGGCGGTCAGCGCCAACTCCTGGGCTCGCCGGTTGTACTGCGCGTCTGAACGGTTGGCCGCCGCCTGCTCGATCTTCTGCTCACGGACGAACCCGTCGAATATCGGCAGCGTCAGTGTGGCCGTGATCTGACGCGGGTTGTTGATGAACCCGAACGGGAACCCGTTGTTCTGATTCTTCAGCGTCTGGATCTCGCCCGGCGTCAGGTTTGGCGACCCGCAGGTCGCCGCGGTTCCTCCGGCCGCGATGCACAGCTCGTAACCGATCTGTTGGTTCGACGCGGCGGACAGAACGGCGGCGTTGGAGTTTGTGTACGAGAATGTGTAGCCGCTGAGACCGGTCTGGATCTGCAATGTCGGCGTATACAGGCCGCGCTGACGAGTCACGTCGACGTCGGCCGCATGCTCGCGCGCGAGAAGCGCTACCAGCTGCGGGTTCGATTGGCGGGCGATCGCTTGCAAGCTGTCCAGCGTGTACTCGACCGGTGCCACCTGGAACGTGTCACGCACTTGCACGCCCTTGGGCTGGGTCACACCGAGCGTCTGAAAGAGCTGCAACTTCGTGACGTCGACCTGATTGTGGGCCTGCACGGCTGACACTTTCTGCTGGCCGAGCGTCACCTCGGCGCGCTGTACGTCGAGCGGAGTCGCCGCGCCCGCGGCAACCCGCGCTTGGGCCAGCAGCAGCTGGGCCGAATCGTCGGAGACCAGGGTGTCTTGCAGGTTGGCCTGCGCGACCGCGGTAACCACCGCGATATACGCGGCGGCGACGTTGTTCCGTAACGTCGCCGAGGCGCTGCCGATGTCCGCCTCCGCCGCATCGCGGTTCGCGCGATTGAAGGCCGGCGAGATCAGGACGTTCGCGCTCAGCGTATACTGCAGGTTGAGCTGCCACTGCGACTGCTCGTAGTTCGAGCTCGCGCCGAGCGCCGCGCCACTCGAGAACTGCGTGCCCGACTGCGAGTACTGGGCGAAAAAGTTTGCGCCCACCTGTGGCAGAAACTGGCCGTAGGCCGCCCGCAGGTTCGCGCTCGCCGAACGCCGGGCGACGACGCTCTGGAGATACACGGGGTTGTTGTGCTTGGCGATCTGTTGCGCGTCGGACAACGTCAGTACGGGCCCCGCCGAGTCTGGACCTTGCGCGCTGATCTGGCCCGCGAGCGTCAAGGCCCCCATAACGATGCAGAGACGAATCATGGACACCGAGTTATTAGTTGCTGACCGTACGTACCGGCCGACACCGGGGTTTCAAGGGGGGCTGTCCCGCACGGCCATTAGATGCCGCTCAGGCCTCGCGAGTTGCAAGACACGTCCAGCCGAATCGGTCCAGACGAGGCGCTCACCGTCGCCCGTCACCCGTATCTTTATGGCCGTCAGCTCCCGGCCTCCGATCCGGACCGAGTCCGGCCCGAGGCGCTCGATGCGCATCGGCAACACGGTCCGGCGTTGCGGCACGACGACTGACACGACCCCCTCCCGGCGGCCGAGCATCAAAAAGTAGTACTGATGCACAATATCGTCATCTGCCAGCAGGGTGCCCGCCAACGGCAGCTCGCGCGCGGACTCGTGATCCGGCCACCGCGCGCGCAGCATCAGAAATCCACGATCGCGGACGACGCTGACCTGCTCGGCGTGCCCCGGACCGGCTCGCAGATCGAGCGCATAACTGAGTGGCGCGCCGGTGAGGTCGGTCGCGAGGGCCGGCGACAGCCGGCGGTCCGCGAACAGCACGGTACCCGACGCCTGATACCCGCCAGGTGCATGACGGATCGCGAACGTCTCACGGCCCGCTTCGGCCGCCGACCCCTCGACCGTAATCGTAAAGCTCCCCTGGTCGACTATGGAACCGGGGGTGGCTGGCTGTGCACTGGCGGACACGGCCAGGAAGACCGCCGCGTAGGCCGCCCTCAAGCCCGGAAGATCCGTTGCGCGATCCGTTCGCGCAGACGCTCGTACAACAAGCGACCTTTCTCGGCGGAGGCCAGCGTCGGGCGGCCGGCCGGGGAACGCACCCGCCGATAGCGGCGGCGCTCATCCTCTGACAGACTATAGTCTTCGGCGGCCTTCATGTTCACCAACTCCGGCGCGAGGTGTAACAAGAGCGAAGTGTCGACCTCATCCCCGTGCAACGGGGCATCTTGACCGGTCAGGAGATCCGCCACGTGCACCGCGAATACATCGACGACGCGAACGCGCGCCTCAGCCGTGATGACCGTCGCGAGCGCCTCTTGGTGCGCGTCGTAGCCATGCGCCGTCAACAGGATGAACTCGCGGACCCCGGTCGCCTCCCACGACGCGAGCAGATCGTTCAGCAGCAGGTGCAGCGTCTTCTTCCTCACGGCGCCGTTCCCCGGTGAAGGACGCCGCGTCTCCACATTCACGCCGTATTCGATCGTCGGCGCCCGCAGGACGCCGAATTCCGCGGACAGATCGTCCGCCAGGTGCTCGACGATGATCGTGTCGACACCGAGCGGTATGTGGGGTCCGTGGGCCTCGCAGGTGCCGATCGGCACGATCAGCCGTGGGTCGTCAGCGATCGCGGCCGCGACGCGCCCCGGCGGCAGCTCTTTGATTCGTCGTGGGAGTGACATGCGGTCTTGGTGGTGGTCTGCCGCCGCCGCGGTCGCCGTGATCTCGGCCGCACGCTGGCTTCGCGCGCCCGCCCTACCTTATCTCGGTGTCAGCGTAGGCGCCACGGTTGTGACGGTCTTTCTGGCCCTTCGCCAACGCGGCAGTGGCGCGATCGCCGCGCGCACGGCGTCGTTCGCCCTGGCAGCGTTTGCGGCCGTCGCGTCAGCCGACCAATACATGATCTGGCAGTTGGAGACCGACTGGCCGGCGGTCTCCGCGTCCATCACGACGAACGCGCAGACCACCGCTCGCGCGACCCTCACCAATCTGGCGAATACGCTGCACAGTACGGCCGTCCGCGCGCTCGACGCGCCGAGCGACCCGGCCGGGGCATTCCGGGCAGTGGCGGCGAGCCTTGGACAGGAACGGTACGCGACGGAGCGAGGCGTCGTGCTGTATCGTGCCTCGGCGCCCGTGGCATGGGCTGGCGCGATCCGCGCCCAACCGTCGGACGACAGCGCCGCGTACGCCGTGACGTGGAGCGACTTCTACGTCACGCTCCAAGCCAGTGTGACCCGGGGCGGATCGCGCGCGGTGGCCACCGCGCTGCTGCATGCGGACCCGCCGGCCGACCGGCTGGCGCGAGCGTTGGACGAGTGGATCGTCCAGCGGACGGGAGTTGTCGGGTTCGCGTTCAACCATCCCGTCGCACCGCTCAGTGGAGACCTGTTCGCGCCCGGCGGCTCGGTACTCCTGTCGATCGAACCGCTGCCGCCCCGACTCGAGACCATCCGCCCGCGCGTGATCGATCGGGCGCGCCACCACGGCGTCGCGCTCTTGGCGCTGGCGCTCATCGCGTTCATCGGCGCCGAGTGGCACCCGCGGGCTCCCCTCGGACGGCGGCTCGCGGCGTTGACGGTACCGATTCTGAGCATCGTCATCGTGCCGCTCAACACGCTGTCGAACCTGAGCCCCATCTTCGATCCAACGTACTTCTACTCGCAGATTGGCGGGCCGCTGACCGCGAGCGTCGGCGCGCTCGCGCTCACGAGCGCGATCGCGGCACTCGGCGCCTTGGCCATTATCCAAGCGGGCCTGCGGGTCCACCCCCGATTTATCGCGGCGATTCTCGCGGTGCTGATCTGCGCGGTCGCGCCATATCTGCTGCACGGCATGGCCGAGGGCATCACGTCGCCGGGTTCCGGCGTGCCGCTCGAGGTCTGGATCATCTGGCAAGTGACCCTCGCGCTCACTGGAACGGCGATCCTCTCGCTGGCAGTGGTGGCGGGTCGCAGTGCGCTGCGGTCGCCAACTGGCATTCGGCCAAGCGTCGCAGTTGGCATCGCGGTCGTGGCCGCGGCGGTTGGCGTGGTCATCTGGCGGCCGACGGTGCCGTGGCCGGCGGCGTACTCGGCGCTCTGGATCGCCGCCGGCATCGCCGCCGCATTCGCATCCGGTTCGAGAGCGCGGGTAATGCTCGCCAGCGTGGTCGCGGGCGGTGGCGCGGCGCTGCTCGTCTGGTCCGCGAATGCCGAGCGACGCATCGCGCTCGCCGAGCGCGATGTCGCGGGCCTCACGACCCCGGATCCGAACGCGACGCTGCTGCTCGAGCGGTTCGGAGCCGATCTCGCGGTCGAATCCCCGCCACGATCACGCGCCGATCTGCTCAAGCTCTACGCGACATCAGACCTGGCGTCGGGCGGATACCCCGTCGCACTCACCGAATGGTCACCGGATGGGGACACGATCGCGACGCTGCAGCTCGCCCAGTTCGCAACGTCGGCGCAACAAGTCGCGCGCGCGGTGAGCGAAGCGCGCGCCGGCGATTCGACGGTGATTATGGAGTCGGAAGGCTCGCCGGGCGTGCAGCTCGTGCTCGCCGCGCCGGGCCCGACGCACGCGGTCACGACGGTGGTCGTCGCGCCGACGACGCGCCTCATCAGCCCATCGGCGGATGCGCCGCTCCTCGGCATCGCGCCGGATGCGTCGACCGCGCCGCCGATGTATACGCTGACCCCGATCCGGGTCGTCGCGGGCGCCGACACCTTGCGCTCGCGCGGGCTCATGCGGCGCTGGACGCGAACCGGCGACCAGCTGCACGCCGACTGGCTCGTCGGCGGTGCACTGGGCTCGGCCCGAGCGCACGTCGAGATCGATCTCCGGTCCATCGATGCGCTGGCCGAGCGCGGCACCCTGCTGTTGTTGCTCGATCTCATCGTGATCGGGATGCTCTGGATGCTGGCCGCGATCACCGGCGGCGCTTTCTGGCGCTGGCTCCGCTGGCGGGCGCGGCGATGGGCGCATAGCTACCGGGCGCAGCTCACCGTCGTGTTGTTCGCGTTCTTCGTGACGCCGGCTCTCCTGTTCGCGGCGTGGTCGTATCGCCGGTTGGCGAGCGACGATCGCCAGTCCCATGCGCTGCGCGTGCTGGAGACGCTACGCTCGGTCGTGAACAACGGCGAGGTCGAGTTTCTGCAGGTTGCCGGCAATCGACTCGACACGCCGCTGCTGTTGTATCGGGGCGGGGAGCTCGCCGGAACGAGCGACACATTGCTCGCCGAGCTCGCGCCGATCGGCGCCTACTTGCGTCCGAACATTCAGCTCGGTCTCGGGTTGGCCGAGGAGGTCACGGCCGACCGGGTGGAGCGGCTGGACGCGACGACCGCGCTCTTCGTGTATCGCGCGGCGACCGATGATCGTGGAGAGCACGTGGTCTTGGCCGCGCCGTCGGGAGCCGATGCCGTCGAGGATGCGGCGCTCACCCGCCGGCGAGACGATCTGAGCATTCTGCTCATGTTCGCGACCGTCGCGGGCGCCGTGGCCGCGCTCTGGCTCAGCGGGCTCGCGGCGCGGGAGTTCGCCCGCCCGATCGACGCGCTCCGTCGGGCGGCGCTGGCCGCTGCCGCCGGTGTGCGCGAGCCCGATCTCGGCGGCGAGCCGCCGGCGGAGTTCATCCCGGTGTTCTCCGCGTTTCGCCGCATGGCCGCGGATTTCGGCGCGAGCCAACGCGTGCTCGCCTGGGGCCAGATGGCTCGCCAAGTAGCGCACGAGATCAAGAATCCGCTGACCCCCATCCGCCTCGGCGTGCAGCATTTGCAACGCGCGAATGCGGACAAGCGCAAAGACTTCGATCGGATCTTGCAACAGAACGCGACGCGCATTCTGGCCGAGATCGATCGACTCGACGAGATTGCGCGCGCGTTCAGCCGATACGGGACTGCTCCCGAGGAGCGCCCGCCGGCCGAACCGACCGACGTCGGCGCAGTCGTACGCGATGTCGTCGAGCTCGAACGCATGGGTGCCGACAGCGGGATCCAATGGTCAGTGGCAACGGACGGTCCTTCGTCAGGAATGGCTCGGGCCGACGATCTCCGGGAGGTTGTGTTGAATCTTTTGGAGAATGCTCGCCTGGCTCACGCCGGTCGCGTGCATGTCCAGGTTGCCCGCGAGGCCAATCGCATTGCGATCGTGGTGGAAGACAACGGAGACGGGATTCCAGAAGATGTCATGCCCCGCATCTTCGAGCCGCATTTTTCCACGCGAACGAGCGGCAGCGGACTTGGTCTCGCGATGAGCCGCCGACTCGTCGATGGATGGGGTGGGTCGATCGCCGTGAGGAGCGAGAAAGGCCAGGGAACGACTGTGACAGTATTTTTAGCTGCATCGTGACGACGACCGCGCGAACCACGGACCCGGGCATCACGGGCCCGTTCAGAACGACGACCGAGCTGCCGCCCCACCTGGTGGGTTGGCAGTTGCCGCCCGGCTGGAAGTGGGGCGCGCACGGCGTTCTGGGTGCCTATCGCCATTCGCAGGAGATCGTCGACGCCCTGGGGCGATCGCTCGCGCTCGTGACGGCGCCCCAGCCCGAGCACGCGCCGTGGCTCGCGACAGAAGCGCAACGGCTCGCGCACAGGAACCACCCCGCTGTCCCCACGACGTATCACTATTGGTCTCCGCCAGTGGAAGGCTTCGCTCGACGGGGCCCGGGCTACTTGAGGCGGTGGATCGAGGGCGAGACCCTTGGCGCTCGCACGCAGCGTGTTGGCGCGGCCGACCTCCCGTTCGTGCTGCACACGTTGCGCGGCGCCGGATCCGCGTTGGCATACCTGCACGACTCCGGCGAGGCGCACGGCGCAATCTCCCCGTTCAATATCTGGATTGGGCCTACGGGCCGCCTATGGTTTCTGGCGTGGCAGTGGGCAGTACCGCGCGATGCCGTGCCGGCTGGCCTCGAGCCTGATCGGAAGTTCCATCCGCCGCCTCCCGAATGGCGCAACGATGGCTGGGTGCCGGACGCGCGATCCGATCAGTGGCAGCTCGCCGCGGTGATCTTCCTGCTGCTCACCGGCGAGCCGGTACCAAGTGATGACATCCCGCCGGTCCGCTGGGTCCGCCCCGAAGTTCCGCAGTCGCTGGCCACGGCGCTCGATCGTGCGCTCTCTCCCGTGCCCGACGACCGGCATCGGTCGGTGAGCGCGCTGCTGCGAGCGTTGGACCGCACCGCGCCGACGCGGACGTTCGTGGGCGGCGTCGACGACGAGCAGCGGGTGGCGCCCGAGGGGACGGAAGCACGATTGCGGTGGGCCTTGGCCGACGACTACGAAGTGTTGGCGCCGCTCGGTCAAGGCACGTTCGGTACCGTGTGGCGGGTGCGCGATCTCGCGTTGCAGCGCGAGGTCGCACTGAAGATGCTGCACCCCCAGGTCGCGAAAGACGCGATCGCCGTTGGTCGGTTCCGTCGCGAGGCACAGTTGGCGGCGCAGCTCGCGCATCCCGCGATCGTGCCGATCTACGATTGGGACCAGCGCGGCGATGTCGCGTGGTACACGATGGAGCTCGCGGAGGGTGGCTCGATCTCGAATCTCGTCGTCCGCAGTGGTCCTCGCCCATTGGCTGAGATCGCGCCGCAGGTCGACTCGATTCTCGATGGGCTGAGTGCGGCGCACTCGATCGGCATCATCCACCGGGATCTCAAGCCCGAGAACGTCCTGATTGATCGATACCGCCGCTGGCGGTTGAGCGATTTCGGTATCGCTCAGATTCCCGGCGAGGACGTTGGAGGATCGACAGGTACGCCGGCGTTTGCGGCGCCCGAGCAGCTGCTTGGCGAGCCGCAGGGGCCGTCGGTGGACTGCTTCGCGGTAGCCGGAATCGTCGCGTTCGTGCTGACCGGCCGGCCGCCGTTTGGCGACGGCGATGCGCGGACGATTTTGGCCCAGCAGTTGGCGGGTGAACTCTCGCTGGCAGCGTTCGACGCCAGCGTAGCGGAGTGGCTCGCCAAGGGTCTATGCGCCGATCCGGCAGGCCGGTTTCCTGACGCGGCTGCTATGAAGCGCGCGTGGCGGGCCGCGACCGCTGGCAAGGCTCTGCCGGAGCGGAGGAGTTGGTGGAGGCGTCTGGCGCTGGGCGGTAAATAGATGTAGCGTGTCGGCTATGAGAGCGCCGTTCGTCATTATCGCGGGCGCGTTGGCGCTCGCCTGTACCACTGTCGGTCCGTCCCCCCAGCGTCAGGGGGAGCTGCGCGACGTCGTACAGACGGATAACGGACAGATGTACCGGACGACCCCTGACTACGCCATCACCGGGGCCCTTCCCAAACCGATCGACGAGGCTTACGCCGCCATGCTCTTGGCGTATCAAAAGCTCGGGATCGAGACCACGACGAACGACCCGAACGGCCGCAGCGTAGGCAATATGGCGGTGTTGGTCGTCCATCGATTCAACGGCGAGGACCTCTCCCGGTACTTCGAGTGCGGCCGCGACGCCCTGGGTACGCCACGCGCGGACCACTATCGCATCACGTTCGCTGTGATCTCGACGCTCGTGGCGGATGGTCCAACCGCGACGAAGGTCGAGACTTTGGTCACCGCGCGGGGTACTGACCCGGGAGGCGGTGGGTCGGACCTGTACTGCTCGACCACCGGGCATTTGGAAAACGAGATCGTGAAAACGGCGAGGCAGGAATGATGCGACGTGCGATCGGTGCCATGGCGGCCCTTGCGGTTCTGGGCTGCGCGAGCGGCGGCAGTGGAGCTTCGTCGCCGCAAGACGGAGGGCTTCGGCCCTTGGTCGTAGGAGGGGGGAACAACCCGATGGACCCGAAAGGCGGCGGGGGCGGGCGCGACGTGGCGCACACCCTCTACACCACTGCGGACATTGGCGAGCAGGCTGTCTTGCCCGCGCCGATCGACTCAGCCTACACGTCCATCGTTCTGGCGTATCGCAGCCTCGGCATCGACATCAAGACGAGCGATCCCGCGCAGCATCTGGTCGGCAATCGCCACATTGTCGTCATGCACACCTGGCTCGGGTCGCGCCCCGCGAACTTCTTCAGTTGCGGTAACGATGCGACTGGCGTGCCACGCGCGGACTCGTATCAGCTGGTGATCTCCGTGGTGTCGTCCTTGAGCCCGAAAGACGCCACCCACTCGACGATCTTGACGTTGGCGACCGCGCAGGCGAACGATATCGCCTCGAGCGCCTCGTCGGTCTATTGCCCGAGTACTGGCAGGCTGGAAATGATGCTGCTCAAGGCCGCGGGATACACGCAGAATTGATCGGCCGTTGGTTCGCGTGGGTCTTCGTGCCGGCGTTGGCGGCGGCACAAGACAGTGTGCCACCCGCTCCGGTGCATCCCCATCGGCCGCACCACCAGCACGCGGCGGCGCCAACCGATAGCGCCGTGCGCGACAGCGTCCTGCGCACGCGTTGGTCCGCTATTGCCGCCGAGCCGGTGCCAACCACAGCGCTCCTCCCATCGCACCGGATCGTCGCGTTCTACGGCAACCCGATGTCGAAGCGCATGGGCGTACTCGGCGCGTACCCCGTCGACACCATGCTCGCCCACCTCGACGAGAAAGTCGCCGAATGGCAGAGCGCTGACTCGGCCACGCCGGTGGTTCCGGCGCTGCACTTGATCGCGGTGGTCGCGCAAGGTGGGCCAGGCGGAGACGGGAAGTACCGCGCCAGAATGCCGGACACGCTCGTCGAGCGCGTGTACTCATGGGC
This sequence comes from Gemmatimonadaceae bacterium, assembly GCA_035570055.1. GTDB lineage: Bacteria > Gemmatimonadota > Gemmatimonadetes > Gemmatimonadales > Gemmatimonadaceae > DASRDS01. The sequence continues at coordinate 29,943 of DATMLM010000001.1, forward strand.
GGCGCGGCGCAACGCGCTCGTGTTTCTCGACATTCAACCTGGCAAGAGCACCGTGGAGGCCGAGCTCCCGCGGTTGGCGCCATTTCTCTCGCGGCCGAACGTGCATCTGGCGCTCGACCCCGAGTTCGCCATGTCGAAAGGCGGCCTCCCGGGCAAGCGTATCGGAACGATCGATGCGGCCGACGTGAACTACGCGATCAAGTTTCTGTCGGGTCTCGTTGGCGACTCGCTCCCGCCGAAGATCTTGGTCATTCATCGATTTCGACGACCGATGTTGACGCACGCCGACCAGATCGTGCTCGATCCCAGGGTGCAAGTCGTGATCGACATGGACGGATTCGGCACACCGTCCATCAAGTTTGGTTCCTATCGCAAATACGTTTACGCGTCGCCGGTCCAATTCACGGGCTGGAAGCAGTTCTTCCGGCAAGATGTTCCCCACACGGCCGTTGCGGATATCCTGAAACTCACGCCTGTTCCGGTGTATATCCAATATCAGTAAGGGCCAACGATTTGAAGCGCCGAGGGGTATATCTGTTGTGAAGCTGAAACCCATTACCAGTCCAGCTAGCCCGCGACCGGACCCTCTCGACGAGCGAGCGCTCCTCGAGCTCGTCCGGCAGCGCGACGCGGGCGCATTCGACGAGCTCGTTCGCCGGTATCTGCGCCGCGCGTTCGCGGTCGCCTACCACGTCATGCACCATCGTGAGGACGCCGAAGATTTGGTGCAGGAGACGTTCATCACGGTGCTCGAGCAGATCGACCGGTTCGACGCCGAGCGCGCGTTCGCGCCGTGGTTCTTCCGGATTCTCGTCAATCGCGGTCTCAATGCCCGGAAGTCGCGCACGGTGCGCCAGACCGAGCAGGTGCCGGCGGATGCCGCGGGTGGTGAAGGCCCACCGGACGGTGTGGCCGAGCGTCGCGAGCTGGCTGAGCGTGTGCGGGCAGCCGTCGATCAGTTGCCGGAGCGGCAGCGTTTGATCTTGCGCCTCTCCGAGCTCGAGGGTTTCACGAGCGTCGAGATCGCCGACATCCTGGACCTGTCGCAGGGGACGGTCCGCTGGTATCTCCACGAGGCGCGGAACGCGCTCCGCATCACGTTGGCCCCGCTCGCCCGCGAGGTGCGCAATGGATGACCGCCGGCGAGTGCGCGCGGCATTGCGCGCTGTCTACGGCACTCCGCCCGCCGAGTCGATCGACTGGTGGTCGCTGCGGAGTCGCATCCTCGACGCGGCAGGCCTCAACGGCCGTGCGCGGAAGCGCTCGCTCTGGGACCGCACCCTGTGGCGGCGCGCGCTGATCCCGGTGACGTGCGCGGCGACTATCGTGATGGCGCTGGCGATCGCGGATACGCGCTCGGAGATCGCCTCCGGCATCGCATCCGCTGTCGCGTCGACGACCGCGGATTCGACCGAGGTCACCGCGTGGTTGCGTGCGGCGAGCGCCGGCGGCAGTGTGTCGCAGCGCGAGCTCTATCCGTTGCCCGATGCATCCGCATGGCTCGGCGCGGCATTGACCCCGACGTCTGACTGAGTGCGATGCGTATCCCCGTGTGGTTCGTCGCCGCCGCGGTCATTGTGATGTCGCTGTTGACGGGCGTGCTCGTCGGGGTCGCGGTTGACCGACGCATGATGGTGCCCCGAGTCCCGAGAGGCTCGTTCTTCCTCTCGCGATTCAGCGGACATCATCAGGGAATCATTCCGGGCCATCTCGAGCACGAGCTCGGCCTGTCGCCTGCCCAGAGCACCGCGGTCGATTCCATCATGCGCCATCGGATGGCGCAGCGCGATTCCTTGATGGCGCATACGTGGCCGGTGATGCGCCAGCTGCTCGACTCCACGCGCTCCGACATCGAGAAGGTCTTGACCCCGGAGCAGAAGGCCAAGTTCGAGCAGCTGCGTTCGCGCGAGCCGGGCGGGCCGCCGGGCATCATGCTCCGGCATGGCGACGGCCCTCCGCCGCCCTAAGCGGCACGCAAGACTTCCAATGGCTCGGCGCGCGTCGCCACGAGCGCGGGCCCGAGCGCGGCGAGAAGGCCGACGGCAATGAGCACACATTCGGCCGCGACGAGAACGCCCGCGTCTGTTGGCGCGACATCATAGAGCCACGCCTGCAGGAGCTTCATGCCATACAGCGACGCGAGCGCGCCGCTTGCCGTCCCGGCGAGCACCATCACGGTTGCGTCGTGGAGCACCCGCCGCACGATCGAGTATGGCGCGGCGCCCAGCGCCATACGAATCGCGAACTCGCGCCGGCGCTGCCCCACGATGTAGGCGATGATCGAGTACACGCCGAAGGCGGTAAGGAATAGGGCGAGGCCGCTCAGCCCGGCGAACAAACTGGCGAGGCGCTCGTGCTCTCCTACCCAGTGGCGGAAGTACGCCGACCAAGCCTCGACGTGTCCATTCGTATTCGGGAGTACGGTCACGATCGACCGGTGCACCGCCAGTGCCGTGGCTACCGGATTTCCGGTGACGCGGACAATGAGCTCCCGGTAGCGCGTGTTCGCCCGGCGCGAGACGGCGAAGATCGCGGGATCGAGTATCTCGTCGGGATCTTGCGAGAAGTTGAGTGTCGCGTCGCGGGCGATTCCAACGACGGGGATCCACGTCGCTCCCGACTCTTGGCCGCCGAAACGGACAAACCCGCCGACTGCGCCACCGTGTGGAAACAGCGCGCGAGCGGCCCGTCGGGAGACGACAACGGCTCCTTCGCCCGCGGCATCGCCGCTCAGGAAGTCCCGCCCCTCGATCACCGGAATGCCGAGTGTACGAAGCGCGTTCGGATCACCGGCGTAGTAGGTACGCCAGGTCATACTGCGCGTGGCGTCGCCCGTCGAAATCGACTGAATGACGCCGTTCTCCGATTGCAAGTAGCCGATCATCGTGGCCGCGCCGACGCCTGCTGACGCGCCGGCGCGGTCGAGCACGTCGTCCGCGTGGCGCGTCCGCGCGGCGGTATCGCGGCCCAGGTCCATCCAGCCTGACAGCAGTCGATCGGTGTCGAATCCAAACTGATAGCTGGCGACATGCCGCATCGCGTCGAGGAGCAGGCCGGTCGCCATCAGAAGAGTCATCGTGAGTGCCACCGCCGCGATCGCGGTCGCGCTGAATCGGGGCGTGCGGGCGCTCGTGGTGGCACTTCCATTCTTGAGTGGGTCAGCGACGATGACTCGCGTCGCGCGCCATGCCGGGATGAGACCCGCCGCGATGGCGCTCCCGGTGCCCGCTAACGCGGTAAGTATCACGACGTGCCAGGTCAGATGCGGCGGAAGTGAGCCAAGGGATATGTCGCCCGACGGAAGCAACCCGACGGCGAGGCGCGTGCCCCACTCCGCAAGCCCGAGCCCGGCAACGCCGCCGACCAGGACGAGAGCGCCCGTCTCGGCGAGTTGGAGACGAACGAGTGTCGCCGGCGTCGCCCCGAGCGCCAAGCGAAGCGCATATTCGCGTTCGCGCGACATGCTCCGAACGAGCGTGAGGGTCGCGACGTTCGCGCATGCGATGAGCAGGACGACAAATCCCGCGGCCGCCAAGATGACGTGAGCCGTTCTAATCGAGCGCGCGGGCTGGGCGAACGGCTGCAGCGAGTAGGAGAATTCATGCCGACCGGTGCCGAACCGCTCCTCGAGGCGCGCAGCAAGTAGTCTGAGCTCCGCGTTTGCTTTCGCGACATCGAATCCGGGTTTGACGCGCAGAACGGGCATGAGGCGGGACGACCAGGGCTGGGTCGACTCGGCACCCGGACGAAGCGGGAGCCAGACGTCCGGACCCATGACGGCTGCCGGAAGCACCCCGACAACGGTGTAGACCCGATCGTCCACCGTGATCGCCGCGGCGCGCAACACGCCGCGGCCGGCGAACATGCGCTGCCACAGCGCGTGACTGACGACCGCCGTGCCCTCATCGCTCGCCGGATTGCCGGTCAGTACGCGACCCAGTTCCGGCGTGACATCCAAGACCCGGAAATACGTTTGGGTCACGCGCCACACCCAATCCGATTCCCCTTGTCCGCCACTCTGCACGAACTCGTCGTCCCAGGCAACAGCGGCAACGCCAGAGAAAAAGTCCGCGCCGTCCTTGAGTGTCGTGTACTTATCGGCAGCGGTCGCGCGGCCGCCCTCGCCATCTCCCCACTGGGTGACCCGCATGAGCCGGTCCGAGTGTGGATATGGGCTGTACGGGTACAGCACCGAGTCGATGACGGCGAACGTCGCGGCGGCGAACCCGAGAGAGATCGCCAGCGACAGCGCGCACAACGCGGAGAATCCCGGGGTTCGCCGAAGGGACCGAAGTGTCGCGACCATGGAGTCTCATCACAGACGCATCAGCCCCAGCCGGCGGCACCTGCGCTGGCGATCGTGACCAGAAAGAGGGCGACGACGGCGTGCCAGCCGAGGTGCTCGCCGAGCATCAGGAAGCCAGCGATGGCGGCAATGGCCGGCTCGAGGCTCATCCAGACGCCGAAGACGCGCGTGGGCAAGCGCCGGAGTGCCTCGACCTCGAGCGAGTAGGGCAGGGCCGAGGAGAGGAGGCCGACGACACAGCCGATCGCGATGGTGGCCGCTGTCCCGGCGTGAATGACGCCCGCCGCGCCAAACGGCACGAGGAGCACCGACGCAATAGTCATCGCGACGGCGAGAGCGTCACCGCCTTCGAGCGCTCGGCCCATGCGCGCGCCGACGATGATATAGGCGGCCCAACAGACGCCGGCGCCAAGCGCGTACGCGATCCCGATCGGGTCGACATCATGCGCCTCGATCGGAGAGAGGAGCAAGATCCCGATGGCCGCCAGCACGACCCACACCAGATCGCGGGCGCGGCGCGAGCCGGCCACGGCGACGCCGAGCGGCCCGGTGAACTCCACCGTGACGGCGATCGCGAGCGGGACGCGCGCGAGAGCCGAGTAGAAGCAGAAGTTCATCACCGCGAGGATCGTCCCGAACAGCGCGACCACGCCGAGGTGGCGGCGCCATTCGCCCCGCCATCGCGGTCGCGCGACCGCGAGCAGCAGCAGAGCCGCGCTCGTCACGCGCAGGAATACCGTGGCGTGTGTGCCGATGATCGGGAAGATGTCCTTGGCGAGGGCGGCGCCGATCTGTGTCGATGAGATCGACCCCAGCACGAGGACGACGGGGGGGAGCGATCGCAGGATGCCGCGGCGCGCGGGCGCGACGGTCGGTTCCATTACGTAAGTCCTCCGTGCAGCGCCGCGCGCACGGCGTCCGTGAAGGCATCGATCTCGGCGAGCGTCGTAAAGACGTTCGGGGTAACGCGAATGCCCGTGACGCCGTTGAAGGCGATCGCCGATGTGACGATGTGGTGCCGTGTCCAGAGCCATTGCGCGAGCGCGGCCGTGTCGAGGCCATCGATCTCGACCAGTGCGATCGCTCCGCTGCGCGGATCATCCAGCGGCGTCATCACTCGCACGCGCGGATCCTCGGCCAGGAGCGCTCGCACCCACCGATCCCTCAGCGCCCGCAGCCGCGCCAGCTTTCTCGCACCACCGATCGCCCGGTGAAACACGAGCGCGAGCGCGATCGCGTTATGGGGGGCGGCGGGATGCGTGCCGATCTCCTCGAACTTTCTGATGTCGGCTGTCCGTTCCGCACTCGCCGCCATGAGTGGCCAGATGTTGCCGATCTTTCCGCGCCTCACGTACAGAAATCCCGTGCCGAGCGGAGCGAGCAGCCACTTATGCAAACTGGTGGCGTAGTAATCGCAATTCAGTGCGTCGCGCGACACAGGTGTGTGCGCGAACGTCTGAGCGCCGTCGACACACACGTCGATCCCCAGCGGCCGGGCGAGCGCAATGACCTCGGCGACAGGCATTGGCTGCCCGGTCCAGTTGGTCAGATGCGGCAGCTCGATGACCCGCGTCTGTGGAGTGATCGCCGCGTGAATGGCGGTGAGGACGTCCGCATCAGTTGCGGGCAGCGCGAACGAGGCTTTGCGTACGACGATCCCATCGCGCCGCGCGCGCTGGTCCCATGCCGTCAGCATGCGGTCATAGTTTTGCGTGGTGACGATGACCTCGTCGCCGGAGCGAAGAGGAAGGCCGGAGATAACAATCTCCATGGCCTCCGACGCGTTCCGGGTGATCGCGATCTCCTCCGGATCGCACCCGAACTCCGCGGCCAGCTCCCGCCTGACCCCTTCGACCCTCGGTTCGAGGACGCGCCAGAGGTGCTGCACCGGCGCCGTATTCGAGAACCGCGTGTCGCGCAGCATCGCATCGAACACCGTCGTCGGGGCCGGGCTCAACCCGGCGCTGTTCAAGTAGATGACGGATGGGTCGAGGTCGAACGCCCGGCGGATCGTGTGCCAGTACGCTTCGGTATCCGCGCTTGACGCGAGCACCTCTCGCAGGACGAACGGCGCGGCGGCCGCCCAGGCAACGAATGCGCGCCGGCTCGTCATAACCGTCTAACTTACAACATGCGGCTCGTGATCATAACCTGGCGACTGTTACCGATCGCGCTCTCGTTTCGGCGAGACGCCAAGGTGACGCGGACGCCGGAATTCCATCGGCGCCGGGCGCGGAAGATCGTGCGCACGCTGGCCGGTCTCGGGCCGACGTTCATCAAGATGGCGCAACTCCTTGGCGCCCGGACCGATGTGATCCCCGATCCCTATGTGAGCGAGCTCGCAACGCTCATGGACCGGGTGCCGGCTACGCCATGGCCCATTATGTCCCGTGTGATCAGCCGCGCGTACGGCCGGCCACCCACGGAAGTCTTCGACTCCATCGCCGAGGTGCCGCTGGCGTCGGCGTCACTCGGGCAGGTGTATGAGGCCCGCGTCAGTGGCCGGAAGGTCGCGGTCAAAGTCATGCGCCCTGGCGTCGCGCGGCTCATACAAGCCGATTGCGCCGCGACGCGCCGCATTCTCGTTGTCGTCGAGCGCCTGTTTCGCGGCAACGCCCGCACGTTGCGCGCGGTGCGGCAGCTCCGGGTGATTCTCGAGGAATTCGCGTTCCGCGTGCGCGAGGAGGTCGACTATCGCACCGAGGCGCAGAACGCCGTCGAGATGCGCGAGAATTTCGCGGACACGCCGAACATCCGCGTGCCCGAGGTGCTGCTCCCGTTCGTGCGGCAGCACGTGTTGGTCATGGAGTTCATGGAGGGCGACGCCGTCGACCTGCTCGGCCCCCGGGTCGCCTCGGGCAATCTCGATCTCTCGCGGTTCGTGCCGCAGCTCATCGAGGCCTACACCTCGATGATGATGATCGACGGCTTGTTCCACGCCGACCCCCACCCGAAAAATCTCCTGATCGCGCCCGACGGCGCGCTCGTGCTGCTGGACTTCGGGATGGTCGTGCGCGTGAGCCGGGCGATGCGCCGCGCGCTGCTCGATACGATCATGGCGGCCATTCGAAAAGATGTCGACGGTCTCATTGACGGGTTCGTCGCGTTGGGGCTCAAAGCACCTGAAGCGACGAAAGAGCAACTGCGTCCAATAGTCGCGGCGATTATGGCGAACGCGTCGAGCTACGCGACCACGCAGGAGCGAATGGAATTGCTCTCTGATGAAGTGGTCGCGCAGCTGTACGACGTGCCGCCCATCAACTTGCCGAGCACGATGGTGTATTTCGCGCGGACCGCGTCATTGATCGAGGGACTGGCCACGCGCTACGATCCGCGCTTCAACCCGGTCGCGGTCGCGACCCCGGTCATGTTGCGGCTGCAGCCCGCGATCCTCGCTTCTCTCAACCGCTCGCACAGCGCCAAGCCGGTCGATTGGGTCGGAACCATCGCGACTGTCGTCGGCGAGGGCCTCGGCCGCTTTGCTCGCGAGGTGCGGTCGATGCTAAACGGCGAGGGGTCGCAGCCCCGCCTCAATGGCGGCCCGCCGCGGCTCGAGAAAGGGGGGAAGTGAGAGGCGCTGGCCCATCGTGGCCAGGCTCTCGTCGATCGCGAATCCCGGCCCATCGGTCGCGATCTCGAACAGGATGCCGTTGGGCTCGCGGAAGTAGAGCGACTTGAAGTAGTAGCGGTCGATCACGCCCGACGTCGGCACGCCCGACGCGTGGAGCTTCGATTGCCAGGCGAGCTGCTCCTGGGCGTTCGGCGTCCGGAACGCGACATGGTGCACGCCGCCCGATCCCGGGCGCGCGGCTCGCAGGTCCGGGCGCTCCTCGACATGCACCTCACCCATCCCCGACTTGAACACGACGAGGGAGCCCTCGCGAGCGACGACGCGAAAGCCCATCACGCCCGTCAATACCGAGGCCGTCGACTCGGCTTCTTCGACGACGAGGGTCACGGGGCCGAGCCCCTGGATCGCCGACTCGTTGGTCGTCTGCTCGTCGCCACCGTCGAACAGCGCCAGGCGTTGGCCCTCGGGATCCGTGAACGTCAACACGTCGCGTCCCGCGATCGACGTGAGGCGGCCGCCGAGTCGATCCTTCCACCACGCAAGTGCGTCTCGATTGGCGACGCGCAGGCCGATTTGGGCGATCTCGCGCGTGCCCGCGCGGTTCGCTGTCGAGTCGGCCCAATCAAAGAACGTGACCTCGGTGCCGGGCCGGCCTTCGGCGTCGGCGTAGAACAGGTGATAGGCCGAGACGTCGTCTTGATTGACGGTCTTCTTGACGAGCCGGAGGCCGAGGGTCTCGGTGTAGTACTTGAGATTCTCGGACGCCCGCGCGGTGACGGCGGTGACGTGGTGGAGTCCGTTGAGTTCCATGGCCTAGAGCGACCGAACCAGGCCGCCGTCAATGAGAAGGTTTTGACCCGTGATGTACGATGCGTCATCCGACACGAGAAACGCCACGGTCGAGGCGATCTCATCAAATCTCGCCGGTCTTCCCAGGGGTATTGCCACGTTGTCTGGCTTTCGCTCGACAAATCCGGGCAGCACGGCATTCACCCGTATCCCGTTGGGTGCCAGGCGCTCAGCCATGAGGCGAGTCCAAGACAAGAGTCCGGCGCGGAATACACTGGACACCGGCCGCGTCACATCCGGTTGAGCCGCCGCAAAGCTCGACACGGTGACAATGCTTCCGCCACTCGCCATGTGGGGTACCGCGAGCCGTGCGAGGCGGATCACGCTGCCGAGGATGAGGTCATAGCCGTCCTCCCACTCGGCATCCGTCAGCTCGAGCGGGTCCCCTTTGGCTGGGTGACCGGTGTTGTTTACAATCGCGTCGATCCGGCCCCAGCGACTCGTGGCCGTATCGACGAGCCGCCCGAGATCCGCGCCGAGCGTGACCGAGCCGCGCACACCGGCCGCACCAAGCTCGCTGGCGATAGCGTCGATGCGCTCGGAGCGTGACATCACGGCCAGTTGCCACCCGCGCGAGGCGAGTCCTCGCGCGATGGCGGCGCCGATCCCCTGGCTGGCGGCGGTTACGAGCGCGACCGCCACGCCGCGATTGCCTGAGCGTCTGCCTGTGCCTTGACCGCGCGCGCCGCGGCCCAGTCGATCGCCGGTGCCACGCTGGCGTCATCGAGTCCGAGGCTCGCGACCGCGCGCTCGATGACCGGAGCGCCGAGCGCGGGTGGCAGCGACTGGCCAAACGCCAGCTCGGAGCGGCGGCACAATCGTTCCTCGCGCGCGGGATCGCGCGGGCTGCACGTCATGCGATCGACGCGCGCATGCACGCCTTCGTGCACGATCGACGACGCGATGATGGCGGGCGTGAACTCGGCCGCGCGCGCGAGAAAGCTGAGCTCTGTGAGCACCATGCGCTCGCCCGGGAAGTACGCGCCTCGGCACGGAAACGCCGCGATCTGGAGATACGCGATGTCGCGGCGGAGGTGGGACAAGCGCCACGGCTGGTACTGCTCGATGAGCGCGAGCGCCGCGTCCAGGCGGTCGAGCACGAAGGCCGTCTCGATGTCGGGTCGCGTATTCTCGACCCGGACTCGAACCCCACGTATCCGCATGCTACGTCGTGCCGGCGAACCGATCGAGCGTCGCGCGCTCCTCGGGCGTGAGGCTGCGGGTGCCGTCCTGTTGCGCTTTCTTGAGGAGCCGGACGACTTCGTCGCGATTGATCGGGTGGAGGTCGTCGAGACGGATCTCGCGCCAGCGCTTGAGTGGGTCGCCGTTCCCGATGCCGCCGACGACTGGGGATCGTTGCGTGGTGACTTTCTTCTTCCAGGCGCGCGCGGGGGAGCGGATCTCCAGGGCCTTGAGATACAGGAATCCGGTGGCGACGCCGCCCAAGTGCGCGAAGTGCGCGATCTGCGCCCCGCCGAAGCCGACCAGATCGAACAACACGTAGGCGGTGGCGAGCATCCACATTTCGACTGGCAGGATGCCCCAAATGAGAATGCGGTCGCGCGGCCAGTACATGGCATAGGCCACGATGATGCCCATGATCGCCGCCGATGCGCCGACGATGGGGGCCGGCGTGGTGACGACCGATAGCAGCCCGCCGCCGATACCGCTCAAGAGATACAGCCAGATGAAATGCTGGCTCCCCAGGCGCTCCTCCACGCGTGGACCGAACAGATACAACGTGTACATGTTGAAGATGATGTGCCAGATGTCGGAGCGGCTGTGCAGGAACATGTACGTGACGATCGTCCACGGCCGGGTCAAGAGCAGTCCCGGGAAGAGCACGAGCCATTCCGTGACCGCGGGAGCGAAATACTGTAACCCGTACATCACAATGTTCGCGACGATCAGGCGGCGGACCCAAGGGCTCATATTATGTAGAGTGGCGCGCGTATACTTTTCATGCAATGACCACACACCCTGTGGGAGAGTTCCTCGACCACCTGGACCGCGTGCACGAGCGGACGCGGCGCATTGTCGTGCTCATCCCGCGCGACGACACCGAGTGGGCGCCGAAGCCCGGGTGGTTCAGCCTGGGCGGTCTGGTCCGCCATCTCGCCGGCATCGAACGCTGGATGTACGCGGAGACGATCCACGGCCACCCGGCACGATATCCGGGGCATGGCCGGGAACTGGCCGATGGACCCGAGGCCGTTCTCGCCTACTACGACCGATTGCACGCCGAATCGCGCGCCGCGTTCGCGTCGTTGACGGATGCGCGGATGATGGAAAAGTGCCTCACGCCGGCGGGGTCGCCGATATCCGTGTGGAAATGGCTCCGGGCGCACCTGGAGCATGAAGCGCATCATCGAGGCCAGTTGTACCTGATGCTGGCGATGCGCGGGGTCGCGACACCGCCGATCTACGGCCTGACCGCGGAGCAAGTCCAGGCGGCGTCAGCCTCATGATGCGCCGCACGCTCGCCATCGTCGCGCTCGGCTGCGCGGCCGCTGTCGCGTGCCGATCCCAGACCGCGCCTGTCATCACGGTCGATCACGGGCCGAACGCGCCGGGGCAGCAAGCCAAACCGTACGTCGTGCTCGTCTCGCTCGACGGCTTCCGGTACGACTACGCGCGTCGGTATAGCGCGACGCACTTGCAGGCGATCGCGGCTCGCGGCGCGACTGCGCCCGACGGGATGGTCCCGGTGTATCCGTCGCTCACGTTCCCCAATCACTATTCGCTGGCGACCGGCCTCTATCCCGAGCATCACGGCATCGTCGCGAACACGTTCTACGATCCCGCGCGCAAGCAGACGTATAGCCTCGGCGACTCGACGACGGTCACCGACGGCACATGGTATGGCGGCACGCCGCTGTGGGTGCTGGCCGAGCAGCACGGCATGCGCTCGGCGTGCTTCTTCTGGCCGGGCTCGGAGGCGGCCATTCAGGGCGTGCGGCCGACATACTATCTCAAGTACGATCACGCGGTCCCCAACGCCGCGCGCGTCGCCCAAGTGATCGCATGGCTTCGGTTGCCGGCCGGGCAACGGCCGCATTTCATCACGCTCTACATGTCGGACGTCGATCAGGCCGGCCACCTGCACGGACCGGACAGCCACGAGACCGAGCAAGCCGTCCATGTGGTCGATGACGCCGTCGGTTCGCTCGACTCAGCCCTCGCGACGCTGCATCTCGCGATCGATCTGATCATCGTTTCCGACCACGGCATGGCCACGGTCAAGGGCGATTGGATCGACCTCGATCACGATGAGTCGGATATCATGTCGCGCTTAGACAAGTCGGTTGGCCCGTCCTTGTACGCGAAGACGGACAGCGACGCCGCGCATATCGCCGCGGCGTTGACCGCGGCGCACGACGACAAGTACGTGGTCTATCGTCGCGCCCAGGTGCCGGCGGCGCTGCACGACGACGCGAACGCCCGCTCGGGCGATCCGATCGTCGTGCCGACAGGACCGTATCTCATTCGCGCCAACGATCCGCCGGGTATCCCGCGTCCGCGCGAGGTCGGTGCGCACGGGTTTGATCCGGCGCAGGTCCCGGAGATGAAATCCAGCTTCTTCGCCGTGGGCCCGCAGATCCGGCGCGGCGCGACGGTGGCCTCCTTCGAGGACGTCGACGTCTATCCGCTCGTGGCGAAGATTCTCGGGCTAGACATCGGGCCCATCGACGGGACCTTGGTCCCCGTCCAATCCATCCTCGTTCGCTGAGCCGTCGCCGAACTCCCGCTCCAGAGCGGCAAGGGCATGATCGACGATATCCTGCGCTCCGCGCTGAGCCGAGCTCGCGAGCATGTCTGCGAGCTCGGCCGCGAGGTCGTCCGGATATTTCCGCATAGCGTCATAGCGCACGAGATCGCCCACCGGTAGCTGTCGCATGCCGGCGAACAAATCCGCCAGCGGCCCTTCGGGCTCGCGCTCGACGGCCTCCTCGTATGACTGGCTCGCGGCCTCCCAGGGCTCCGCCGTGTCCGGAAACAACGTCTCAGGAACGAGCGCCATGAGGCGCGCCTGCACGCCCGGCGGGTAGGCCATGCCGTACAGCAACAACCGCCTGGGCTCGGCGAACAGTCCGAGCTCGGTGATCATTTCCTCTTCCTCCGGCGCCGCCGCGAACCGCGAGAGCAAGTGCTGCTCGGCAAACAGGCCGAGGCACACGGCGCCCTCGGGCAGCCCATCGGGCACCAGCTCGCCACTGAGTCGCTCGACGCGCACCGCCAGCGCCTGACTCACCACCAGCGCTTGGACGGTGAACGGATCCGACATGCCGCGAAATATACTCGTCGTGCGAACTAGGGCTCCCGGAACACACTGACGGTGAGCATCGAGGAGTTCAGCCCAGGATTAGCGGCGCCGGTATGGGCATTCGACGTGTGATGGTACGCGTATCCCATACGCAGCGCCAAGTGCCGACTGGTTCGGAACTGCAGCGCGGCGCGGCCTTCGGCCGTGAAGTTGAACTTCGCCGCATCGTTTTGCGGAACCGCTCTCGTAAACCATAGCATCCCGCCGCCCGCGCCGATGATGATCGACACAGGCGATCGTCGCAGGAGCTCGAGGTTCAGGCTCAGCGGTGTGATGCCGGCCCCATAGACGGTGTGGTACGTCACGATCGAAGTACCTCCCCCCAAATCATCAGCGCATGCGGTGGTGCACGCGGGAGGCGGCACGTACTGATAGTTCGGATCGTGAGTCGTGATCGCAATTGGAATCACCGCGGGGGTGTACGCAAGCGCCACATTCCGCCCGCCGGCGACCGTCCACCCAGCGCTGAGCGCAAGCTGAAAGAACTGGCGATCAATCGCGGCTGCAGCTGAGCTGTTTGTGGCGACAGCTGCGCTGAACGTGAGGCCGATCGCCGGACCTTG
>DATMLM010000002.1:0-110379 GCA_035570055.1 Gemmatimonadaceae bacterium
GCGTCCAGCCCCCGCGGTATTCTCGACCAGTACACGGGTCTGCCCAGGGACGGTCTCTATCGCCGCGGTAATGGCTCGGGCCACTCGCGCGTATGCTGCTTCGGGATCGCCAGAGACCGCCGCGCCGGGGTGAAAGCAAAATTGCCCCAACCCCAGTGTCGTAGAACGCTCCAATTCTTTCTTGAGGCCACCACTCGCGCGGGCGTACTGCTCGTCATTGTTCGTCGAGACGTTCAGCACGTACGCACCGTGCGCCATGACATGTTTTGGAGACATACTGGTTTCGGCCAGCGCTGTCTTGAAGCGAGTAATCCGGTCGGGATTGATATTGCTTTTGTCGCCGTAAAACTTCGGAATCGCGGTAAAGATCTGGACGGCGGTCATGCCGGCGTTCGCCGAGCGTCGCACGGCCATGTCCATTCCGCCGGTATCGGGCGGATGCGTGCCGAAGATGTGCATATGGCTAAATTTGACCCATGCACACCCGTGCCGTCAGTCATCTCAAGAAATCCGACCCCGCCATGGCCCAGGTGATCGACCTCGTGGGCCCCTGTCGCTTCGCGGTCCGCGCCGAGGGCACGCACTTCGATCATATCGTGCGCGCGATTGTCTATCAGCAGCTCTCCGGGAAGGCTGCCTCGACGATTTACGCTCGCGTGCACGCGTTGTACGGTGATCGGCCACCGACGGCAGCCGAGGTCTTGGCGACCGATGATGCGACGCTGCGCGGAGCCGGGCTCTCGTGGGCGAAGATCAAGTATGTGAAGGATCTCTCGGCGCATGCGCTCGACGGCCGGCTTCCGGTCGATCGGCTCCATGAGCTCGATGACGCGGCCATCATGCACGCGCTCGTGCAGGTGAAGGGGATCGGCCGGTGGTCCGCGCAGATGTTCCTGATGTTCCGGCTGGGTCGCCCGAACGTCATCCCCGAGCTCGATCTCGGAATTCGCAAAGCGGTGCAGCGCGCCTACGGCCTACGCAAGCTGCCGACGCCGGCCCGGGTACAGGAGATCGGCGCCCGCTGGGAGCCGTACGGGACTATTGCGGCTTGGTACCTGTGGCGGAGCTTGGAGCACGCAAAGCCGTCGCGACGACCCGCGCCATCGCGTCCGCGCCGAAAGGCTTCTCCAAAAAAAGCACGGAAGGCATCGAGTCCTCGGCGTAACCGGACATAAAAACGACTGGCAGATCCGGGCGCATCGCGCGCAGGCGCTCGACGAGTATCCGTCCCCCCATGCGGGGCATGATGACGTCGGTCAGCACCACATCGACGCCGCCTCGGGTCTGCCAACGATCGAGCGCCTCGACTCCGTCTCCCGCCTCGACGACGGTGTAGCCCTCGTTGGCGAGCACGCGGGCGGCATATCGCCGTACGGCTTCTTCGTCTTCGACCACCAGCACGCTCTTGCCGTTCGCCGGCTTCGGCCGGCCGGTCGGCGGCAGCTGCGCCTCCGCCGCGCAGGTCTCGCACACGGGCAAATAGATGTTGAACGTCGCGCCCGCGCCCGGCGCGGTGTCGACTTCGATCGCCCCGCCACTTTGTCGCACAATCCCGTAGACGATCGCCAATCCGAGACCCGTACCCTTCCCCCGCTCCTTCGTCGTGAAGAACGGCTCGAAAATTCTCGCGCGGGTCTCGGCGTCCATTCCGCAGCCGTTGTCACTCACGGACAAGAGCACATAGCGGCCCTGCGATAGTCCGGTGATCGTCGAGCGGGATGAGTCGAACAGAACGTTCATCGTGCGCAGTGATAGCACGCCACCGTGCGGCATGGCATCGCGCGCATTGACGGCGAGATTCAGCAAGACCTGATCGATCTGGCTCCGATCGCCACGGACATACGTTGCCGTGGCGTCGGGGGTGACGATGACCTCGATATCTTCCCGGATGAGGCGGCCCAGCAGCGGGCGAGATTCGGCGATGATCGCGTTCAGGTCCAGGACCTGGGTTTGCAATACCTGGCGGCGGCTGAACGCGAGCAACTGGCGCGTGAGCCCGGCGGCCCGAGTTGCCGCAGCGTCCAATTCTTGGAGGCAGAGGGCATCGGGCGAGCCTTGCGGCAATGAGTCGAGCACCATTGCGGCGTTGCCTTTGATGGCCGTCAACAGATTGTTGAAATCATGGGCGATGCCGCCGGCGAGCCGCCCCATGGCTTCCATTTTCTGAGACTGCCGGAGCTGCTCCTCGTTGTGACGCAGCGCCGTGATGTCCTCCGTCGCGCCCTCATAGTACAGCAGCTGGCCGTCGTCGCCGCGCACGATGCGCGCGGTCATGCGCGACCAGATCTGCCCGCCATCGCGCCGGCGCTTTTGCACGACGATCGACGCGGGCGCGGGATCGTTGTCCATCATGGCCTTGACGAACCGTTCGCGGTCGTCCGGATCGACGAAGAAGGCATGGGTATCGGTCGCCAGCAGCTCGGCGCGATCGGTGTACCCGAGCATCTGCATGAGCGCGGCGTTGACGTCGAGGAAATGTCCGTCGGGCGTCATGCGATACAGTCCGATCGGGATATTCTCGATCAACGTGCGATATCGTTCCTCGGACTCCTGCAGCAGCGCTTCGGCGCGCTTGCGAGCGCTGATGTCGTGGATCTGCCCGACGAAGTACGACGGCTGCCCCATCGTGTCTCGCACGATGGCGACGTGTACCTGGACCCAGATGTAGCGCCCGGACGCGTGCCGATAGCGCTTTTCGCGCGTGTACCGGCGAATGGTTCCGGCGAGCAACTGATCGCGGAGCTGGAGGTCTTCGGGTGCATCGTCGGGGTGCGACACGTCGTGCACCGACTGCCCGATGAGCGCGTCGACCGGCCAACCGAGGAGCTCCGAGAGGCCGTCGTTCACACGGAGAAAGCGTTTGTCGAGCGACGTGATCGCCATGCCGATCCCGGCGTACTCGAAGACGTTGGAGAGGACTTCGTCTGATAAGGCGATTTCACTCATTGCAGGATCGTCAGGAGACGCCGATAGAATCGAATCCCAAAGCCGACATTGTCGATCGATAGCCGCTCGTCATTGCCGTGTACCCCACGCCGGTTGTCCTCAATGTCGACGAGCCAGGGGTCGAGTCCGTAGCAGACGATGCCGGCCTGGGCATAGGTGGGCCGGTCGGATGCGCCGACCGAGATCGGCGTCGCGATCGGGACTCCCGGGAGCATCTCCTTCACGACTCGCTCGATGGCGACGAACATTTCCGTGCCGAGTGGCGCGTTGAATTTGGGCTCGACGCCGTCGATCGTGTGGACGTCGACCTTCGGGTCGTTGATCACCCGGAGCAGTGCCTGGCGGAATGCCAGGGTATCCTCATCCGGAAGCAGCCGTATATCTAATTCGGCGGAGGCTTCGGCCGGAATGGTGTTCGTCTTGTTCGACCCTTTGAGTACGGTAATCGAGACCGTATTGCGTAGGAGCGCGTTGCGTTCGGGCTCGGACAGGATCCACGCGCGGGCTCGCGGGTCGTGGATCCAGGTTGCCGCGTCCGATAGCCATTTTCGGTGCTCGCCGGTCTCGTAGCGAGCCTGCGCCTGGAAGAATCGCTCGACGGATGGCAGGACGCGGACCGGTGTCTGCCAGTCGGCAATCCGGGCCAGCGCCCGGGCGAGCCTCGGCACAGGATTGTCGGGCGTGGGGATCGAGCCGTGCGATGTCGCTCCGTGCACGGTTAAGCGCTGCCAGTACGGCCTCTTCTCGCCGACGTCGATCGACCACCATTTGACCTTGCCGTTCTCGACCCGGGTGTCGGCGCCCTCGGTCAGCAAGAATTGCACGCCCGACAAGAGATCCTTGTGCTTGGCCACGAACGTGATCGCACCAGCGCCATCGGACTCCTCGTCGGCGTTGCCGATGAAGACGATATCACGCGTGCGGGGAACGCCGGATCGCTTCAACGCAATGAGCGACATGAGTTGGATCACGGCGTGGCCTTTCATGTCGAGCGCCCCGCGGCCCCATACGTATCCGTCCTTTACTAGCCCTAAGAACGGGTCAACCGACCATCCCTCGCGTGTGACCGGCACGACATCCATGTGGCTGACGAGAGCAATGGCCGAGCGATTCCCTGGGACGGTGGCGGGCAGTCGCGCGTAGAAATTGGCGCGGCCGGGGCCGAGCTCAGTGGTGTCCAGGATCTGGCCTTCAATACCGTCGGCGGCCAGGACCTGTTGGAGCCAATGCGCGGCCGCCAGCTCGTTGCCCGGCGGGTTCGTTGTGTTGACCTGGATATACTCGGAGAGCCGGCGTACGCCTTCGTCGCGAATCGCGAGATCGGCCGAGTCGAGCGATTGTGCCCTGGCGATCGGGGAGATGATCGTCATACTCAATAGTCCTACGAGCGCCGCTCTCATTGCATATAGTGTTTCGGCGGATTCGCCATCTTGAGGACAGGCCGTTCGATCCCGAATGGGTGCAGGTCCGACGGCGTCCGCGCGTCGATTGCCAGCTCGGACAGGATTCGGCCGATAACGGACGCAAACTTGAACGCGTGGCCCGCGCCGATCGCGATCCACACGTTGTCGGTGCCCGGCACGCGGTCGATGACGAAATCGCGATCCGGCGTCAGCGTGTAGAGGCATGTCTTCGTGTAGATCTCTGGCCCGGCCGCGCCAGGCAAGAATTTCGCGAGAAACTCTCTGATACGCTGAATCGCCTCGGCGTCTGGCTCGAACGTTCTCGTGTCGGCCGTTACCGGTTTGCCACCCGCATCGCGGGCGACTTTCGGGCCCTTTTCTCCGAACACGGGAAAGCCGTAGTAGGACGGGTCGTCCATCCAGATCCATACCGGAAATCGATCCGGCGCAAACGCTTCTGGCGTGGGCGACGCGAAATAGGTCACCTGTTCTTGCGTGACCTCGAGTGGGATGTCTGCACCGAGGTGACCGAGAATCATCGAGGACCAGGGGCCGGCCGCGACGATCAGTTGTCGCCCGGTGTACGTTACTCCGCCGGAATACACCTGGACCTCTCCCTGGCGAGACGCGATGGCCGTGACCTTCGTGTTCTCGAGCAGCGTGGCGCCGAAAGCGCGCGCCATTTTTTGATGCGCGGCATTCGCGCGCGCCGCCATCGCGATCCCCGCGCGCGCCTGAAACAACCCGTGCACGTCGTCGGGCAATGTCCATTGCGGCCACCGCCGCATGATCTCTCTGGCGTCGAGCCACTCGTACGCGACGCCGGCTTTGCTCATGCTATCGGCGTAGCCCTGCAGTGGGATCGCGCCTGAGCGGGGGCCGAGGTCGAGGCCACCGGTGCGAAGGACCAGCGATTCGCCGGCATCGGCGGCCAGCATGTCCCATGACTCGTAGGCGCGTTTCGCCAACTCGACATACACGGGTAAGTGGTACGAAAGGCGAATAATCCGCGAGTGATCCTGCGATTCGCCTCTCACGTGTCCGAGCTCGAACTGCTCGATGCCGAGCACGTTGGCGCCGGCGCGCTTGCTCAGCCAGTATGCGGCGCCGGAGCCGAGGCCGCCGAGTCCGAGCACTATGTACTCATACGAGGTTCTCCGCATCACGCCGGCCCGAGTCGTTCGCGTATATAGCGCCGAATGTCGAGGCTCATGCTTTCCATGGGCGCATAGAACCCGCTCTCGAACGGCCGGGCGTGCATCCCGCGTTGGACGCCTTCGCAGATCGTCCAATCCTGGACGTTCACGACGTGCCAGAAGTCGACCGCGTCGCTCGGGTCGAAGTCGGGCGCCGCGATCGCATCGGGGTGGAACAGGCAGTCGAGCGTGATGACCGTGCGTTCGGGGCCCTTTGGCTGCAGCCGAAATGTCGCCACGTGCTCGGCCGACAAGCTGCACATGAAGTTCGGGTAGATCAGCTCACCCTTGTGGCGCGTCTGCTCATCGGCGTCGAGGCCGGCGAACGGGACCCTGTTGGTTGTTCCGGTCTTCGTGAACGTCCACGCGCCCGGCGCGTGAGGGATGCCGCGGTCCCAGTCGAGATCGGAACCGCCGCGGTACTTGAACGCCGGGACGATGGCGCACAACTCCGGGTGCACGCCGGCACAGTGGTAGCACTCGTTGTAGTTCTCGAGGATCACCTTCCAGTTGGCGGCGACGTCGTACTCGATGCTCCTCGCTACCCGGAGCTCGGCCAACGGGTATCGCCGCAGCCGTTCCGGAATCTCTCCGAGTTGCACGGCTAACGTCTGACGCGGCTCCAGGCTGACAAATAGAAACCCGCCCCAGGTGTCCACCGAGACCCGATGCAACGGGAGATCCGGCGGTTCATCCAGAAATGGCGCGTTCTTGAGCGTGCCATCGAATGCATACGTCCATGAGTGATACGGGCACCTGATCGCCGTCCCAAATTGCCCCGTGGACTCGCCCTCGCCGAGAACGAGCTGGCAGCCGCGATGGCGGCACAGATTGTAAGAACCGTGCAGCCCGTCCTCGCCGCGAACGACAAGAATGCTTTCGCCGGCGACGTCGACGACGCAATACGAGCCACGGCCTAGAGGAGCGCGCCCTACGTACACCCACTCACGTGAGAAAATCCCATCGCGCTCGCGGGCATAGAAGTCCGGCGAGAGGTAGCACGAGCGGTCGAGCGTGCGTTCCAGCGTCACCGCCTCGCGTCCTTGAGAATTTCACGCGCGGCATTGTACCCGCACGCCCCCATGACGCCGCCACCGGGATGCGTCGCCGCGCCACAGAGGTAGAGATTCTTGATTGGTGTGCGATAATCCGCGTAGCCGCCAACGGGTCGCATGAAGAACAGGGAGTTGAGCGCCATAGCGCCTTGCATGATGTTCCCCCCGGTCAACCCATAGCGTTGCTCGATGTCGACCGGCGCCAGCACCTGCCGATCGATGACTGCGCGCTTGAAGTTGGGCGCATACTCGCTCAGGATGTCGAAGCACCGATCGGCGAATGCATTCTTCGCCTGATCGACGGATGCGCCGTTTCTGAGTTTGTACGGGAAGTACTGAATAAACATCGACATGAGATGCTTGCCCGGCGGCGCGACGGTGTTATCGAGCACCGAGGGAATCGTGCATTCGAGAATGGGGCTCCGCGACGGCCGGTCGTACTTGACGTCGTCGTACGCCTCTTCGATGTAGTCGAGCGTCGGACAGATGTGGATGGTGCCGCGATGCTGCGGCCCGGGCGCGGTGCCGCGGCACGCCGTGAAGTCCGGCAGCTCCGATAGTGCGACGTTGATCTTGAGGCTCGCGCTCGAGTAGTCGATGTTGGAGACGGCGCTCGCGAAATCGTCCGGCAGGTCTTTCCGATCGACCAGGCGCTCGAAGGTCACGTGTGCGTCAGCGCCTGAGGCCACGCGCGTCGCCGTGATCTCGGAGCCGTCTTCGAGCACGACGCCCTGCACGCGATTCTCGCGAATGACAATTTGCGCGACCTTGGCGTTGGTCCGGATCTCGGCCCCTGACGCGCGGGCCGCGGAGGCGATGCTATTCGATATGCCACCCATGCCGCCGCGCACATAGCCCCAGACGCCGCGCACGCCATTGGTCTCGCCCATGACGTGATGGAACAGCACGTAGGCGGTCCCGGGCATCGAGGGTGAGGCCTTGGCGCCGATAACGGCATCCGTAGCCAGCGTGACCTTGAGCTGCTCGGATTCGAACCACCGGTCGAGAATGGGGCGTGCGGCGCCGGTGAGGACGTCCACGGCTTCCACGCCGTGTGTGCCGAGCTTGGCGAACCCCCAGCCAAGCTTGGCGAGCTTGAAGAGATTCTCGGGCGCGAACGACCAGGGATCCGGCGGCGTCATCGTGAGCGTCGGCTCGATGAAATCCGCGACGCGTTCGAGCATCGCCTCGTACTTCGGCAACGCCTCGGCGTCCTTGGCCGAGAATTTCGCGATCTCGTTGTAGGTCGCGGCCTTGTCGGGGCCGAGCATGAGATAGCGACCGTCGGGGAACGGCGAGAAGGACGACGGATTCCGCGGGATCATCTCGAATCCGTGCGATTTGAGATCGAGATCGCGAATGATCTCGGGGCGCAACAAACTGTTGACGTAGGATGCCGTCGAGACTTTGTATCCTGGCCAGATTTCTTCGGAGACACACGCGCCGCCGATGACTTCGCGGCGCTCCAGCACGATCACACGCAGTCCGGCTCGCGCGAGGTACGCGGCGGTCACCAGGCCGTTGTGGCCGGCGCCAATGATGGCAACATCGTAAGAGGGCTGTGTCATAGCCCTCCACGATACTATCGAGTGTGCGGAGCGGACAAGAAGCGGCGGGCGGGCACCCCGGTGCGCCCGCCCGCCGACATCTCAACTCTGCGTCACGCTACGACGCCTAGTTATCTCATTTCTTGGCGCGATGTCAAGTGTGCATGGAGCTTGGCGACTGCCGCTGTGAGTTGCGCCTGGAAATCGGTGAGCGCTTCGAGCACCGGCGTCGGCGTCGGCCGGTCGGCGCTCTCGACCATCGTCATGAGCTTCGCGAGGCTGCGCGCGATCCCGTCGGCGTGCACGGACTCCATGGCGCTGTCGCCGACCGCGTGAGACAGCGCATCGGCTTCGGCCATCGCGTTCCAAATGCGCTTGGCGACCGCGAGCTGTGTGACGAGCACCGTTGGCGCGAGGCGCAGGCGAGGATCGAGGACCACGCGGAGCGGCTGCGTGTGGGTGACGCCGTTGACCGTCAGGCGCACCTGATAGGTGCCGGGCACGACGAATGGTCCTTCCGGGTCGGCGACCGTGCCGGCGCCGGGGATGGCCGAGATGCTGTACTCATGCTCGGACGCGGGTGGACGAGGATACCGTAGGTCCCACACGAACCGATTGATCCCGGAGTCGACCGGCAGGATCACGGGACGCGGGAGCCAGTCGCTCGTGAACGACGGCGGGTGCCTCGGCGAACTGACCGTCGAATCATCGCCCAGCTGGTCGCTCGCGAAGTGGCGCACGACGGTCCCCTGCGCGTCGAGAATGTCGAGCGCGATCGGTGCGCTCGGGCGAGCGGCGAGAGAGTAGTCGATGATCGCGCCGGCGGGCGGATTGTCGCCGTGCGGCGTCTCGGGCGGCAGCGGCGTGTCCTGGTTCACGCTGCGTCGCACGCGAATGGCGCGCGCTGGGGCGAAGAGGTGCACGTCGCCGCGCGCGTTGTCCCGGAGCGGCGAGAGGTCGTCGAGGACCCAAAACGAACGTCCGTGCGTCGCGACAATGAGATCGCCATCGTGCACGACCAGGTCGTGGATCGGCGAGACCGGGAGATTCAGTTGCAGCGACTGCCAGTGATCGCCGTCGTCGTATGAGACATAGACGCCGAGCTCCGTGCCGGCGTAGAGCAGGCCCTTGCGCACGGGGTCCGCGCGCACGGCGCGCACGTAGGCGCCGTACGGGATCCCCTGATCGGCACGACTCCAGTGGGCGCCGAGATCGTGCGTCCGGTAGATGCAAGGCGCGATGTCATCGAGGCGATGGCGATCGATCGCGACGTACGCGGTCGCGGAGTCGAGTGGGGAGGCGTCGATGATGCTGGCCTTGCTCCACGGTGCCAAGTCCGGTGGCGTGACATTGCGCCAGTGGAGTCCCCGGTCGAGCGTGACCTGAATTCTCCCGTCGTCCGTGCCCGCCCAGATGATGCCCTCACGCTTGGGCGATGGGGCGAGGGCATAGATCACACCGGAGTCCGAGCGTGTCAGAGCGGGGCTCGCGAACTGCCAGGAGAGCCCGCCGTCGGTCGTCTTCAGGAGACGCTGCGACCCGAAATACAGCGTGCGCTTGTCGATCGGATCGAACACGAGCGGCGAGGTCCAGGTAAACCGGTAGCGGCGCTTGTCGATCGGCACATCGAACGCGTCGCGCGGCCACGGCTGGATATCCTGCGTCACGTTCGTCGTGCGATCGAATCGCAGCAACCCGCCGTAGGTGTTGCCGCCATAGATGATGTTCGAGTCGAGCGGGTCGAGCGCGATCATGCCGCTCTCGCCCGCGCCCGGCAGCATCCAGTCGCGGTACGTGATGGTGCCGTAGTCGCTTCGGCTCACGACGCCCATGCTGCCGGCGTCCTGCTGGGCGCCGTAGATCCAGTACGGCCACCGATTATCGGTGATCACATGATAGAACTGCGCGGTCGGCTGGTTGAACCACTCGCTCCACGTCGCGCCGTAGTCGAAGCTCACCCCCACGCCCTGGTCGCTGGCGAACGCGACATGCTTCGAGCTCGTGGGGTCGATCCACATATAGTGATAGTCGTCGCCGCCTGGATTGCCCTTGATGGCCGTGAACGTCTTGCCACCGTCGGTCGACCGGAGGATCGCGACGTTCGGCGCGTAGACGACGTCCGGATTCGACGGGTCGACGAACACCTGGCCGAAATACCATCCGCGGCCCAAGCGCGGGTCCGTACTCGTCTGCCGCCACGTGGCGCCGCCGTCGTCTGAACGAAACAGGCCCTTGCCCTCGCAGATGGCGTAGACCACTCCCTTCACCGTCGCGAGCCCAATGCGTCCCCCATCCTTGGGCAACCCCGAGAGCTCGGTCCACGTGAGCCCTTCGTCGGTCGACTTGAAGACGCCGCCGCCGGGACCTTCGACTGGTGGGTACTGGCTCCACGGCGGCCGGTGCGTTTCCCAAAGGGCGGCGTACACGGTGTGCGGGTCGTTCGGGTCCCATGCGAGGTCGATCGCGCCCGTGCGTTCGTTGCGGTACAGCACCTTCCGCCACGTCTGGCCACCGTCTGTCGAGCGATAGACGCCTCGATCGGGGTTCGGGCCGTACGCGTGGCCGAGCGCGGCGACCAGCAGCGTGTTGGGGTCGCGCGGATCGACGAGAATGCGCGCGATCTGTCTTGTCGAGTCGAGTCCCAGGTGCGTCCATCCATGGCCGCCGTCGGTCGACTTCCACATTCCGTTGCCGTACGTGATGTCGGACCGCATATCGGCCTCTCCGGCACCGACATAGATGACATGCGGGTCCGATGGCGCGAGCGCGAGCGCGCCTACCGATGCGAATGTTTGCGCGTCAGTCAGCGGCTCCCACGTGCGCCCGGCGTTTCCGCTTCGCCACACGCCGCCGGCGACGCCACCGAAATAGAACGTCGCGGGGTCGCCCGCGACGCCTTCAATGGCGAGCGCGCGCCCGCCACGAAATGGACCCACGAGCCGCCACTGCATCTTCGGCTGCGCCTGCGCCACAATGGCCCAGGCGAGGAGCGCACACGTCGACAGGATTCGCATTTGGGCCCAAGTATATCACGACATGGGACCGGTGCGCACAACTACCCCAGCGGATCGATAGCGTCCGGCGACGCCCCGAGAACGCTTGCCCGCGCCCCAGACCGCCCTCGCCCGCACCAGTTCGTCGGCTACCCATTGCGGCGTTGTGACCGCACACTGAAAGCGAGCAGAATAGTGGCGCAGCTCATCGACCACTTCGAGCTCCAGGTCCACGAACTCGTATAAAACACAGAGGGTCCTCCGGCCCGTGCTCTTCAAGGCCTGAGCGCGGATACGAGATCGTTATAGCGACAAGACGCACCTTTCGTCGGCTACACCATCGCCCGGCCTACGAGCCCACCTCGCCCGTGAGTTGCTCAAACCGAATCGTCAGGTCTCGCGATGGAGCTCCTGCGCGGTCCACACCTTCTGAAATTCGAATCCAGTCAAGCGCGCGTCTTTGACCCGTTCCACGAATGGATCGGTCACGAAGACGAACGCCTTGATGAGCTGCGGGATCTTGAAGATCGAAAGCCCGGCCACGCGCTCCGGCCAAAACACGTACTCTTGGATCGACTGGATACGGCCGCTGCTCTGAAAACGCGTCAGCTTCGATCGTGACTCGTCCAGCGCGTCGACGACACGCGTCACGTTATAGGCCATGTATTCCGCCCTGCCGTAGCGCAAGGGCAGCAGCTCTCCGTTCGGCCGCAAGAAATCGAGCAACACCTCGACCGCACGGACGGTAAACACCGGAACGACGCCGAGGAGCGTGTGGTCCGCCAGCAAGGCCGTTTCGTCATCCTCGTCGGCCGCTGTGATGGCGACGGGTTGCCAGTCCGTCGCCATTGGTTGTCCATTGAATCGTTCGTAGATCGTTACGTCAGCGCCGTCCTTCGTCGCAAAGGCGCAGTACTTCGTCTCGGCGGGACTGAGCAGATATACAGCGGGGGAACGCTCAATGGGGGAATGAGCCATTCAGGAGTTGGTCCTTGTTGCGACCGAGGGTCTGCAGCACTTCCGAGTGAGTCGTTGCCTGCGTCGCTCACGTTAGCGATCGGCGATTACGAGTGCTTGATCGTCCGCTGCCGGAGTCTGCCCTGCTCGTCGAACACGAACAAGAGATAAATCGAGCGATGGTGGAACAGCGTCGAGGACGAGTCGCGCACTTTCCCTTCGATCCGGTGGGTGCTCGGATCAAAACTCGAGTGCTGGATATGCAGTGAGTCGAGCACGGCGACGACACGTCCGGGATCGGCGAGGTGCGGCACGGCCTGATTGAGCTGGTCGTTCACCTGCTGGGCGGTCTCGCCACGCCCGCCGCATCCGAGAGCCAGCACCAGCAGCGGCCATGTCTTTCTCACTTCAATCGCCTCGTCAGCTCGAATTCGATCTCGGTCTTCTTGCCATGCCGGTCGATATTGGGCCGGGCCAAGACACGGAGACGCTCGTCCTCGAGCTGTCCCATCGCGGTGATGGTGCGGCGCAAGACCATGCCGTTCGGCGCCGAGAACTCGACCTGCCACCCGGGGTGGTTCTCCTCGTCGGCGTAGTACTTCACGACCTCGGCGACTGACTGATTCGTGTACTCGTCCCAGACGGTACCCGAGGGCAATCCATTCATCGATGGCTGCACGTGACTCGTCGCGGAGTCAGTGCCCGGCATGGGCGGCACGTATGTGCTGAGCGCACCCACAGGTTGCTTGTCGACCTGGTGCTGCTCGACCGCTTTGATGTCGGCCTTCAGTTCCTTCACGTCCTTCACGCCGGGCAGCTTCTCCTGCACCATGCCCCAGATCTGCATGCCGAGGACGATGCCGCAACCGAGGAATGCCAGTGTCGTGAGCGCCATGACCGCGCCCCGCAGGGGATACTGGTGCGGCACGCGCAGCAGGTAGCTCACGAGCGCGAGCAACCCGACCGTGATACCCGCGGTCACCCACACGTTCGGGACGGCTGCCCCGAGTATCTGATGCACGTGCGCGGCGGCGTTCGCCGACGTGTCCTGCAGCAGTACGATCATCATGCGACGCGGAGTGTGCGAACGATCTGGCGGAGTTGTGTGCTGCCGTCGAGCAGCTCGGCCGAGGCCGAGGTCATTTGCTCGCAGGCGGCGCTCTGTTCTTGGGTCGAGGCACTGACTTCCTGTGCGGCCGCGGCGTAACCCTCGGCCGTGCGGGCGATCGAGCCCAAGCCGAGTGCGGCTTCTTGGACGGCGGCCATGCTCTGGCCGGCGGCCTCGGTGACACCGTTCGCGGCGGCGCGGGTGCGGCCGGCGAATTCGCCGACCGTGGCGAGGGCCGCATCGATATCGCGCGTGACTTTCGCGATCTCGGCTACGCGTGCCACGCCTATTTCCATCGCGCGGGATACGCCGACGACGCGCGCGCTGACGTCGCCCGTCGTGCGTGCGATGTCCTCGGCTGCCTGTCGGGCCTGCGTGGCGAGCGCGCGGACTTCGTCGGCGACGACTCGGAACCCGCGGCCGGCATCACCGGCACGGGCCGCTTCGATCGCCGCGTTCAGAGCCAACAGATTTGTTTGATCGGCAATGCCTCGCACCAGGCCCGCGAACCGGTTGACGTCATCCGTGCTCGCCGTGAGGGCCGAGACTTCGGACGCGGCTTGTTGGACGGTGTCGCGCACGTCTTTGAGGATGCCGAGCGCGCGCTCGACTTCTTCGCGTTTGGCGCTGGCCGAGGTCGCGACGTCGGCCGCGAGCTGGGTGACTTCCTCGACGCCGGAACGGACCCCGGTCGTCCGTTCCGTGACACCCTTGAGCAGCGCGTCGATGCGATGCAGCGCCTCGACCTGACTCGTGGCACCCGCGGTGACTTCGCCCATCGAGTCGGCCGTCTGCGACGCCGCATTCGAGATCTGCTCGGCAACGGTGGTGAGATCATGCGCGGACTTGGCGACACTCTCGGCCGTCGCGCTGGCAACACCGACCACCTTGGCCAGCGACTCGGCCGATTGATTGAGGGCCGAGGCCAGCGTCTCGAACTCGCCGGGCAGTGCGGCGGTTGTGCGTGAGGTCAGGTCGCCATCGCT
This sequence comes from Gemmatimonadaceae bacterium, assembly GCA_035570055.1. Classification (GTDB taxonomy): domain Bacteria; phylum Gemmatimonadota; class Gemmatimonadetes; order Gemmatimonadales; family Gemmatimonadaceae; genus DASRDS01. Next base: position 14,192 of record DATMLM010000002.1, read on the forward strand.
CAGGTGCTGTGCGTGCGCGAGGAGCTGCTGGAGCGGACCCGCTATGCCGCGCACCGTGCCGCGGACGACCAGGAGCGAGAGCGCCATGGCGGCGAGAATGGCGAGCACGAAAAGAAAAGCCCGGCGAGCGGCGTCGTCGCCCAAGCGGACCGATTGCTCGCGCTCGCGCGCGCCCTTGAGCTGGGCGAGGCGATCCAGGTCATCGAGCACGGCGCGGACGAGCGGGCGGGCGGCTGAGCGCTCGGTGACGGCGGCATCGGCGCGTCCGAGCGCGTGGAGGACGTGGGCGAGGGAGAAACGCACCTCGAGCTGGGACAGCTTGGCATCGACATCGGCGAGGAGCGCCACTTCGACCGCGGTCTGATCGTGGCGCGTCGTCATCTCGTGTTGTATCGCGTGCGCGTTCTCGCTCAGCGACCGATACTCGGCCGCAACCGAGTCGCCTTGGGTGTCGAGCAACCGGCCGGCGGCATCGACTTCGCGCGCGACGTCGCTCGAGAGGCGCGAAGCGAGCTGGGCGTCGCTCTGGGCGCCCGATACCGAGTCTTTGACGGCGATGGAGAGGTAATGGAGCGCTGACCAACCGATCGCGCCGGCCGCGAGCAAGAGCACGAGCAGGCCTGCGAACCCGATCCACAGTCGCTCGGCGATCGATCGCGAGCGCTTGAGTCCGCTATTGTCGGAGGTCATCTGTTTTGGGACGAATAAGCTCGACTCTTGCAACTGTTTCCGCGCCGTATGATTAACCACGACGACCTGCACACTGCCGCCTCTGCGTCAGCGAACGCGACGGCGATCGACCTCAGCGAGGCTAGAACGTCCACGTCAAGCGCGGCTGTTAGCGCGAGCGAAGCGAAGCGCCGTTTGATTTTTGGCGCGTTCTTGATCGGCCTCGCCGCGAACGTCGGAGTGGCCCTCTCGCTCCGTAACAATTTCCCATTCGAGGACTCGGTCAATCACCTCACGCGATGGATGCTCATGGCCCACGCGTGGACCGGACACGGAGCGCCGTACGTGCGGCTGCACGCGATCCCGAGTCCGTACCTCGGGCTCGATCTCGTCGGCGCGGCGCTCGCGACGGTGCTCTCGCCCGAGATGACGCTGCGTGTGACCGCCGTGCTCGTGGTCATGGCTCTCCCGGTCGGGTTCTATCTGCTGCTCCGGGCCGTGAATCGGGAGAACACGGGCTGGGCGCTCGTGGGTGTGCTGGTGGGCTTCGGCTTCTTTACCCACGTGGGCTTCATGAATTACACGATCGGCATCGGGATCGCGCTGGCGTGGCTCGCGGCGTGGTGGCCGTATCGGGCCGCGCTGTCTCCAGCGCGCTTCGCCGGGCTCTCGTTGGGGATTATCGTCGCGTATCTCTTCCACCTCTCGGCGCCGCTCATCATCCTCGTCGTCATCTGGCTCGACATGCTGCTCAACTGGCGCGACGGACGCTGGAAGGGTGTCATCGGCATCACCCTGGTGCTGGTGGCGTTTTTCCTCTTGCAGGCCGCGCTGACGCCGATCGTCGCGCCGGGGACGCATCGGTTCTCGCATTTCGGCACGGTGTGGTCCAAGATCCGGAACCTCTTCACGCCGTTTTACGTGTTCGGGTACGCTCAGGCGATTGTCACGTCGGCAACCTATGTGCTCGCGCTCGGGCTCTTTCTCCGCACGAATCCGCGGCCCTCGCTCAAGACGACGTGGGGGCTCGCTGTGCTCGCGTTTCTGGCCTTGTACTTCATCTTCCCGGCGAATCTGCCCGGTGCCGGCTATCTCGATATGCGGTGGCTCGTGCCCGCGGTGTTGTTGCCATTTACGCTCACGAGTCCGAACGCGAAGCCGGTGAGTCTCAGAATGGTCATGACACTGCTCGTCGCGTGTTTGATCAACACGGCGATTCTCGCGCGATCGGATCACGCGATCGATCACGAGCTCGATGACTACGCGGCCGCGCTCAACCAGCTCCCGCCAGCGAAGAACGTGCTCCCGCTCGTTGCCGACGACCTGCGGTGGGGACCGCGCGTGCTCCCGTATCGGCATTTCGCGTTCTGGTACCAGATCGAACGCGGCGGCCGCGAGCCCGGGTTGTTCGGGTGGCCGAAAGAGAGCTTCATGCCGTACTTCGAGGAGACGGACGCCCTGTACGATCCACAGGGGTGGGATGGCGGGCCTGAGGAACGCCGAGAGCCGCTCGACTGGGAGCGGATCCTGGCGCAGTACGATTATGTGATTGTCGCCGGGCCAGACCCGCGTGTGCGCCAGGAAGTGAGCGCGCACACGCGAGAGGCCTATAGCGTCGGAGAAATCTCCGTGTTCGCCGTACCGAGTACTACGCGGCCCAATCCCGGAGCGTAGACGCGGCCACGCCGCGGCGCACGCGGGCAAGCGCGCGGTCGCGGAGCTGACGCACCCGCTCGCGACTCACGCCGAAGATCTGACCAATCTCTTCGAGCGTCAGGGGCTCGCCGGTCTCGAGGCCATAGTACAGCGCCAAGATGCGGCGATCGCGCGGCGGCAACTCTTCGAGCGCGCTCCAGAGTGCCTCGCGGCGCGCCCGCTCATCGAACCCGGGCGGCAGCCCATCGTCATCTTCGCTGGCCACGAAATTCGCCAGCGTCGCGCCACCATCTTCCGAACCATTGCGCGACACCGGCTCATCGAGCGACCGCTCGGGATACGCGAGGGCCGAAAGGCTCTGCACCATTTCGACCGACAGACCACAGACTCGCGCGACCTCGTCGACCGTGGGCTCGCGATTGAGCGCCTGGCGAAGCGCGGTTTGCGCCTTGCCGAGACGTGCCACATCGGCCGCGCGCCCAAGGGGCAGACGGACCGAGCGACCGGTGGTGGTGATGGACGACAGGATCGCTTGCTTGATCCACCACACGGCGTAGCTGATGAAATTCACGCCGACGTCGGGATCATACTTATCCGCGGCGCGGCACAGCCCCGCGTTCGCCTCGCTGATCAGATCATCGAGCGGGAGACCGCGGTTCTGGTATTTCTTCGCGACTGAGAACGCGAACCGGAGGTTCGCGGTGATCAACTCCTCGCGCGCGCGCGCGCGATCGCCGGTCGAGACGCGCGGATTGCGCATGCGACGGGCGAGATCCTTCTGGGCTTGTGCGGAGATAACGGGGGTACGACGTAATTCCTCAATGTACAAGTCGAGGATGTCCGCTCCTGGAACGTCCCCGCCGGCGGCCGGTTGCGTGAGGTGTCCGGCCGTCGCCTTGGCATGCTTCACTATTCGGGACCCGGTTAAGTGGTGTGCCGGCTACGAAGTGGCCGGACATCAAGTGCGAACAAGATAATCAAAGAGCAGCCTCGGCGGCGTATTTTTTTATAAAGAATACAAATGTTCCCCAGTTGCCGCTGCACCGGGTGTGCGTCTCACAAATGTATGCGCAGATCCTTTTTTCGAAACGCCATAAACGCCATTTCTGGTGTGACGCTAGCGCTCGCTGCTTGCCGGCCTGTCAAGCAGGTTTCGGCGCTCGGCAAGGATATCGCGCATGAGTTTGGGCGGCCCATCATGGTCTCGGTCGACCGGAGGAGCCACCTGATTCTCGTCATTCCGCCGGCTAAGGTCGATACCACCAAGCCCGATTCGGTTCAGCGCGATACGACGGATCCGCCGACGCTGGCTCGGCATGTCGCAGAGTATGCGGTCGCGCATTATCAGCACAAATCGTCGCTTAAGAGCGTCACCGTCATCTTTGACGCTGGGGATAGCGACTCCACGATGACGTTTGGCAACTACACGTGGAGTGCGGACGATTTGTCTGGGAAAACGCATGCGGTGGCGGGAACACCGGGCGTGAAATCCGACTAAAACCTTCGACGCACTTCGGGCGTCTTATAGAGTGAAAATATGCTTTGGGCTTCGCTTCGCTCGCCCAAAGTGTTGAGGGGAGAGCGCCGGTGATCGGCCACCTGAATGACTTGGTTGGTGAAGCTGCACAAAGCGTTCGGGTGAACGATTCGGCTGGCTAGGCTGGACGAAGCGTTCGGGTGAATGACCGGTTAGTGAAACTGGACGAGGCGTTCACGTGAACGATTTGGCTGGCGAGGCTGGACGAAGCGTTCGGGTGAGCGACCGGTTAGTGAAGCTGGACAAAGCGTTCACGTGAACGATTTGGCTGGCGAGGCTGGACGAAGCGTTTAGGGGACGAGACCCGAGTGCGAGACCGTTCCCCCTCGATTTTGGCGAAGCGAAGCGAGCCACAAAACTTTCTTGTACCACCGCACGTAGTGCCCAGTGTAAGACCTACTAGGAGTTCAATAAATGCCCTCGATGACAATGGCGCGCCGGCAAGAGTCGGCCGTCTGCCCCCACTGCGATTCCCTCGTTCGTACGCATACCCAACAGCGGACCGTCACGGTAAACCGGACTCGGCTTCGCGTCCCCAACGTGACCGTTGATGTCTGCCCGGAGTGCGGCGGGATGATTTCCGTCTCCCGTAGCGCATTGGCCCAGTTCCGCGAGGCCGGCGTCCCGAAGTAAGTTTCAGATCGCTCCTTACTTCGGGAAGGCGGTCATGGGTGAGATCGGTATCGAAAAAATTCTGCTCCTGCTGTTGATCATCCTTTTGCTCTTCGGGGCCAAGCGGCTGCCTGAGTTCGGCCGCTCCCTCGGCAAGGGAATCAGGGAGTTCAAAGGCAGCTTGTCGGGCGTCAAAGAGGCAATCAATGAGGCGCCCCAGCAGGACCAGGTGAACGCGGGTCGCGCGGATACGACGAACACCACCGCGCCCACGCGATCGGAAACGGCTGGAGATCAGGCGACCAGGGAGCCGCGCCGGCTCATTGGTTGAAATGAAAGGTTCGCTCCGGGGCATGTCCCTGGAGCGACACTTGAACGATCCAGCGCTCAAGCAGCAGTTCGTGACGCCGATGTTCGATATCATCGCGTCGCGATATGATGAGTTCACGCGACTGTTCTCGTTCGGGCTCGATCGGCACTGGAAATCTCAGCTGCTGAGCGAGCTCGAGTCGCATGTGGGCCCCAATACTCGCGCACTCGATCTCGCCTGTGGGACGGGCGATCTCACGTTTGCGCTCGCCGCGAAGGGCGCTCAGGTCACGGGAGTGGACGCATCCCCTCGGATGATCGAAGCGGCGACGCAGCGATCACACGGGCCGCTGTCGCCGTCGTTCGTGGTCGGCGACATGACCGCGCTCGATGTGAGCGATGCATCGATCGATGTCATCACCGCCGGATACGCGCTGCGCAATGTGCCGGATTTTCGCCGAGGATTGCGAGAGATGGCGCGAGTGCTCAGGCGCGGCGGTCGACTGCTGACGCTCGATTTCTATCGCCCCACAAACGTCGTGTGGCGCCAGGTTTTCTTGGCGTATTTGAGCGCCGCGGGCAATACCGTGGGCTGGCTCTGGCATAGAGAGCCAGTCGTCTACGGCTACATCGCCCGATCAGTCGACCACTTCGTCTCGATCCCAGAGTTCAACGCCGCGCTCGTCGAGGCCGGTTTTGCCGTCGAACGAGTCTATTCCCACCTGTACGGCGGGATCGCGGTCCACCACGCACTACGTACCTGAGTCCGGCGCCCGCTTGTCGTCGAACGGCTCGAACTCCCCAGTATCGAGCCCGCGGTCCGCATCACCGCCGAGTTCGCGCCGCTTGGCCTTCTTCTGATCAGCTTTCGTTTTCTCCTTCGGATCAACCGTCGGAACCACCGGCTCCCGGGACCGTGACTCTTTGTCGGTCATCATGCCAGACCGGGCCGCAAATCGCATGCCCTATACCACGGCAGCGCTTGGTGTTACGGCTGTGGGACGCACTCGGTAACCCCGCGTCAATAGAGTGACACGCCGTCCCAGTACCCTGGGCTCCACTCTCACTGGGGGGATGGGTGCAACTCAACGTCATCTACGCGGGGCTCGTGCTCACGGCCGGCGTAGGGCTCGCCGCGTGCGATTCGAGCAAGCCGCTCGCGCCAAGCGCGTCGGAATCGGTCGCGGACGCATCCGGGACCGACGGCCTGCATGTGATCAAGCACGTGCTCTTGATCTCGGTCGATGGGATGCACAACGGCGATCTCACGCACTACGTCGCGACGCATCCGAATTCCGTGCTCGCCAAGTGGGAGCACAGCGGCGTCACGTACAGCAACGTGACCGGCTCGAAACCCTCGGACTCGTTCCCCGGGCTCCAACAACTCATCAGCGGCGCGTCGGCCGCGACGACTGGCGTGTGGTACGATGTCAGCTACGACCGGCAGCTCTCGCCACCCGGCTCGAACTGCTCCACGGTCGGCACCACCGTCACGTTCGACGAGTCGATCGACATCAACTCCACGCGCCTCGATGGCGGCGGTGGCATCAACCCCGCCGCGCTGCCGCGCGATCCCAATAACGGCTGCACGCCGGTCTATCCGTGGCAGTACGTGCGCGTGAACAACATCTTCGAGGTCGCGCACGACGCGGGCTACGTGACCGCGTGGTCGGACAAGCACATCGGCGCGTACACGATCGTCGAAGGTCCGTCCGGGAAAGGCGTGACCGATCTCGCCAACCTCGAGGTCGCGGGTACGCTGCCCGATGGGAACACGCCGGGCACCGACGTCAACGACAACATCACGTACGACAGCATGAAGGTCGCCTACGTGCTGAATTGGTGCCGCGGACTGGATCATACGGGCAAGAAGCACATTGGCGTGCCGGCGATCTTCGGCATGGACTACCAGTCGGTGGTGACCGGCCAAACGGTCAACAGCTATGTCCACGCCGACTACACGCCGTCGCCGCAGCTCGGCAAAGCGCTCGACTACGTCGACAGCACGCTGGGCCGCATGGAAGCGACGCTGCGCGAAACGGGGGTGGCCGACGAGACACTGATCATCGTTACGGCCAAGCACGCCCAAGGGCCGATCCTGCCGTCGCAGGTCAGGATCATTGCTGACACCTTGCTGCAGACGCAGGTCGACAGCGTCGCCCCGCACCTCGTCGCGGGCTCGACCCTGGACGACATCGGACTCCTCTGGCTCAGCAATCAAGACCTGACCTCGGCCGCGGTCGACGAGATTCAGCTCAACGCGGCGACGAACGGCGCGCAGCACATCCTGTGGGGCACCAGCCTGACTGCGGGAAACGCCGGCTTCCCCGGATTCCCGAGCCCCCTCCAGGACAGCCGCACGCCCGACATCATCGTGCTGCCGCAACCCGGCGTGATCTACGATCCCATCGGGACGACGGTGCTCGAGGACCACGGCGGGTTCCACGACTACGACGTCGAGCTGCCGATCCTTCTGTTCCTGCCCGGGGTGCCGGAGACGCACATCGACGCGCCCGTAGATTCGAGATCGGTGGCCACAACCGCCCTCTGGGCGATCGGGCTCAACCCGGGCCTTCTGGCCGGGGCGGTCATCGAGGGTACGCCCGTCCTTCCCGGGTGGCTCGAAGCGTACACGCACCGGTCGCAGCAGGTCGTGGCGTCTAAGTAAGTAGCGCTTAACGAAACAGAGTCGCGCGGATGACATAAAGTCCGCGCGACTCTTTTGCGAGTCGATCGTCTCTCTAACATGAGCGCCGCATACATGTACGCCGCGGCCCTTGTCCTGGCCGCTCTCGCGTCTCCGACTCCCGAGAATCCCGATTGGGTGATCATCCCCGGCTCCCGAGTCGGTGCGATCACCGCCAAGTGCACGTTGGCCGATGTCGCCCGCTCCTACGGCGAAACCAACGTGCGACTCAAGCGGGACGCCGGCGTGGTCGAGGCCGTGATCTTTCCCGATGACTCGCTCCGTCGCATCGAGATCGTCTTTGGCGACACGATCAACCTGCGCTATCCGAAGAGCGTCACGCTCCGCGGGTCGCAGTCGGTGTGGCACACCATGGCGGGCGTGAGCCTCGGCACCACGGTCGACGATCTGCAGAAGCTCAACACCAAGCCGTTCGAGTTCAACGGCTTTGGGTGGGATTACGGCGGGCAGGTCGTCAACTGGCACGGTGGCGCCTTGGCGCGCGACACGACGATCACGATCCGCCTCGACGCGCTCCACCTGTTCGACAACAAGCCGTACCGGTCGGTCATGGGGGACAAGAAAGTCTCCTCGTCGAACCGTCTCGCCCGTGAGCTCCGGCCGTACGTCGGCGAAATCGCGATCCACCTCACCGGCAGCTGAAGAGTTGGTAGATTGGTGGCCTCCCCCTTGGAGGCTTACCCGTGTTTGCTCGCTGGTGCGTACTTGCTCTCCCCGTGACGCTCGGCGCACAGAATGTCGTGCCGAATGAGCACCTCGTCGTCGACGGCATCCCCCCGATCTCGGCGCGCGTGGCCGAGACGGTCGGACGCTACACGGAGTTCCGGAGCGCGGCGCTCCAGGATTGGCACCCGACGCGCCGCGAGATCCTGATCGGCACGCGCTTCGCCGACGTCGTGCAGATGCACGTGGTGCGGTTCCCCGGCGGCGATCGCCGACAGCTCACGTTCTTCCCCGATCGCGTGCTGGCCGCGAGCTACCAGCCGGCGACCGGCGCGTATCTCGTCATCGAGCGCGATGTCGGCGGCAGCGAGTTCAATCAGCTGTACCGGTTCGACCCGGTGACGGGCGAAGCGACGTTGCTCACCGATGGCAAGAGCAAGAACGACGTCGGGCCGTGGTCGACCGGCGGCACGCGCATCGCGTACCGCTCGACGCGGCGGAACGGGACCGACACCGACATCTACACCATGGATCCGGCCAATCCCTCGACTGATCGCAAGGTGCTCGAGGTGCAGGGCGGCGGATGGGCGCCGCTCGACTGGTCGCCCGACGACAAGTCGCTCCTCGTCTCCGACTATCACTCGGTGAACGAGAGCGCGCTCTGGCTCGTCGACCTCGCCACGGGCTCGAAGCGCCGGCTTACACCCCCGGGTGTAGTCGCCTACGGCGGCGGGCAGTTCAGCCCCGACGGGAAGCTCGTCTACGCGACGAGCGACGAGGGCGCCGAGTTCGCCCGTCTCATCGCGATCGACGTCGCGACCGGCGTCGCGCACGTCGTGAGCCGTGAGCCCAAGTGGGACGTCGAGGACTTCGCGCTCTCCCACGATGGGAAGACGCTGGCCTACGTCACGAACGAGGACGGAATCAGCGTCGTGCACTTGATGGATCCGAAGACCGGCGCCGTCCGCCACTCGGCCAACTTGCCCGTCGGCGTCATCGGCGGACTGCGTTGGCACCGGAACAACCGCGACCTGGGCTTCGTGGTCAGCTCGGCGCGCTCGCCGCAGGACGTCTACTCGCTCAACATCGAGACCGGGAACGTCGATCGCTGGACCGAGAGCGAGACCGGCGGGATCGATCCCAAGACGTTCGTCGAGCCGAAGCTGGTCCACTGGAAAGGCACCGACGGGCTCACGCTCTCGGGATTCCTATATCAGCCCGCCGCGAAGTTCACGGGCAAGCGTCCGGTCATCATCGACATCCACGGTGGCCCCGAGGGGCAGTCACGGCCGGGATTTCTGGGACGGTTGAATTATTTCATCGATCAGCAGGGCGTCGCGATCATCTTCCCGAACGTCCGGGGCTCGACCGGGTACGGCAAGACGTTCGTTGCCGCCGACAACGGCGTCAAGCGCGTCGACGCGTACCACGACATCGGCACGCTCTTCGACTGGATCGCGACCCAGCCCGACCTCGACGCGAATCGCGTTATGGTCACCGGCGGCAGCTACGGTGGGCACATGACCCTCGTGACGGCGACATTGTACGCCGACAAGATCACGTGCGCCTTGGACGTCGTCGGCATGTCCAACCTCGCGACGTTCCTCGAGCACACCGAGAGCTACCGTCGCGATCTGCGCCGCGTCGAGTACGGCGACGAGCGCGACTCGACCGTCCGCTCTTTCATGGAAGCGATGGCTCCGCTCAATCACGCGGACAAGATCACGAAACCTCTCTTCGTCGTCTCCGGCGCGAACGACCCGCGCGTGCCCAAGTCCGAGGCCGACCAGATCGTCGGCGCGGTTCGGCAACATGGGACGCCGGTGTGGTATCTCGTCGGCCTCGACGAAGGGCACGGGTTCGCGAAGAAGAAGAACCAGGACTATCAGCAGTACGCGACGGTCGCGTTCGTCCAGCAGTACCTGCTGGGAGGTGGCGTGCAGTAGCGTGCTCCGGCGACTGACCCGAGTCGCGGCGTGTGTTGGCGTCGTGTCGCTCGCGGCGTGTCCTGAGGTGTCCGCGGTCTGGATCGAGGACGGCTCGACCGCGAGTCACCTGGTATTCGGCATGGCCAGCACGCGCGGCGGGCACGGCAACTTTGCGTTTTACGGCCTGCGGGTCAGTAACTGCGGCGGCCCCTATATCCGTGAAGGGGCCGTGTGGCTGGTATTGCGGGGCGTCGGGAATGAGGCGGTGCATCGCATCGTGTACGGGGAGCCGCCTCCGGGATTCGTTTCAGAGCAGGGACCGAAGCCGCTCGTGCCCGGGTGTTATGCCGTCACGGTAGATGGCACTGGATCGACGACATTCGATATCGGTGCCACCGGTGCAGTAACGGAGCGCCCGCGCTCAACGACAGCGCGCCAGTAGATGTCGCGGCGCGGGGGCTGACGGGAAGAGCTTCCGCGCCGCGCTTGCGTGCGTGATCACCGCACCGCAGTGTCCCCGGCGCTCCTCGGCCTCGGCGACGCGGACTTGGATGCGATAGGAGCCCGGGTCGACGCGGGCGGCGATTTCGAGAGGGCCGGCCGAGGTCTCGTCGTTGGCGATTGCCATGGCGACGGCCTCCTGGGTGCTGCGCAGGATTGAGGCGGCGCCGAGGACGAAGATCACGACGGCGGCGAGGATCCGGGGGATTGGAATGCGGAGGCCTGGATTCGCCTGAGGCGTGAGGGCGCCGAGGGCGGCCCAGACCAAGAGGGTGGGCGCGGGTAATAGCAATACCGCGTCGAAGGCGCCGACGGTGAACACCGCGAGGACCGTCGCAATGAGCGTCAGCGGCGCGCCGGTGGCGGCGAGCGTGATGAGACCTAATGCCAGGAAGAGCGTGGCCACTAACCCGCGCTCGGAGAGGAACGCGGCCCAGTCGCTGGAAGGCCAAGGGTTGGCGGTCATGCCGTCGTCGCTGTCGAGCGACGGGTCGTTCGGCGCGGCGTACTTCGGGTAGACGACCGGCCAGTTGCCTGGGCCGACGCCCAGGATTGGGTGGGCGAGGGCGATCTTGGTGGTCGTCGAGTACTGGACGATGCGACCGTGGCCGCTGCCGTCGCGGTAGTCGGCGACGCCGACGGCCGATTCCAAGTATGGGTTTCGGCTCTTCCAGTGGAGCGTGTTTGGTAGCACCAACGCGGCGAGCACGCCGGCCGCGGCGGCGCCGACGAGGATGACGGCTCGGCCGATCGGGGGACGGTAGCCGGAACGCCAGGCCGCGATCAGCGCCAGAACAAAACAGAGGCCTGCCGCGAGCCAGGCCGCTCGGGAGCGCGAGAGGATCAGCGCCCAGACGACGATGCCTAGACCGACGGTGCCGGCGAGAAATGCGATGAACCGGCGGGTGTCGAGGATGATCAGCACGAGCACCGGGAGGCCGATCGCGGCCAGGTGGGCCACGAAGTTCCGGTTGCCGAGCGTGCCGCCGGGAGCGCGGTTCAGGCTCAGGAGGTCGCCGTGGCCGCCATAGGCCTGAAACAGGGACGTCCCGGCGGCGACCACGACGGCGAGGGCGATGGCGCCCAGGACCTGGTGGCCCAGGCCCGCACGGGAGAGGCCGCGGGTGGTCCAGAAAATCAGGATTCCGGCCAGGCTGATGGCCAGCGCCCGCCAGGCGAGCCAGCCGTTGGGCGCGAACCAAGACGATACGGCGCTTAGACCTAGGAAGACGAACAGCAGGACATCGACGCGACTGACCGCCGGTTTGTGCGCGTCCCGGTGCGCGAGCAAGAGGAGCGCGGCGGCGGTCGCGGTCAGGCCGAGGACGAGCTCCTTCGGCACGAAGTAGCGATCGAGGTCAAATGTCTTGTACGGCAGCGCGGCGAGGACGACGGCGATCGCGCCGGCCTGCACCACGCGCATGGCGGCGCGTTCCGCGGTCATTGGGGTAAATTTCATGGTGCAACTCAGTGTTCGTCATGCCCTGGTTTCGTCCGGGCACATCATCCAACGACTGACGGCGCGCCGGTTGGCGAAGGTGGCGTTTGTTATTCTCGCCATCGTCGGGGCGCGAGAAGTGATTGGGTATGCGCTCTATGTTCTCGAGCGGCCGCCCGATGCGCCGCCACCCGCGGTCGCCCAGCATCTGAGAGACGAGCTACGGCGCTCTGGGGAAAGGGCGCTGTACACTGTGCCGGTGTCTCGGCACGTCTGGTGGTCGCCGAAGGCCACGCCGGGCATGCTCGCCGTTACCGATCGGCGGCTCATCTTCGTCGGGCTCGTGCCATCGTTGCTGCCGCCGCCGGCGGCGGACGGGGAGACGCCGGCTACCGAGCTGTACGGGTTTTGGCTCGACTCTATCGTGATGAGGGATAGTCGGTCGCCCGTGAGTGGGATACACAGCATCGCGTTGCGGGCGCCTGGGACGCGGGAGCGATTTGCCATCTTGCCGCGGGATCGGGAGGCGGCGGAGCAGCTCATGACTGGCGTCGCGCGGTGGCAGAGTGCGGCGCGGGCTGCGGCTGCCAAAGTTATCGAGCAGCAGGAGGAGGCGGCACAGCTGGCGCGGGCGCCGCAGTATCATCGCGTCAAGCGGGGGGACGCGCTCGCCACGCTTGCGACGGAGTATCACGTTCCCGTCGATTCGTTGCGACGGTGGAATCACCTGCCTTCGAATCGAATTCGCGTCGGCGATTCGATCCTCGTGCGGCCCGGATATTAATCGGGCACTCATCCCAAAACAGTTGCGTTCGCGCGGACACGGTGGTAGTCAGTAGCGACTTTTTCCGGGGCGAAGCTTCTCGTGCACGTCGCGCTCTTAGTGTCGCTCGTTCTGCAGCAGACGCCCGGCCTTCCGGCGTCTCCCATCGCTCGCGTGATCGTCACGCCGCCGACTCGTGAGATCATAGCCGGTGACTCGGTTCGCATCAGCGTGAAAGCGCTTGATGCGAGCGGCAAGCCCGTTACGAACGCGATCGTTCGTTACACGATGCGCGGCGGGCAGGGCGAAGGGCGCGTCGACTCGGCCGGGATGGTCGTCGCGAGCTCGGTCGGCAAGCTGCCGCTGAATGTGGTGGCGCTGGTGCCCGGCACGAAGCCCGTCATCGAGCCGATCGAATTCCACGTCGTGCCCGGCAAAGCCGTGCGGGCCGAGATCAGAACGCACCTCGGCACCTTGGTTCCCGGCCAGCAACTGCAACTCGACGCGATCGCCTTCTCCGCCGCGAACGATCGCGCGCGGGATCCCATGAACTGGTCATCGAGCGCACCGAGCGTCGTCACGGTCGATGCGGCGGGATTTGTCACGGCCGTCGCCCCCGGCAGGGCCGACATCACGCTGAACACCGGCTCGGCGACAGCCAAAGCCTCCGTCACGGTTCTCGGAACGAAGATCGCGTCGCTGACGCTGACACCCGCGAACACAACGGTCCGCCAAGGCGATGTCGTCAGGTTCGCCGTGGTCGCCAAGAACGCGGCCGGCGGCACGATCGATGGGCTGACGCCAACCTGGGTCTTTGCACCTGGGAATGGGCAGCTCGACCAAGATGGGAGCTTCGTCGCCTACAACCCCGGCGACTATCTGATCACCGCCTCATTGGGCACGATCACCGCGAGCACCGTCATCCATGCGCAGGCCCGAGACGTGAGACGGGCGGTCACCGTTGTCGGGCGCCTCGGACGGACGGCCTACCCAACGTCAGAGGTGTGGATTCACCCGAATGGAACGGTGGCGTATCTGGGGACGCACGAGGGCGGGGATCGGCTGTACGCGATCGACATCAGCAACCCGGCGAACCCGACCATCATTGATTCGATCCAGGCCAACACGCGCCTGATCAACGATATGATGACGACGCCGGACGGAAAGTACATGTCGTTCACGCGCGAGAGCGCCTCCGACCGCAAGAACGGGATCGTCATCGCGTCCGTCGAAGACCCCCTGCACCCGAAGAAGATCGCCGAGTTCACCGATGGCGTGACCGCGGGCGTGCACTCGAATTACATCTACAAGCAGGACAAGTACGGCACGCACGACTACATCACGAACGACGGCACGGGCGCGATCGATATCATTGACCTCAACGACCCGTACCATCCCAAGAAAGTCGGCGAGTTTCGCACCAATCGGCCCGATGCCGCGCGGTATGTGCACGATATCGACGTACGGGATGGCCTCCTGTACGCCAGCTACTGGAACGATGGGCTCGTGATCCTCGACATCGGGAACGGGATCAAAGGCGGCAGCCCGTCCCACCCCGTAATGGTCTCCCAGTTCAAATACGACCTGGATTCGCTGTACCACGACGTTGAGGCCGTCTCGGCCGCCGGCTTTAATCGCGGCACGCACACGGCATGGCGCCACAACCAGTACGTGTTCATCGCCGACGAGGTCTATCGCAACGGCGAAATCAAGGGCGCCAAAGACGCATCGGCCGACCGCATGTACGGCACCCTGCAGGTCGTCGACGTGAGCGACATCGAGCATCCCCGCTCGGTCGCCTGGTACACACCCGAGCAAGGCGGCGTGCACAACGTCTGGGTCGTCGCCGACACGCTCTACCTCGGCGCCTACGACGCCGGGTTCCACGCGTTCGACATCTCCGGCGAGCTCAAAGGCGACCTCCGGGCGCAAGGCCGCGAGATCGCGTCGCTCAATACCGCGGACATGGACGGGTTTGTAAAGAATGCCGCCCAGACCTGGGGCGTCGTCGTCAATCCGAAGGACGGCCTGGCGTATGTGAATGACTTCAACAACGGCCTCTGGATCGTTCGCATCGACCCGAAACCGCCAATTATTCCATGAGAGTACCCTTTTTGATTCTGGTGGCCTGGGCGATGCAAGCCAGGGTCGTGCCGCCCAAGGTCGACTATCTCTTCTTCGTCGGCTCAGAAGGCAACGACCACATCGCGCTGGTGCGATTCGGGCCGAATGGCGCCAAAGTCGACCATCAGATCAAGATGGGGTTCAATCCCACTGAGCCCGTCGGGCCGCACGGACTCGGCGTGTCACCCGACGGACGCTATTACTACGTCTCCACTGCCCACGGGACTCCGGAAGGGTCGCTCTGGAAGTACACGACGAAGGGCGATACGCTCGTCGGCCGCGTCGAGTTGGGACTCTTTCCTGCGACCCTGCAAGTGACACCTGATGGGGCGTACGTGTACGTCGTGAATTTCAATTTGTACGGCGACATGATCACGTCGTCCGTGTCCGTCGTGTATACCGATGGACTGACGGAGATAGCGCGAATACCCACCTGTACGATGCCTCATGGGTCACGGCTCAATACGGCCGGAACACGACACTACTCGGCGTGCATGATGGACGACATGCTCGTCGAGATTGATGCGCGAAATTTGAAGGTTGCACGGTGGTTTAGTGTGGCGACCGGTGCCGAGCACGGCGTGACGTCACGACCCGCGCAAATGACAGCCCCGACATGCTCACCAACGTGGGCGCAGCCATCGCCCGATGGCACCAAGGTCTGGGTCGCCTGCAACAAGACGAACGATGTCGTCGAGATCGACGTCAAGAAGTGGACGATGACCCGTCGGATCCCGTTCGGCGAAGGCGTCTACAATCTCGCCGTGACGCACAACGGCAAGCTGCTCGTTGGCACCAACAAACGCGGGCAATCGGTGTCGATCATCGACGTGGCGAGCGGGAAAGAGCTCGCCCGCATCCCGACCACGCGCAAGGTCACGAGCGGCGTCGCCGTGACGCCCGATGATCGCTACGCGTTCGTCACCGACGAAGGCATCGGCTCCCAACCCGGCACGGTCGACGTCATCGACCTCGACGCATTACAGAAGGTGGCGTCGATTGACGTTGGACCACAAGCGGGCGGGATCGACTTCTGGAAAACCGAGTAACGCTCACGGAGGGTTGCTCGCTCCCAATCGTCAACGTATACGACGACGGCGCAGAGGCCGCGACCACGAGCGTGTAGTGCCCCGCGCCCAAGCCGAAATTGTTGACCGTGTGCGTCGTGGCGGTGTCGATCGATTCCACGCTGCCATGCGCGCCGAACGTGTCGTCCTCTGCCCCACCCATGAGGAGCCAGACGGGACTCGATGCGTCGATGGTCACCTGACGGAACATCCCCTGCGAGAAATGCACCGAGTAGAGGTGGACTGACACCTGGTCAGAGACAGTACTGAGCAGGAAGTCCGACAGGAAAACCTGGCAGTCACCCGGCCCGATGGTGTCGGTGTGCGTAATCGAGTCCGTCGGCTGTACGAGCGGCGGCACCGGCAGCTTACACGACTGCGTCGTGATCGTAAACGCACCCGTGTCGCTCGCCAGCGTGTCGAATGTCGTCGCGCGCACCGTGTCGGTCTCGGTCACTTCGCTCGCGATCAGCATTCGCGCGATGGGCAGCGGTCCGGCATAGTGGGGGCTCAACGCGCGTAGCGTGTCGCCTGGCGAGACCAACGCCAACAAACTGTGAAGAGATTGTCCGGCCATTGCCAACAAATAGCCATGGCCCGACTGGACGCTGAGCGTATAGAACGCCGTCAGCGTCGAATCGCCCGAGACGACACTGACTCGCTTGCAGGTCGACGCCGAGTCGAGATCCCCATGTTGCATCGCGCCAACGGAGAGGGATCCCGTGGCGCACGCAACGCTCTTCGCCCCCGAATTGCCGGACGTGGGTGTGTTGTCGCTACCGCACGCTGCAGCAGCGAGGGCGAGTGCCGACAGACAGATGTGTCTCATGCTCGGTAATACGGTGCCTCGGAAGCACTCGTTGCACGGATGGCGCGTGCTCCGCGCCGATCGTCAGCGTGTAGGGTACGCTCGTCGTCGAGTAGGCAAAGCTGCCGACGACGACGGTATAGTCGGCGGACGAGTCCGGGAAGAACTCCAGCGAGCCGTTCTGGGAGTCGACGCTATCGGCGCCGCGCGATCCCAGGAGCGACGCGAACGTGTCGTACGTTGGGCCGATCAGCATGACCATCGGCACCGTGGCGCTGTAGGTCAGCGTGCGCGACTGGCCCGCGTCCAGATGCATCGAGTAGAGATGCACGCGCGAGCTGTCGACGGGGTTGAAGTCGCCCATCGGCATCTTGCAGTCTGATTTCGTGAGGCTGTCCGAGTGCGTCGCCGAATCCGTCGCGTTGACGAGCAGCGCGACGGGCACCTTGCACGCCTGCATCTTGATGAAATACTGCCCGAGATCGCCGGCGAGCGTGTCCAGGGTCGCGGCCCGCACCGTCCAACTGACCGTGCTGTCCGCCACGAACGTCAGCGCCGCTTGCTGGGGCCAATAGTACGTGTCGTACGCGATCAACTTCTTCTTCGTGTTCACGAGCTCGAGCGACGAACGCAGATAGACGTCCCCCGAATCTGTCGTACCCATCGTGATCAAATAGCCCGTCCCCGACGTGAGCGCCACCGTGTACGCGTTGGCGAACGTCGTCTCGGCCGAGTAGAGATCGACCGTGCGACAGCCGTTGGCGGCGTCGAATATGTTGACGATGCTATCACCGACCTTGAGCGCGCCGCGGGCGCAGACGGTGTCCGCTGCCGGCGGCGCGGCGACGCTGGTGTTGCCGAGACAGCCCGAGGTCGCGCCGACAATGACCGCGGTCGCGACGGCGGCGGCTAGAGCCAAAGCTCGACGCAGTCGAGCGCTGTCCAACCGACCAGCTTCGTGCAGGGCGAAGCACTGCCTCGAAGCGTTCGAGCCGCCGCGAAGCGCGGCGCAGAACCGTGAATACATGGCCCTCAACGTAAATCGATGCGCCCGATTCGGCCCGTGCCGGAGAGCGCTAGCCACAGTCGGCCGCGGGTCGAATCCGTTTCCATATTGCGCACGATGGCCCCCTTGGTGGGGATGTCCACGGTCGTGGACTGTCCCGTCTTCGGGTCGAACGAGACGATGCGACTCGACCCCGACTCGTCATACCAGATTTTTCCGTCCGGGCCGATCGCGATACCATAGGGGCCCGCCCCCTTCCCGTCTGGCGCCGGCCACTGCTTGGCCTGGCCAGTCTTCGGGTCCAACATGCCCAGATAGCCCTGCGAGTAGTCGGTGTACCAGACCTGGCCGGTGCCGTCGACGACGATCCGGCGCGGGCGGGTGTTGGCATCTGGTAGCGGATACAACTTCATCTCGCCATTCGATGGCGTGACGCGACCGAGTTGGTTCGTCCCAAACAAGGCAATCCAGAGGTGCCCATCGGGCGCTTCGGCGATGCCATAGGGCAACGCTTTCTTGACCGACACGGGCCAGATGGTGGCCTTGCCCGTGGACGGATCCAAGACGCCATAGAGATCGGCTTGTTGGACGGTGAACCACACCTTTCCGTTGACGACGATCAGCGTGTGCGGATCATCGGCTTCTTTTGGCAGCACGAATTCTTGGATCTTGCCCGTCGCCGGATCGAGCCGGCCGATTTTCCCGATACGATTCGCGGTGTACCACACACCACCGTCGGAGGCGACGGTGATTCCGTGTGGGCCCGAGCTCGGCGTGGGGCACGGATAGTCCCTGATCTTGCCGGTCGCGGGGTCGAGGCGGCCGATGAAGCTATTCGCCTGGTCGGTGTACCAGACAATGCCATCCTTTCCGACCGCCGGATCATGCGGGAACGCGCCACTGCGTGGGATCTGGTATTCGACAATGCCCGGCGCCGCTATCGCGGCCGCCGCGAGTACAAGCAGCGTGCGCATTAGTTCCTCGGCAACGTGATCGTGGTTATACCATCGTGATCTTCGACAGTGCCGCCGATTGCCGCAATCAGGCGTCGTGCGAGCGCGGTGTCGGCTCCGGTCCCTTCTGGACCGCCAGGGTGCTTCACATCGATCTTCACGACGTCGCCCGACGGCTCGGCCGAGATCGAGACGCGACTCCCAGGCGGAAGCCCGCGGACCCGTTCGCTGAGCAGGAGACCACACGCCTCCTGCAGCTTCGCGCGGTCACCCGTGACCCGGGGGAGCGCCGGTGCGAGATCGGCGGTCACCTCGACGCCGGCTTCTTGACCCTGGGCGTTGAGGCCCGGCAGCAACGACGTGATGAGATCCCCGGTGCGGACCGCATCCTTACGCAGCGGCACGCGCCCGGCGTCGATGTCGACGATCTCGCGCAGCCGGCGAAGGCGGAGGTCGGCCTGCTCTACGGCTGATCGAGCAGCGGCGAGCATCTCTTCCTGGTTCTCATTGAGATCGCCGAACTTGTTGTCCAGCAGGATATGCAATGGCAGCCGCGCTTCGTCCAACTGCTTCATGGCGTCGCCCGTCGCATCGGCCAACAGCTTCGTGTATTCGCGGATTCTCTCGCCGGACTCGGCCTGGCTCTCGTTCCGCTCGGTGCGCACCCGTTCGAGCTCGTGCGAGAGCCTATCCACCGTCTGCTCGATGCGGTCGAGCTCATCACGGGTGCCCGTCGAAATGGCCCGGCCCGTCACCGCGTCGGCGACATCGCGCAGACGGAACGCGCCGGAGCCCGCTCCTTCCCGGGGCGATCCCTCGGCGAGTTTCTGGACTCTTTTGGCGACGTATTGCGTGTTCATCCACGTCATGATCAAAGAGGCCACGGACGCGATCACTGCCGTAATGACTAGCACATGTGGTGCCTGACGCCCGTACTCGCCCCAGTAGGCGAGCCCGGCAACGGTAAATACCCCGAGAATCGCGGGAACAAGCGATAGGAAGAGGCGGGCGCCGACGCGCATTAGTCGTCCTCCCGGTCAACGCCCGAGGCGACGAGCACATCGAGCCCCTGCGTGTTCTTGACGAGTTGCGCGACGACAGAGCCCCGAAACGGACGTTGGTACCACGGGCGGCGGCTCTGGCCGGTCAGGATCACGGTCACCCCCTTCTCGCCGGCGAACTTGAGCAGCGTCGCCGCGACATCGGTCCCCGTCAGCTTCACGACCTCGGCGCCCAAGGCCTGCGCCAGTTGAATGTTGTCGACGAGCCGTCGCTGCACCGTCGCGTCGATGCGGTCAGCGGCTTCGTCCGGTGTTTGAACGTACACGCAGTACCAGTCGGTATTCAGGCGGCCGGCGATTCGGCTCGCCTTGCGGAGGAGCACCGCCGATTGCGGTGGATCGCTGGAGAGCGCGACGAGAACGCGGTCGACTGTCTTGGGCGCTGGCGCCTCGCCCGCCTCGCGGCGAACGATCTGTTCCCGTGTTCTATCCACTGAGCTCGCCACTTCCCTCAATGCGAGCTCACGAAGCGTCGTCAGGTTTTCTTCGGTGAAAAAATTCGCGAGTGCTGCTTGAATTTTTTCTTTCGGATAGATCTTCCCCTCTTGCAGTCGCTGACGCAGGTCTTGCGCTGAGATATCGAGATTGACGACTTGGTCGGCAGTCGCGACCACCCAATCAGGGACTGTTTCGCGTACGGTGACGCCCAGCGTTTGGGCGACCACGTCGTTCAGTGACTCCAGGTGCTGGACGTTGACGGCCGAGATGACATTGATGCCTTCGTCGAGCAGCTCCATGACGTCTTGCCAGCGTTTGGCGTGCTTTGCCCCGGGGACATTCGTGTGCGCCAACTCGTCGACGACGGCGATATCCGGATGGCGGGCGAGTACCGCCTCGACGTCCATCTCCTCGAGCGTCACGCCGCGATACTCGATGCGCTTGCGCGGGACGATCTCGAGATCGCCGATCTGCGCCTCCGTATCCGCGCGCCCGTGCGTCTCGACGAACGCGATGACGACGTCGACCCCGCGATTTCTCAAAGCGCACGCCTCGTTCAGCATCCGGTACGTCTTGCCGACGCCGGCCGCCGACCCGATATACAGCTTGAGCTTGCCGCGCTCGCGCTGCCGGACGAGAGTGAGAAAGTCGCTCAAATGGTCAAGGCGAGCGAGGTGACGACGAACCCGTCATTGCGAGAATACCCGCCAGCGTGGTGCAGGGGGAAGACAGGCCGGTCGGCACGCAATGCTCGCGCCTCCGTTCGCCAGAGCAGCCGCGACACGGGGCTCACGTCTACGCCGAGCGATGCGCCGCTCGCCTCGAACGTCACCGGCAGGTTGGTCTGAACGATCGCCCGACTCGGGTCGGCGTACCGCTCTATCCGGCCGACGACGCCGACCTTGGCGGTCGGGTGATACTTGGCGATGAGCGCGGCGCCATCCCACGTCGCGGTCCCATGCGCGCTCGCCGTCCGGCTTTGGAGCCCTAAGTCGACCGCGGCGGCCAACTGCCAGCGAGCGGTCGGGTTGTACTGGGCGATCCACTCGTTGAAGAACCGCACCTGTGGGATAACCGTGTCGGGGGAGACGACCCCCACGAAGTTGTCGTACGACAGCGTGAGCACGGGTGACACGGTGTAATCTACGCGAGCGCCGAGCGCGGGCGGCGTGTTGTAGTTCGAGATGTCCTGCCACCCGTTGAGAACGAGAAATTGCGCGGCCACGGCCTGAGACGGCGACCAGGTCAGCTTGACGCCGGCCTCGTAATACGCGGAATAGTCGGCCATGAGCGAGCGCGTGTACGTCAGGTTGTCGCGCGAGATCCAGCCCTCGTATCCCGTGTGCGCCGCGAAGATACCACCGTCGATCCACAGGGTCGAGCTGAGCTTGTAGCCGGCCGTCGCTTCCTGGATGAACTCGGCGACCGATGGGCCGCTTACCTCGCCGATATGCGGCTCAGCCGCGTACAGGTCCTGCACGGACGTTCCGAATTGCACGGCGAGCCGCCCCCGAAAATTCGGCGCGGTGAGCTTCGCCTCGACATATGCCAGGTTGATGTTGAACTCGGCGTGCCGCGCCGGTTGCGTCGTGTAGGCGCGGTCGAAGTTGTACGGCCGGTCGAAGTCCCACGCATAGTACCCGTCGATGAACGCGCCGAACGTAATCTTGGGCGTCGTATCGGCAGCCGGCGTGCTGGCCTGCGCGCCGACGCGCACGGGAGCGAGGCAGAGCACCAACAATCCCGAGAGGCGCGTGGGCGCGATCATGCGCCATAACGTACTCCATCCGGGCCAATTTTTTATGCTGTCTTTATGCTCGCCCGCCGGAGCACTCCGTAAGTTCCCGAAATGCGTCGCATGCTGTGGCCCGCGTTCAGCCTGACGGGCGCCCTGCTGTTGCTCACCGGTGTCGCGTATCCGGCGCTGCTCTATGCCGTTGGGCGGATCACGATGCCGTGGGCCGCCGGGGGCAGCTTGGTGCGCGATCACAGTGGCCGAGTGGTCGGGTCGGCGTACATCGGCCAGGCGTTCGTCAGTGCCCGCTACTTTCACGGGCGGCCGAGCGCGGTGGCGTACGACGCCGCGGGATCCGGCGCCTCGAATCTCGGACCTACGAATCCGGCGCTCGCCGACTCGATTGCCCACGCCGGCGAGCGATTCCGGGCGACGAACGGTCTCGCTTCTACTACGTGGCTCCCCTCCGACGCCGTGACCGCGAGTGCGAGTGGGCTCGACCCGGACATCTCGCCAGAAACCGCCGCGCTGCAAATCGATCGCGTCACCGCTTCGCGGCGCACGACAACGGGCGCCGTCACAGCCCTGGTCGAGGCGTACACGAGGAGGCCGGTACTCGGCGTCATCGGCGAGCCGCGGATCAACGTCTTGCGGCTGAATCTCGCGCTCGACTCGCTCGACCCGGTACTCCCGGCGCGATGACCGAGCGGGGCATCGCGCAGGACATCCTGTTTCTGCTGATCGTCACGGCGCTCGTGCGGCCCTCGGGGACCTATCTGGCTCTCGTCTTCACTGGTGGACGGACGTGGCTCGATCCCATCGCGCGGCCAGTCGAGCGGGCGCTCTATCGGCTGGCGCGGATCGACCCGGAAAGGCAGATGACGTGGGCCGAGTACGCGACGGCATTCGTCGTGTTCGGCCTGGCGGGTACGCTGGTGTTGTACGCTATCCTGCGCGTCCAGGCACCGCTCGCTACGCCGCTGACTCCGGATCTCGCCGCCAACACCGCAATCAGCTTCAGCACGACGACGACGTGGCAGGCGTACGCCGGCGAGACCACGATGCGCTACGCGACGCAACTCATCGGCCTCGCCGGGCAGAATTTCATTGCCGGCGCGGCTGGACTGGCCGTCGGCATCGCCTTCATCAGGGGACTCGCCGGTGATGGCGTGGAGACGATCGGCAACTTCTGGATCGACGTCGTTCGCGCGATCCTGTGGGTGCTGCTCCCGCTGTCGGTAGCCGGCGGCATTGCCCTCATGGGGCTCGGCGTTCCGATGAACTTCGACCCGTTCACCCACGTCACGACGCTCGACGGCGCGGCACAGACCATCGCCCAGGGACCGGTGGCGGCCCTCGAATTCATCAAGCAGCTCGGCACCAATGGCGGCGGATTCTTCAACGCCAACGGCGCGCACCCGTACGAGAACCCCTCCGCGGTGGCGAATCTTCTCGAGATGCTGGCGATCGCCGTGCTCCCGGCGGCGCTCACGTACACGTTCGGGCGAGTCACCGGCCACCGGCGCGACGGGTGGGTGCTCTATGGCGTGATGGTCGCGCTGTTCGCGGCCGGTCTCGGCGCCGGGCACTGGGCCGAGCGACACGGGACCATGGAGGGCAAGGAGGTGCGGTTCGGCATCGACGGATCGGTGCTGACGGCTGTCACCACGTCGAACGGCGCGACCGGCTCGACGAACGCGGCCGACGATAGTCTCACACCGCTCGGAGGCGCCGTCCCGCTCGTGAACATGCTCCTCGGCGAGATCGCCTTCGGCGGCCTGGGTTCCGGCCTCTTTGGGATTGTGATCGTTGCTATGCTCGGGCTCTTTCTCACCGGGCTCATGATCGGGCGAACACCCCAGTATCTGGGGAAGCCGCTGGGCGGCCTCGAGGTGCGTCTCATTGTCCTGTACACGCTCGTCATGCCCATCACGGTGTTGCCGCTGACGGCGCTGGCCCTCGTCACTCGGGCCGGACTGGCCGGGCTGACCGTGAATCATGGTCCGCACGGGCTGACGGAGATTTGGTTCGCGTACACCAGCGCCTTCGCGAACAACGGCCAGGCATTCAGCGCGCTCAACGCGAATACGCCGTTCTACAACATCACGACCGCGGTCGCGATGATGGCCGGCCGGTTCGGCCTCGGGGTGATCGCGCTCGCGCTGGCCGGGATACTCGCGCGCGCGCCGAAACGTTCGGCGGCCGGCGCCGTCCCGACCGACACCGCGTTGTTCGGCGTCATCATCATCGGGACAGCGCTGATCGTGGGCGCGCTCACGTATGCGGCGCCCCTCGTGCTCGGGCCGATCGTGGAACACGTCCGCGCTACATCTTGACCAGCACGGCGAAGTTGATGCGCATCTCCTCCTTCACGAGGTCCGGCGTGAAGCCGGGCACCGTCGCCGCGGGATTCCCAGTATTGCCGCCGGCAGGCGTGATGCCTTGGCGCCCGACGAAATAGGGTACGCTCGAGCCGCGCCGGTCGGGCTCGATGCGGAACATGAAGAAGTCGTTCGGCGCCCAGTCGAGCGAGATCGATGCATCCCAGGCGTGGAATTGGTCGCCCGGATTGAACGTGAAGTACGGCGAGGGGACCGCCGCCGTGGCGCCGTTGATCGGCGGCGGCAGGACGAGGTACCGGCCGGGGTTGTTGATGGCGCCGCCGCCCAACGTGATACCGAAATGGTCGTGATAGAACCAGTTGCGGTTGTAGAGCATGAAGCCGACGAAGTACTGCTGGGGCCGGCCCGGTCCGGCCTTGGCACAGTTCACGTGATCGCCGAACTCGCAGCCGATGTCGAACGTGAACGAGAAGGCTGACTTGTCCCACAGACTGTTCGGCGAATCGTAGAGCTTCATCAAGAAGCTGTCGTCGCTATGGATGCGGGAGCGCGACGGTGCGCCCAAGTCGTCGTACCCCCAGTAGTCGTTCGAGAGCGCCGAGATGAAGCCATTTGGGCGCCAGAGGATCTGTGTGCCGTAGCCGGGTGAGCTATTGAACATGCCGTACGACTGCCAACCGTTGATGAGCCAGAACTCGACTTTGAGCTTCGGGCTCGGGAACATCTGCACGCGCATGCCGTTGAAAAACCACGGCGTATTGGCGGACACATACGACGGCTGGTATGCCCAGTTGTCCGCGTTGTAGTAGCTGAAGAGGCCGATGTACGAGTCGAAGATGCCGACGTCGATGTTCATGCCGTCCATCACGTCGAAGTGATATCCGCCATACGCCTCGGAGACGTACCGATACGCGTCAGCGAGGTCAAACTGGCCCCGCGATGGGCTGGCATCGTCGCGTGGCGTCTCGGTGGAGTACGCGCCGAACTGGGTCATGAGTCGCGCGCGCACATTGTCGTAGTGAAAGTCGCCGCCGATCCCGAATTGCTGGAGCTGGAACTCGCTCGTGCGGCCCATCTCGGCCGCCCCATCGAGCGTGTGGTCCTTGGGGCGATTGAAGTCACTGACGAAGTTGACGTCGACGCGGATCTCCGGTGTGAACCACTTGGTGTCGAGCGGCGAGGTATGGGCCCGGCTGTTGCCGTTCACCCACGTGAAATCGGCGAAACCGAAGGGAGTCGGCGGTTCCGGCTTTTTTTTGGTCGTGTCGGCCTTGGTCGAGTCGGCGGGTTGCTGCGCGCGTGCGACGGACGCGGCTCCGCCGAGCGCCCACGCGAGTACGTAGACGCGGAGAAAATTTCGCATATGGCTGGGGGCTTAGTGGTTGAGGGAGTCCAACGCCAGGTTGAGCAGCAGCACGTTCACCCGTCGCTCGCCGAAGAATCCGAACTGACGGCCTTCGGTGTGTGCGGCGACGATCGCGCGGATGCGATCGGCTGGAACGCCCCGCGCTCTGGCCACGCGGGCAACTTGGATCTCCGCCGTCGCCGGCGAGATATGTGGATCGAGACCTGATCCAGATGACGTGACCATATCGGCCGGGACCTGACCCTTCACGGCCCCATCGGTTTTCACGGCACTATCTATGGCGACCGCAATCAGGGTATCGGCCAGTTTGCGGTCCGTGGGACCCTTATTGGTCCCCGACGACGAATCACCCACATAGCCTGATCCAGCGGCGGAGGGCCGCGGATGAAAATACTTGGCCGAAGCGAACGATTGCCCGATGAGGGCACTGCCGACCACCTGACCATTCGATTCGATCAGCGAACCGTTGGCTTGATGGGGGAACAAGACTTGGGACAGGCCGGTGACCAGGCCGGGGTAGAGCAAGCCAGTCATGACGATCAGCAGCAGCGTGAGAACGATCGCCGGCCGGAATTGATTGCGGAGCATGATTACACCAGGTGCGTCGCGACGAGCAGCATGTCGATCAACTTGATGAAGATGAATGGAACGATGATGCCGCCGACGCCGTAAATGACCAAGTTGCGGCGCAGAATCGCCGCGGCGCCCATCGGCCGGTAGCGCACGCCGCGCAGCGCCAGCGGAATCAGCGCGACGATGATCAGCGCGTTGAAGATCACACTGGCCAGGATCGCCGAGGTCGGCGAGTGCAGCCGCATCACGTTGAGCGCTTGCAGCACCGGGAACGTGACGGTGAACATGGCCGGGATGATCGCGAAGTATTTCGCGACGTCATTGGCGATCGAGAACGTGGTCAGCGATCCGCGGGTCATGAGCAATTGCTTCCCGATCTCGACGATCTCGATCAGCTTCGTCGGATTCGAGTCGAGATCGATCATGTTGCCGGCTTCTTTCGCGGCCTGCGTCCCGGTATTCATGGCCACGCCGACATCAGCCTGCGCCAAGGCCGGCGCGTCGTTCGTCCCGTCACCAGTCATGGCGACGAGCCGCCCGCCCGCCTGCTCGCGTTTGATCAGCGCCATCTTGTCTTCGGGCTTTGCCTCGGCCAGGAAGTCGTCGACACCGGCCTCCTGCGCGATCGCCGCGGCGGTCAGCGGGTTGTCGCCCGTGATCATCACCGTGCGAATGCCCATCGCACGCAGGCGGTCGAAGCGCTCGCGCATGCCGCCTTTCACGATGTCCTTCAAGTAGATCACGCCGAGCACCCGCGCTGTCCCATCGGCCTTCTCGGCAACCACCAGCGGCGTGCCGCCCTCGCGCGCGATACGCGATACGGCGGTGTCGAGCTCCGGGGGGATCGTGCCACCGTTCTCCTGCACCCAGCGGCCGATCGAATCGCCCGCGCCTTTTCTGAGCGCACCGCCGCCGCGCAAATTGACTCCGCTCATGCGCGTCGACGCGCTGAACGGGACGAACTCCACATCCTTCGGCTGCGCCCCGCCCGTGCTTTCCTGGGACGCGATCTTCACGGTCCCCACCTCGGCGCCCACGGCCGCCAACGCCGCCGGAGGCAGGGCGTTGTCTGCATCGGTCAACTGGCGGCCTCGGAGCCCGAACTTCTCCTTGGCGAGCACGACGATGCTCCGGCCCTCGGGCGTCTCGTCGGCCAACGACGCGAGCTGCGCGCGGTCGGCGAGCTGCTCCGGCGTCACGCCCGGCATCGGGACGAACTCGACCGCCTGGCGATTGCCGAGTGTGATCGTCCCCGTCTTGTCCAGCAGCAGCGTGTTCACGTCTCCCGCCGCCTCGACCGATCGTCCACTCATGGCAATCACGTTCTGCTGAATCACGCGGTCCATGCCCGCGATGCCGATCGCCGAGAGCAAACCACCGATCGTCGTCGGGATGAGACATACGAGCAGCGCCACGAGCACCGGAATGCCGATCGCCGTCCCGCTGTAGATCGCGAACGGCTGCAGCGTGACGACCGCCAACAAGAACACGATGGTGAGTCCCGACAGCAGGATCGTCAGCGCGATCTCATTGGGCGTCTTCTGGCGCGAGGCCCCTTCGACCAACGCGATCATTCGGTCGAGAAACGTTTCCCCGGCATTCGCGGTGATACGAACCACGAGATAGTCCGAGAGCACGCGCGTTCCGCCGGTGACGGCCGAGCGATCGCCGCCAGATTCCCGGATGACGGGGGCGGATTCGCCAGTGATGGCGGACTCGTCGACCGATGCCACGCCCTCGACCACGTCCCCATCGCCTGGTATCACGTCCCCGGGCAGCGCAACGATGTAGTCCCCTTTGGCGAGGGACGACGAGGGGACCGTTTCGAAGCGACCGCGGTCGTGGGGTGAGAAGAGGCGTTTGGCGACGGTCTGCGTGCGGGACTTTCTGAGCGTGTCCGCCTGCGCTTTGCCCCGACCCTCGGCCATCGCTTCCGCGAAGTTCGCGAACACGACTGTGAACCACAGCCACAGCGTGAGCTGCAGCGAGAAGCGGAGATCGCCCTGGCCGGTGACGGCGTCGCGGATGACGACGAGCGTGGTCAGCACGCTCCCGATCATGACGACGAACATCACGGGATTCCGGACGAGATGCGCCGGATTGAGCTTGACCAACGAATCCCGGATCGCCCGCTTGACGATCGGCGGATCGAAGAGAGGTCTAGAAGAGTATGCCATGTTGCATCAGGAAGTGCTCGACGATCGGGCCGAGCGACAGTGCCGGGAAGAACGTCAGCGCGGTGACGATGACGATGACGCCAAGGAGCAGCATCACGAACAGCGGCGTCGTGACGGGGAACGTCCCCGCCGTCTCCGGCGCCACCCGCCGCTCGGCCAGGAACCCGGCCAACGCCAGCGCCGGCACCATCATCGCGAACCGCCCGAACATCGTCGCGAGGCCGAACATCGTGTTGTAGTAGTACGTCGTTCCAGTCAGGCCGGCGAACGCGCTGCCGTTGTTGGCGACCGTCGAGCTGAACGCGTAGAGGATCTCAGAGAACCCGTGTGGGCCGGCGTTATTCAGTCCCGCGAGGCCCTGTTTCGTGACGACCGAGGCGGCGGTGAACGAGAGCACGACAAAGGCGTACACGAGCACGTACACCATGACCATGCGTATCTCCCGGCTCTCGATCTTCTTGCCGAGATACTCCGGCGTCCGTCCGACCATGAGCCCGGCGATGAACACCGCGAGCACGATCTCCATGATCATCGCGTAGAGGCCGGCGCCGACGCCGCCGTAGACGAGCTCTCCGAGCTGGATGTTCACGAGCGGGACCATCCCGCCGATCGGCGTGAACGAGTCGTGCATGGCGTTCACCGCGCCGCACGAGGCGTCCGTCGTGATCGTCGCATAGAGGGCCGAGTTCACGATCCCGAAGCGAACCTCTTTGCCCTCCATATTGCCGTCCGCCACCGCCACACCGCGTGCCTGGTGAATCGGGTTCCCGCGCGCCTCGGCCCAGTATGCGGTCGTCGTGCCCGCGAAAAACAGAATGAACATGGCGGACCAGACCGCCCAGCCGTGCTTCGGACTCTTTACTGTGTGGCCGAACATGTACACGAGGCCGGCGGGGATGATAAAAATCGCCAGCATCTGCAGGAAGTTGCTCCACGGCGTGGGATTCTCGAACGGATGCGCGGAGTTCACGTTGAAGAACCCGCCACCATTCGTGCCGAGCTGCTTGATCGCTTCCTGGCTCGCGACCGGACCCATGGGGATCGTCTGCGCTCCGCCTTCGAGCGTGGTCGCGTGCACATACGGCTTGAAGTTCTGAATCACGCCCTGCTGCACGAATAACAGGGCGAGGATGATCGAGGCGGGGATCAGGACGTACAGCGTCCCACGCACGACATCGACCCAGAAGTTGCCGAGTCGCCCGGCCGAGCGACGCGCGATACCCCGGACCAATGCGACGGCCGCGGCCATGCCGACGGCAGCCGACGCGAAGTTGTGAAACGCGAGCTGCGTCATCTGCGAGAAGTACGACATCGTCGTCTCGCCCGCGTACGACTGCCAGTTCGTATTCGTCGTGAACGACGCCGCGGTCTCGAACGCCTGGCGGTCGGTGACGGCCGCGAGATGCTCGGGGTTGAGCGGCAGCAGATGCTGC
This sequence comes from Gemmatimonadaceae bacterium, assembly GCA_035570055.1. Classification (GTDB taxonomy): domain Bacteria; phylum Gemmatimonadota; class Gemmatimonadetes; order Gemmatimonadales; family Gemmatimonadaceae; genus DASRDS01. The sequence goes on from DATMLM010000002.1 coordinate 44,058, forward strand.
AACCGCAGCGCGAGGTACGTCACGAGCATGGTCGCGGCGCTGAAGATCAAGAGCGACGCGGCATAGTGTGTCCAGTGCTGGTCGTCGTCCGGGTCGACGCCGCACAGGCGATAGATGGCGCGCTCGACGGGGGCGAGCCACTGGTAGGTGCCGTCGTAGACGCGGGCGAGGTACATCCCGGCCGGTTTCGTCACGGCGAGGAGCACGACGCAATAGAACCCAATCTGGGCCCAGCCGTTCACCGTCATAGATCAGAATTTCTCGGGACGGAGCAGCGTGTAGACCAGATACACGAGGAGGAGGACCGACACGAGGCCTCCCACGATCGCGTCGAGGCTCATGGCTCGCGGTCCTCGACGGCGGCATCGCGACCCAGCATCTCGAGGCCGCGGATGAACGCGAGCATCAGGCCGAAGAACACGACCGTGATCGCGACGAAAAGAAAATCGAGCATAGCGGATGGATGCTACCGGTCCGGGCGTGAAGGCCGCGTATGCAAGCCGCCGTTTCACATAAATTTTTCGTGAAGAGGGACGCGGAGCGTAAAGACGCTGCCGCCACCCTGGCGGGGCGAGTAGCGCAGCGAACCTCCCTGCATGTCGACGAGGCCGCGGGCAATCGAGAGACCCAGGCCGGCGCCACCGATATCAGGCGGCGTGCCGGGTGGCCGGTAGAACGGCTCGAACACGCGTTCGGCCTCGGACGGCGGAACACCCGGCCCTGGATCGCTCACCGCGAACGCAATCATGTTGCCATCCCGCCGGACGGACAGCTCGATGGGCGACGTCGCCGGCGCGTATTTGATCGCGTTGTCCAGCAAATTGACCAGCGCGCGCAACGTCGCCGTAAAATCAAACCGCCCAATCAGCACGGGATTCTGGTCGTCGAGGGACACGGTGATATCGCGGCTGCCGCGCGGGCCCGCCACGCGCTGCAGCGCCGCGCCGACCAGATCCTCGGCCTCGTTCGCCTCCGGACTCGGCTGCCACGATCCCGCCTGGATCCGCGACAGATCGAGCAGGTTGGCCACGAACTCGTTCAGCCGATCGGCTTCCTGCTCGATGATCGTCGCACGCTCGTCGCCGCCATTCGAGATGTCATGCGCCAGCGCCTTGATCGTCGTCAGCGGCGTTCGGAGGTCATGCGAGACCGATGCCACCAGCGCGTCTTTGAGCTTGTCCGCCTGCCGCAGCGCCTCGGCGTGCTGCGCGTCGGCCACGAGGCGCGCCCGCTCGACGCCGAGCGCGGCGTAATACGAGAGCGCATCGAGCACGCGCCGGGCTTCGGCGTCGAGCGCAAGCCCGTGGTCGCGCACAATGGCGAGCACGCCGACATTGCGCTCGCGCACGCGCAGCGGCATCAGCAGCGCCCGCGCTTGCGGCACGGCCTCGAGTCGCGCGGGACCGTCCCACGCCAGCCGTGTCGTGCCGTCGGCGGAGAGCACGGCCTCGGTTCCGTGCTGGAGGACCCAGGCGACGAGACCAGGCGCGATCGTGCGATCGGCGCGCACGTCGGGCGGAGATTGCGTGACGGCGGGCGGCGTCTCGCGCGGGAAGATCACGCATTGATCGAGCTTGAGCGACGTCCGGATCACTTCGGCCACCGCAAAGAGCGCGTCTTGCGGCTGGCCGGCGTTCAACGACTCGGAGCCAAGCGCGGCCAATCGGTCGATTTCGGCCGCCCTTCGTTGGGCCAGCGTCGCCTCGGTCTGGGCCCGATAGAGCAGCTGGGCCGCCACGAAGCTCGTGGCCAGGAACGCGAGCAGCACCAAGTAGTCGAGCGGGTTGCTCACGGCCAGCGCGCCGTACGGCGGCAAGAAAAACCAGTCGAACAGGAGGAACGCCGCACCCGCGATGCCTAAGCCGAATGTGCGGCCACCGCGCGCCGAGGCGCCGAGGACAACGAGGAGAAACGTGAGGGCGACATGGGCCTCGTTGAGGCGCGGCCGCACGGACAACATGGCGGCCCAAACCAAGAACAGCGCAGCGAGCCAGAGTGCGTATTCGCCGAACTGCCGGCGCGTCACACCCATCACGCGGTCGGCTCGAGGCGGTATCCGACGCCCGGTTCCGTAATGATGTAGCGCGGCCGCACGGGATCGGGCTCGATCTTTCGGCGCAGACTCCGAATGTGGACGCGAAGGTACTGCTGCGCATCGCCGAACGAGTTGCCCCAGACGGCGGTGAATAGCTCGCGGTGCGTCAGGGTGCGCCCGGCGTGGGAGACGAGCACGCGCAGCAGCTCCCATTCGGTGCGCGTGAGGTGCACGGGCGCGCCTTGCTTGACCAGCTGGGGCTTCGTGAGATCGATCGTGACGGCCCCGCCATCCAGAACCAGCGGCTCGCCGGCGTCGCCGGCGCCGGCCAGCCGTGACCGACGGAGTTGAGCGCGGACCCGGGCCTGGAATTCGACGGTCGAGAACGGCTTGGTCACGTAGTCGTCGGCGCCGGCGTCCAAGAGGGCGACTTTCTCGCGCTCCGAGTGGCGGGCCGACAGGACGATGATGGGCGCGGTCGACCAGCCGCGGATCTCGCGACAGACCGCCTCGCCACTCATGTCGGGCAGTCCGAGGTCGAGCACGATCAACGACGGCCGCTCGGCCGCCGCCCGGTCGATTCCCTCGGCCCCGGTTGCCGCCTCTATGGTCCGCACGATTTCGCCTTCGTCCTTGAGGGCGTTCCGTACTACACGACGGATCTGCGGCTCGTCGTCGATGACGAGCACTGTTTCATCGGCCATGGGCTCGCCGCTAGGGCTCGTCGCCCCCGGTATCGCCGAAGAAGCCGTTGATCATAGCGCCACCAGACTCCATCGCGCGTGCCATCTGCTGAAACACCATCGGTGGGATGTTCTTTCCTCGCGCACCCATGCGCCCTCGGACCGAAGCCGCCGCGTACCGCTGCTTGTTGGCGCGGACCGACTCGACCGCTTGCAGAAAATAGTCGACGGCCGGCTGTTGTGGCTTTCGGCGGGCGCGGTCGTAGCCTAGAAGCAGCATCCCGTCTTCGATGACCCGTTTGAGGTCCGCTCCCGTGAGGCCTTCGCTCGCCGCCGCGAGGCGCGCGACGTCGACGGGCCCGACCGACGCCGGAAGCGAGGCGCAACGTTGAGCGAGGATCGCCTGCCGCGCGTCCGGATCCGGCAGGCGCATCTCGAGCCACAGCTCCACGCGACCGGATCGCACGAGCGCTGGCGGCAGGCCGGCGACATCCATGGCCGTCATCATGAGACAGACGCGACCCGCGGACTCCGACTCGATCCCATCGAGCATCGTGAGGAGATAGCGATAGAACCCGTGGTCGGAGCCATCCTCGAACAACACGTCGCTGTCGTCGATGAACACGATGCTCGGCGCGTTGTGCTTCGCGGCCTCGAAGATGCGGTGCACGGTCGCGAAGAAGTTGGGCGTCCCACCGACGACGGTGCCGTCGATCAGGAAGAACTTGCTCTTGAGCCGATGCGCGAGCGCGCGCCCGATCGTCGTCTTGCCCGTGCCCGGTGGTCCGACGAGCAGCACCCCGCGCTTCGGCTTGAGCCCGAGCTCGACCGCTTCGACCTCGCCCAGGTCGACGTTGGTGGCGAGTTGATGCACGCGCAGGTACTCGATGAAGCCGTCGGTCTCGAGATCGCGTTTCTCGCGGAGGGCCGTGCAGCTGGTCTCCAGCGCGCGGGCCGTGAGCTTCCGGGCGAAGCGGTGAATGCGTCCGACGTCCAATCGGGCCGCGCGGTCAGCGCCGAGAAACACCCCGAGAAAGTGCGCGTAGTCTTCGGGCGTGAGGCTGCCCATCTTCACGCATCCCGAGATCATTCCGCAGGTGCGTATGTCCGTCGTCACGACCACGGATTTGCCGGACGGGCCATAGCGGCGACCAGCGCCTTGCGCGTCTTCTGTTGAGTTGGTGAGAGCGTGGGACCCACGCTCAGAGCTTAACCGGTCTTAGCCGGCGATAGGAAGCCGGCCCATGGTCTTGACGTCGGGCGCATCGAGGAGCTCGCGGAGCTGGTCGTCGGAGACCGCCTGGATCTCCTCTTCCGTGAGTCGCCGGGGGGTCGGGTAGAGGATCGACCGCATCTCACCGGAGGCGGACCAGAAGTAGAGCCGGGTGCGGCCCTCTTCGACCGACACGGCGCTCCGCGGCCGGCCGGCGGGAGCGGCCGGCGTGACGGCGACGGAGCATCGCCATTGCTCACCTTCGTGGGTGAAATAGCGGTCAATCATCGTCTGAACAAATTATGAACGGTGCATGCTCTCTCGGTGTGACCGGAGTCACAATGACCGCCCTTCGTGACTAACCAGAAATGGTGCCCGTCCAACTCGTGTGATCGTAGGCGAACTCTCCGACCTCGACGTTGTAAAGAGCGCTCTGGCCAACGAATACGACGTGCGGTCAGAAATCGGCCGTGGTGGCATGGCGGTCGTATTTCTGGCACACGATCGCTCGTTGGGACGGGACGTCGCGATCAAAGTTTTGCCAATTGCGATGACGTTCGACTCCGATTTCGCCGAGCGGTTCGAGCGGGAGGCCCGGACATCGGCCTCCCTGGAACATCCGAATATCGTCCCGATCTACCGGGTCGGTAAATCCGGCGAGCGGGTCTCCTACATCGTCATGAAGTACCTGCGCGGGCCATCGCTCGCCCGGGTGCTGGCCGAGCGGCCAAATGGGAAGCTGACGCCGGGTGAGATCCGAGCGATGCTCACGGATACGGCCCGAGCGCTGGCCTACGCGGCCAAGAGCGGCGTCGTGCATCGCGATATCAAGCCGGACAACATCATGCGGGACGACGACCGTTGGGTGTTGGCCGATTTCGGGATCGCGAAGGTCGGCACGCATCGAACGCTCACGAACTCGGGCATGGCCGTCGGCTCGCCGCGGTACATGAGCCCGGAGCAGGCGCGGGCCAAGCCGCTCGATCAGCGAGCGGACGTGTACAGCCTGGGCGTCGTCGCCTATCAGTGCCTGGTCGGGCGCGTGCCGTTCGACGGCGAGGACGGGATTGCGATCCTCTATGGGCACGTTACGACGCCGATCCCGACGCCAACGCTCTTCAGCGACGAGGAGCGGTCGCTCTTTGCGATCGTTCGCCGGATGCTGGAGAAGGAGCCGAGTAACAGGGTTCAGGACGGCGAGGAGTTGCTCCGTGTACTGGAGGGCTTAGGCGAGCTTCCTCCTGAGCCAGTTCGCGCCGACACGCCTACCTTCGAAGTCCCGGCTCTGCCGCCGCGGCGCCGCCGTACGCCGTGGGGCGCGATTGTGGGGGGCCTGGCGCTGGCTGCGACCGCCGCCGCGGCTGCTATGTATGCGACGTGGCGGGCGACGCTGCCGCCGCCACCTGCTCCGGTTGTGACACTGGCGGCCGTCACTGCGCTCGTGCCTGACCCGCCGCCCGCGCCGACGCCCGCGTTGCCCCCCATTTTGGCGCCCGCTACGCTCAAGCCGAAGCCCAAGCCCGTGGCGAAGCCCGCGCCCGCTCTGCCCAAAGAAACCTTCTGTGACGCTGGCGGCGGCGTCACCGAATTCCACGTCGTGCTCGACTCGATTAGCACGCACGAGGATGCGGGGCCGATGATTGCGTACGGTGTCTGCGGCCTCAAGACCGCTTCGCACTATCACACCGTGATAACGGCAACGAGACAGGAATCCGGGTTGCAAAAGCTCCTCGGCGCAACGCACGAGACGACCGAGGCGTACGACGACCGCGCGGGGTCCAACGCGACCCGCACGCATCATCAGCTTCCGCGCCTGCCGCGCGGATCCTATTCGCTGACGGTAACCGTGACCGACCGCCGGGGCCGCCGCACCGAGCAGACCGCGGAATTCAGGCTGCCCGCTCAGTAACGGGGACACGCGAGTGTATCTGGGGTAGGACAAGAGCGTAGCCGAGTTCGCTCTTGGTAGCCGTCGCATGCGTGTTACGCGGCGGTCCTACACTTGCAAGTGCTGAGACAACTAAACACGAACACCGTCAGGAGCTCGTCCCCATGTGGTACCGCGGCATTGGTGCACTCGCACTCATTGTGCTTGCTTCCATCGCGCACGCGCAGCAACAGCAACAGCAGGACACGACGAAACACGGTTGGGGCATCGTGTACTCGTCGCCAAGGAGTCGAGCGAGTAGCACGAGCACCGCTCCCTCAGCGCCCGCTCCCTCAGTGACGGCTCAGCCAGCGCCGGGCATCACGCCCGCCGCACCAGCGCCGGCCACGCAGCCGCAAGTCACGACGTTGCCGACGATCCGCGGCCACGCCTCCAGCGACGCGCCGCCCCCGCCAGCGAACGGCGTCTATATGGGCGACCGCCCAGCTCCGGTCGGCCCACCAGCTGCCGCACCAGCCGTTGCGGCGGCAGGCACGTATGACACGATACCGCCCTCGCAGGCCAACGCTGGCAACAGCGGTGGCGTGCATCTCGATGAGCTCATGAGTCTCCACGAGTACACGTCGACGGGACTCACGACGCTCAAGCCGCAAGAAGTGCAAGCACTCGAGATGTGGTTGGAGCGCTATCGCGCCGCGCTCATCGACAGCACCACGCGCGCCGTGCAGCAACAGCGTGCACCGACGTCGCAGCTCATGCCCGCGGCTCCTGCACCCGCGGCGACCGCGGCGGCGAACACACGCTCGCTCGTGCCCGCGAATGCGCATACGGTCACGGGTATTCGGTCTGGCAGTCGCTACGTCCAAATCGATGACGGCAGCGTGTGGGATATCTATCCCGCGGATCAGACCGAGACGGCCGCGTGGCAAGTGGGCGACTACGTGACCGTGCGTGTGGCGAGCCAGGCGTATGGCGAGTTTGATCACGAACTCGTCAACAGCCAGCGCACCGGGCCAGTGCGCGCGAAGTTCATGGGGTACGCGCGCGGACAGTAGGGGGGCGTAGTTGCGGTTTGCCCCCCGGAGGAGAACAGACCAGTCGAGCAGCGCGCAGCGATGCTCGACGTGCCGCGGAGCGGCACACACGTTGTTGACATTTGGGGACGATCCAGTGATCGTCCCTGAATGACCAACGCGGATTCGCCAGCGCCGCGCCGGAAACGGCTCTCGTCGGGCGCACTGCAGCGTTTGGAGATCGCGGTGCGCCTCGCGGATGCGTCAGACCCGAACGCGAGCCATGAGCTCCGCGACGCGGTTCGCGAGCAAGCGACGCACCTGCGCGAGCAAGGCGAGCCCACCGAGCGCGTGGTCACCGAGATCAAGCGCGAGGTCTCCGAGACGATGGCGCGAACGGGTGCCTTGCGCGGCGACGGCGAGGGCGCGCGCGCGCTTCTCGAGCAGGTCGTCCAGTGGGCGAGCGAGGTCCGCGGCCGCGCGGACTGACGGAGCCTACGCTACGGTAGGGCCGCTTGATCCGCGGGCGTGATGGCGTGGGCCTCTTCTTCCACGCGCCACGGCAGCGTCACCGTAAACGTCGTCCCCTTGCCGTACTCGCTCGCCACCTCGGCGCGCCCGCCGAGCCGCTCGAGCAGCTTGCGCGTGATGCTGAGGCCAAGGCCCGTGCCGCCATACTCGCGGATCAATGTCTGATCCACCTGGCGGAAATCCTCCCAGATCACACTCAGGTCTTTCGTCTTGATGCCGATGCCCGTGTCGGTCACCCGGAGCTTCACGGAATCCGCGTCGCACTCGGCGCGTAGCGTGATCTTCCCGCGCGGCGTGAACTTGATCGCGTTCGACAGCAGGTTGAGCAACACCTGCTTGACCTTGGTGCGATCCGTACGCAGCGGCGGGCAGTCGGGCGGGACCTCGATCACGTAGTCGAGCCCCTTGCGGCGCACCAGCGGCTCGATCTGCTGCGAGATCTCGGTGACGATGCTCTTGACGTGCACGAACTCGATGCGCAACGGCATCTTCCCGGCTTCGATCCGGGCCAGATCCAGGATATCGTTGATCAGCGCCAGCAGATGGTTCGCGGCCGAGCGGATGCGCTTCAGCATTTCCAGCTGATCGTCCGAGACGCCGCCGTAGATGCCCTCGATCATATTCGCCGTGTGCCCGAGCACGGCATTGATCGGGGTGCGCAACTCGTGCGACATGCTGGCGAGGAACTCGGACTTGAGCGTGTTCGCCCGCTCCACCTCCTGCGTCTGCCACTGGAGCTTCGCGTTCTGCTCGGCCAGATCAGCGGTCGCCGCGCGAATCCTGGCCTCGAGGCCTTCGCTCGACCGCTTCAACTCCTCATACAGTCGCGCGTTCTCGTATTGCTTGGTGAGATCGTGCAGCACGGAGACGATCGCGATCGCCTCGTCTCGCTCGTTCCGGATCTTTCCGGACACGACCTCCATCGGGAGCGCGTCCCCCGTATCGGGCCGCGTCAGCGTCATCTCCGCCCGGCGCGCGGTCGCGGTCGCCATCGCGAAGTCGGAGATGAAGCTCGTGAACTTCATGTCGTTGCCGCGCACGGCCTGCGCCTGCACGCGCCGGCCACGCACCGTGGTCACCGCGGTCGGGGGCGGCGCTTCGAACAAACGCTCGGCCTGCTCGTTCATCAGGATGATGTTCGACCGGTCGTCAGTAACGAGAATCGGATCGGCCACATTCTCTAGTATCAGATTGAGCCGGTCTCTTTCCCGCGTGGCGTCAATCTCCGCGAGCCGAACGCGCTGCATATGCCGCTCGAGCTCATTCACGGCGCGCCGCAGATCCGTCACATCGCGCAGCACCGACAGAAACGCACCTTTGCGATCCACATCATCTCGCAACGGATGCGCGAGTACTTCGAACAGGATATCTGCGCCTTCCGTCGGATCGACGAGGTTCAACTCGCGAGGGCCGCTTTGTTTGTCGATGGCCCCCGTCATCATCGCTTTCGACAAGTACGACGTGAAGAGCAGGTTGTTGATTTCGACGGCGCGACGACGACCCTGGGAGTCGCCCTCGCGAGAGGAGAGCAACTGTTCCGCGCGCGCGTTTTGCACGACGATGTCATTCGCGGCGTCGGTAATGACGATCGGATCGGGCAACGCATCGATCATCATGCGCAGCCGGTCCCGCTGCTGCCGCAGCCGCTCGGCCTGCTCGTCGCTCACGCCGAGCGCCTCGAACCGCGCGATCACCGGCCCGGCGAGCGCCACGAGTCGAGACAGAAACGCCAAGCGTTGCGGCGCCGGCACCCCCTCGATGACGACGACGCCGAGCGGCGCCTGGCCGGGCCGCAGGGAGGCCGGCGTAACCTGACCGCCGACGCCGGCGACGAGCTGGGAGGCATGATGCCCGGCGATCGGCACGGGAGCGCCGCGGAACGTCGGCTGCGGCATCGGGAACGCCACCCACTCGGAGAATGGCAGCCCGAAATGGAGTGAGGACCCGCTGACCGTGGTCATGGTCATCGCCGACACGACCAGCGGATGCCGCTCGTCGCCGAGGGAGAGGCCCTCGTCCCCCAGCTCATCGACCGGGACGCCGATGCTGGAGTAGACGCTGAGGATGTCGCGGACCGGGTCGACGAGCATCAGCACGGCACGCCGCACGGTGAGCCGCGCCAGCAGGTAGGCCGACGCCGTGGGGCAATCCGGCGCTTCGGTGAGTGTCGCCAGAAACTCCAACAGTGCGGGCGCGTCGGCCTGATCGACCCCGTCGCGTCCGTCGCGTCCTATGAGCAGCTGCTGCGCGGCGCTCACACCGGTGATCTCAGATCAGCTACCGCGAGTGTGGTGCTCGAGGCGCCGCCGGAGGTCGGCGTTTTCCACCCGCATGCGCTCCAACTCCCCCGTGTCCGCGGACGCCAACGCCTCTCGGGGCCGCGAGACCGGAGACGTAATCCCCACCGCCTCGGAATACTTCAGGTATGTATCAATCGACGCGACCACGATGCGGGCTTCGACCGTCACCAGGTCGATGCCGACAAGCGAGACTCGCACCCAGGCGTCAATGACGATGCCTTTGTCCAGGACTCGATCCAGGACGTCGATGAGGGAGCTGCCACTTGGGGAGCGTTCGACGGCCATCGACTTACGTCCTCGGTTGCGAGAGTTTGATGAGCTGCTGCTCGATTCGTGCCAGTCGATCAGACAGCTCGGTTCCGGAGATAGACGCGCCTTGCCCACCGGCGGTCAGCCGGGGGTCGTGGCGCCACCAGTTCAAGCCGATCTGCTCGGCCTTGTCGATCGAGCAGACCAGAAGCCGGATCTGGATCGTCAGCAGCTCGACGTTCGCGAGGTTGACCTTGATGTCGCCCGCGATGACCAGGCCCTTGTCCAGCACCCGGTCGAGGATCTCGACCAGCCCGTGGCTTCGCGTCGGCGAAACGAGTTCTGACACGTGGTTTATCCTATCCTCATCTCAGGCGACCCAGGGGTCCCAAGTCGATCTCCAAATCCTCGTTGGAGAGGCCGAATGTGGTCTTCAGCTCCTGCATCCGGTCGTTCAACTTGAGCAACGCGAGTCCGAGGCGCTCGATCTCCTCGGCCGACAGCGTCCCGCCGTCCATCCGGCGTACCGCCTGGTGTTCAAGGACCTTACGAAGTAACTCGATCACGGTCAAGGCGAGACGGGCGAGACCTGCCTCCGCGTGCTCGGCGTCGGCCTCGATACGCTCGGGCAGCGCCCGGGCGATTCGTCTCAGGTCGAGGTCCAGATCCTCGGTCATTCTGGCGGGCCGAACGAGTAGGGGGCTCCCGGGCCTAACGCCCGGACGTCCATGTCCCGGATTCGATCCATGTACATAGTGAGCGCTTCGCGCTCTACTAAGTGAGATAGAGTCAGCGTGCCTTCGCCCGCTCGCTCCGCCGACTCCCGGACGCAGTCGCCGAGCCGTGCGTTGATAACACGTGCGGCGGCACGCAATTCGTCCATGGCGTGCTCGCGACGGGAAAGGGACGCGAGATAGGCCGTGCCGGACGACGGGTCCAGGGGGGCACTGACGTGGAGCAATACCGTCATCTCGACCATGCCGGCGACCCGAGCAAGACCCGCGCTCATGGTCTCTTTTTTGGCCGAGATCGCCGCCACACAGTCGTTGTCATCGGCAAAGGTCTGACCGAAACGCGCCGGTACCGGTGTGCAACCGGTGCCGAGAGCAGCAGAGACGACGGCATCGTGCGCGCGAATGCGCTCGACGGTCGCCTTGACGGGGCGCGACGAGACGTCGCTGACCCATGCGTCGCCGAGCCTCCGCACAAAGCCGCCGTCGAGTCCCGCGGTGCGGGCCGGCGGATCAGGCGCCGTGGGCGCGGTCAGGCAATACAGGTACGTGGGACTCACGACGGAGAGTGCTCTCTACGGCCGAAAGAAGTACGTGGAGCTCGAGCTTGATGAGGTCGATATCCGCGATCGAGATGACGACGTCGCCGCTCAGCACGACGCCCTTGTCGAGCACGCGACTGATGAGATCACTGAGGACTAAGGGCTCGTCAGCGGCCGACAAAATGGTACGGTGGCCAAGGGCCGGTGAACTCGAACCGGAATCCCAGCGGTTCGAACTTGTGGATGAGATCGGTAAGCTTGGCCTGGAAGGGCTCCGGGGTATCCCGGCTTACCAGATACGCGGCGTTGAGAATCGCCGCGGACTTGGGCGCTGGCTCTGTCGTGGCGGCGAGGGCGAGCTTCGAGAGCTCTTCGTGAATCGAGTCGGACACCGAGGCGCTGACCTCGCGCGCCTCCGTCTGGCGGACGCCGTCGAGCTTCCGCTCCAGCAGATAGCGCTGACCCGGCGTCGCTTTCTCGATCTCCGACTCCAGTTGCGCGACCGCGGGGCTCAGCGCGGCCAATTTGTCCTTGAAGGCGAACACGCGTACCGAGTACTCACGGCCCGGCGTCACACGGTCCAGCTCCCGGTGAAACTCGGCCAGCCGTGGCGCCAAGCCGCGCTCCAGCGCTGGCGTGTCGCGAAACAGTACCCACATCGGGAACGGGATCACGCCCCCCTGGTCGCTCGCCCAGCTCACGACTTCATCGTGCGCGATCGCTCGGGGCGATAGCCAGTCGAGGTCCGCGAGGCGGGATTCGACGGTGGCGGGGTCGTAGGCTCCGTTCGGCAACTCGGAGACGAGCGCCGCTACGTCAGCAACCGGGAACAGCGACACACTCGCCCCGTCCAATCCTTTTGGCGGGTTGGTGACTGTCACTGGGACAATCCCGTACACGTAGTACACTGACGCTAGGCTCTCCACCGACTGTACCACTGCTTCAGCGCCGCTAGCCCTCGTGGCGACGGCGACTCTTCCGGTGCCGCAAACTGCGGGACCGCACCGCTTGCCGACAGTGGCAGGTTGCTTCGGTTCCATATGACAGCGCCTACGGTGAGCCCCAGAGTGGCGACCGCCACCGTCAGGCGTTCCGTCTCCGAGCGGACCAGCGGTTCGTCCAGCGTCACCAGAATCACGGTCGAGCGGGCTGGGTCCGCGAGGAGATCGCGCACCGCGCGGGTGCGTTGCGCGAACGTGAGGATATCGCCCATCGTCTCGGTGAAGGAGGCGATCTCCTTGTATTTGAGCGCCAGGCGCATGATCCGGTGGCTCCAGTCGAGCGCCAACGCTGGCGTCTCCAACAGTCGCAGCAGGTGGCCGGTCGGCGCGGGGTCGACAATGATGGTGTCGAATTGCCCCGCGGCCAACGTTTCGCCGATCGTCGCCAGCGCGTAGAGCTCATCGATCCCCGGGGGCGCGAGCGCGAAGAGATCCTGCAGGATCTTCCGGTCGTGGGCGGCATCGAACCCTGCGCCGATCAGCCGGTCGAACACGGCGTCGACCCGCTGGCGATAGGCCTTCTGCATCTCGGCGAACGCCGCGGTCGCATTGGCCTGCCGCGCCCACAGGCCGGGCGCGATCGCGACGGTCTCGTCGCCGACGTCCAGCCCCAGCGCGTCGGCGATCGACGGCGCGGGATCGGTCGAGACCACGAGTACCAACTGCTCGTCGCTCGCCGCCTCGATCGCCAGCGCGCACGCCACGGTCGTCTTGCCGACACCGCCCTTGCCGCCCACGATTGTCAGCGGCCGGAGGGCATCCTCGGCCGTTCGCGGCTCGTCGCTGTGAAGGCGACGGTGGAGCCAGGCTGGGTCCCCCGCAACTACCTCCTCGGCGCTTCGCGCCTCGTCGCCGTGAACGGGGTGTCGGGTCCAAAATTCGGGCCGTTTGCGTGATTCGGGCCATTCGCGTGATTCGGGACGTTTGCGTGACTCGGGCCATTCGCGTGGTTCGGGACGTTTGTGCGACTCGGGCCAGCGCGCGAGCGACACGTGTGGGATACCGGGGAGCAGTGACGCGAGCGAAGCGAGCGCACTGGGATCAGCGTCGTCGGAGACGGCGTTGACGACGAGCGCGCCGGCCGTGAGGCCGAGCGCGGGGAGGGCGGCGGCGTAGCGCTCGGTCTCGGCGACCACGAGTGGCTCGGCGCGAGCGACGAGCACCAGGCGAGTCGAACCCGGATCGGTCAGCAGCGCCCGAAGCGCGTCGACGCGTTGCCGGAGCTCGGTGAGCATCGCGTCGACCGCATCGGCGCGATAGCGATGCGTGAGCGCGCGCACCATGAACCGGTGCTTCTCCTGCATGAGCTCCAGGAGATCGACAACGAGGCGGAACGTCTGTGGCAGCGCGAAAAGGCGTAGTGTGTGGCCCGTCGGCGCGGTGTCGATGATGACACGGTCCCATGCGCTCGACGCAGCGAGATCGGCGAGCGACAAGAGTGCCATGGCCTCGTCGGTCCCCGGCAGGACGGCGTCGATGAAGCCGACGATGTCTTCGCGATCGAGGTATGTCCCGCGGTCGATGACCGTGACGAGCGTCTCTCGCCACCGTGCGAGGAATGCGTCGCGCTCGACCGCCGCGTCCAGCTGCTGCGCGAAGACACCGGGGATACTTCGGAGCTCAATGGGGTGCGGACCAACCGGCTCGCCGAGCGCAGGGCCAAGCGCGCGCGCGGGATCGGTCGAGAGGAGCAGGACGCGGCCTGTCGCGGCCTTGGCGAGCGCGATGGCGATCGTGGTCTTGCCGACGCCCCCTTTCCCGCCAACGATAATCCACCGCGGGAGCGCGGCTAAAAGATCAGCCGAGCCGCTCGCGCCACTCTCTGACGTCACGGAGCTGCTGCATGAGAACGGCCTCGGCCTTCGCGTACTCGGCCTCGTCGATCTCGCCGAGCTCGAGTCTGAGCTGCAACTCCATGAGATCGTTCTTGATCTTCGAATCGTCGGTCAGCTCTTGCTCGGCGACGCGCTGCACCTGCCCGAGCGTCCACCGGATCCCCGCGACGGGCCCGGCGACCGGAAAAAACACGAGCTTGGCGAGCAACCCCATGGCGGGATCCCGTCAGCTCGCGCGTTCGAGCTTGAGCTTGATGTTGACGAAGTTGTACGGCGGCCAGGGGCCGGTGTACTTGAACGTCAGCAGGTCGTCGTAGCGATGACTGACCTCACGCACGACCTCATCGAATTCTTCGCTGCGCGCCCGCTCGACGAGAAACGCCGCGTTCATGATCATGCGATCGCCGATGACTTTGTTGCTGCGACTGGCGACGGCGATGGGCTTCAACGCGTCGTGGACGTCGGCGACGAGCCGATTGCCGGTCTCCTCGAGCGCGGCCTCGACGAGGCGCCCGAGTTGCATCCGCGCGAAATACGTCGAGGAGCTGGCGTTGTTCGTGATCTCGTCCTTGAGCCGCCGGATCTCGTCGTTCTGCTGTTCGAGATTGGCGATGACTTTCTCGCGATCCCACAGGATCTTGAGCCCAAATTCGATCTTGTCCTGCATCTTGTCGAGCACGTCGTTGAACGCCTGATACGCCGAGCGCAGCAGCTCGGTGACGTCGTCCTCGGATCGGAACAACGTGCCGAAGCTCATCGGGATGACCGTGTACTCGCGCATGACGGTCTCGTTGACGAACTCGTGCGCGAGAACGTTTTCTCTTGTTGGATCGTACAACACGATCGGCGTGTTGCTCACGACCGCCGACAGATCTTTGTATTGGACGGTATAGACCCGCCGTCCCCCGCCGATGCCGATCTCCCCGAAATCCCGGGGTTTGTCACTGCGAACTATGCAGTAAACGTATTTCCCACTGTCGGTCGCGGTCGCGACGGCGACTTGCGCTGGCTCCGCCGCGGCCGGGGAAGTAGCCGGCTCGCTCATGCGTTACAGTATACTGGCGTCGACGAGCGGCGCGCCACAACTTCGTGCCATGCCCATACTCACTCGGCTCGGCCCGCTACTTGCGATAGCAATAATTTTTTCGCCCGATCCACGGCTTACCGGCTATTCGACCGCCGCCGCGCGCTCGGAACGCGACTGGGAAAAGCAATTCCAAGCGCTTCCCGTGCCCGACACGATGCGCGCCTCGATGCAGCGCTTGAGTGCGCGTCCGCACAACGTCGGCACCGCATACGACAAGGACAACGCCGAGTGGATTCTTGGAAAGTTCAAATCATTCGGCCTGGACGCACACATCGAGCAATTCGATGTGCTGTACCCCACGCCGAAAGAGCGGCTCGTGGAGATGGTCGCCCCGACGCCATTTCGTCTCTCACTCAAAGAATCCGCGCTCGCCGTCGATCCCACGTCGGGTCAGGCGGCCGAGCAGCTCCCCACGTACAACGTCTACTCCGTCGACGGTGACGTCACCGCGCCACTGGTCTATGTGAATTTCGGCGTTCCCGCTGACTACGCAGAGCTGGCGCGTCACGGGATCTCAGTAAAAGGCGCGATTGTCATCGCTCGCTATGGCGGCTCCTGGCGCGGCATCAAGCCGAAGGTCGCGGCCGAGCATGGCGCTGTTGGCTGCTTGATCTACTCTGATCCGCACGAAGATGGGTACGCCGAGGGAGAAGTGTTCCCGAACGGTCCGATGCGGCCGCGCGATGGCGTGCAACGCGGAAGCGTCATGGATATGCCGACGTATCCGGGCGATCCGCTGACGCCTGGTGTCGGGGCAGTACCGGGTGCCAAGCGATTGGCGTTGAGCGAAGTGAAGACGCTGACCAAGATTCCCGTGCTGCCGATCTCCTATGGCGACGCACAGCCGCTCTTGGCCGCGCTCAAGGGACCGGTCGTTCCGGCCGCGTGGCGGGGCAGTCTGCCGATCACCTATCGGTTCGGCGCCCCGGGACCGACCAAGGTCCATATCGTTCTCAAGTCAGACTGGAACACGAAGCCGCTGTACGACGTCGTCGCGCGGATACCGGGAAGCGTGGCGCCGGACGAGTGGATCGTTCGCGGCAACCACCACGACGCATGGGTGAACGGAGCCGAGGACCCGATCTCGGGGCAGGTCTCGCTGATTGAAGAGGCCAGAGGGTTTGGACAGTTGCTGGCCAAGGGCTGGAAGCCGCGCCGCACGATCATCTACTGCGCTTGGGACGGCGAAGAGCCTGGCTTGCTCGGCTCGACCGAGTGGGCCGAGACCCATGCTGACGAGCTCCAGCAGCACGCGGTCGCGTATCTCAACACGGACTCGAACGATCGCGGATATCTCCAGATCGAGGGCTCGCACATCCTGGAGGCGTTCTTCAACGATGTCGCCAAGGACATCCAGGACCCCGAAACGCACCTCTCGGTCTGGAAGCGGTGGCAAGCCGGCCGTCTCCGCTACGGCGCGGCAGCCGACCGAGACGAGGTCCGCACGCGCCCCAACCTGCGCATCGGCGCACTCGGCTCCGGGTCTGACTACTCGGCCTTCGTCCAGCACTTAGGGATCGCCTCGGCCAACCTCGGATACAACGGCGAGACCCAGGGCGGGATCTACCACTCGATCTACGACGATTTCTACTGGTACACGCACTACTCGGACACGAGCTTCGTGTACGGGCGCGCGATGGCCCAGACGATCGGCACGAGCGTCATGCGTTTGGCCGATGCGCAGATCATCCCGTTTGACTACACGGGCTTGGCCGAGACGGTCGGTAAGTATCGCACAGAGCTCGAGAAGCTCGCCAAGGACGAAACCGACTCCCTGAATGAGCAGAACCGCGAGATCCGCGATGGCGTGTTCGCGGCGGTCAACGACCCCCGCCAGCCGACGATGCCGCCGGACTCGGTTGCGACGCCTCCACACCTCGACTTCGCCCCGCTCGAGAACGGGGTCGATGCCCTGACGCGCGCCGCGTCGCAGTACGCCGCGGCCGCGGCCGACACGGACGGGAGCGCGCTCGATCGCGTAGCGCCCGACAAACTCGCCGCGATCAACTCTTTACTGATTCGAAGCGAGCGGGCTCTCACCTCGGCCGGCGGTTTGCCGAACCGGCCATGGTATAGACACCTGCTGTACGCGCCGGGATTTTATACCGGGTATGGGGTGAAGACCGTCCCCGGCGTTCGAGAGGCTATCGAGCAGAAAGAATGGGGATTGGCGGACTCGGAGATCGTCCGCGTCGGCAAAGTGCTGGAGGACGAGGCGGCGGTCGTTACACAGGCAGCAGTTGCACTGCGGGGGGCGGAATGACGGACGAAGAACGCAAGCACTTGGAGAAGCGGCTCCTCGAGGAGCGGGCGCGCGTCATTGGCGCTCTCGATCAGTATCGGCAGCGGAAGAACGTGACGTCGTCCGACGCGGCGGGAGACGTTTCCCATTATCCGTATCACCTCGCGGACGAGGGGACGGATACCATGGACAGCGAGCTCGATGCCCAGGAGGCTGGGCGTGAGACCCGCGAGTTGGGGGAGATCGACGACGCCCTGCGCCGTCTGTACCACGACCCTCAGAAGTTCGGCCGGGACGAACGCACCGGCGAGGCGATCCCCTTCGAGCGGCTCGATATCATCCCCTGGGCGCGCACCAGGTGAGGTGGTGAGAATAATATGGGGCCTGTGACGTAGGTCACAGGGAAAATGCGCATCGCCAAGAGCCAGGCCCCCCGCACCTGGTTCTTGGTGGTGCTGCTCTTTCGGGGCCTAAGTAGGGTTGCCGAGGTACCCTGGGTATTTCATTATGTCCGCGCGCCTATCCCCCATCTCCAGCCTCAGAGGCTCACGCATGAAACGATCCTTCCGTGCCCCGCTCGTTCTGGCTCTCGTTTCCTCGATGGCGTGCTATCACGCCGTCATCACGACCGGTCGCGCTGAGAGCTCGACCGTCGTCGAGCAGGAGTGGGCCAAGGGTTGGGTCTACGGTCTCGTGCCGCCCGACGTCATGGACGTCTCCAAGCAGTGCGCATCGGGCGTCGCGAAGGTCGAGACGCAACACAGCTTCCTGAACATGCTGGTCCAGTGGCTCACGATCGGCATCTTCGCGCCGATGGACCTCAAGGTGACGTGCGCTGGGGCGGGCATGGCACCAAAGACGTCCATGATCACGCCCTCGGACAACACGCCGGCCGCACAGAAAGAGGCGATGGCGCAGGCCGCCGAGCGCGCGGAGCACACGGGCGAAGCCGTATTCGTTCGTTTCTAGCGATGTCGAGCGGGCATCGGGGCTGGTCCCAGGTGCCCGCTAGCTTTTCCGTCGTGTATCGCGTTTATCCAGTTCCCGTCCGAACTCGGTCCAGCTCACGCCGAGCGTGACGAGCACGCGGCGGATCTGCCGATATCCCACGTTGCGCTCGGCGCGCTCGGTCGCGCCGATGACCGTCCGGTCGATCCCTACCTTGTCCGCCAACTTCTCCTGCGAGATTCCGGCGGCCTCACGGAATTCCCGCAGCGTGTCGCCCAACGGCTTGAGATCTGGATGTCGTGGCACGCGGCGAGACTAACACGACCGATGCGCATTCGTCGACCGTTGAAATGTCCCCGGTCCAAAAGTACCAAGTACTGAGACGACGGCTCGGTCGACGGTTTGCGGTCGTCACCGTGTCCGTGGCGGTCGGCGACACGACAGTCGCTGTTCGCAAACCGCGCAGCGCGGACGAGTTGATCAGCCCGGAAGACTTCGAGCACGACGAGCGTCTGCCGTATTGGGCCGAGCTCTGGCCATCGGCCCTGGTGCTCGCCAATCACTTACCCATGGCACAAGGGCGTTTGCTGGAACTCGGCTGTGGGGTCGGCCTCGTCACCGCAGTCGCTCTGTCGGCCGGGTGGGATGTCCTCGCGACAGATTATTACGCCGACGCGCTCCTGTTCGCCGAGTTGAACGCTCTCGCGATCGCGAGGCGTGCACCGAAGACGCGACTGGTGGATTGGCGCTCAATGCCGGACCTGGGCACATTCGACGCCGTCGTTGGCGCCGACGTGCTGTACGAGCGTCCCTACTCTGCGCTCATCGCCAGCGCGCTTGCACGAACGTTGGCACCCAAGGGCCGGGGGATCATCGTCGACCCGGGTCGGGTGCACGCACCGGGGTTTGTGCGGGCCTGCGAGAACGAGGGGCTCGCGGTGGCCGCCGAGAAAGAGGGCAAGATGACGATCTATCGCGTGTCCCGCTCGTCCCTCCGAGGTCCCGCCTGACCCGGTTTTGTAGAGTTGGGGGCCGGCGTCAGGTACGTTCGGGCCCATGATCATACCCCTGACACTCCTGCTGCTGCAGACCGGCGACTGGCCCGCCTATGGCCACGATCGCGCCGGCGGCCGTTTCTCTCCGCTCACCACGATCAACCGCTCGAACGTCGCCCAGCTGAAAGTGGCTTGGACCTATCACACGGGCGAGATGGCCCCTGAATTCAAGACCGAGCGCCCAAAGCAATTCGAGGCGACGCCGCTCGTCGTCGACGGGACGATGTACATCAGCACACCACTGGGTCGTGTGATCGCGCTCGACCCGGTGACGGGCGCTGAGCACTGGAAATTCGACCCGCACTTAGACCTCAAACTCGAATTCGGCGACTTCGCGAACCGCGGCGTGTCGACGTGGGTCGACGAAGCTGGCCGCCGTCGAATCTTTGTCGCCGTGATCGACGCCCGTCTCATCGCGCTCGATGCCAAAACGGGCAAGCCGATCGACGAGTTCGGCAACCACGGCACCGTCGACCTGCGCGCCGGTCTTCGGACCGCCCCGCGCACCGACTACCCGGAGGAGTACGAGGAGACGTCGCCGCCCGCGATCGTGCACGGGCTCGTCGTAGTCGGCTCGGCGATCGCCGACAACGGCCGCATCAACGCGGCGAGCGGAGAGGTCCGCGCATTCGACGCCCGCACGGGCGCGCTGCGCTGGACCTGGGATCCCGTCGTCCAAGACTCCACGGACCCGGCTTGGGGCACGTGGATGGGCCCTCACGCCCACCAAACCGGCGGCGCGAATGTCTGGTCGGTCATCGCCGTCGACTCGGCGCGCGACTGGGTGATTCTGCCGACGACGAGTCCCAGCGTGGACTACTTCGGCGGCGAACGTCTGGGCGATAATCATTACGGCAACTCCGTGGTCGCGCTGCATGCGACGACAGGCAAGATGGTCTGGAATTTCCAGACGGTGCACCACGACCTCTGGGACTTCGACAACGCCGGCCCGCCAGCTTTGGTGAAAACTCCACGCGGCGAGGCCGTGCTCGAAGCGACAAAGACGGGCATGCTCTTCGTGCTCGACCGCGAGACGGGCAAGCCATTGTTCCCCGTCGAAGAACGCCCGGTGCCCGCGAGCACCGTTCCCGGCGAGCAGGCTTCGCCCACGCAGCCGTTCTCGTCGATCATCTTGAGCCCGCATCACATTAGCCTGGACAGCGTCACGCCGGATTGTCGCGCGCTGATGGCGAATTTGCGCTACGAGGGGATTTTCACGCCGCCCAGTCTCGAGGGCACGCTCCAGCTGCCGTCGAACATCGGTGGTGTGAACTGGGGCGGTGTCGCGTACGATCCGTCGCGGGCCATCGTGGTCGCCGGCGTCAATACGGTCGTGGCCGAAGTGCAGCTGATTCCCAATGATCAGTTCGACCGCGCGGCGGCCGACAGCATGTCATCGCGCTATGACTATCAGTACACGCGGATGCGCGGGACGCCGTACATCATGCGCCGGCGGATCATCGCGCCGCATCACGTGCCCTGCTCTCCTCAGCCCTGGGGCCGACTCGTCGCGGTCAGCCTCCAGACCGGTCAGAAAGTGTGGGACGTTCCCCTCGGCAACGACGGCCACGGAAGCCCGAACCTCGGCGGCCCGATCGTGACGGCCGGCGGACTCGTGTTCATGGCGGCCACCGCGGATCGCAAGATTCGCGCGTTCGACATCGAGAGCGGCCGCGAGTTGTGGGCGGCCGATCTCCCCGCGGGTGGGCGGGCGACGCCGATGACGTACAAGGGACGCGATGGACGCCAGTACGTCGCCGTCGCCGCGGGTGGCGGTGACATTTTCGGTGACGGCGATGCGCTGGTCGTGTTCGCCCTTCCGCACTGAGGTGGGTAGTAGCATGTTTGTTCTATGGGCCTGGGCAAATTCATCCACAAGCAGTTCATCGATGTCATCGAGTGGACTGATCCGGGCGACGGCACGCTCGCCGTCCGGTATCCGATGGAAGACCATGAGATCCAGAACGGCGGGCAGCTGACCGTTCGCGAGTCCCAGATGGCTGCGTTCGTCAATGAGGGGCGGATGGCCGACGTGTTCGGTCCCGGGCGGTATACGCTCAAGACCGAGACCCTTCCGCTCCTGACGAACCTCATGAACTGGGACAAGCTGTTCCAGTCGCCGTTCAAGTCGGACGTGTACTTCTTCTCCACGCGCCTCGTGACGGCACAGCGATGGGGAACCGCGAATCCGATCACGATTCGGGACAAAGATTTCGGGATGGTCCGGCTGCGCGCGTTCGGCACGTACACGTATCGCATCGTCAAGCCGGAGGTGTTCCACGAGCAGCTGAGCGGCACGCGCGACGTCTATAAGGTCGACGACCTCGAGCCGCAGCTCCGCAATCTTTCCGTGAACGCGATGACGACCGCGTTCGCGTCGAGTCAGGTCCCGTTTCTCGACATGGCCGCAAACCAGACGGAGCTCGCCGGGAAGATCGCTGAGGCCCTCAAGCCCTCCTTCACGGGGCTCGGCCTATCGCTCGAGGGGTTTGTGGTCGAGAACCTGTCGCTGCCCGACGAGCTGCAGAAGCGCCTCGACGAGCGTATCGGCATGAACATGGCGGGCGATCTCGCCAAGTTCACGCAGTACCAGGTGGCCGAGTCGATTCCTCTGGCGGCTCAGAACGAAGGTGGCGCCGCTGGTGCGGCGGCGAGTCTCGGCGCGGGCTTTGCTATGGCCCAGCAGATCGCCGCCAACGTTCAGCAGCCGCACGCTGATACCAAGTTTTGTTCGAGCTGCGGGAAGTCGATCGCGCGACCGTCGAAGTTCTGTCCGGAGTGCGGCGCCGCACAGGGATGAACGGCTGCCAGTGGCTCATCGAAGCACAAGGGTGCGCGGCCGAGCACCTGACAGATTGTCGTCGTTTCGAAGCGCTGTTTGACGCGCTGATCGCGGATCTCGATCTGCATCCCGTCGCTGATCCGGTGTGGCACCAATTCCCTCCGCCCGGTGGCATAACGGGATTCGCCGTGTTAGCCGAGTCCCACCTGGCGTGCCACTCGTTCCCTGAGCACGGGACGCTGTGCCTCGATCTCTTCTGCTGTCGTCCGCGCCCGGACTGGGATTTTGAGGTGGAGCTCAGCGAGCGATTCAGGGCGACCAGCGTGAACGTCCGGAAGCTCGACCGGTGACGACGTTCCAGGCGAACTGCCCGCAATGCGGCAGCCCAGTGGTGTTTCGGTGGGCGCAAGCGGTGCAGACGACCTGCCCGGCGTGCAAATCGATTCTGATTCGCAAAGACTTGAACCTCGAACGCGTCGGCGAAGTCGCCGAGTTCCCGCTGACGGGTTCCCCGATCCAGCTCGGGACAACCGGCCGGTACAAGGACACGACGTCGTTCGAGGTGGTCGGCCGCATCGTCTACGAATACGAGCGTGGCCTGTGGAACGAGTGGCACATCCGAACGCCGGACGGCAAGAGCGGCTGGCTCTCCGATGCGCTCGACGAATACGCGGTCTCGTTCCAGGTCGAGAAGCATCCGCCACTGCCGTCCCCGACGGCGATTCGGCCTGACACTCAAGTCCCGGTCGGCGACCGTCATGACTTCCTGGTGACGTCGGTCACCGTCGCCAACTATCGGGCGGTCGAGGGCGAGCTTCCATTCTCGTATTGGGACAAGACGAAGGTCCCGTTCGCCGATCTCCTGTCGGTCGAGGGCAAGTTCGCGACGATCGACTACAGCGAGGATCCGCCGCTGTTGTTCGTCGGCACGTACGAGTCGTTTGGCGACCTCCACTTGTCGCACCTGCGGGAGTTCTCCGGCTGGTGATCAGCGCCCTGGCGTGTCCGTCCTGTGGCGGACCGATCACGCTCCGCGGATTCGAGCTGTCACTGACCGTCGTCTGCCCGAGCTGCCACGCGGTGCTCGATGCGAAGGACCCGAACCTTCGGGTGCTGCAGGCCGCGAGCAAGAAGCTCGGGAAGGGCGAGGCGCCGAAAATCCCGCTCGGCACTCGGGGAACGTGGCGCGGCCAACCGTACGATGTGATCGGGTACCAGATCCGATCGATCGTCGTCGAAGGCCTCACGTACTCCTGGCGCGAGTATCTGCTGTTCAATCCGTTCTACGGCTTCCGGTATCTCACGGAGTACGATGGCCACTGGAACGACGCCGTCGTCATCCGCCGACTCCCGCACGTCGTCCCGCGGACGGCCCAGCCGCTCGCCACGCTTGATGGCCGAACCTATCGCCACTTCCAGACCGCGACCGCCACCACATCGTTCGCGCTCGGCGAGTTCCCGTGGGAAGTCCACGTGGGCGACAAGGCCACCGTCACGGACTACGTCGCGCCGCCCTCCATGCTCTCGCGCGAGGTCACGGACGAGGAGAGCGTGTGGTCCCTGTCGACCTACGTCGCGCCGGGCGATGTCTGGCGCGCGTTCAAGCTGCCGGGCACGCCGCAGACCCCGCGCGGCGTGTACGCGAACCAAGTCGCGCCGGCCTCGGGACTCCTGTCCACGATCGGCGTCATGTCGATGCTGTTTGCGTTCCTTCTGATCGCGGTCACCGCCTTCATCTTCGCCACGGGCAGTCGCGAGCAGGTGTTCGAGGGGGGCTATCTCGCCCGCGAGAACGCCACCAAGCCCGACACCGCTTTCGTGACGCCGTCGTTCGACATTCACGGTCGCACGGCCGGGACCGAGATCAAGATTCGGTCGGACGTGTCGAACAGCTGGGAGTACTTCAACTTCGCGCTCGTGAACGAGGCCACCGGCAAGGCGTTCGACTTCGGGCGCGAGGTCAGCTACTACTACGGCGCCGATAGCGACGGTCCGTGGAGCGAAGGCTCGAGCACCGACCGCGCCCTCATCCCCTCGGTTCCGCCCGGGCGGTATTACCTGCTGATTCAGCCCGAGGGCCCGTCCGACCCGTCCGCGGTCGCGTACACGGTGACGCTCACGCACGACGTGCGCTCCGGCTGGCCAGTCCTGCTCGCGCTCGGCGCCCTCGCGCTCGGACCCGTGCTCCTGTTCTGGCGCAACGCCGTGTTCGAGACCGCGCGCTGGCAAGAGAGCGATCACGCCCCTTCATCCGGTGGCGATTGATGAGCATCAAACTCCTCTATGCCCTGTACGCCAGCGCGGTCGTCGCGCTGGCCGGCATCGCCGAGGCGCGCGGGTGGAGCGCGCTCCCGGTCGATGAGATCAAGAACGTCCCGCACTCTGTCCGCGAAAATCCCGGCGCGTACCGAACCGTGTACGCGTCGTCGGCACATTACCTCCGGGGGAAGTGACCATGCCCGAACTCGATACCCTGCTGCGCAGTCTCATCTCGGCCACTGTCTTCGCCGTGCTCGGCATCGTCATCTTCGTCATCACCGTCGTGCTCATCGATCGGTTCTCGCCCGGCGAGATGTGGAAAGAGATCGTCCACGATAACAACACGGCGCTCGCGATCCTCATGGCCGGCTTCGCCATCGGCATCTCGATCATCATCGCCGCCGCCGTGCACTAGTGGCGTTCGCGCTCTTCGTCTCTGTTCTGCTCATCGCGGCGTGCGGCTTGATCTACGAGCTGGTCGCGAGCGCCCTGGCCAGCTACCTGCTCGGCGACAGCATCATGCAGTTCTCGACCGTCATCGGGACGTACTTGTTCGCGATGGGCATCGGCAGCCACCTGTCGCGCTACATCGGCCGCGGCCTGGTCGCCCGATTCGTCAGTCTGGAGCTGCTCGTCGCGCTCGTCGGCGGGTTCTCATCGACCGCGCTCTTTCTCGCCTTCGCCTACACCCAATCGTTCCGCCTCGCGCTCTATCTGCTCGTCGGCGCCATCGGGATTCTGGTCGGCCTCGAGATTCCACTGTTGATGCGGATCCTCCGCGACCGCTTCACGTTCAAAGACGTCATCGCCAGCGTCCTGACATTCGACTACCTGGGCGCGCTCGCCGCCTCTATCGCCTTCCCATTGATCCTCGTGCCGCGGCTCGGCATGGTTCGCTCGGCCCTCCTCTTCGGCCTGATCAACGCCGGGGTCGCGCTGTGGGCGACGATGCTGTTCAAGGACACCCTCGGCGGCCGACGGTACCTGCGCGCGGCGTGCGTCGCGGTGATCGTGCTGCTGACCATGGGAATGGTCGGCGCCGAGCGGGTCACGAATCTGGCGGAGACGAGTTTGTACGCCGACGACGTGATCTTTGCCCGGACGTCGCGGTATCAGCGGATCGTGCTCACCGCGTGGCGCAATGATCTGCGCTTATTTCTCAACTCACATTTGCAGTTCAGCTCCCGCGATGAGTACCGGTATCACGAGGCACTGATCCACCCGGGTCTGGCCGCGGTGCCGAACGCCCGGCATGTGCTCGTGCTCGGCGGGGGCGACGGGCTGGCCGTGCGGGAGATCCTGCGATACCCGTCGGTTGATAGTGTCACGCTCGTCGATCTCGACCCGGCGATGACGACGCTCTTCTCGACGCACCCTCGTCTCGTGGCGCTCAACGGCGGGTCCCTCACCAATCGCCGCGTGCACGTGGTGAACGCTGATGCGTTCGTCTGGCTCGACCGCAATGAGGGGATGTACGACTTCATTGTCGTCGACTTCCCCGACCCGTCGAACTACAGCGTCGGCAAACTCTATACGACCGCCTTCTATCGCCTGGTGGCGAAGCACTTGAGCCAGAACGGCTACGTCGTCGTCCAGAGCACGTCGCCCATGTTCGCCCGCCGCTCGTACTGGAGCATCGTGCGCACCCTCGGCGAGACAGGGCTCACGACGTTCCCGTACCACGCGTACGTCCCTTCCTTCGGCGAGTGGGGGTTCGTGCTCGGCGGCACGCGACCGTATGTGCCGCCCGAGTCGCTGCCATCCGGGCTCAAGTTCCTGACCGCGGACGCCGTGCCGGAGCTGTTCGAGTTTCCGGCGGACATGCAACCGGTGGTCGCGGCGACCAACCATCTCAACGATCAGGTGTTGGTCCGCTACTACGAGCAGGAGTGGGCAGAGATCAACCGGTGACGCTGTCCCGCCGCTCGTTTCTCTTTGCATCGGCGGCACTGATCGGCCTGCGCCGAAAAACGAATCGCCCGCTGGCCGGCGGGTTTGCCGACGACAACATGTCCGTGGGCCATCGCATCCGGGATGCCGCTTCCTGGCCCACGCCCTCGCGCGTCGTCCGCACACCGATCGTCATCGTCGGCGCCGGCATCGCGGGTCTCTCAGCCGGCTGGCGCCTGCTCAAGCGCGGCCACTCCGACTTCGTGATCCTCGAGCTCGGAGATCAGGCCGGCGGGAATGCTCGCTGGGGGCAGAACGAAGTGTCCGCCTATCCGTGGGCCGCACACTACGTCCCAGTGCCCGGGCCCAACGCGACACTCGTTCGCGAGCTCTTCACGGACCTGGGCGTGCTCCACAACGGCGTCTGGGAGGAGCGCGCACTGTGCTTCGCTCCCAAGGAACGCCTGTTCATCAATGGTGAATGGCGCCCCGGACTCGACTCTGTGATTGGCCTCACGGGTCGCGACCGCGCGGAATTCAAGCGATTCGATGATGAGGTCCTGGCCGCACGGGCGACGGGACAGTTCACCATCCCAATGGCTCTTGGCGCCCCGGCATCGAGCCCGCTCGATACGATGTCGGTGACACAATGGCTCGCGGCCAAAGGCTTCACATCCCCGGCCCTCCGCTGGTACCTGGACTATGCCTGCCGCGACGATTTCGGCGCCTCGGCCTCCGTCACGTCGGCCTGGGCAGGTCTCCACTATTTCGCGGCACGGGAACCGGAAGACCCAGGGCCGCTCACGTGGCCCGAAGGCAATGGCTGGATCGCGCGAGCGCTGATCTCCCGGCTCGAATCGCGGCTGCACCGTTCGTCGCCCGTCTATCATATCGCGCCAGGCTATCGGGTATTCACACCGGACACCGAGTATCGCGCGGAGGCCGTGATCTTCGCCGCACCCAGTTTCTTGGCCAGCCACATCATGGATGCGCCGCGAGCCAGCTACGAATACTCGCCATGGCTCGTGGCGAACCTGACGTTGGATCGCTGGCCCAAGGAGACGGGTGTCGGACCGGCATGGGACAATGTGATTTTCAATTCGCCCGCGCTCGGCTACGTCGTAGCGACGCACCAGGACCTGCGCACGAACATCGAGCGTACGGTGTGGACGTATTACCGATCGTTCGCCGAGTACACGCCGGCCGTGGCGCGGAGGATGCTGGCGGAGACGAGCTGGCGTGACTGGGCCGACAGCATTTTCGCCGATCTCGGCGAGGCGCATCCGGACCTGCGCGATTGCGTGTCGCGTATCGACATCATGCGCCACGCCCACGCGATGGTACGGCCGACCGTGGGCTTTCTCGGTCGGCCGCACCCAACCGGCGGCACGCCACGTCTCGTCTACGCCAACTCCGACCTCAGCGGGGTTTCTCTCTTCGAAGAGGCGCAGTTTCGCGGCGTGGCGGCCGCGGACCAGGTCATTGCACAGTTATGATGCCGGTCATCGTCGGGTGCACGGTGCAATAGTACTTGTACACGCCGGGCGTCTCGAACTTCTGCGAGAACTTGCCGTCGGTATCGAGCGTCGGCCCCGGCTGAAACGCGCTCGTGAAGCTCGCGATGCGATGGGGCACGTCATCGCGATTGATCCAAGTGACTGTGGTTCCCGCCGGCACGGTGCGATTCGGCGGATTGAACACGAAGTTGTCGATCGCGATCTCGTTGTCGGCGACCGGCGCGAGCGTCTTCGGCTTGCCGCGAGCGCTCGACGCACCAGCCACCGCGACGGGCGTGCCCGCGAGCGACGCATCGACGATCGAGAGTGTGCCGGCGTGAGCCGCGTAGCGGATGCTCGACAGCCCCAAGAAGCTTCTCAGGCGATCGGCGCCGACATCGACCGGGCCCGGGCCAGCGGCCGTACCAGGCGCGGGCTGGGGGAACGCCGTCGAGAGGGCCGTGTGGAACGTCATGTTCCCCTCGATCTTCTGCACGGTCTGGTGGATGTGGCCATTGAGCACCGTCACAGAGCCGAAGCGCTTGAGATATGACAGGGCTTGGGCGCCATCGTCCGTGCCCCAGCCCCACTGGGGATACAGGGCCCACAGCGGCACGTGGGCGAACACGACGATCGGGGTGCTCGCCGAGAGGCCCTTCACGTCTTTCTCCAGCCACTCGAGTTGCTCTGAGCCCAAGCTTCCCAGGCCGCCGGGCTTCAAGTCCATGACGTTGACGAGGCCGATGAAGTGCACGCCGGAGTGGTCGAACGAGTACCACCCGTTGCCCAGCGTGTTCTTGCCGTAGCGGGCCCGGTAGCTCACGCCCTGGTCGTTCAGGACGTCGTGCTCGCCTGGGACATAGAAGATCGAGCCGGTCTTTGTCTTCGCCGACTTGATCATCTGGTCGACGGCGTCGAACTCGGTCGGCTTCGATAAGTGGCTGATGTCGCCCGTGTGCAGCAGGAACGCGGGCTGACTGGGGAGGGCGTTGATGCGATTGATGGCCTCTTGGAACGTCCCGGCCACGTCAGCATTCGCCGCCTTGTCGAATCCCATGTGGCTGTCCGAGATCTGCACGAAGAACAGATCCTTTGGAGCACGAGCGTCACCGATGGCGAACGAGCGCGGCACACCGCCGACCATTGACCAGACCAGGCCCGTGCCCGCCCACGCCATGCATTCGAGAAAGCCACGACGGTCGACCCCGTCGTTGGCCATGTCGTCTTTGATAAATTTTGGCATACCGGGGGGACCCGGACCCCGGCCGGTTTATTCCGGGCGAATATTTCCTGGACTCGTGCGCTATACTCAGAGGGTGAACGAAGACGCGGACGAGCGCTCGGGCCGCTTCGCGAAGCTAATGATGCCACACCTCGATGCCGCGTACGCCGTCGCGCGGCAGTTGACGCGCAATCGTCATGACGCCGAGGATGTGGTACAGGAGGCGTATCTGCGCGCATTGCGATATTTCGATGGGTTTCGTGGCGCGGGCGGCGGCGCATCAGACATGGAGAGCCGCGCGTGGCTCCTCACGATCGTGCGGCACACCTGCTACTCGTCGCGGCGGCGCAGCATGGATCGCGCGGAGACGATCGAGTTCGACGACCGGCTGCATTCGAATCCGTTGAGCGTGGACGAAGACCAGCGGCTGACGATCGAGCAAGCGCTGGCCCTTCTTCCCTACGAGGCCCGGGAGGTTGTTGTTCTTCGCGAATTGGAGGGCCTCTCGTACAAAGAAATAGCTCAAGCGATCAACGCACCGATCGGGACGGTAATGTCGCGCCTCGCCCGCGCCCGCGAGCGCTTGCGCAAGCTCATTGGGGATGTCGCTCCTGAGAGTGCCACATGACGCACGAACAATTCGAAGATCTTCTCAGTGCCTATGCCGATGGCGAGCTGGACGACGTCGCCTCGCTGGAGGCGCACTTGCCCACCTGCGCGCCCTGCACCGCACGCCTCGCCGAGTACAAAGGCATAGGCGACGCGTTGCGCCGACAGGCGCGCGCGGAGACGGCGCCGGCAGCGCTCCGGCAGCGTATCGCAGCGACGCTCGAAGCCGCCGAGGCAACGGCAGCAAGCCCATGGGCCCGCCGGCGTCGTCCGATGTGGAGCCCGGGAGTCCTCGCCGCCGCGGCGGCGGTAGTGCTAGCGGTCGGCCTGGCCGTTGGCGGCCGCCGAGGTGGCGACGCGGCGGGGACCGCGGCCCAGGAAGTGCTTGATAGCCATGTGAGATCCCTCGCCGGAGACCAAGCCCACTTGTTCGACGTCGCCTCCACCGACCAACACACCGTGAAACCCTGGTTCTCGGGCAAGCTCGACTTCGCACCGTCTGTAGTCGACCTCGCCCCTCAGGGTTTCCCTCTGCTCGGCGGCCGGGTCGACTTCATCTCTGGCCGACGGGTGGCAGCGCTCGTCTACGGCCGCCGCCAGCACAAGATCAACGTCTACGAATGGCCCGGCGGCAACGAGTCGAAACCGGCAGGTGAGTTGCGTCTAGGATATTCCATGCTACACTGGACGCACGCAGGAATGGTCTACTGGGCCGTATCCGACGTGAATCCGACTGACTTGCAGGAATTAGCTCGGAACATCGACACCATTTCGCGGTAGATCCGATTCGTGGCGTTCTCGCATACCCTTCTTCCATTTCAACTTCCGCGCGCGATGCGCACGCGGGCCGAACGGCTGTTCGACCAGCAGCTCTGGCTCTGGAACCACGACGTCAAGCACTCGTCCGGCAACCTGCTCCTCGCGTACGGGTTCACGTGCGACTGTGGGCCGGTCGCGGGCGGGACGCTGTCGTCGAGCGCGTACTCGCTGACCATGGAGAGCATGCGCCTCATGCGGGTTTGCGAGAGCGGGATGTTCGTGACGACCGCCCCAAACGACCCGACCGTGTCCGGCGTCTACGTGCGGCGCTTGGGGTTCGAGCCGCGGCGCACGGAAGGCGTTCGGATCGACCCCAACTCCTGCGTGCCGCTCCAGGCGACGAAAGTCCGGTCGCCGATCAGCCCGGGCGAATGGCGCGAGGCCTGCACCTCGCTGTCAGAGGCGCTCTACGGCGTCGCGTCGTACGAAGACTGGGTGCTCGTGCACTTCGGCATCGGCTACCGGCGCGATTGCCTGACGACCCGCGGCAGCGGACTCTGCGCGTGGCGCGGCGCGACGCCGGTTCAGGAGACGGCGGGCGCCTGGCGGGAGTTAGGAAATTGGTACCGCGCCGCCTCGGGACAAAGCGGCGCGCCCTCGTTCACGACGCCGGCGAAGAACGCTGAAGTTCGACAGTAGCCTCGGTCCCGCGCGTCACCCGCTCCCGCTCGGCGTTGAGATAGGCGTTCGGATCGTGCCGCAGCGCGCCTTCCGGTAGCTCCGACCAGAACGGCCCGAGATCGTGCTTCACGCGGTTCTCGTAGAACGCCGGCAGTGTGTCCGTCTCGCCGTTGAAGTACCGCCGGACATTCGCGTCCGAGCTGAGGAGCGCCCGCACTTTCGTGTAGTACCGCTGGCGTCCCCACCCCTCGCTCGACATCGCGCGCACGACGTTCATCCACTTCGGGATCGTCCCACCGGTCGCCTTGAACCGGTTCCAGATCGCCCGAGGTGAGAACGAATAGGTCGTGAGATCGATGACCCGGTCGTAGAACGACTCCCAAGTGTAGTTCTTGGGCTTGACGTTCATCGCCAGGTTGTTGTTCAGGAAGTGATACGGGAACGGCAGCACGCGCCCGGCGCGTTGCAGCTCCAGATTCAGCGGCGCTGCCCGGCCGAATGCCGAGAGCAGCGAATATCCCGGGAAGGCTCCCGGCGCCAAATCGACGAACGCCTTGGTGCACTCGAACGGAGCGTCACCCTCGTCGGTGTCGAGGCCGAGCACGAAGTTGGTCTGCATGTACGGGATGTAGCGCATGACCATGTTCACATGCTCGGCGACCGTTTTCACCTTCTCCATCCCGTAGTGCTTGCCCGTCTTCGCCTTGTTGCCAAGCGAGAACCAGGACTCGACACCGGGCAGCATCGCGGCGAACCCGTTTTTTTTCAGTCGGGGCAGGCGATCCTCGTTGAGCAGCGACAAGCTCGACTCGGCGATAAAGTCCGCGCTCCCGGGTGGGATCGCCTCCTCGATCGCGCCGAGCGTCTCGTCGAAGCGCACGCCGAAATTCGGGTCGTGCCAGCCGATGCGCGGCCGCTTCATGTTGGCGAGCAGGAACCGGAGATCGTCGCGGACCTGCTCGGGCTCGAACGGCTGATAGTCGACCGTCGAGTCGATGCAGAAGCTGCACGTGTACGGGCATCCCAAGCTCGCCAGCATGGGGACGATCTTGATCGTCGGTGCTTTGGCGAGTGTGACCTGGATGAACTTCCAGCGCTCGCGGACGCTGGGCAGTTGGCGCGGCTGCTTGCCCGCGTTCAAGTGAATGCCCATGGGCCGATGCTGCTCGCAGTCCTCGAGCATGCTCAAGACGAGCGGCTTGTCGGTAAAGCCGAAGACGTAGTCGAAGTACTTGGCCGAGTCCTCGGGATAGCAGCGCGCGTGCGGGCCGCCGAGCGCGGTGATGGTGCCACGCCGGCGATACATCGCGCTGATCGCGTACGAGAGCTGTGCGGCCTCGCTGAACGACGAGATGAACAGCAGGTCGGTGTCCGCGGGCAACTCTTTGGAGAGGTCCTCGTACCCCGTATAACACACGAAGCGGACCTCATGGCCCGCTTCCTCACACCATGCACCGATGACCTGCGGCATGATGCTCGCCAAATTGGCGTTCATGAGCTTCGAGTAGAGCCCGTGGGCCGGGCCGCTTGTAACAAGATCAAGAACGCCGATGCGCAACCGTCGCAGGACCCCTCCTCGGGTCGGGGTAACCCTACAACAGTAGCGGCGAACGCAGTTTACGGCTAGAGGCTGCCCGCTCCTTGAGTCACGCCGGCCGTTATTAGCACGCGATTTCCGTCGGGATCGACGAGCTCGCGGTCGCCATCGGTTGTATCAGGCGCCTGGATGGTGAACGAAACGAGCCCCACCGCATCGCTCGCGGGGCGGCTTGCTCCGACGCCATTCCACGTGTTGAGGCCCAGATGGTGGTGATAATCGCCGAACGCCATGAACGCGGCGCGGAATCGAGGGAGTGAATACTTGAGGTCCATCCCGACGATATCGCGATAAAATGCGATCGAGCGATCGAGGTCGGCCACGTGCAGGTGGATGTGCCCGATATCCGCCCCGCCATCGAGCCCGGCCCACGGCGCCGGGCCGGCGGCCTCGAGGAGTGCGTGGCCATCGAGTGGTGGCGACGCCAGGCGCAGTTGGCCATCGGGGCCGAACCACTCGGCCTTGGGGTTATCGATGGTGAGCTCGATGCCGTTGCCATCGGGATCGGCCAAGTAGATCGCCTTGTTCGTCGGGTGGTCGCTCGCGCCTTGCAACGGGTAGTCGGCGGCGAGAAGCCGGGCGAGCAGGCGGCCGAGCGCGGGGGCATCGCTCACGCGGATCGCCACGTGATAGAGGCCGGTCGTGCGGCCTGGCTTTGTGGCGCCGGGCAGCTCGGTCAGCGTGATCAACGGCGGGCCATTCTCACTCGAGGCGAGGACGCCTGGTGCAACGACCGTGAATCCCAGGAGGTCGCGATAGAACGCGATCGCGCGACGGAGGCTCGAGACGCGGAGGTGAACGGTACCTATCATATGTGATAAATACGCGATCCACCTGGAGTGTTCCTATCGCGCCGCGCTGAAGAGCGATGCCACGAATTGGTGGACTTGGTGGACGGTGTTGCGGGCGAAGCGCGCGACCGAGTCTTCGCGGAGGACGCCGAAGATGATGAGGATAATCGCGATGAGCGCGACGGCGACAATCGGGCGTACGAGCGCGCGCAGTACGCCGAGGATCACCAGGATCACGAGGACGACGCAGATCCAGGTCGCGACCGTGTTTGCTCCGATCTCGTGCATGCCGTGCATGCCGGCGTCCTATTGCGATATTCGTGCTCGCGGCGTCCGGCGCCCCTAGATTTTCCCGCATGTCGGTCGTCGCGCGCACGTTGCGCCGCACTGGGTCGACCGTACTCGGTCCGCCGTTGATCGCGCTGGTGGCCCGTTTGGGCCAGCGCCGCATCCTCGGCGGCAACTCCGCGTCGCGCGCGGTCGAAGAGCTCGTCTCTCGCTCGGCGCACCGCACGACGATTGCGTCGATCGACCTCGGGGCTTCCACGGTCAAACTGGAATTGGACCTGTCGCTTCCGAGTTGCCGCAGCCTGCTCGTCCAGCCGCTCGAGCAGTATGCCGACTGGTCAACTATTCGTCTCTTCACATCGCTCGCGCGCGAGGCGACGACCATCTTCGACATCGGCGCCAACGTCGGCGTCTTCACCTATCTCGCCGCGAGCCACGCGCCGCACGCGCGCGTCATCGCGTACGAGCCAACTCCGCATCTCGCGTCTCTCATCGAACGGAACGTCGAGCGCAACGGCTGGAGTCCGCGTGTCGAGGTGCGCCGCGCGGGGGTCAGCGCCGAGCCGGGCACGATGACGTTCTATGTTCGCGAGAATGACCAGGAAAGCACGTTAGAGTCTGGGCGCACCGCATCGGGCGACGTGCGCGAGCGGTTCGACGTGCCGGTCGTCTCGCTCGACGAGGTGTTCGAGCGCGAGGGCATCGCGCCGGAGACGGCGTTGCTCAAGATCGACGTCGAAGGGCACGAGATGCGATTGCTCGATGGATTCGAGCGCACGCTGCGTCGCCCGCATGGGCGGCCGAAGGTGATCATGGAGTTTCTCGGGCGGGCGATCAATGAAGGCCAGATCATCGATCGTGTACTCGGCTTCGGCGTCCGCGTTCAATACATCACCTCGCGAGGACTGGTTCCGCTTGGCAGCACAAGGGAGTTTGAGTCCGCGCAGGAGCTCGGGCAGTTCAATTTTCTCGTGATGGAATGAGCGGTCCACAGTGGAGATTCGCATTTCGTGGCGCAATTCGCATGGCGAAAGCGCAAAAAAACGCGAATGCGCCGACCGGCCTTTGTTCGATGTAGCCGGCGCGCAATGACTTAGGCACGCGCGACGTACGGTCTCATCCGTGCTTTGGGGGGTTGACGGTTTGGTCGGCCCCCTCTCTCGAAGGAGACCCATGTTCCGCGTCACCCCCGCACGCGTGCTTGCGTTGGCCATTGCCGTATCGGCCGTGACCACGCGCGCGCAGGCTCAGACCACCACCGGATCGCCTCCGCCGAGCGTCACGACGACGCACGGTTCGGAAGGGGTCACCACCAAGAAACCGCGACCGTACATCTGCACGGGCTGCACGACGCCGCCACCCACCATCACGTTCATTCCCGCCACGACAACCGATACGAACCTGGTCCGTTCGCAGAAAGTCACCGCCTGCAACGCCGTGAAAAGTGTATCCGGAACGTTCAACGGCGCCGCGATGCCCGCATTCACCGGAAACGTGAACTGCGAATCCGACAGCTCGAATTACACGCTCGTCGTCGGCACGAACGCGTTCGCGACGCAGGAATGCAGCTTGGAGGAGAGCGGCAATCCGGGCACCTGCGGGTCCAGTGGCCTCACGGTGACGCATCCGGCCATGCGCGTCGGATTCGTCGGATACAGTCTCTTGTTCGCCAGCCCCCAGGTGGCGGCAACCCAGAGCTTCACGGTGAGCAACTATACCCCCAGCAGTCAGACCTTCACCCTGACGGTGACCTGCAGTGGAGCCGGAATCGCCAGTTGCAGCACCCCGGCCACGGTGATCGTTCCCTCGGGCAAGGCGGGCCAGGTCAGCGTCACCGTGAATACAACCACTATCGTCAACAACAACGGCGGCAATACCCTGA
Organism: Gemmatimonadaceae bacterium; assembly: GCA_035570055.1. GTDB lineage: Bacteria > Gemmatimonadota > Gemmatimonadetes > Gemmatimonadales > Gemmatimonadaceae > DASRDS01. Next base: position 79,667 of record DATMLM010000002.1, read on the forward strand.
AGTTCAAGGCCACGGCCGGCAGCTATGCCGACTCCCTGTCGGAGACGGTCTATGTCACGGGCAGCCTGCTGGTGAGCACCGCGTTCACGAACCAGGAAGACCAGGACATCACCCGCTGCTTCAATAAGTGCTTCGCGAACACGCTCACGCTCAGTACGCCGGCCTACTACTCGCGTGACCAGCGCCACGCGGTCAACCTCGTCTACAACAGCGATCACGTGGCCGTGCGGCCGATCCTCGCCGCCGACGTCCGCGTGGCCGCCACGGACTCGGCCATCAAGGAGATCCAGTTCTCGGCCCAGGTCTACAACGCGCAGAGCGCCGCGTGGACCAACGTCAATTTCTTCAACAGCGACGCCAACGGCATTCTGCACTTCTCCGGCGGCCCGTTACTCAACGACACGATCCCCTTCCGGATCGGCGGCCAGTTCGACGCCAGCGGGTACACGACGACCGGCGGACTGGCGGTGTATCCGCTGCGTCTCATCATCACCGCGTTCTTCACGGGACACACCGAGCAGATCGTCGACAGCACGCACCGCCTCGTGCTCGTCAACATGCGCCAGTCGCCGATCGCCAACGGCTGGACCATCTCGAGCGTCAGCCAGCACGGATGGGGCATCTTCGCGCAGAACACGGACCAGAGCTTCATCATGCAAGCCGACGGCGACGGCGCCGCCCGATTGTACGGTCGTATCCAATGCCAGGCGAACGGGTGCGTGTGGCCATCGCCGGCGGGCGCCGCCATATCGTCGCGATTCCACTATGACAACTTGCCGTACTCGGAAGTCGACTACGGCGACTCCTCGAAGGAGATCTACAACCCGAACGGCTATCTGACGGCGCGCATCGATCGCCTCAACGATACCGTCGCCTATACGTACGATACGCTCAATCGGGTCATCGAGATCTCCGATGCGTATCGACACATCCCCAAAAGCACCGCCCACACGTATTGGACGTTCACGTACGACGCCAACGGCCTCTCGTCGATCATCGAACCGGCTATCGACGGGACGCCGGGCAAGGGGCGAACAACGAAGATTCGCGTCGACAGCAATCATCTCCTCCGGACGTGGACCGACCCCGATCTGGACAGCACCACGTTCGGCTATGACGCGCAGCAGCGGCTCAACTCGGTCACCGACCGCGACCAAGACACGACGCGGTACGCGTACGACCCGAACACGTGGAAGCTCGACTCGATCATCTCGCCCACGATCCAGATCGACAGCTTCTCCACCGGTTCACCGGCCACGGCTCCGCTCCGGACGTTCTATCTCGATCCGCTCACGCGATTCCTGGCCACGTCGCCCACGAGCTCGCAGAGCTTGGCCCCGCCGTTCCGGACGGACTCCATGTGGGGGTACGAGATCAATCCCGCTGGCCACGCGCAGCATTTCCAGCTCGACCGATGGGGGCAATACAGCCTGTACGACACGCCGACCGGTTACGTCACGGGCTATACCCGCGACGCGAACGGATTCGCCGTGCAAGTCACTACATCCGGAGGCCGGATCGACGCCTATGGCTATTCCGGGGCGTTCCTGACGAGCGTCGCTCCGTACGCGAAAGACGAGACGTTCTATCAGTTCGGCCCCTACGGCCAGATGACGCAGATGTCCGGTGCGAACCAGCCGACCCAGGTCTTCGCGCTCGGCGTCCGCGGTCACACGGACTCGCTGATCGTGAACGGCGTCACGAAAGCCAGGTTCTATGCCGACGCGCTCGGCCGTGATACCCTCGTGACCGACGCGCAGAGCGACACCACGCGGTACGCCTACGACTCCGCGACCGGCAACCGAAACCGCGCAACGGTTTCACCCGGTGGTCGATTCCGGACCACGGTATTCGACGGCGAAGGACGCGACTCCGTCGTCCACACGAGCGGCGCCGGCACGCAAACGACGTTCTACGACCTTCAGAACCGCGTCGTGTCGAGCAGCGACGGTGTCCATCCGCCGACGATCTATACCTACGATGGCCTGTACCTGAAGCAGGTGACCGACCCGAAAAATCAGGTCTACACCACGACCTATAATGCCGTCGGATGGCCGGTGACGCGCACCGATCCCACCAACCGCGTCGCGACGACGACCTACAACGGCTACGGGTTGGCCGCCACGGTCACGAACCGCAATGGCCTGCGCGCGAGTTACGTCTACGATAACATGGGGCGCGTGACGACCGTCCATCGACAGGCCGTCGCGAACGAGCCGGACAGCCTCGAGACCTTCACGTATACGGTCTTCAACGACATCGTCACGGCGACGAACGCCACGGCGACCGACGTCACGTACTACAATCGCGCCGGCGGATGGGTCGACTCCACGATCACGACCTACGCCGGCGGTCACAGCTTCAAACGCTTCTACCACCGAGACACGCGCGGACGCGTCGACTCCGTGGGCGTCAGCACCGGCGGCGGCGTCACCCAATTCGATCCATATGCCCGGCGCCTCTTCTTCGACTCGCGCACGGGTTTGGTGGACAGTCTCCACCTCAACGCCACGACGGTCTCGTTCCGCTACAACGTTCTCAATCAAATCGACAGCGTGGTCTTTCCCGGCGGTGTCGTACGATCCGACACGTACACGGCCTTTCACACCCTCGCCACGACTGCCTGGACCGGCCTCGGCCTGTATCGCGGATACGGCTACGACTCCGCGGCACGTATCAATGAAGTCGACCATTCGACGGCCGTGAATGGATCGGTCGAGTTTTACGGCTACACGAGCCTCGGCCAGCTCACGCAGCACCAGACCGGCTTCTGGTCGGACACGCTCGTGAAGTGCATCAATGGACAGGGGTACGGCTGCGGCCTCCACCGGAACTTCACGCTGCAGCAACAAGCGTCGTTCGCGTTCGATTCCGCGAGCAACTTGGAGAGCGTCACGGTCGGCTCGGCCGATACCTCGGGCACGGTCAAGCCCGGCAACCGACTGAGCGCCTGGGGCAGCCTCGCGTTTGCGGGCGACTCGCAAGGCAACCGGGTGACCACCACTCTGAACAGCAGTCAAACGCGGTTCACCTGGAGCGCCGACGGCCGGCTGCTCGTCGACTCGTCCGCGACCGGGAAGCGGACCTACGAATACAACACCGCCGGGCAGCTCGTGAAACGCAGCACCAACGGCTCGGCGGACCGGTATTACTTGTGGGATGGCGGCGAACTGCTCGCGGTGCTCGATGGCGCCGCCAACAAACGCCTCGCGGAATTCGTTCCGTACCCCGGCGCTCAGGATCAGCCGTTGGCGCGCATCACCGGCACGCCTGGCGCGACGACGGTGCACTTCTTCGCGCAGGACGGACTCGGGAACATCATCGCGCAGTTCAGCGGATCGACGACCGAGCAGTCGCTGAGTTATGACCCGTGGGGCGCGACGACCGTCTCTTCCTCAACGGGCGATACGACGCAGTTGCGGTGGAAGGGCCTGCTGTTCGAAGACGGCGCGGGCCTCTACTACGTCCGGTCGCGGTGGTACGACCCGGTCACCCGCCGCTTCATTTCCCCAGACCCGTCGGGCATCGGCGCTGGCGTCAATCAGTACGCGTACGGCAACGGTGACCCGATCAACGGCAGTGATCATAGCGGGCTGTTCGACGACTACAGTACGGATTCGACGCCGCCGAACCCCGCCGACTCGAGCAACACGAGTCAAGACTCGACATCGTGCTGCGCCGCCACGACGACCGACCCTGCGTTCTTGTTCGGCGTTTCATCGAGCATATTCGAGGGGCCAGTCGGCGGCACGTCCGCGGCGGGCGTCTACGTTTCGTTCAACGGATTCCTCCCGAGTGACATCGGCGTGTGGTCGTCGACGGGAGGGGGAACTGGCTCCGATGTGAACGCGGGCCCGACCATCGGAGGCACCAACAACACGAGCTCCATCAACGGCCCATCCGTGGAAGTGGCCGCAGCAATACCGCCAGTGCAAGCAACCGTCAGCTCGAACCAAGATGGCACCACGGTCATGGTCAGCACCGCGGAGACCCCCGGAGCGCATCTCGCGGTGACCACCGGGGTGACCGCATCCGCGCCCAAGGTCGTTTCGTACCTCTATCAGCAGGCCACTCGCGGATTGGCGTATCTCCAACAGCAAGCCGCGCAGGTGTACCAGCAAGTGCAAGACGGAATGGTCCAATGGTGGATCCAGACCTCCAACCCAATGGGTGCATTAGCACCTGACAACTGACCGTTCCGCGGTGGCGCCGTGGGCCTTCCCCCACGGCGCCGCTGGTCTCGGCGCATCACCATTCTTAGCTTCGTGGATATGGCTCCGATCGCTCCGCAGTGGACCGTCGTCTACGACGCGTCCAACTGGCTGTTCCAAACCCTGAACGTCGCCGTGTTGCTGATGCCGGCCGCGATCGCGTTCGTGGTGGCCTCGCTGTATCGGTCGGGCATGGGACGCTCGCAGCCGCCGTCGCGACTGGGATCCTCTCTCGCGTTCGGCGTCGCGGGGCTCGTCGGGCTGTGCGCGCTGGCGGTTGCCTGGATGAGCATCAACCTCGGCCTCGCGGTCGGCGATGAGCAGTACCTCGCCGTCGTCGGACACGTCGCGTCGCTTACGCCGGGCGACGGTGCTGGACGCCACCCTGAAACGCTCGTCGTTCGTACAGCGACTGGCGCGACGCTCCGGTATCGCTACACGGCCGGGACTTTCAACCTCGGGTACAGCAAGACGGTCGGGGCCGGTGGCCCGCTGCACGCGGGTCAGTGCGTCTCCATCGCTGATGTCGGCGGCACGATCGCTCGGCTCGCCATCGCGGACCGCTGTGCGGACTCCGCGTCCATCGGGACGCCGTGAGACAACGCCCGATCGCCATACTCGCCGCATCGCTCCTGGCGTGCTCGCCGTCGTCCACTCGGACCACTGCACCCTGGACCTTGCCGCTCCCGAGTGGTGAACACATTGCCGTGGACACCGTGCGCGCGGAGCACTACGCGGACGGTGACGCGCTGCATCTGTTCTATGAGACCGATCGCGACATCCGCGACACGGTCGCGCTGCGCGCCCGCGCACGGGTCCTCTGGCCGGCATTCGCGCCGTTCGCGATCACCGGCGGCTATGACATCGGTGCGATCACGGCCGTGCGCCCACAGTTCCGGGTCGGCGGTGCGATGCTGGGCATCCGGCGGACCCTCAAGTGGGGCGTCGTCGCTCGCCGGGATACGTCGGGCATCTGGCGACTCGATGGCGATACCGCCGCGCTGGCCCCGCCGGTCACCCAGCCGCGGCCGATCGTCGGCACGAATGGTGACACGCTGCGTGTGACGCCACATCGTCGATCGTAGCGCTCACTCGGCGTCAGTCCCCAGTGCCGCACGGCGCCGCTGTCGCCCGCGCGCCAGCCCGAGCTTCCAGAGACGACGATACACGGTCGTCAGATGCACGCCGAGCTCGCGGGCCGCGGCCTCCACATCCCACTCTACGCTCTCCATCAGCGTCGCGAGGCGGCGGCGCTCGAACGCATCGCGGTCGCGCCCATCGTGGTGCTCGCGGCCGGCGACCGCGACCCGCACCATCTGGGGCGTGATGACCGACGCCTCGGTCGACAACAGCGCGCGCTCGATCACGTGTTTGAGCTCGCGGACGTTGCCTGGCCAGTCATGTTCGGCCAGTGACGCCAGGGCGGTATCAGAGAAGCGTCGCTGTCCTCGCGGGTCGATCTGACCGACGAAATGCCCGGTCAGCGATGGAATGTCTTCGATCCGATCACGGAGCGGCGGCACCCGAAGAAGCACCACACTCAACCGGTCGATGAGATCGGCGCGGAGCCGGCCGTCGCGCACCAAGGCGTCAAGGTCGTCGTTGGTCGCTGACAAGAGTCGAAAGTCGCTCTGGCGATCGGCACGGCTGCCGACGGGCCGGAATGTGCGCGTCTCCAACGCGCGCAACAGCTTCCGTTGATTCGCGGGAGGGATGCCGCTCACCTCGTCGAAGAACGCGGTGCCGCAGTGGGCTTCAGCGAGATAGCCCAGCGTATCCGCCGTGGCCCCCGTGAATGCGCCGCGTACGTGACCAAAGAGCGCGTCCTCGAACATCGTATCCGCAATCGCGCAGGCGTTGAATGCGACGAACGGGCCGGGGCGTCGGCTGGCCGCGTGCAGCGCCTGTGCCACGAGCTCCTTGCCCGATCCCCGCGGGCCGATAATCAGCGTCGGCGCCGAGGACGGCCCCACGCGCCGAATCGCCGAGCGCAGATCGTGCATGGCTGGCGACTCGCCAATCAACAGATGATCGGTCACGGGCTTGGCGCCTCGCGCCGCATCGTCGAATCGATCGGCTGCGTCACCTTCGTCACGTCGATGTCGTCGCGCACGATGCGGGGCGTCAGAAAGAGAAAGAACTCGGTCCCCGTGTTCGTCCGACTCTGCTGGCCGAACAACACGCCCAGCACGGGAATCGAGGACAAGACCGGCACGCCGCTCGAGCTCTTGTCGCGCTCGCGACTCGACAGGCCGCCGAGCACCACGGTTTGGCTGTCACGGACGAGCAGGCGCGTCTTGAGCGTGCGCGTCGAGATGACCGGCGCGTTGAACTGCACCTGCGCCGTCGCCTGATTCACTTCCTGCGTGAGCTGCAGTTGCACATATCCGTCGGTCGAGATCGTCGGCCGAACCGTGAGCTTGGTCCCGACGTCCTGGTACTGCACGACTTGGTTCTGCGCGACCGCGCCCACCTGCGTCTGCTGCACCTGAATGAACGGCTGCTGGCTCCCCACCAAGATCTCGGCCTCCTCATTGTTCTCGGCCAACACCACGGGCCGCGACAGGATGCGCGCTTCACCTTTCGCGGCCGCCGCGGTGAGGCTCGCGGTGAATGCCGGGCTTCCCGTGCGCATCACGTTGAGCGCGAAGTCGCCGAGTCCCGCGCTCGGCGTCGAGCCGCCGATGCTCGTGCTCGTGCCCTTGGCTTGCTGATTCGGGAAATTGATGCCGAGGCCCACCGCCCAGTTCGAGTTCTTCTGCACCTCGACGATCAGGACTTCGATCAGCACCTGCAGTGGGCGCACATCCAATTCTTTCACGGCGGCCGCGATCAGGTCGAAATCGGCGGCGTTCGCCCGAACCAGGAGGCTGTTGGTGCCCGCATCGGGAATGATCGCGGTCTCGCCGCTGAACGCCGCTGACCGTCCGCCGTTGAGCCCCGCGTTTCCGACCGGTGGCGACGGTGGAGCCAGTGCCGGCTGAAATGCGCTCTGGGCGAGATTGGACGACAGCGTGCCAACGCTCGCGCCCGGCTCGCCGAGCGCGCTCGCGCGACCGTACAGCGCATTCACGGTCGCGGCGACATCGGCGGCGCGGGCGTGGCTCAAGTGGATCACGTAGAGCTGCGTCGCATCGCTTGCCCGCGAGGTCGCGATCGGCTGGGGGGGCGCTGGGACTTCGTGGGCGCGGATGCGATAGAGGCCAGCCGCCGTGTCTATCGCCAACTCCAGGTTTTGCGACGCGACGATGCCCGTGAGCAAGCGTACGACATCCGAGCGCGGGACCGGGTGCGGCGTCTCGAGCGTCACGCGCAGCGCGGGGACGGCGCCGAACACGACCGGGCGGTCGAGATATGGCGCGAGCGCCGAGACCGCGACGCGGAGGTCGACGTCGACCAAGTGGATCGTGACGCTGTCGCCGAGCTCATTGACCGGCGGTGTCGGTCGCTGCGCGCCGAGCGTCGACGCCATCAGGACAACACCGAGCGCGTACCGGATCATTGCCATGCGTGCCTCAGGGTCAATCGCCAGGTCGTGTCCGCGCCCGACACGATCACGGTGTCGCGGCCGATCCGCCGGATGCGGAGCCCGCCGAGGGTGTCGCCGGCCTGCACGATCACGGTCGCGGGATGGCCAGGCACGCCGTCGAGCAACGCGGCGCCGCCGACCAGGCCCGCGAGCGCGAGCTGTGGTTTGGCTGGCTTGGGCGGCGGCGCGACGCCCTCGAGGTCTGGCCGATATGCCACGGATGCCGGGCGGCGGTCGAGTCGGAACGGATCCGTCTCTGCCACTGCTCGCCCATACGCATCGACCGACTCCGCCGGTGTCACCCTGATGTCGGCGACTTCACCCGCGCTCGACTGTGCCGCCGGCACCGTGTGCGGCACGCTCGCGAGCCACCCAACGCCCGCGAGGATCGTCAAGCCGACCGCGATGAGCAGGAGACCGCGCTCGATCAGTGTCATTGGTGTCTCGCCATGGCCAATCCTTCGACCGTGAAGTCTGTTTTCAGCACTTCCACACGATCGCCGGGAGAGGCCGGATCGGGCTGCGTGACCGTCAGGTCGCGCACCCGGAGTCGCGCCGGCCCCCGCTCCAGACTCGCCAGCATCGTGGTCACCCCTCGGATATCGCCGACGACGTCGGCATGCACACTCACCCGCACGAACGCGCGTCGCGCACCGGTATCCGCGACCGGCCGCAGCTGCACCGCGCCCAGTTTGACCCCGGATGCGGACGCCGCACCTGACACGAGCGACGCCAGCGTCGCCGATGCTTCCGCCGGCGTATGCCCCGCAACGAGCGCCGGCGCGAGCGCCACATAGCGCGCATTCCGCGCGGCGAGCGTATCCCGCATGGCTTTCGCGTGCGCGACCAGCCCGTCGGCCTCACTCGCCGCGCGCACTTGCTCGGCGGCGCCCGAGCGCGCCTCGGTGACCCAGTCGCGCCACGCAGGGACGCCTTTCGAGAGCACGATCAGCGACGCAATCACGGTGCCCCCGATGATCAGCATGCGCCGATCCCGCGGTGACATCATCATGGCTTGCCCCACCGGAATCGCACGGTCACCCGCTCGACCTCGTGTCCGGCCACGACCTCACGCGTCACGGGCCCGGTGATCTCCGAAGCCGCGAGCCCTGGTACTGTTTCGAGGCGCGCGAGCAGCGCACCAGCACGCGGCGCGAAGGCGACAACCGATCCGCCGGCGCTATCGACATGGAGTGCGAGCAACGCCGCGCCCTCCGGGAGCGCTTTCGCCAAAGCGGCCATAAGCATCGTGACCGGCCTTCGACCTCGATCGAACACCGCGACTTCGCCGAGCGCACGCGTCACGAGCTCGTTGTCGTGCGCGACCTGTCCGGCGGCCCGGGTCGGCGCCCCGATCTTGGCCAGGTGCGCGATCGCGCGATGCTCGGCCACTCGCGCGCCGAAGCCGGGCGCGAGCACCGCGAGGATGAGGGCCACACTCGCGGCGCAGGTGAGCGTCACCATGCGCCAGCGCGGCGCGTTCTCCTCGGCGACGGCGTCCACGCGCCAGGTGAGCGCTCCGCGCGTGATGGCGGCGCCATACGCGGCCGCGAACGCCGTCCCTTCGTTGCCCAGCGGCGCGAGCGCGGCCAGCGCTGGTTTCGCCACGTCAACCGCGGGCACGATGCCGGCGAGGTCGAGGCGGCGCGAGCGGCACACGCCGACGATCGTATCGACCACGTTCTTCTGCAGGGCGGAGGCCCACGGCTGGCCCGCGGCATCGAGGCGCACCGTCGTCGTCACGAGCGGGATGCCGTTCTTGAGGAAGAATCGGGTGGCGTGCTCACTGACGGTCTTGGCCAACATGCGCTCGTCGCCGACCGGCGGAAGCCCCGCCAGCCGCTTGGTCTGCGCGAACGTCGCGCCGAGGGCCACGGTGACGCGCGGTCGGCCCAATCGCCGTCGCAGCGGCAACTGTCCGAGGAACGCGTCGAGTGCCGGCCCAAGCGGCGTCGCGTCGCTCACGGGCGCGTCCACGCCCCACATCACGCGCGTGCCGCGCACGCCGACGGCGCGGAGTCGGTCGCGCTCGACCGCCAGTCCGACGACGAGGCTCACGGCGTGGTGCGCCGCCGCACGATCGCGGCCCGCGTGCCGGCCGGCGCCAGACGCACCTCGATGGCATAGCCATTCCCACGGGCCGTGAGTATCCACGCGTCGGGCCCATCCGTCGTCAACCGTGCGAGATCGCCGTAGCGTGAGGCGAGCAACTGGCGGCCGCCGGGCGAGAGGTCGGCCGAGAGCGCGTTGATGTCGACCGTCACGCCTCGCGCGCGCCGTTCGGCGAGGCGCGCGAGGGCTTCCTCGCCGATGCCGGGGAGACTGCCGAGCACCGCGAGCGGTGCGCGGCTCCACACGATCCGTCCGGGCTCAACGGTGAATACCGCCGTGAGTATCGAGTCCGGCAACACGCTCTCGTCGAACCCGCGGACGCGCCGCAACTCCCGCGCGTTCGCCAAGGGCCCGTTCCGCGGCGTGAATCGCCCCTCTGCGCGATACCAGTCCTGCTCCGCGCCGAGCGGTCGCGGGATGTCATCGGCATCGCGCCAGTCGAGCAGCGCATCGACCATCGAGTCGGCGCGCGGCTCACCGACGCCGAGCACCCGCAACATCGCGAGCAGCTGCTCGCCGTCGGCGACATTGAGATCAACGGCGAGGCCGGTGGGGACAAGCGACACGTCGCACGCCGCGGCCGTGACGGCCGGCGCGACCGCGACGATCCGGTCGAGCGACGCCCACCCGCCGGCGACGCGACCGCTCAGCGCATCATCCATCACCGTCCGCGCGCGCTCGAGGCAGTCCTCGGCCCGCCACCGCCCGCGCATGAGCGCGATCCGATTCTGCGTGCCGCTCACGACATCGCGCGCGACCAGGAGACCGGTGAGCGCCATCGCGCTCAGCGCCACGATCACCCAGAGCGCCGCGAGCAGCGCATATCCGTCCCGTCGGGTCGTCATCCGCGCTCCCCGATGCGCACGATCGCGGTGTCGCCATCGGTGATGACGCCGACCGCGAGTGGCGCCGTGATCCCATGTCCCCAGATCCGGAACCACACGCCTCCGCCGGCCGGGTCGTTGAGATATCGGAGCACGCCGGCGCCGAACCCGCGCTGGAGCGTGATCGCTTCGCCGGTGGAAAGCCGCGCCACGAGTCTCAGTCCCGCGCCGGAGTCCGGCTCGATGCCGATCACGGCGTCGCAGCGCTCCTGCCAGCCGGCCGGCATGTCGCACCACGTCGTGAACCGCACGTGGTGCTCGTCGCCCGCGAACTCGTGGGACTGGTCGGTGCCGACTTCGAGTTGTCCCATGAGCGATCGGAGGAGCCGCTCGCCGTTTACCTCGCGCGCATCGGCTGTTGCTTGGGTCCGCAGCCGGTCGACGGATACGGCCAGGGATTCCCAAAGGGCGCGGGCACCGAGGAGCACGATCCCTGAGAGCGTCATCGCGACGACGAGCTCGATGAGCGTGAAGCCTCCGTTTCGCCTATGGGCCATTTGGCGGCTCGGGGCGATAGATGGCCGTGCGCACGAGCTCGCGCCGGGAGAGCGAATCGGTGAGGACCACGAGGTAGAGCGTCGGCACCGGCCGATTGATGTCGAGCCGCCAGGGTCCCTCGGCGCGGTTGCCGAGATGCCGGTCGAGATCGGCGCGCGGCCACAGCGTGATGGCTTCCATGAACGCGCTCGCTCGTCGCACATCGTGCTCGGCCTCGCGCGCGCGGCGCACGCTGTCCACGGCTTGGCGCACCATGCCGACGCTGGCGAGCGCCGCGACGGTGAGGATCGTGAGCGCGACGATCGCTTCGAGGAGCACGACGCCATCTCGCCGCCTACGGCGCATGCGCGACCTCCCCGGTGAGCCGGTCCACGCCCAAGGCTGCGTCCGCGACGACACTCCCATCCGGAAGGGCAGTCGCGGCGTACACCTTGTCGCCCACGCGCACCGTGAGGCTCACGGTGCGGTCCGAGTCCACGGCCGTTCGCCGTGCCGCCGCGACCGCGCTCACCCACGGCTCGACCGTCGGCGTCATGTCCGCTCTCCGAAACGCCAGCGTCGTCACGCCCGCCATGATGGCGACGATCGCCAGCACGACGATGAGCTCGATGAGGGTGACGCCGGGCCGGTTCATGTCGGCCGCACGCTGTACACGGCTTGGAGCAGTGCCGCGGCAACGAACGCGACGATGCCGCCGAACATGAGAATGAGCGCCGGCTCCAAGAGCTTCACTGCCCCGTTCACGAGCCTCCGAGCCCGTTCGGCTTCGAGCACACTCCCCCGGCTCAGCATCTCGGCCAGCCGCCCACTCTCTTCCCCAGCTCGCACGAGCCGCACGACGGTCGATGTCGCCGCATCGCTCGCCGCTATCGCGCTCGACAGCGGCGTCCCGGCGATGACACTCGCCCGCGCTTCCATGAGCCGCGCTTCGAGCGCCGCGTCACCGCTCGCTCTCGCTCCGGCGAGCAGCGCCGGCGCGATCGGCACGCCGCTGTCGAGGAGCGACGCCACGGCGGCGCCCACTCGCGCGGTTCCGGAGGCGCGCCGGATCGTGCCGATGAGCGGCAGCGAGAGCAGCCACGCGTCCCACCGCGCTCGCCCGCTCGCGGTGCCAACCCATGCCCGCCATGCACCGAGCGCGAGGGCCAGTGCGATCGCGCCTGGCACTGCTCCGGCTCGTACGACCGCGGAGATATCGAGCACCGCGCGCGTGCTCGCTGGGAGCGCGGCGCCCAGATCGGCGAGCACTTTCGCGAATCGCGGGAGGACGACGCCGACGAGCAGCACGAGTGACCCCGAGCCGGCGACGGTGAGCACGATCGGGTACACGAGCGCGCTCCGGACGGCCGAACGCGTGGCCGCGGCCGATTCCATGAGATCGGCGGCACGGATCACGGCGGCCGAGAGGCCGCTGCCGGCTTCACCGGCTTGCACCATGCCGATGACGACGGGCGGGATATCGATCGGGCTCGCGGACAGCGCGGCTCCTAGTGATTGTCCTTCGCGCACACCAGCGGTGAGGCCGCCGAGCGCGGGCCGCCATCCATCGGGCGCAACGTCGGCGAACGCCGCGAGTGCGCGTGCGACGGGCAGCCCCGCGTCGAGCAGCGAGCCGAGCAGCCTCAGTCCCAATGCCAGCTCGCCAGACGAGAGCTTCGCGCGTGTGAGCGTTGGCGCCGCGGGCCGGACGTCGAGCACCCACAGACCGCGGCTTGAGAGGACACTCGACGCGGCATCCCGGCTCGCGGCATCGACCGTGCCGAGCTCCACGGTCCCGTCGCCGCGCGCGGCGCGATACGAGTACGCCGAGGTGGTCACGGTTGGACGGGACCGCCCCACGAGGTGATGTCCGCGTCTTCGCCGTCGCCGCCGGGTTTCCCGTCGCGACCGAGCGTGTAGAGATCGAACGACTGCGGGTTCGATTTGCCGGGTGCCATGTAGACGTACGGCCGCCCCCAGGGATCGAGCGGTACGACCCGGCTGAGATACGGGCCGCGCCAGTTCCGTGGCGGGTCGCCCGCGGTGGGTGACGTCCGTAATGCTTCCAGGCCTTGATCAGTCGTCGGGAAGTTGTCGTTGTCCAGCCGGTACGCGTTCAGCGCCAGGGCGAAGACTTCGATCTGACTCTTCGCGGCGCCGACTTTCGCATCGCCGACATTTCTGAACACGGCCGGGGCCACGACGGCGGCCAGCGTCGCGATGATCGCGATGACGACGATGAGCTCGATCAGCGTAAATGCGTTACGCGTCCGCCGCACGGAGTACCTCCTCGAGAGTCGTGAGCCCAGCCGCCACTTTCGTCTGGCCATCCTCGGCCAGCGTTCGCATGCCCTTCGATCGCGCCAGCGCCGTGAGATCGGCGCGTGAGGCGCCGGCGACGATCGCTTGCTTTGCTTCGTCGTCGACGGGGAACAGCTCGAACAGGCCGAGTCGCCCGCGATAGCCTGTGTTGCGACATGCCGGACATTGCTCGCCGCGACACGCATCGCAGATTTTTCTCACCAAGCGCTGGGCGAGCACTCCGTCGAGCGTGGCGGCGATGAGATAGGGCGGGACGCCGAGGTCGACGAGCCGCGGGATCGCGCTTACGGCGTCGTTCGTGTGCAGGGTCGAGAACACCACGTGTCCGGTCATGGCGGCTTGCACCGCCACTTCGGCCGTCTCGGGGTCGCGCATCTCGCCGAGCATGACCACGTCGGGGTCTTGGCGGAGAATGGACCGGAGCGCGGTGGCGAACGTGACGCCGGCTTGCCGGTGCACGGGGACCTGGGTGATCCCCGGCAACTCGTATTCGACCGGGTCCTCGACCGTGATAATCTTCTCGGCCTTGGTGTCGCGCCGCTGGAGTGCGGAGTAGAGCGTCGTGGTTTTCCCGCTGCCGGTCGGCCCGGTGACGAGGATCATTCCATGGGGTCGCGCCGCGAGGCGGCTGACGCTTGCCAGGATCCCGGCCGGCATGCCGAGCTCCTCGAGCGCCACGGGCCGGCCACCGCGATCGAGGAGTCGCAGCACGACGCTTTCGCCGAAGAGTGTCGGCACGGTCGACACGCGGAGATCGAGCTCCCGGTCTTCGAGGCGTACGCGGATGCGTCCGTCCTGTGGCCGCCGCCGCTCGGCGATGTCCAGCTCCGCTAAGAGCTTGATGCGCGAGACGACCGCGTGGGCCAACTCGGCCGGCGGCTCGGGCGCGGGCGCGAGTACGCCGTCCAGCCGGAACCGGACGCCGAGGCCGGATCGGGCAGATTCGAGATGGATGTCGCTCGCGCCGGCGTCGTAGGCGTCGCGCACGAGCAGGTTGACGAACCGGACGACGGGCGGCTGCGTCGCGAGGTCGCGGACATCCGCGGTGCGCTCGTCGTCGTGATCGACGCGCGCCAGCTCGATGTCACGACCCGCGCGCGTGGTGAGTCGCTCGATCGCGCGCTCGACGTCGCCCAAGCTCGCCGGCTCGACGACGACCTCGGCGCCGTACACGAAGCGCAGGTCATCGAGCGCATCGTCGAGTAGCGCATCAGGCGCGACCGACACGCGAACGGCGCCGCCGTCGGCGTATCCGGTGGGGCACACGCGATGGTGAAGGAGATAGTCGCGCGTCAGCCCGTCGGCGAGCACGATTTCGGCCGTCATGCGGTCCGCCCGGCTTCGCGATAGAGTCGGGCGAGGCGCGAGACGGCATCTGGGTCGCGCGTCGCGGTGGGTGTGCACCCGGTGTAGCGCCGCAGCATGTTGCGGAGCTGCGCACCGGTGCGGAAGCCGAGTGCACCGGCGACGTGGTCGACGGGCTCTTGTTTGAGGGCGAAGAGGTAGGTGGCCACGAACAGCCGGCACCAGCTGATGGTGGATTCTGGGGTGGGCAGGCCGAGGGTTCGCAGCTGCCGATGCAGGGAGCGCTTACTCGTGCCGATGGTGTGCGCGACATCGTTCACGGACAGGGTGCGCGCCGCGCGCATGGTGCAGAGGCCGACCACGGTGTGCGCCGGTTGCGGGACCCAGGGGAGAACGATTTTTAGGGTATCCGCGCACGCGGGTACGAGTTGCGCGTCGGCATTCACGTGCAACATGACGCGCCGCAGGTCATCGAACCCGCGGAGGGCGAGATGGTTGGCGCCGGCTTGGATCGCGCGGACGGCTTCCACGGCCCAGTCATCGACGAGCGTCGCGTAGGCGATGATCGGCGTGACCGGCCGGGCGCGGCGAATGTCGCGAATGACGTCGCTGATCTCCGAGCGACGCATGGGGTTGAGGGAGACGAGGTACGTCGTCTCGGTGGCATCTTCGTGTCGGAGATGCCGATCGATGTCCCAGTAATTCAGAAACGCGATGCGAGACACCGGCCACACGGCTCTGGCGATGTGTGCCCGGTGCTCGGGGTACACGTTCACGGCCACCAGCGATGACGCGAGACGGACGGACATCGACTGCTCGATGAGGCGGTGACACGAAACAACGAGAGGCGCTTCGCGGGGCGACGAGTATATGACACGTCGCGAGGACGCGCCATTGCCGGCGGATTATCAGGTTGTTGCGCGCATATGAAAACACAACGCGCGCCAACGTGACGTGAATTGGAGACACGACTACTTTGAGACGTCACGCGCCGCGTGTGGCACGCTGAGGAATGGCGTGGCACGCTGAGAAACGGCGGATGCTGACAAAATTGCGGAATCGACGAAGACTTAGCGAATGTGCCGTGACTCAGTGGGCAACGCGACGAGGACACCACCCGGTCACATCGCACTTGTGACGCGGTACGTAACGCCCGCGCGCGTCCGTCTCAACCTTGTAGCGAGATCGCCCGGCGTCGTCTTGGCCGCAATGATCGCCACGGCTTGCGCGGTCCAGCCGGACTCGCAATGATGACGCGACTCCTGTACGTGAACTACGTCTACGACCGCGAGCTGTCCTCTCCCGAGGACCTTCTCGCGCGGTACGTTACCGTGAGCGGGACGGCCGAGGCGCTCGCGTCCGAGGACGTCGATATTACGGTGCTGCAGCGGTTCCACCGCGACGCGCGCGTGGACCGGAACGGTGTGGCGTACGTCTTCCACGCGGACCGTCTGCCCCCCGGGCTCGGCCGCTGGGACATCCCGTGGGACTTCCACCGCGCTGCCCGACGCCTCGAGCCCACGCTCGTGCACGCGAACGGTCTCACGTTCCCGCTGCAGCTCCGCGCGCTCCGCGCCGCGCTTCCGGCAACGACGCGGCTTATCGCGCAGGACCACGCGGGCGCACCGTCGCGGCGCCTGCGCGTGTTGCACCGCTGGTGCTTTGCTCCGATCGATGCGTTCGTGTTCACGACGCGTGACCAGGCCAAGCCGTGGCTCGACGCTGGCGTCATCTCTGCCCGCCAGCCTATCTACGAGATCACGGAGGGGTCGACGCTGTTCCGGCGCAGCGATCGGGTCGCCAACCGCGCGCCCACTGTGCTGTGGGTCGGCCGCCTCATCGCGCTCAAGGACCCACTGACCGTCGTGCAGGGGTTTCTGTCGGTGCTGCCGGAGGTTCCCGGCATGCGACTATATATGGTATACACGGACGACACGCTGCAGAGCGCCATCCCCGAGCATCCCGCGATCACGATGCTCGGCGCGAAGCCCCACGCCGAGCTGGAGGCTATCTATAACAGCGCCGACTATTTCGTGCTTGGGAGCCACTCCGAGAGCGGCGGGTACTCACTGCTCGAAGCCATGGCGTGCGGCGTCGTGCCGGTCGTGACTGACATCCCATCGTTCCGGCGGATCGTGGGCGCGAGTGGCGAGCTCTGGGCACCCGGCGATGCCAACGCGTTCGCGGCCGCGTTGCGGCGCGCGATGACACGGCCGCTCCCGCGGGCATCGCGGGATGTGGCAGCGGATTTCGAGCGGCGATTGAGCTTCACGGCGATCGCGCGTGACTTGGTTCGGGTCTACGCGCGCTAGTCCGGGACTGCGGCGTAGTAGCCCTCGATGGCCCACGATAAGAGATCGCCTCTGAGCGCGTTCGTCTGCAGTGTCTGATTCGGACCCAGCGCTACGGCGGCGAGCTCTTTGATCGCGATGACCATGCGCTCGGGCGGTATCCCCTCGGCCCTGAGCGCGGCGCAGTAGTCGGCCAGCATCGCCTTGAGCTCGCGTCGCACGCGGCGGCGGTCGCCGGCGAGTTGCGCGCGGTCGGCGGTCAGGCGCTTGAGGGAGCCCGAGGAGGTGACGCGGCGCGCGAGCGCGACGTAGTCGGCCATCGACGCCTCGTACTCGATGAGCGCGCGGACCGCTCCGACGATCGCCTCAGGCGTCTCCACCAGCGGGCAGCGTCAGGGTGAACGTCGATCCCTCGCCGTGCACGGAGACGACGGTGAGGTCGCCGCTCATGCGCCGCGCGAGCTCGCGGCTGATGGCGAGGCCGAGTCCGACGCCGGCGTGCTCGCCGGGCGCGAGGGCGCGGCCGACTTGTACGAACGGCTCGAAGATCGCCTCGAGCTTGTCGGGCGGGATGCCGCGACCCGTGTCGCTGACGGTGATCCGCATTGGGCCGCCCGTAATCACCTCGCAACCCAAGACGACGCAGCCTTCAGCGCGAGTGAACTTCACGGCGTTCGAGAGGAGGTTGAGGACGATCTGGCGGACGCGCTCCGCGTCGGCTCTCGTGGTGCATCCGCCTGGCGCGCCGGTGTATGTCGCGGTCACGTTTTTCGATCGCGCTTGCGGCTCGATCATCGCGAACGCTTCGGTCAACACCGGGTCGAGCTCGACGTCGCGGATCTTGAGCTCGATGCGTTTCGCCTCGATGCGTGTGAAGTCGAGGATATCGGAGATGAGGCCGAGCAGGTGGCCGCTGGCGTGGCGGATGCGGCGCAGGTCTTCGCGTTGGAGATCGGTGAGCTCGCCGTGGACGCCGAGCTCCAGGAGCTCGGTGTAGCCCGCGATGGCGTTGAGTGGTGTACGCAGCTCGTGGCTCATCGCCGCCAGGAACTCGGACTTGGCCTTGTTCGCCTCCTCGGCGTCGTTGCGTCTCGCCGCCTCGGCCGCGAGGACTTGGGTTTCGTATGCGCGGCGGTCGGTGACGTCGACGATCGTGCCGAGGAGTCGCCGGTCGTCGCCGTCGCTTATGACTTTGCCTTTGACGGCGACCCACCGCAGCCCGTCGGGCTGGCGGATGATGCGGAAGGTGTCGTCGTAGTCGATCTCGGCGTCGGACTGGATTTGCCCGAGGCGGGCCGCGACGCGCTCGCGGTCGTCCGGGTGCACGGTGCGCAGGAACTGTTCGGGCCCCAGCTCGGAGAGGCCTAAGATGGCGCGGCCGCGGGCGTCGAGGGTCCACTCGTTGGTGGTGAGGTCCCAGTCCCATGTGCCGACCTGGCCCGCGGCGAGTGCCAAGCGGAGTCGGGCCGCGTCGAGTGCGGCGCCGCGCATCGACAGGTTGACCATGGTGCCGGTGACGCGGGTCGCGCGGCCTTCGCCGTCGCGTTCGACGGACCACCGGTCGAGGACGCGCACGTATTGCCCGCTCTTATGTCGGAACCGATACGACAGCCCGCACGCTTTCTCGTCGCCGCGCAGCATGTCATCGGTCTTGACGATGACGCGCTCGCGGTCATCGGGGTGGACCCGATCGATCCACCAACGGCGGGGCTTAGCGCTGGCGGGAGACCAACCGAACGCCGTCTCCAGGGCCTCGCTCATCTTCACCGTGCCGGCGTGGACGTTGTACGTCCACTCGACATCAGCGCCTACGGTCCTCTCCACACCTGGCAATATGTCGTGGCGTCGCCGCAACCCGACAGATCTTGACCGGCCTCAGCTGTTAGTAGGCGAAGCTGATAAGGCGCGGGCCGCTTCGTCGAGAACGGTGGCCAGGGGATCGCTGTCGGAGATGTTCACCTGGATCGCCACCGCGAGATCGAGATCCCGATACCACCGTACCTCGGTGCGATAGCCAGGGAACATGCCTTGGGCGCGATACGCCGGCCCGAGCGGCGTGTGCTCGATCCAGAGGCCGAGCCCCCACTGACCGCCGGGCGCATCGACGCCGCGCACCACTTCGGCCCAGAGCTTGGGCGAGAGGACTTCGCCGCGGCAGTATGCGCCCATCCATCGCGCGAGATCAGCGGCCGTCGACACGTATCCACCGCCGGCCCATTCGTACTGAGGGTTCACGACCAGGGTGCCGTCACTGGTGAGGACGTTCCCGACGGGACTCTCCACTCCGAGATAGCCAGGCACGAGGCCTTCGACGCGTGGACCGTGTACGGGGGAGGTTTCCCGAAGGGCGAACTTGTGTATGAACCGCCGGTCGATCTCGGCGTACGGACTCTCGTGGAGAACGGCTTCCTCGACGACGGCCAGGAGATCGTAGTCGAGATCACTTGGCTCGAATCGCTCGCCGGGTTCGGCTTTGGGTGGCGTATCGAAGAGGGATCGCAAGATCTCGAGATGGTCCCGGTTTTTCAGGGGCTCTTTCGCGAGATCGTCGTAGAACGCCTGCGTGTATGAGCCGTAACCACTCGTCTGCAGCATGAGCATGCGCGTGGTCACTTTGTCGACGTTCGGCAGGCGGTGCAACCACGGCGCGCCGTGGAGATACGCCGTGATCGGCGTGTCGAGGTTGAGACGTCCTTCGCCGACGAGCTCCATGGCCAGCGCCGCGTAGAACGTCTTGGCCGCGCCGCTGGCCAGCATCCGTGCCTCAGCCGGCATCGTCGTGCCGTGCTCGCGATCGGCGAGGCCGGAGGCGACGGCGATGGTCGTGTTGTCGGAGAACCGCGCGGCGATCACGGCGCCTGGAACGGCGCTCCGCGTCCGGTAGGCATCGAGCACCCGTTGTAACGTCGCGCGGCGTTGCGCGAGGCTCCCGCTCACGACGTTGTGCGCGGGGGTGTACGGCGCCGGCGCCGCAGAGGGTGCGGTGGTGACTGCTGGAGATGGTCCAGCGGGCCTCGCGCAGGCGGTGATCGCGAGGGTCAGACAGGTCAGGAGGGCGCGGGAACGCGGATGACAGCGGTGACGCGTCGTCTGATCAACCGCATCATCGCCATCTTGCCGAGTAGACGCTGACCCACCAGCTTCGCGCGCAAGGGTCATCTGGCGGGATACGACCGGCACTCAAAAACGTCACATGCGACGCGAAGAAGAGGCCTTGATCGCCGCGGTTCGCGCGGGCGACCGGCAGGCGTTCGAGACGCTGTACCGGGCGTATTGGCCGTTGCTGGTCAAGTTCGCCCGCCGGATTGGCGGGCTGGCGACGGAGGACGCCAAGGAGCTGGTCCAGGATGTTTTCTTGGGCCTCTGGCGCTCGCGCGAGCGCTGGTCCGTGCGCGATAGCCTCTCGAGTTACCTGTTCGGCGCCGTCAACAATCGCGCCCCGGAACTGGGTGTCAAGCGCCGCCGGGCGATCGACCCTCCCCTCTCCGAATGGGAGCCAACGGTGGACAACTCCGGCCCGCACCGTCCCGTGGTCCACGAGCTCGAGGAGCGGGTCGCCGCGATTATCGACGCCATGCCGATGCGATGCCGCCAAGTCTATCTCCTGTACCACGTGGATGGCCTCGACACGCGGGCCATTGCCGCGGCACTCGGCCTCTCGGTGATCACGGTGAACCGCCATCACGCACGCGCCCTCCACCTCATCGCGCGCGGTCTCGCCGACACCGAGTGGGCGGATACGCTCGCGAAGGTCTTGGACTCGCGATGACCGAGCTGCCGCGCGACGACGCCGAGTACCTCGAAGTGCTCGCGGGCGAGATCGCGGGCGATCCCGCGCGCGAGCGGGCCGCGCGATTGTTGGCGTTGGCCGAGCGGGCGCTGCCACCGGAGCCGGCGCTCGACGTCGATCACGGATGGCGGGAGCTCGCGGCGCGTCTCACGGTCCGTCGGACGCTGCGTCGATTGGAAGTGATCATCGGCGTGGCGGCGCTCATCGTGTTCGGCCTAGCGACGTACCTGAGTGTCGCGCCGGTGATCGCGGCGCACGTCGACGAGCATTATGCCGGTCCGGCGACGGTTCGGTTGCCGGATGGCTCGCGCGCGGTGCTCGAACCGCTCGCGCGGGCGCGCTATCGCGCGTCGTTCTTCCGTCCACCACGCATGGTCGAGCTCGAAGGTGAGGCGCGGTTCCTGGTGCGGCCCGATGCCGCGCATCCCTTCGAGGTGCACGCTGGCGACGCGACGATTACGGCGGTCGGCACGATTTTCACGGTGCGCGCGAACCCCTGGGAGCCGACGGTACGGGTGTCGGTCGAGGAAGGGACCGTGCTCGTCGCGCCCGGCCGGTTGGTGTTGCACGCGGGGGATACGGCCCAGGTCCGTTGATTAATTCGAGGGGAGCCCTGTCGTAGGAAGTAGGGACATTCGACAGGAGGCTCAGTGATCGACGAAGCTGAACCGCTGCTCCGGCACCTCGGGCCGGTGATAGCGGGCGCATTGACGGACCCGGATGTGACCGAGGTGTACGTCAACCCGCACGACCATCAAGTGCGGCTCGAGACGCGCTCGGCCGGGCGCACGTCGTTCCCGTGCACGCTCGAGAGCGAGCAGGTCGAGATGTTCTTGAACGCGGCCGCCGCGCGCGAGGGCGTGTTGCTCAAGTCCGAGTCGCCGTTCCTGGAGACGACGTTGCCGGATGAGTTCTTCCGGCGGGCGCGGCTCCAGGGATTCGTGCCGCCGGTGACGCGTGAGCCCGCGTTCACGATTCGGAAGCCACCGGCGATCGTGTACGGGCTCGACGACTACGTGGCGCGCCTGGCGCTGTGGCCGGCGCATCGCGAGCGACTTGGGTTGGCGATCCGCGGTCGCGAGAGCATTCTCGTGTGCGGCAGCACGAACTCGGGGAAGACGACGTTCGCCAACGCAGTAATCCACGAGATCACGGCGATCTTTCCATCCGAGCGGATCGTGATCCTCGAGGACACGGCCGAGCTCCAGTGCGTCGCTGACGATCATCTGGCGCTCAGGACGCCGGTCGGCGGCACGCTCGCGCAGCTCGTCAAGGCGACGCTTCGCGCGAGCCCGGACCGGATCATCGTCGGCGAGGTGCGCGACGAGGCCGCGCTCGATCTTCTCGACGCGTGGGCGACCGGACATCCGGGCGGCGTGGCGACGTTGCACGCGACCTCGCCGGCGGGCGCGCTGGCGCGGCTCGATCGGCTCGCACAGCGGGCGAACGTGCCATCGCAGGCCGCGCTCATCGTGGAGGCGGTCGACTGGATCGTGATGATGGGGCCGGGGCGGCGAGTGAAGAGTCTCGTGCGAGTGGTCGGGCTGGATGAGGCGGGGCGGTTCATCATCGATCCGGTGGACGAAGGAGATGGCCAGTGCGAACTCGACTTTCCCTAATCGCGCTCTGGTTGTCGCTCTGGCCAACCGTCGCGCACGCGGGCACGGGTGGCACGGACATGCCGTGGAACGCGCCGTTCTCGACGCTGCTCGCGAACCTCACGGGTCCGACGGCGCGCGTGATGGCTGGGCTCATGCTGGTGATTGGTGGCGTCGTGTGGGGGTTTACGCGGCACGAGGAAGGGGCGCGTCGCATCGGGCAGGCCATCTTCGCGATCGCGCTCATGTTCGGCGCGGTACAGATCGTCGGGTTGCTGCAGTTCGCGGGCGCGACGGTGTAGCATGGCGGTGATTCATGCGTCACTCCACCGCCCCGTGCTGTTCGCGGGTGTCGAGCCCGCGGTGGCGATCACTGAGGGTGCGGCGACGCTTGGGCTCCTCATCGTCGTCGGCCTTCACGTGACGACGATCGGGCTCGCTGCCGTCTACCTCGGTGCCGTTCATTGGGTGATGGCTCGCGCGACGGCGTTCGATCCCGCGATCACGGCGGTGTACATTCGGTCGCTCCGGTTCGCGGACTACTATCCGGCGCACGCGCATGCTCGCTGAGCACCGTTCTGCGCCTCGAGGCGTCGCCGATCTCCTGAACTGGGCGTTCATGGTGGACGACGGCGTGATTCTGCAGAAGGACGGCGCGCTGCTGTCGGCGTTCGCCTATCACGGCCCGGATGTGACGGCGGCGAGTGACGCCGAGCGAGAGGCGGTGTCGCGGACGTTCAACGACGCGCTGTTGGCGTATGGGGACGACTGGTGTTGGCACCTGGACGCGGTGCGCCGCCCGGCCGCGCCGTATCCGCCGGGGGAGTTTCCGTGTCGGGCGGCGGCGCTGATCGATGAGGAGCGCCGGGCGGCGTATGCGAGCGCGGGGCGGCGATATGAGACGTCGTATGTGTTGAGTGTCTCGTGGCTCCCCCCGTCGGAGGCGGATTCGCGAGCGAGGGCGTTGTTGCTCTCGGGGCGTCGTGGGGCTCGGGTGGATTGGGACGGGGTGCTCGGAGGGTTTCGCCGCTCGTTGCGCGCGTTGTCGGACCGACTGGGTGCGCGTCTCGTGCTCGAGCCGTTGGGCGCGGACGCGCTCGTGACGCATCTGCATGGGTGTCTCACCGGCTCGGCGTCTCCGCTTCGCGCGCCGCCGGGTGGTGTGTACTTGAACCTCGCGCTCGCGACGCAGGACCTCGTCGGCGGGTTCGAGCCCACGATCGGCGGGCGGTCGATTCGGTGTGTGGCGGTGATGGGGTGGCCCGAGCTTTCGTCGCCGGGCGTGTTGGAGCCGATCGCGAGTTTGCCGGCGGCGTATCGGTGGTCGCACCGGATTCTGCCGCTGTCGCAGGCTACGGCGTCGCGATTGATTCGGCGGCATCAGTTGCGCTGGTTCCAGAAGCGGAAGGGGGCGGCCGAGTGGGTGCAGGAGATGGCGAGTCGGGAGTCGGCGCGTGAGAGCATGTGGTTGGACAACGACGCCACGCGAATGGCGCATGATGCGGCCGCGGCGGCGACGGAGAACGCCAGTGGTCGCGCGCGGTTCTGTGTGTACAACGCGATCGCGGTGGTGATCGAGGACGATCCGCGCTCGGCCGATGCGGTGGCCACGTCGATCGTGCGCGCGTTCGGCGATGCCGGGTTCGGGGCGCGGATCGAGACGGTGAACGCGGTCGACGCGTTTCTGGGGACGTTGCCCGGGCACGGCGCGCCGAACGTGCGCCGGCCGGTGGTGAGTGGCGCGGCGATCGCGGATCTCGTGCCGGTGACGAGCACGTGGCCCGGGCTCGCGCACAACCCGTGTCCGTATTACCCACCGGAGAGCCCACCGTTGTTGTGGGCGGCGACCGATGGCTCGACGCCGTTTCGGGTCAACCTGCACGTGTCCGACGTCGGCCATGCGCTCATTGTGGGGCAGACGGGTGCGGGGAAGTCGACGTTGGTGGGGCTGCTCACGGCTCAGTTTCTGCGCTATCCGGCCGCGCGAGTATTTCTGTTCGATGTCGGGTATTCGTCGTGGGTGTTGTGCCACGCGCTCGGCGGGCGACACGTGGACCTGTCGGCGGGTGGGGCGACGGCGGTGTTGCAGCCGTTGCGACACGTCGATGATCCGGCGGAGCGCGCGTGGTGCGCCGAGTGGGTGGAGACGTTGGTCGGCGAGTCTGACCGGCGGTCGCGGAACGCGATCGAGCGCGCGCTGACATTGTTGGCCGGGTGCGAGGCGCAGCATCGGACGTTGGGCGAGCTCGCGCGGCAGGTGCAGGATGCGTCGGTGGTGGCGGCGCTGGTGTCGTATATCAAGGGTGGCGCGTATGCCGGCGTGTTGGATGGAGCGTCGGACGCTGAAGGGTCGGAGTCGCACTACACGGTGTTCGAGCTCCGGTCGCTGCTGGACATGGACGACCGGGTGCTCGTGCCGACGTTACTGGCGTTGTTCCACCAGGTCGAGCGCCGGCTCGACGGTCGCCCTGCGTTGATCGTCATCGAAGAAGTTTGGGCGCCGCTCATGCGTTCGGCGTTCGCGGCGCGGATCAAGCAGTGGCTGCTGACGCTCAGAAAGCAGAACGCGGCCGTCGTGCTTGTCGCGCACAACGTGACGCAGCTCTCCGGGATGCCGATCATCTGGGAGTCGTGTCCCACGCGGATCTATCTGCCGAACGCCGATGCCGCGTCGCCGGACACGGCGGCGATCTACGCAGGGCTCGGGCTCACGGCGCGGGAGATCTCGTTGATCGCGCGCGCCGCGCCCAAGCGTGACTACTACTTCACTTCGCCACGTGGCAGCCGTTTGTTCGAGCTCTCGCTTGGGCCCGTCGCGCGCGCGTTGCTGGCGTCTGGCGATGCCGTTCGCGCCGGCGCGACCCGAGCGATGTATGAACACGGCGCCGCGTGGCTCGACCATTGGCTGGGAGGTTCCGATGCACCTGTGTCTTAGTCTCGTTCTTGCGCAACTCGCCGTGTTCGACCCCACGAACTACGCCGAGAACGTTCTGCATGTCGTGAAGGCCGTTGAGCAGATCAAGTTGGCGGAGCAAGCGTTGCAGAAGCTTGGCCACCCGGAGTGGCGGGACATATCGTCGGTGGTATCCACGGTCACCGCGTCCCAGTCGCCAGGGACGGACCTGAGTCGCCGGTTCTCGTCGGTATTCCCGGGGGCAGTCGCCACGCGGGATTTCCCGGCGGACGATCGTGCGCGTTCGCGCTCGACGTTGTCAACGCTGGCAGGAGTCCTCGACGCCGCGCGCGCGTCGTCATCGACGGTCGCGCCGGGCGCCGCGCAACTCGACCGATTTCAACCGCAGGTCGCGGCCTCGCAGGGTCACGAGGAGTCGTTGGAGCTCGCGAACACGGTGCACGTGTACACGGCCCAGGAGCTCACGCTGTTGCGTCAAGCCGTAGCGGCGCAGACGAGCGCCGAGGCGGTGTACTATGCGCATCAGGTGAATGCGCAGGCCGAGTCGGATGAGAATGCGCGGGCGCTCTGGTCGGCGATGGCGACGGGCACGGCGCATCGGCCACTGGTGTCGTATGCAGCTCCCCACTGACGCCGGCGGGCAGATCCTGGACGGGATCGGGAGCGCCTACGCCGCGGCATCGCACGTCTGGCTCGCGCGTCTGGTTCCGGTCGCGCAGCGCACGTTCGCGATTCTGGCGGGGATCGAGGTCGTGATCTCGGCGCTCGTGTACGGGTTTCGGCGGGGCGCGCTGGACGACGTCGCCGCGCGGTTCGTGCTCAAGTTCATGTTGTTGGCGGTGCTGTTGTCGCTGATCACGTCGTTCGCGTTCTGGATGCCGCCGTTCGTCGCGGGGTTCGCGGCAGCGGGCGAGCGCGCGATCGGCGCGCCGGGCACGGTCAACCCCTCTGACGTGATCGACATCGGCGTGGCACTCGCCGGCAAGCTCCTGTCATCGCTCGACGTCGTCGGCGTGCTCTCGAACCCCGCGATGGCGATTGTCGCCGGGCTCTCGGCGTGTCTCGTGTTGTTCGCCTACGTGACGGTGGCCGCGCAGCTCGTGTTGGTGCTGGTCGAGAGCTACGTCGTGCTGAGTGGCGGGGTGGTGTTCTTGGGGTTCGCGGCGTTTCGGGGGACGGCGGGGATTGCTGAGGGGTTTTTGAGTTACGCGGTGCACGTCGGTGTGAAGATTTTTCTGTTGTATTTGATTGTCAGCTTAGGCGCGGAGCTTTCGCGTGGATGGCTTGATCTCATTCGCTCTGATCAGTTGTTCGGTCCAGGGTCGCCGCTTGGCCAGGTCGTGGGTGGCGCGTTGATCTTTGCGATGCTGTCGACGCGCGTGCCGGAGGTCGGCTCGTCGTGGATTGCGCGTCGTCAGGATTTCTCGTTGGCGGCGGCGCTCAAGGGACTATGAGTACGTGGCTGACGGCGCGGGCCGAGTTCGAGGGAGTGTACGCGAACTTGGCTCGGGGGAAGCGGAACTGGCAGCTGGTCGCGTTTGGATTGCTCGTGGTGCTGGTGACGGAGACGCTCGGGTTTGTGCGTCTGTCGTCGACGGCGCGTGTGACGCCGTACGTGGTGGAGGTCGACAAGCTCGGTCTGGCGCGCGCGTTGGGGCCGGTCGAGCCGTTGCGGCGCACGGATACGCGGCTCGTGGTATCGCAGATCGCCGAGTTCGTGCGGGATGTGCGAACGATTGTGCCGTCGGATGTGGCCGAGGGGGAGGTGATGGCGCGGGCGTATGGGTTTGTGGATCAGGGAGGGGCGGCGTTCTTGAACGCGTACTTCACGGATCCGCGGAACAACCCCCATGCGTTGGGGCGGGTGATGACGAGGACGGCCGAGGTGACGGCGGTGTTGCCGTCGGGGCCGGGTTGGCGCGTCCAGTGGGTCGAGACGGAGTATCCGGTGGATGGCGGGACGCCGGCGGTGCAACCGTGGGAAGCGTATGTGGGTGTTCGGCTCTCACCGCCGGAGACGACGGAGTCGATCGAGCGGAACCCGTTGGGTGTGTACATCACGTCGATCACGTGGACGCGGGTGGGGGCGCCGGCCTGATGCGGATGTCACCGCTGGTTGCACATCTAATGATTGTGGGGCGGTTGTTGGCGCAGCAGGCGGATACGTCTGTAGTCGAAACAGGTGACGCGATCGTGTATCCGTACGGGCACTCGCAGGCGGTTGTCATGTGCGCGCCGCTTCGCGCGTGCGTGATCGAGCTCGAGGCGGGTGAACGGGTGTTGGCGACTGCGCTTGGCGACACGGAGCGGTGGTTGGTGGACGAGACGCTGACGGTCGGGCGTACGCCGGTGGTGATCATCAAGCCGACGGGTTGCGATATCGCAACCAACTTGGTGGTGTCGACGGATCGCCGGGTGTACGATGTCGCGCTCGAGTCGCCGGTGTGCGGTCGGCGGCCGGTGCGGTACACGCGCCGCGTGCGGTTCAGTTACCAGGGCGAAAGCGGCGCACTCGTTGCGGCGACTGCTCCGGATGCGTTCCACCCGGAGTCGTTGTCGTTCACATATCGTTGGCGGTCCGACCGCCACGCCGCGTGGTCGCCGGTCGCGGTCTATGACGACGGGACGCACGCGTATGTTCGGCTGTCGGATTCAGCGCGGCATGCGGATCTCCCGATCTTGCTGCTCGAGTTGGACGACAAGTCGACGTCGCTGCTGACGTATCTGGTCGCGAACGACACGTACATCACGGACCGGCTCTTCTCGCGCGCGATCTTGCGCGACAAGGGTCGTCAGATCGAGATCGTCAACACGCGGTTGTTCGTCCCCAAGTAACGCAAAGCGATGTCGACGAGTTTTCGTCCGCGGCCGCCGAGTCCCATGCGGCTCAACCACGTCGCGCTGGTGGTGGTTGGCGTGTTGGCGTTCGTGACGGTGCTGGTCGTGCTCTGGTCGACGACGTTGCACGCGCGGGCTCCGTCGCCGGAGCCCGCGACGGTCGCGCCGCGCGTAGTTCCGCAGCGCCCGTCGTATCCGCAGCAATCGTATCCGCAACAACCGTATCCGCAGCACCCGTCGCATCCGGAAGACTCTCTCGCGCCGCCGATTTCGCCGTTGCCTTCGCCTACCCCACCAGCGCGCGTCGCACTGATGGCACCAGCTGCGCCTCCTCGCGCGTGGACGAGCGCGCTCGTGGTGCACCGCGACACTGTTCCAGCGGAGTCGCATTCGCCGTATGTGCTGGAGTCCGGCGCACTGATCCCCGCGTCATTGCTGACCGAGATTCACTCGACGCTTCCGGGCCTCGTGGTAGCCCAGGTCACTCGCGATGTGTACGACACGCCGTCGCTGCGTTGGGTGTTGATTCCGCGGGGCTCGCGCTTGATCGGCCACTACGATTCGAAGGTCGCGCAGGGCGAGGACGCGCTGTCGGTGGTGTGGACGCGCCTGATATTCCCAAGCGGCCGCTCGCTCTCGTTGCCGGACCTCGAGTCCGCGGATGCGGGTGGCACGTCGGGATTACGGGGCGCGGTGAACTCGCATTTGGGTCGCGCGTATCTCGACGCGGGTTTGTTATCGCTGGTCGGCGCGGGCGCGCAACTGAGTCAGCCGCCATCGAGTGTCCCGTACGGCGTCGCCTCCCCGGGCCAGGTACTCGCGGGCTCGCTTGGTCAGCAGGTGACGGAGCAGAGTCTCGAGGTATTGCGCAACGACGCGCGTATGACGCCGGTGATTACGGTGCGCGGAGGGACGTCGTTTCTGGTGATGGTGTCGCGTGATTTGGTGTTCGAGCGCCCGTACTAAGTAGAGTTGTCCACCGTGTGCATATCCACCGTATGCAAAAAGGCATCGTCGCAGTGTGCGATGATGCGTTTTCGCAGTTGTATCGGTGCATAGTCGTATAGATATGCTTCCGCTGTGGAACGACATGAAGAGTTGCAGCCATTGGCCGAGGTGATTCGCACGTATCGCCGCGCGGCCGGGTACACGCAGGAGGGTTTCGCGTACGAGGCCCGTTTGGACCGCGGGTTCGTGGGCGCGGTTGAGCGGGCCGAGCGGAACGTGGGATTTCGGAAGATCCGCCAGCTGCTGGTGGGTCTAGGGATCAACTGGCGCGAGTTCGGCTCGGCGTTGCAGGATCTGGATCCGTTGCCGACGAAGGGCCATTCGCATCGTCGCAGCCGTAGCGACTGATGGCCCACCGGCCCAGCCGGCACATTTTACCGTGTGCCGGCCGGCCGATCTCCCAGGGTCGATTTTGCTCAGTCGCCGAGTGGCGGCGTGAGCAGGATCGCGAGCTTGACGCGGAGAGCGGAAGCCACGCGTTCCATATTGTCGACCGAGATATTGCGTTCGCCTCTCTCGACGGAGGAGACGAACGTGCGGTGGAGCCCAGAGAGCTCGGCCAGTTTCTCCTGGGAGATACCGAGTTGCATTCTCGCACGCCGGACGTTCGTGGCGAACGTAATGCGGGCCGGGGCCTCTGGTCGTTCCACAGTCTGCTGCATAGGCTGCTGCGGTGCCTGTGGTGTCATACTCCGTGGATGTTGCCGCATGCGTACCCTATGCGGCTACACACTATACGCTGCGTGGTTATACGTCTGTCGCGCGGAATCGGATCTGTGGTCTGACCGAGTCGCGACACCGTCTGGTCAGATGGGCTCTAATTGCAGGGCCCGTACCTGTTTCCCTAGGCGGGGACGACCCACTGGCCCTCCCGCCGCCGTACGTCTTGCGATCCATACACAGCAATGCGTCGTCGGCGACGTATTTCCGGCACATTTCGCCTCCCTGAAGAAGAGAGACGCATGAAGCGTGACGGTTACGTATCGACGTAGAGGTCATATAGCCGTTATCGTCACACCGCGCTAGTAAATGTTGTTACGGCTGAGCCCGTTGCCAACTTGCGAAGTGATTCATTTGTCTGTATTTCCTTACTCGCGGCATTCTTCTTCTTGGATAGCGAGAAATGACCACTTCGGAGCTCGCCGGCCGGACCGTCGTGATCTGTGAGGACGACCGCGCCGTTCTTGCGATGGCCGCGCGCACTATGCGCGATGCCGGGTTCGAGGTGCGCGCTGCACCCGATGCGCCGCGCGCCCTGCGCTACACGCTCACGATCCCGCCGCCATCGTTCTTCCTCCTCGATGTCTTCCTCCCCGACATCAAGGGGCTCGATCTCTTTCGCCTAACACGGAAGTACGGCTCGACGGTGCCGACGATTCTCATGACGGGCTACCCGATCGAGATGATCGCCGTCGATCAGGTGGAGCTGGATCT
>DATMLM010000003.1:0-32010 GCA_035570055.1 Gemmatimonadaceae bacterium
AGAGCGCGCGCGCGACATCGATGAGTGAGACGCGAGTCGCGTCGTGCGCGTTAGCGATTGCGCGCACAAAAAAAGGGGCCGCGTGCCATGTCGACACGCGGCCCCGAGATGCGGCTGCGGTTACTTCGCCGGAGCGCCCGCCATCCAGCGCTTCACACCCTTATGCCCCGAGCATGCCCCTGACCGCACGCTGCCGTCCCAGAACATACCGTCGGTGCACTGCGCGATGGCGCCAACGGAGTCGGCAACCGCCCCGGTCTTCGTAGGCTTAGGTGCCGTCGCGGGAGCTGGAGTCTGATTGGGGATCTTGCCGCCTCCAGGCGTGCTGGTAGTCATGGCACCGGAGGGCGATGCCGTAGCCGTAGCGATGCCGCCATGGTGAGAACACGCCCCTTGCCCACCCTTAGAGGTGGTCCCGTCCTTACACGTGACCATCGGTGCCGTAGCCGTCGACTGCGCCCTCACCACCTTTGGCGCGAGCACGATCGCGCCAACGATGCATGCCGCTCCCATCATGAGTTGCCGCATAGCCTCTCCTATTTTCTGAAAACGTGCGCCCAGGTCGGATCTATTGTCAACCACGCGGGCGTGAGATAGAACCCAGGGACTTTCTCGGCGACCGCGAGCGCCGCCGCCGCACTGTCGCTCTGGCCGGCCAGCATCCAGATGCGCGCCAGTAACATCTCGGTATAGGGCCCATTCTGCCGATCAGTCGCGATGGGATCGGCCGCCACAGCTTGCCGTCCATGGCGTACCGCATCCTCACGCCGCCCTTCATACGCCTCGGCCACGCCGAGCAACGCAATATCCTGAGCGCCGGTCCCTTGCGCCGCAGCCAGCGCAGTGTCGGCGTACGCCTTCGCCGCATCCGCCCGCCCGCGCAACCAGTAGGTGTGCGCGAGCGCCAGCGCCCAATCCCGCCGCGAGTTTTCCCCGGGCCCCAAGCCCAAAAGCGCCCGCTGCTCGGCGTCATCGAGCACCCAGTACAGGTCGTACGTCGTCGCGACGTACGCGAAAAGCGCCGCCGAGTCGACGCGCGTGCTCGCATCGTGCAGAACACGCCGCGCGCCTTGGAGATCGCCGCCCATGAGATACGTCATGGCGTCGAGCTCGATGATCTCGAAGTTGGTGGGCGCGACGTCGAGCGCCCGCTCGAGGGTAGCGCGCGCACCGCCCAAGTCACCTTGCCCACGCAGCGCATACGCCTTCGACTCCAGCAGCGCGAGACTCGTCGGATCGACACCGAGCCCATGCTCGGCCGCCTCGCGCGCACCGGCGAAGTCGCCTTTGCGATTGAGCGCATCGGCGAGTCGCGTGGCCGTCAACACGGATCGTGGATCGAGCGCCAGCGCATGGCGCAGCCGCTCGATCGCCGCATCGAGCCTCCCCATGTTGATCTCATTCACGCCGGCCGCCGTGAGCAGCTCGACGTTATCAGGCGCGGCCGCGAGCCCGATCGAATCCTCCGACAGCGCCCGCGCGAAATCGCTCGGGCCATTCGCGTAGTAGGCGCCGAGCGCTTGGTGTCCCTCGGGAAGCGCCGGGCTAAGCCGCAGGGATCGCTCGGCCGCCGTCCGCGATTCGGCGAGCACGGATGGCGACGCGTCCGCCAGGTACAGGCGCGAGTCGACGAGCGACAGCCGCGCCCAGGCGGCGGCGAACGATGAGTCGAGCGCAACGGCCTGGCGGAACGCGGCAGCCGCCTGTCGCGCCACTTCGGCCGACGGTGTCGCCGTCCCGGCCGTGATCGTGCGCGGCAGCAACGCCAGGCCCTGAAGGTAGGCATCGTGCGCCGCGATGTTCTCGGTCAGGCGAGCGGTCATCTTGCGCTTGGCGCTGGTGCCCAGCGCGAGGCCGAGCTCCGAGGCGACCTGGCCGGCGATGTCGGCCTGGACGGAGAACACGTCGGAGGGATTCGCCTCGAACGCTTGCTTCCACGTCGTCGTCGGCGCCGGCGACGACGTCACTTCGACCAGCTCGGGACTCACACGCACGTGGGATGCGCCGTCCCAGCTCACGGTGCCGACGAGGAGGTAGCGGACCCCGAGCTCGTGCGCGATCTGCTGCAGGGTCTTCTCCGTGTGGCGATACTGCTCCGAGCTGCCGGTCGCGATGACGCTGAGCCCGGCGATCGACGAGAGCTTCCCGCGGAGCTCATCGGTCAGCCCCTCGGCGAAATACTCCTGGGTGCTGGCGCCGATGTTGTTGAAGGGGAGCACGGCCAAGACTTTCGACGTGCCACCGCGGGCCGGCCACCGGGCAACGAGCAACGTCAGCGCGGCGACGGCGATGCCCACCGCGATCCACGCGACGTACGGTCGGCCACGCGGCGGTTTCATGCCCGCGGACAGGGATTGCGCGAACTCACCGGCCGTGGCGAAGCGATCGGCGGGCATCGGTTGCAGCGCCTTCCGTAGCGCCAGGTCGACCGCTTCAGGGACTGACGGGCGATCTTTGCGCACGGACACCGTACCGGTCCAGAGACCGGTCGGCGGCACACCGGCGAGCATCTCGTAGAGCACCGCCGCCAGGCTGTACACGTCCGTGCGTCCATCGATCGACCGCTCGGCGTGCGCTTGCTCGGGGCTCATGTACCGCGGAGTCCCGATCGCCATGCCGACTTCGGTCAGCGCATGATCCCCGTCACCAGGGTTGACGGCCCGCGCGATGCCGAAATCCGCGACCAGCGCATGGCCGCTCGACAGGAGAATATTTTCGGGCTTGATGTCGCGATGGATCACGCCGTGCTGGTGCGCGTACTCGAGCGCATCGGCGACCTCGCGCGCAATTTGCACGGCGTTCTCGACCGGCAGCTGCTTTTGACGATTCAGCCGCGAGCGGAGCGTCTCGCCGTCGACATACGGCATCGTGAACCACAGCAGCCCCTGGGCCTCGCCGGAGTCGTGCACGGCGAGGATGTGCGGGTGCTGCAGGCGCGCGGCGAGCGTGATCTCGCGCCGAAAGCGCGCGGGTCCGAGGCTCGCGGCCAGTGGCTCGTGCAGCACCTTGAGCGCGACGGAGCGATCGTGCTTGTGATCGTGGGCCAGAAATACGGTCGCCATGCCGCCGCGACCGATCTCGCGATCGACCGTGTATGCTGGCCCAAGCCCGGCTTGCAGTTGACTTAAGAGCTCGCTGCTCACCGCAGCAAACTATTCGATCACCTCATAGTGGTCGACATGGTTGTCCCGCTCCACGAGAAAGCGATCGTCCTCGGGATAGAACACGGCGCGTTCGGGCGTGGGACCGGCGAACGCGCGGACGGCGTCCCAACCGTCCCACAGGGACACGAGAAAGAACTCGGTCTTGCCGTCGCGCTCCCGGCGGAGCGCGATCACGCCCTTGTTACCCGGCGTTGCCTTGTACTCGCGAATACCGGTCTTTCGGAGGTATTCCACATACGCATCGCCATCGCTCGCCTTCGTTGCCCCACGCCAGGTCCGCGCAATCATCTCCGCTCCTATCGAAACGTTCCGGGACTGACTTCGTACACCCGATGATAGGAACCAATCTCGTCTTCGGGTCGCCAGATCCCGAGCTGCTGTTCCCACCGAACGGGATTGAGCCGGCGGCCGCGGAGCGTGACGAATCCGGCCGCGCGCTTTGTGATCACACCGAGCTTTCGGAGATCCGCCAGGCCGCGGATGGCGGTCGCATGGCGCTCAGCCACAAGTCGGCGGGCCGAGAGCGGGCCGATCCCGGGTACCCGCATGAGCGTCTCGTAGTCGGCCGTTGTCACCTCGATTGGGAACGACGCCGGATGCGCGAGGGCCCAAGCGCACTTGGGGTCGGTTACGAGTGGGAGATGACCGGTGTCGTCGTAGACGATCTCGCCCGGTCCGAATCCGTACTGGCGCAGGAGATAATCCACCTGATACAGCCGCTGCTCTCTCAGAGCGGGTGTCGCCCGCGTGTTCTCCATGGGCGTGTCGCGGATGGGGCGGAATGCGGAGAAATGCGCGTGATGAATTCCGCCTCCGGCATAGAGCGCCGTCACGCGGCCGACGATCGAGCGATCATCATCGGGCGTGGCACCCACGACGAACTGCATCGTCATCCCGGCAACACCACCGGGCGCCAACAGGTCGCGCCGCTTCCCATCTCGCTCGGCTTCGCGTGCGAGATTGACAAGCGTGCGTGAGCGCTCCAAGCTGACCAGCGTTTCTCCGAGACTCTTCTCCGGCGCGATCTGCTCTAGCGTCTGACCGCACGGGGTCTCGAGGTTGATCGACACGCGACTCGCGAGTGCTGTTAGCCGCTCGATCTGCGCCGGTTGACCGCCCGGCGGCATCTTCACGTGCACGTAGCCCGAGAATTTGTGCTTGACTCGCAGCAGTTCGAGCACGGTGATCAGGTCATCGATCACCTTCTGCGGGCGGCCGGGGATGCCGGTGGTAATGAACAGCCCCTCGCACCAGCCCTTAGCCCTCGCCGCGAGGAAGATCTTGACAAGCTCCTCGGGCTTGAGGAGCGTCCGCGGCATGTTCCGGTCGCGGCGCATGGGACAATAGTGGCAGTTGTAGCTGCAGGCATTCGTCATGAGAATGCGCAGCAGCGTCGTCTTCCACCGTCCGACTCGCACCTGTCTGATATTCAGCGGTCGCAGCGCGCCGACCGACTTCGTATTGCGCAGCCGCGGCGGTGGCGGTCCCTCGCGATCGTCGGTCGCCAGATCTGTCAGGATCGCGAGCTTCTGTTCGAGCGGAAGATCCTTCTCCACCCCAACACTGTACCCGAAGATATCCCGAAAGTCAACAGGGCGCACCCCCGGATGCGAGAGACCCCGAGGATTTCTCCCCGGGGCCCACGCCAACCTCGCAAGTGTCTCTAAACTAAGCAATCGCACTCGTGCGGGCAATGGCGCTAGCTAGCGTGCCCGGAGCGGGACTCGAACCCGCACGATCCTTTCGGATCGCCAACTCGCGAGGTTGGCGTGTCTACCAATTCCACCACCCGGGCACTCTGCGCTCTGGATGAGATTGGATGCTGCGACACACGCCCAACAAATCGTTCGCAACTAGCTAGCGACCCGAATCTGATAGACTCGAGCCGCTAGCCCGTCATCGTTTCGTGGCGCTGCGTAGCGTATCCCACGATGAGCCCGAGGATCGCGCCGGGTAGCATGATCTGCCAGTAGTAAGGTTTCTGGCCACTCGATACCTGCAGCAGACACACGCCGTACGCGAGCAAGAGTCCGACGGCGAGCCCGAATGCCAGACCGAGTGGGAATGAGTGGACCTTGCGGGCGAAGACGCCGATCAGCACGCCCGTGATGAGTCCCTTGATGGTCGAGCCGATGACGATGCTGACGATCAGTGGGGCGGTTTCGGGGGCCGAGACGAGCGCGGAGAGGCCGTCGAAGATGCCGAGCGCGCCGCCGAGGATGAGGCCGTACAGTGGAGTTTTCATGCGCTCTATTCCACGAATAGAGCCGAATCCTTTAGCGCCAGGCGATGAACAGCACGCGCATGACCATGTAGGCGCCGACGAGCGCGAGAGCGACCGCGTGTTTGCCGGCCAGCCGCGCCAAGCGCTCACCGAGAGGCTCGTGATAGACCGAGACCGGTTCTCCAGCGAGATGCCGGGCAACGTCAGCGGCGAGCGCTTGCACACTCTGGTAGCGATCGTCCGGATGCTCGGCCGTGGCCGCCAGAGCAATCGCATCGACCGCCGGATGCTCGCCGGAGCACAGGCACTCGAGAACAGCGCCGAGCGCATAGATGTCGGTGCGCGCGTCGCACAGGTCCGCGTGTCCGTCGAGCTGCTCGGGCGCCATGTACCCGGGCGTGCCCACGACCGTGGCGGCCGCAGTCTCGGGATCGCCGAGCACCCGTGCAGTCCCCCAGTCGAGCACGAGCACTTCGCCGAACGCCCCGATCATCACGTTCTCGGGCTTGAGATCGCGATGGATGACACCGGCCGCGTGCGCGAACGCGATCGTTTCGCAGATGCGGAGAAAGATGCGCAATTTCTCGTGCGACTCGGCCGCGGTCGCGGCGTACTCGTCGAGCCGCGCCCCGCGCACGTACTTCATGACATAGTACGGCCGCCCATCGCCGAGCACGCCGTAATCGTGCACGGGCACGAGGCCGGGATGCTCGAGCCGCGCCAGGATGCGAGCTTCCCGCGCGAGCCGCTCGGCCCTCGCGTGATCCTCAACGCTCAGCACCTTGATAGCGACCTCGCGCTCGAGCGCATGGTCGAGCGCCACGTACACGGTGCCCATGCCACCGCGCCCGATGATGTTTCGAATTTCGTATCGTGTCCCGGTCAGGTCGGGCCAGTCCGTGAGTCCCCGGAGGTGCTCGACCATCGCATCGGAAAGTCTCATCATGCGCCGAGCAGCGCGCGCGTTTCGCGGCGCAACGCCGCTCCGCGGCGCGTCGATGCAGCGCTGCGCGCTGCTCGACTGGTCGGTTCGCCTCCGGGGGGCAAACCCCAACTACGCCCCCCGGACCCCCCAAGACCACGAACATCTCCACTTGCATCGGAAAGTCTCATCATGCGCCGAGCAGCGCCCGCGTTTCGCGGCGCAACTCCTCATCTGTAACCGTGAGCGTGCGAAGGCGATCCAGCACGGCCAATCGTAACGCACGGCGTGCTGCCGCGAGATAATTTGTAATCTGGGAGACAGGTAGGTCGAACTCGGCCGCCAGCTCGGCGTATGTCGGTCGCGCTGCGAGCTCAGCGCCCTTGACGTCGTAGCGCAGGAACACACGGTACACAATTTCGCGCCCTTTGGCGGCGAACTGCAGACGCAGGATCGCCAACGCGTCAGCGAGCACGGCACGAACCCACTCGCGCTCAAAAATCTGATCTGGCGCTGGCTCCTGCCCCGTCAGCGCTACTATGGCTACACCGCCACCCCGTTTCGCCCGGCGTCGGGACGCGTGCGCATTGCGCACGTGGCCGTCGACGCAGAGACGCAAATACGTGCGAAAGCGCGATCGCGTCGGATCGTAGCGCTCCAACACGGGCACGAGGAGCGCGCGTGTGAAGAATCCCTGAGTCAGGTCTTCCGCGTCAGGCTGGTCGAGCTGCCATCGCGCCGCGATATACGCGCACACGGGCCGCCAGTATCCCTCGGCCACGACGCCGAGCGCGCGCGAGCGGGTTTCCGTATCAGCGCTGCCGAGCGCTTCGATGACCGACAGGCGTGTCGCGGGAAAGACCGTGTGCATGGGGGGACGAAGATCCTCGCCCTGGTGACGTTGCGCTAGTGCGGAGTCACACTGTCCTCACCAGGCGTGATGACCCACGATGCACCGTCGCTCTTGACAACCCACCCGGCGGGAAGCGCCAGCGACCAATCTCCGGCTTGCCATTTTTTCGCGGACGCCAACCGTCCCGGCGTGAAGGCCTGTCCTTCGAGCGGCACACGCATCTCTGTCCAGTCCGCGGTGACGAGCCCACCGTTCGGCACCAGCAGCTCGGCGCCGTCGTTGGTTTTCCACGTCAGGTTCGGCATGACATTGCCGTTGGCGCCGAGCGAGACCTGCGCACGGTAGTCGAACGAGATGTACACGACTTTTGGCCGGATGCGCACCGTGGGCCCCGTCACGAACACCGCGGTCAGCGAGTCCACTTGCGCTTTGCGCTTCGCCCAGCGCGCTTGCTCGGCCGCAACAATGTCTGCTTCGTTGTATCGCTTGCCGACGGTGGCTTCGAGCACGAGCGCGCCGAGGTCGGTCGTGTCGGTCAGTCCCTGCCGCCAGCCGGGGCGCACACGATCGAGCAGGAATGCGTACGCGGTCCCGGTCAGATAAGGGAAGCGTCTCACCCACGACTGCTGTGGTGCCTCCGGCGCGCGCAGCACGGCAACGAAGCCCACGGAGTCCGTGAGATCCCATCCGGTATATTCGGGCAGGCCCTCGGATAGCTCGAGGGCGAGCTCGCGACGGCGCTCCTCCGGCGAGGCTCCGCCGATCCTGTGCGCGCGAAAGACCAAGGCTGCCGGCAGCGCCCCATCGACCCCCGACAGCGCGTCAGCGAGTGCGGCGATTTCCATACGGAGCCACAGCCGCCCGGACGGCCCGTCGAGATAATCGAAGCCGCTTCCGTTCACGGGCTCATTTGGCCGCGGCAACACGCTCGGCTGCATCACGTGCATCGCTTCGTGAATCAAGAGACGCGATGCGGCGGTGAGATCGCTCGGGAGCGGAAGTACGACCATGGCCCATCGGCGCCCCCACCGGTCGATCGACGTGTTCGCGGGCGCAACCCCGGCCGGAAGCGGCCCGACCCACAATGAGTCGGTGGTCATCGTGTACCCGGTGGTGTCGGGCTTGCGCGTGAGATATACGCGCTGGCCGTCGACGCCCATCCAATCCAGCGTGTCGAGCCGCGTGTTCCACAGGCGGCCGCCGTCGCGCACGAGATCGGCCCGCGCCGCGTGCACGGCGGCGGCGAATCCAAGCGCGGCCAGTTTACTCAGCGCGAGTAGCACTGGCCGGCAAATGCTCTTGGAGGTAGCGAGTCAGTAAACCGTACAGATGCCGGGAGGTGTTCTCGCCCTCGCAGATGCAGTGCGTGCGATTCGGGTAGTCCATCATCGTGAACTGCTTGTCCGCCGCCACGAGCGCGTTGATCAGCGCCTCGCTGTTCTGGAAGTGCACGTTGTCATCGCCTGAGCCGTGTACGACCAGCAGGTCGCCACGGAGGCCACCGACGTAGGAGAGCGGCGAGGCCTCTTTATACTGTTCGGGGTTCTCGTCAGGCAACCCCAAGTATCGCTCGGTATAGATCGTGTCGTAGAACCGCGAGTCGGTCACCGGGGCGACGGCCATCCCCATGCGATACAGCTCCGGCGACCTGAAGAGAAGATTGAGCGTCATCGTGCCGCCATTGCTCCAGCCCCACACGCCGACGCGCGTGGCATCGGCCCAGCCACGGCTCACGAGCGCCTTCGCCGCACCCGCTTGATCTTGTGACTCCAATGGGCCCGAGTGCTTGTAAATCGCCTTGCGCCATGCACGGCCGCGGGGCGTCGGTGTGCCGTGATTGTCGACCGAAGCCACGACATAGCCGAGCTGCGTCAGCATGAGATGCCACAGGTATTGCTGACCGCCCCATTGGTCGAGCACCGTTTGGGCAGCCGGACCGCCGTAGACAAAGAAGAGCACCGGATATTTTTTCGTCGAGTCGAACCCGGGCGGCTTCATGATCCAGGCATCTTGCCCGTCCAATCGCGAAAACTCGACGGGACCACGAGCCAGTGCACTGACCGTATGCGCGAGGCGTGAGTTATCCGTCACCGTTCGCGTGACGCGATGATCGGCCAGCCGAACGATCTCGATCACCGGCGGCTTGTCAAACGATGACCACTCGTGAATCGCCCACTTGGCGTCGGCCGAGAGCTCGTAGTCATGCACACCGGGCTCGGACGCCGGCGTCACGCGCTCGGCCCGCCCCGTCCCGTCGAGCTTCGCGCGAAAGAGGTACAGTTGCGTCGCATTCTCGGGCGAGGCCGTGTAGTAGATGACGCCGCCCGCCGAGTCGACGCCGACCGTGTAGGCCTGGCCGAACGGACTGTTCGGCGTTGCGACATCGGCGTTTGCCGGTGAGATCGCCTTCGTCGTGCGACCGTCGCGCGAGATCATGTAGAGCCGGCGCCAGCCATCGCGCTCGCTGACCCACAGGAAGCGCTGCCCGCGCTCGAACCATCGCATGTCGTCGACCGCGTCGACCCAGGCGCTATCGCGCTCGGTGAGCACCGTCGTGAGCGCGCCGGTGCGGGCGTCGCCGAGGATGATCTGGTTCTCGTTCTGCACGCGATTCATGCGCTGGACGACGACGGCATCGTTCGTCCCCGCCCACATGAGCCGCGCGATCAGGAACGCGCGTGGATCGCCGGGCAGCGCGAGCCAACGCGTGGCGCCACCGGTGGCATCGACGATGCCAACGCGGGCCGCGGAGTTCGGCGTGCCCGCCTTTGGGTACTGAACGGGATTGATATACGAGTACAGCGAGTCCGTGTCGTCGATGAGATCGTAGTCGTGGACGCCGGAGTCATCGAGCTGCCAGTAGGCGATGCGGGCGCCGTCCGGGCTCCAACGGAAGCCATCGCGATCGTTGAGCTCTTCTTCATAGACCCAGTCGAAGGTCCCGTTGATAATCGTCGGCGACCCGTCAGTCGTGAGCGCCGTGATGTTGCCGTCGGCGACGTTCTCGACGTAGAGGTTGTGCTCGCGCACGTAGGCCACGCGGCTGCCGTCGGGCGAAAACTTCGCGAACATGAGTGTCGAGGGCTTGGCGGGGCCGCCGAGCTTCCGCAGGGTGCCGGCGGTGAGATCGTACACCCAGTAGTCGCCGCGCGTGTTCTGTCGCCAGACGCGGGCGGAGTTCGTGAACAGCAATAATTTCTTTTCGTCCTGCGAGAACGTGTATTCCTCGATGGCCAGCTCTTGATTCGCGCCGGCCGGAACGAGTTTGTCGGCCGGCACCATGACCGAGCGA
Source organism: Gemmatimonadaceae bacterium (assembly GCA_035570055.1). Lineage (GTDB taxonomy): Bacteria > Gemmatimonadota > Gemmatimonadetes > Gemmatimonadales > Gemmatimonadaceae > DASRDS01. The sequence continues at coordinate 10,456 of DATMLM010000003.1, forward strand.
GCTCCGGTCGCCGCATCGTAGCGCACCAGATCACCGCCGCGCGTGCCCCGCTCGAATACGGTGTACGCCGGTGATTTCGGGAGCCATTGGAGGCCGCCGCTGCGATCGGGCGCGAAGTCGCCCGAGAACAGTCGGTCCATCGTGACCCGTGCCGGGTCCGACTGCTGGGCGCCGGCGGTCGCGCCGGCGACGAGCAGGGCTACAAGATATTTATAGCACGCGCGATCAAGACGGTGACCGTCGTGAACGCGATCGTGGCTTGCAGCATCATGAGTACTTTCGCCCATTGGGACAGCACCGGGGTGTCAGTCGGTGAGAATGCCGTGCTGGTCGTGAACGCGAGAAAGAGATAGTCGATGAAGCCCGGCCGCCAGCCCGGCGTCTTCTTCATGAACTGCGGAAAGTAGAACGCCCCATCTTGATGCCCGCGCGATTCCCGCACGTTCGGGCCGCCAGCGTCGAGCTTCCAGTACCAATAGGCGAACACGAGCACGTTTGTCACCCACAAGTCCGCCGCGGCCTTGAGCAGCGCCTGCGGTGGCTCCTTGTGCGTCGGCAGCGCCGCCGCCAACGATAACACTGCCGCGATCAGCTCCGCCGTAATAATTACGGCGAGCACCACGCTCATCGAGTGATTAACCTCGTGGAGCCCACGTCGTCTGGCGTAAATGATGGGGACCAACAACACGCACACGATGACGAGCAGCAGCCACGGGGGCCCAGCCGTCATCGAGGGCGGTAGCGCGAACTGAAGCAACCCGATGGCCAGCAACGCGATCGTTGCCGGCCACCGAGGTTCAGGCGCTAGCCTTTGAGATATTTCGCGAGAAACGCTGTCGTGCGCTGCCATGCGTCGTCGGCCGCGGCCTTATCGTAGTGCTGGCCGGACGGATTGGCGAAAGCGTGTTGGGCGCCGTCGTAGACCTTGACCTCGACGATCCGGTGTTCCGCCTCGAGGGTAACCTCCATCTTTTTGACGCTGTCCACCGGGATGCCGCCATCGGCGCTGCCGTAGAGGCCGAGGAACGGCGGCATCTTGGCGAGCTTCCCGGGATCAGTCACCGGCGTGCCGTAATACGCGACGTCGGCGTCGATCTGCGACGCATCGTTGAGCGCTTCCTGTATGCTCCACGCCCCGCCGAAGCACCAGCCGAGCACGCCGACTTTCTTGGCGCCGTGGGATTTCACGTACGAGACGGCGGCGTTCAAGTTCGCCAGCGCGTCGGCCGGATTGTGCACGACGTCGATCACCAGATTCCGCGCGTCGTCGGGCGTCTGCGCCGATTTCCCATGATAGAGATCGACGGCGAGCACGGTGTAGCCTTCGCCGGCGAGCCGGCGGGCTTCCATCCGGACGTTGTCGTTCAACCCCCACCATTCGTGGATCATCACGACCGCCGGGCTGTGCCCCGACCCTTTCGGGTGCGCGAGATAACCCGTCGTTGAACCCGCGTATGCGACCGTCTCCGTGTCCACGTCGGCGCGCGGCGCGATCCAGGACGCGTTCGCGACCGGGCGTTCATCGTGGTGCATCCGGTACATCATCGCGGCGTAGTCCTGCTGGGCATTCGCTTGCGCGGCCACCGCGGCCAGCGCAAGCACGAGGCTCAAGCGTGAGATATGTGCTCCCGGTGTGTGTAAACGTTGGCGCTGCGCCCTCTCAAGAGTCCCACAATGGCAATGCCGGCCGACTCGGCCAATCGTATCGCCAGCCCGGACGGCCGCGATACCGCCGCCAGCAACGGCACTCCCACAATACTCACCTTCTGGACCAGCTCATACGATGCCCGACTCGTCATCACGATAAAGCCCTGGCTCGCATCAATTTTAGCCCGCGCGAGCGCGCCGATCACTTTGTCCAGCGCATTATGTCGCCCGACATCCTCTCGAACCACTTCGAGCGTCCCGTCCGCCGTCACCCAGGCGGCGGCATGCACGGCGGCCGTCGCTTGGTTCAACGTCTGCCTACCCATCAACGCTGACTCCGCGCGCCAGAGGGCCTCGGGCTCGATCGGCTGCCGCGGCGGCGCCACGGTTCTCGGCGGCCGTAGTGCGTCCGTTATAGTCTGCACGCCGCACAGCCCGCATCCCGTGCGGCCCACGAGTTGCCGGCCGCGTTCCGCAAGCGCTTCGGCCTCGGCATGCGGGATGACGAGATGAATTTCGACGCCTTGGTTATACGGTACAACCGTGATCGACTCTATGTGATCGGGCGAGGCGACGATTTCTTCCGTCAGCGAGAACCCGATCGCGAAATCCTCGTAATCTGCTGGCGTCGCCATCATCACGACATGCGGCCGATTGTTGTACGCGATGGCGACCGGCACTTCCTCGGCCACGTCGGCCGAGCCCTCGCGCTCGGTGTCGCCGTCGAGTCGAAGGAACTGGCGGGTTCGGGCGGGTTTCGCGTAGCCGAGCCCGAACAGGGGGTGGGTCGGGCTTAAGTCTTCGGCCACGCGAGCTTATCGATGGTCGCGCCGAGCGCGAGCGAATCAGCCACTCGCACGGCGGCGGCGGCGACGGGGGTCGGGGGCTCGCGGTCCGCGACGATGAGCCCGATCTCGTGCGAGACTTCGGGCTCGACGAGCGGGATCGCGATCATGTCCGGGAGATTCCCCATGACCGCGAGCATGGTCTTGGGGAGTACGGCCGAATAGTTGCCAAACCGCAAGTGCGAGGCGAGGGCCACCATCGTGTTGGCCTCGACGTGGGGGCGCGCCGTCGCGCCGACGGAGCGAAAGTGGCCGTCGAGGATGCGCCGGTTCTGCATGTCGGGGGTCATGAGGCAGAGCGGCAGATCGGCTGCTTCACGCCAGCCGACGCTCGTCCGGTGACCCATGGGGCCCAGCGCCGACGTGATCAGCACGTAGCGTTCGCGATAGAGCGGTACCGTGCGCACGCGGGCCAAGGGCTCGTTGTCGAGGTACGAGATACCGGCGTCGAGCGTGAAATCATCGAGTCCGCGCTGGATCTCGATCGACGTGAGTGACCAGATGGTCGTGCTGGCGGCGGGATACCGTTCCACGAATGGCGCAGTGACCAGGGCGACCATCGGGAGTGCCGCCGGGATCGCGCCGAGTCGAAGTCGGCCGACCAGGCCGCCGTGCGTTTCGCTGACGTCTTGGCGCAGGCCGTCGACATCAGAGAGAATGCGCTGCGCCCAGGCGAGCACCCGCTCGCCTTCGGGCGTGAGGCCCCGAAACCGCTGGCCGCGCTCGACGACCAGCACGCCGAGGCTGTCCTCGAGCTGTTTGATGCCCGCTGAGAGCGTTGGTTGCGTCACATGGCACACGGCGGCGGCGCGCGCGAAGTGCTTCTCGCGAGCGAGCGCCACGAGGTATTCGAGGTGCTTGATCAGCACATCTCAACCTGTGGGCCGCGGCGCGGCTGAGCAACTAGTGCGGGGAGGACGGTTTTTTCGGAGGCTGCGAGTCGGCCGGAGGCTTCGCCGGCTTCGCCACTGTGTCGCTCCCGGCCGACGCCGAGTCGCGGCGCATCTCGTGGCGGACGAGCGAAGAGTCGCGGCGCGACGGCGCGCGGATCTTCGCCGTATCAACTTCGCCCGGGGACGTCACGCGGACCCGCTGCTGCGGGTAATGGTGCGTGGTATCCTGCCGCGTGCTGTCCCGGGTTGTGTCTCGCCTGGTGCTATCTTGAGCTACGGCCGAGTTCGCTATGGCCGTAACCGCAAATAATACAGGCACAAATACGAGCCGTCGCATTGGACCTCCTTCGTGATCCAACGCGACGGGTTGCAAGGTTAGTGCTGGGGCATCCCCGCGGGCATCTGCATCTGGGTATATCCGGCGGGAACTGAGAATAGCGAGGCGTCGAGGGACTTCTTCTCGACCTTCGTCGCGATCATGGTGGTCTGCCCATCCTCCTTCACGATCTTGAGGGGGAAGCCGCCGCCGCTCATCGCGCCCGAAAACCCCGAGACGCGCGAGGAGTATTGCCGCATCAAGGGATTGTTCGCCCCGAATTGCGCGAAGTTTCCCATGCCGTGGGCGAGGCAGATGGTCCCACTCTTCGCGCCCTTGGCGTCGGTGCCGACGTAGTCATCGCACGGGACGCCGGCGATCACCTCGGAACCGGTTTTGGTGACGCTGCCATGTATCGAATCGGGGAGCGTCGCCGTCTGCGGAATCGCCTGCGTCATGTACATGTGCTGCTGGTTCATGAGGATGGTCATCGTCATGGCGCTCATGTCCATGATGGCGCTCACGCCGCCCGGCATGCTGGCGTTGCTCATGTCCATGCGGACTTTGCCGCCCTTGGACGAGTACTGCCACGTGTCGCCCTTATTTCCCATCTGATAGGTCACGACGCCCTCGAAGCTTCCCTGGGCGCCGGCCGTGGATGCCACGACGAGGCTCAAGAGCACCGCCATACGTCTCATCTCGCGTTGCCTCCATTTGGAGTTAATTCGAATCTACGTGTCCCAAGCGCCGCGGCCAGCAGCGCGTGCACCACTTGCCAGGCGAACGACCGATGCTCGTTCGCGCCGTTGATCAGCGTCTCGCTGATCCGTAAGAAACTGGGTCGCCCGCGCGCACCGACGACCAGCCGCACGGCGTACCCGCGCTTATACAACAGATACCTCAGCCATCGAGCGTCCCGGAGCTCGGCGCCGAGCCGTGCCGCGACCAAAGCGCCATACCGACGAAACGATCGGTCGCGCAAAAAAGTCTCAGCGGCCCAGTCGGCCGAGCGGAGGGCATTGGCGATGCCTTCGCCGGTGGCCGGATCAGCCAGGCCGGCGGCGTCGCCCAGGAGGGCGAAGTCGTCGCCGCCGATCTCGGGATATCCGGGGCGCATCGGATAGAGCGCGGACCCCACGACGGCGCCATGCTGTCCCCCGGGTGGGGCGATGGCTGCGACGGCAGAGTCGAGTCGCGCGCGCGTGCCGCCGGTGCTACCGGGCGCGGCGACGGCGCCGACCGAGCGATGATCCGGGCGCGGAAAATCCCAGGCGTAGCCGTCGATCCCGCGCTCGAATCGCAGCACCATTTCGCCAGTGCCGCCGCCGGTTGGCACGTATGCCAGTCGGGTCGGCTCGAGCGCGACGCGCAATCCGGGCGCCGCGGCCGCTCTCACCGTACTCGCGGCGCCATCTGCTCCGATCAGGAAACGCACGCGCGCGTCGGAGACGGACCAACCGCCTTGTGCCTCGCGAACCGGCGCGCGCACGGCCGCAACGGTCACGTGCGCGCCGGCCGAACGAGCGCGGTCGAGTTGCCATGCGCCAAGCGTGTGCCGGGCGATGATGTGGATCGGCCGGCGCAGCTCGAGTTCGAGCGGCGGAACATTTTGATCCGTCGTGATACGCACGCGGTCAATCGGCCGCGACCGCGGGAGCACTTCGGCGATCTCCGGCACGGCATCCGTTAGCGCGGCCGTGAGTCCACCGCCGCATGGTTTCTCCCACGGCGCCCGGGGATCCCAGAGCAGCACGTCGACGCCCCGCGCCGCCAAACGTTCGGCCACTCGCGCACCCGCCGGTCCGGCGCCGACAACGCCGACCTCGGCGTCATACGATCCGCTCGTCATTTCTATTACTGTTCACTCATGACGCTTCTTATTCAATATTTGCTCGCGGCTTTGACGCTGCATACATCCGCGCACCTGCACCTGCTGCGCACAGAGCCGTCCGCGAACGATACCGTCGCGACGGCGCCCGCGGCGATCAAGTTCTGGTTCTCCGAGCGGCCTGAGGTCGCCGTGACAACGGTGAAGCTCGCTAGCTCTGCTGGCACACTCGTGCAGCTGGCGCCGCTCGCGGTCGACACTGGCGCGCACGGGCCGCTCGTGGCCCCCGTTCGTGGACAGATCGCAAAGGGTGCCTACACGGTCACCTGGCGCTCGACCGCCATGGACGGGCATCCGGCGTCGGGAAGCTTCAACTTCGTCGTCTCCCACTGAACGGTGGCACGCTGAGCGGTGGAACGCTGGTTGGCGACATTGGCCGATGGCTCACGTTCGCTGGGCTTACAACTGTCATCGGCGCCGTCGCCTTTTATTACGGAACCCTGAGCCGCGCGGGGATCCCTGATAAAGACGCGCTCGCGCGAAGCGTTGCGCGCCTCGGGACATGGGCGGCGGCTCTGTTGCTCGTCGGCGCGATGGTGCGCGTGTGGGATCAATACACGAGCCTCATGGATCCGACCGGGACAATGGATGAGAGGCGCGCATTCGCCGGCGCGATGTTGCTGCACACGGAATGGGGCCGCATCTGGATCGCGCAGGTCGTGCTCGCGGTGGCCGCGTGGTGGTCGTTCGCCAGGCGTGCTTGGCCGGCGACGCTCGTGATAGCGGCAGCGCTGGCGGTGACGCCGTCGCTCGCCGGCCACGCCATGGGCGATCACGCGCACCCGATCGTGACCATCGCGGCGGATGCGCTTCATGTGGCCGCGGCAAGCGCATGGCTCGGCACCCTCTTCGTGTTCGCGCTCGTCGTGATCCTTCCCCGCCATGAAGGTGCGCTGGCGTGCGTGCGAGCATTCTCTCCCGTCGCACTGATCTCGGCCAGCACGCTCGCGATCACCGGACTCTGGGCCTCCTACGTCCACGTCGGCACCTGGTCCGCCGTGCTCGGCTCGACCTACGGTCGCACGCTCTGCATCAAGCTCGCGCTCGTCGCCGCGGTCGCCGGCGTCGGCGCCTACAACTGGCGCTGGGCCACGCCGAGACTCGCCGGCGGAGAGCAGCATGCGCTCCGCAACTCGGCGCGCGCCGAGTTGATCCTCGGCGCGCTCGTGCTGTTGGCAACAGCGATTCTCGTCGCTACTCCCTTGCCCGGCGAGATGTAGCTTCGAGGTCAAGAAGTCGGCGCTTGCGCTCGATGCCCCACTTATAGCCGCCTTTGCCGCCGTCCGTGCGCACGACGCGATGACAGGGAACGACGATCGCCGCGGGATTCGCCGCACACGCACCAGCAACCGCACGCACGGCCTTGGGACTCCCGATCGCCTCGGCGATTTCGGTGTACGTGCGAGTCGCGCCCACCGGAATCTCCCTGAGCGCTGCCCACACGCGCATCTGGAACGCCGTGCCGCGAAGGTCCAATGGCAGCGCCGAGAGCCCGTTGCCGCGCTCAATGGACTCGACGATTGCCATCGCGGTCGCCGCAACACCCGATTCGTCGCGCACGAGCGCCGCCTCGGGATACTCGTAGCGCAGCGTGGCCTCGAGTGCCTCGACTTTGTCGTCGAGCATCACGGTCGCGACCCCGCGATCGGTCATGCCGACGAGCAAGAACCCGAGCGCCGATGGAACGACCGCATAGCGAATCGTCACGCCACGCCCGCCCCGCCGGTACGACCCCGGCCGCATACCGATCTCGGTCGCCTCACGGCCATACGTCGCCCGGCCCACACTCGCGCCTTTGCGCAGATCGCTCTTGAAGCGCTCTCGCTGCCGCGCTTCCTGGTAGGCCTTTGGCGAAACGCCGACCAGCCGCGTGAACGCGCGCTGGACGTGCCACGGGCTCAAGCCCACGGCTTTTCCGAGCCGGGCCAGCGGGACGCGCTGGCCGACTCGCGCATCGAGATACTCGCGCGCGGCCTGGACGCTGCGCTCGATGGGCGCGCCATCGGCCGCATGCGGCCGGCAGCGGCGACACGGACGGAAGCCCGCGTGCTCGGCCTCGGCCGGCGTGTCGAAGAACTGGGTGTTGTGCCGGTGCGGCCGCCGCGCCGGACAGCTCGGGCGGCAATAGATGCCCGTCGTCCGCACGGCCATAACGAACGCACCGTCGAAGGAGCGGTCCCGGGTCGCAAACGCGGTCCACCGCTCGTCATTGGTCATCTGGGTTGGTTTGATCATGGAACGAAGATCACAACTCCGGCGCGCCGGAACGACCAAAACCTTGCTCTCAAACTCTGAAAGCTAAGCTCCCCTGAGCAGCGCCCCGACGGCCGCCCGCGAGGAGGCCCCTAATTTGGCGAGCACGCGCTCGGTATGCCGGCGGGCCGTATGCGGGCTGATCTGCAAAGACGCTGCGACGTCGTCATTTCGGCGGCCGGCGGCCAGGAGCCGGGTGACTTGGATCTCCCGTGGCGTCAGGCCAAACCGGAGCTTGAGCGCCGAGTCGTCCGGCGTGGGCGCGGGGCCGACGCGTTCGATGGCCACCAGCACGGTCGACGACCCCGCGAGCTCCTCGCCGGCGTAGCAGCCGCGGATACGGTACCGGTGTTGTGCCGTCCGCAGCTCCGAGCCAATGGCGCGGCGCGCCTGGGTGAGACTGCGCGCGCACGCGAGCATCGCGGTCCGGACGCGATCGCGCTCCCACTCATCGACCAGCATCCGCATGATCGCCGGCGTCTCGTGCAGCACGCGCCCGCTCGCCTCGACGAGCATGAGCCCCTCGCGCATGGCATCGAGCACTCGCAAGAACTCGGCTCTGCGGCGCGCGAAGCGCTGTCGCATCTCGATGCCCACCGCCAGCGCGGGTTGCAGCAGTCGCAGCATCGCCAGCGCTTTTTCGCCGAACGGCTGCACGCCGCCGCGATCGCGCGTCACGACGACGACGCCCAAGCCGTCGCTCGACCGGCAGATCGCCTGCATACCGGCGAACTGGTCATCGTCGAACACCGGGACGTCCGCCGGAGGCGGCATGAGCTGAAAAGGCGCGAACCCGTCTTCGCTGAACGTCGGATCCGCGCCGGCCTCGATGGCCGGGACGAGCGTGAACATTGCGCCGTCGCAATCGAGCGCGCGCTTGATGGTCCGCGTGACCGTCCGCCGCCAATCATCGACTCGCTCGTGCGCGAGCGGAGAGAGCAGCGCCTCGGCTGCCGATTCCATCCTTTTGAGGTCAGTCGGCGAAAATGTCACGGACACGTCAAGCGACCTCGTCTTGCTGGGGCCACATGATACGATGTTTCCCTAGGATGCGGAAGATGGATAGTCGCGTCCTTTCCACCTCGACCGTACGCCGCCCCACCCGCGAATGGCTGAGGTGATGGTCATCGCCAAGTAAAGCGTTCCGGCCAGCGGGAGCGCGAGCGCCCAGGCGGGCGAGCGGCCGTAGAAACGCAGGACCGGGATGTACGTGGACATCATCGTGGCCAACGCCGCGCATGCGGTCCACCTCGTATGCGGGTCGAATACGCCGAAGACTGGAACCCAGAAGGCAAGAACCAACATCGCGATGCAGGCGACGAGTAACAGCGTCGAGTACTGGAGCTGGGCGAACGCCGAGCGCGCGACCATTGACCAGATGGGCCTGAGCCCGTGCATCGTGCGGCGGCTGAGCACCGAATGCGTCATCCCGAGCCACGTGCGCCCTCCGGCCTTTTTCACTGACCTGGCCAAAGCGCAGTCATCGATGATCGCGTTGCGGAATGAGGCGAACTCGAGCCGGTCGGTCTCGATCAAGACGCACCCGCCCGCCGCGGCCGCCACGATTCGGCTCCGACTGTTCGATAGACGAAACGGGTACAGCAGCTTGAAGAAGTAGACGAACGCTGGGATCAGTAATTTTTCCCACGCGGATTCCATCTCCAGCACGGCCATGAGCGACACCAGAGCAAACCCTTCGCGCTGGCGTTGTCGCAGCGCTGAAACGATGCCGGGTTCGAGCTCAATGTCTGCGTCGACGAGGAGTGTCAGCGGCGTCGATACCGTCCGGCGGCCTTGCTCCAGCGCCCACAGCTTTCCAACCCATCCGGCGGGTAACGGTTCGCCGGAGATAACCTCCGCACCGGCCTGCTGCGCGAGATTCGCGGTGTCGTCGGACGACCCGTCATCAATGACGACAACTCGTCCGACACCTTGCGCCATGAGCGCGCCCACCGTGCGAGCGACCGTCGGTGCTTCGTCGCGTGCGGGTACGAGGGCCGTTACATCATCGTGGTGCAAAGACGCCGTGGACGGATCAGCATCCAAGCGCTCGACCGTACTCCACGCACGCCAGGGTGCGAGGAGAACGATCAGCCAGAGGACTAAGGCCGCGGCAGCGATCAGCTCGATTTTCTGACCGGGAGCGGCTGGCGACCGGTTTGCTTGTACTTGATCTCGGGATCAGGCGCGAACGGCCCCTCGGTGCGCGGGCCGCGCAGCGAGACGAGCATCGCCTTGATTGGATGCGCGAAGACATCGTCGACCGCTGATCCCTCGTAGCCGCAGTGCGCCATGCAGTTGTCGCACTTGGGGTTCTTGCCGGTGCCGTAGTTGTCCCAGTCCGTGTCGTTCATGAGGGCCTTGAACGACGGTGCGTAGCCCTCGTTGACGAGGAGATAGCACGGCTTCTGCCAGCCGAACACGTTGCGCGTCGGCGTGCTCCACGGCGTGCACTCGTACGGCTGATTGCCCGCGAGGAAATCGAGGAAGAGTGAGGAGTCGGTCATCGGCCAGCCCTTCTTCCGACCCTGCCCTCTTTTGAAAATCTCTCTGAACAGCTTCTTGCTCTCGTTGCGGCCGAGGAAGACGTCATGGCGCGGCGCTTTCTCATAGCTGTATCCAGGCGACAGCGTAATGCCTTCGACGCCGAGATCGTCCGTCACAAAGTCCAGGAACTGGGCGACCTTGTCCGGATCTTCGCCTTGGAACAGCGTGCAGTTGATCGAAACGCGAAATCCCCGCCGCCTCGCTAACCGAATCGCGGTCACCGCCTTCTCAAATACTCCATCGCGGCAGACCGACGCATCGTGGCGCTCTTGCAAACCATCCAGATGCACAGAGAACATCAAGAACGGCGACGGCGTGAATTCGTCGAGGCGCTTGGCGAGCAGAATCGCGTTGGTGCACAAGGAGACCAATTTGCCCTTTGCCAAGATCTTGTTGACGATCTCCGGCATGTCCTTGTGAATGAGCGGCTCACCACCCGGAATGGCGACAACCGGCGCGCCGCATTCGTCTACCGCGTCGAGACATTCTTGGACCGTCAGGCGTTGACGCAGAATGTCGTTTGAGTAGGCAATCTTGCCGCACCCGCTGCACTCGAGATTGCACTGAAAGAGCGGCTCGAGCATGAGCACGAGCGGAAACCGCTTCTCGCCCTTGATCTTCTTGCCTACGACGTACCGTGCAATGCGCGCTTGCGCCGCAAATGGAATTCCCATATCACGCAATCTCCATATCAATCAATTCGGCTGGCAACCGAAAAGTCGTCGTCTCTTTCACGCCGTCGATCGTCGAGATCGACCCGATCCCCATCGAGCGCAACCGCTCGATCACCTGGTCCACAAGCACCTCGGGCGTCGATGCCCCGGCCGTGATCGCCACCTTTCCACCGTTGGACGGCAGCCACGCCGGATCGATGTCCTTGGCGCCCTCGATCAAATATGACGGCACCCCGAGGTGGGCGCCGACTTCACGAAGCCGGTTGGAATTGGAACTGTTCCGGGCCCCGACCACAAGCAGAACATTGGCCGTAGCGCTGAGCTCTTTGACGGCGTTTTGCCGGTTCTGCGTGGCATAACAGATGTCGTCCAGTCCCGGTCCCTTGATGCTCGGAAACCTGGCCTTCAAGGCTTCGACCACTTCTCTCGTATCATCAATGCTGAGCGTAGTCTGCGTGACGTAAGCGAGCTGATCAGGATCGGCAACTTGGAGCTGCTCGACTTCCTCGACCGTGCACAGCACATGGGCCAGGTCGACTTGGCCGAGGGTACCGGAGACCTCGACATGCCCCGCATGGCCGACGATGATGAGCTCGCGGCCGTCGCGGGCGTAGCGTTGGGCCTGGAGGTGGACCTTCGTGACCAGCGGGCACGTGGCGTCCAACACACGGAGGCCACGAGTGGCGGCGTCGTCTTCGACTTTGCGCCCCACGCCGTGGGCACTGAAAATCAGCACGGAGCCCGCGGGCACGTCGTTCAGGTCTTCGACGAAGATCGCACCCCGCTGCTCGAGATCCTCGACGACGCGCCGATTGTGCACGATCTCGTGGAGTACGTAGACGGGCGACCCGTGCACTTCGAGCGTCCGCTCCACGATCTCTATCGCGCGGACCACGCCGGCACAGAAGCCGCGGGGCTGCGCCAATATCAAGTCCATACGCCCGCCCCTCGTCGAAACCACTCTGCCGCGGCCTTGAGCGCCACTCGCGCATCGCCCGGCGCATAGCCCAGCTCGCGCACGGCCCGCGCACTCGAAAAGTACATAGGCTTCGCCGATAATCGCACACCATCGACCGTGGCCAGCGGCTCCCGGCCACTCACATGCGCCCAGCCTTCGGCGATATACGCGATCGGCAGCACAGCCCGGTGCGATAACCGCCACCGTGGCGGGCGGCGACCGGACACGAGCGCCAGCTCGGTCAAGATCTCGCGGAGCGTCATGTCCGTTCCGCCTAAGACGTACCGGCGGCCGATGATGCCTTTTTCGTAGGCAAGGAGATGGCCGGCCGCGACGTCGTCGACGTGCACGACATTGAGCCCGGTATCGACGTAGGCCGGCACGCGGCCGTTGATCGCATCGCGGATGAGTCGGCCGGTAGGTGTCGGTTTGACGTCACCGGGGCCGACAGGTGTCGAGGGATTGACGATGACAACGGGCGCGCCCGCTGCCGCCATCTCGCGGACGACTCCTTCGGCCAGGAACTTGGACCGCTTATAGTGGCCGATCATGTCGTCGAGCGTGGACGGTGTATCTTCGTCGGCGGGGATGCCGTCGGCGCCGTATCCCAGTGTCGCGACGCTGCTCGTATAGACGATACGGTCGACTCCGCTCCTCGTGGCTGCCTGCAATACCGCACGCGTTCCGTCGACGTTGGTCGCGTACATCACTCGCGGGTCTTTTACCCACAGCCGATAGTCGGCCGCGACGTGAAACACCGCCTGGCAACCACGGGCGACGTTCTCGACCGACTGGGCGTCGGTCAGGTCTCCCTCGACGATGTCGACGGCAAGGCCTTGGAGGTTTCTCCGGTCGCTCCGCGGTCGCACGAGAACGCGCACTTCATGTCCGCTCGCGAGGAGTCGGCGAGCGACTGCCGCTCCAACGAATCCCGTCGCGCCGGTGACGAGCGCTTTCACGCGCCCTCCAGCACCGGCGCCACGCTCATCATCGTCCGGCCCGCGAGCCGCATCCCCTGCGCCAGCGTCGGGAGGGCCGCCAAGTCGCCGGGATGCCGTATCAGGGCGCCGAGCAGTCTCATGAGGCTGAGCGCACCAGAGCCATCGATGGCGGTCACCACACTCGCCGGCACGACCGTGTCGGCCGCATCAGAGATCGCCCGCACGACGATCCATGGCGCGCCCGCTTCGCGGGCCACGCTCCCGATCGCGGCGCTTTCCATGTCAGCCGCGATCGCACCGCATCGATCGGCCAGCGCGTGCTTCTCTTTGGTGTTCCGCAATACTTCGGTAGGGCAAGCCATCGTGCCGCGCACGAGGGGGACGATGCCCCGTAGCGCATCGGCGACCCGCGCAGTCCACGCGAGGTCCGGTACGAGCGGCACGCTCTCGTTGTCGCCGACGACGCGATCAGCGAGGATGAGCGTCCCGACGCCGAGCGTGGGAGCGAGTGCGGCCGCGGTGCCCCAGGAGATGAGCGCTTTCGCTCCGTCAGCGATGAACGCCCGTGCGGCCCGCCGCGCGTGCTCGGCGCCGACACCTCCCACGCGCACTTCCAGCGCCGACGCTCGCAGCCACCGCGCCTCAGCCGGAAGTGCGGCGACGACGCCCGTCACGCCGCCGCGCCTGAGCGCGTGAGCGTGCGGTATCGCGCCAGCGCCCACAACGGGAAGTACTTGGCGTACCCGTGATACTTGAGGAAGAACACCCGCGGGAACCCGGGCGCGTTGAACCACGGATCGTCCCACTGCCCGTCGGCATCCTGCCGCGAGAGCAGGTACGCGACCCCGCGTCGCACGGCGGCCGAATCGACCTCCCCGGCAGCAAGAAGCCCAAGGACACCCCACGCGGTCTGACATGCGGTGCTGGGATCGCGACGGGAGACGCAGCCCTGGTCCCAGTAGCTCTCGTTCGACTCGCCCCAGCCGCCGTCGGGATTCTGCCGATTCTTGAGCCACGCGGCCCCGCGCGCGATGACCGCCCGGTCGGCGGGACCACCTGCTTGCTCCAGCGCCGTCAGCACAGACCACGTGCCGTACACGTAGTTGGTTCCCCAGCGCCCGAACCAGGAGCCCGCGGGCTCTTGCTCATCACGCAAGAACGCGAGACAGCGCGTCAACGCGAACCGGTGCTCGGGCCGTCCATAGCGTGCGAGCGCCAGCGCACAGCGCGCGCTGACATCGCTGGTCGGCGGATCGAGCAGTGCGCCGTGATCCGCGAACGGAATCTGATTGAGATATCGCGCGGTGTTGTCGGCATCGAACGCGCCGAACCCACCGTTCCGGCTTTGCATCCCGACGATCCACTCGGCCGCCGAGGCCATGGACTCCTTATAGCGCGCGCGGGAGCCGGACTGCGACATGGCCCACGCGACCGCCGACGTGTCGTCGAGGTCGGGGTAGTGGGGATTCGCGAACTGGAATGCCCAGCCGCCGCCTCTCACGCCGGGTCGTACGTCCCGCCAATCGCCGGGCTGGGCCTCTTTGAGCTGCTTCGAGACGCACCAATCGAGCGCCCGGTCCGCCGCGACCTCCGCCGCCTCGTCGCCGACTTCTTGGAGCGCGAGCGTGGCGAGTGCGGTATCCCACACTGGTGAGACGCACGGCTGACAGTAGGCCGTCTCCTCGCCGATCACGAGTAATTTCTTGAGCGCCTCTCTCGCTTGCACGCGGTATGGGTGATCGTAGCCGTATCCCAAGGCGGCGAGCGCCTCATACGCATTGACCATTGCGGGGAAGATGCCGCCGAGTCCATCGGTGCCATTGAGGCGCGCGGTAAACCAGCGGGTCGCGCGAACCAGCGCACGACGGCGGGCCGCGTTTGGAATGCGCGGTTCGCTCTTCCGCCCGAGCGCATCGAGGGCAGCGAAGGCGCGACTCAACGTCGAGCGGGCCGGAAAATATTCTTTCTCTTTTTCCGGCGGCGTGACGAAGAGCTCGCGGATGTCGACGCGGCGCGGGTTGCGGGCGCGGAGCTTGAGGCTGCAGAGAATGGCCAGCGGCACCATGACGGTGCGCGACCAGTACGAGACTTTCGTGAGATGAAACGGGAACCACCGCGGCAAGAGCACGATCTCGACGGGGAGGAACGGACACCCCCGCCAGGGGATCTGCTCGAACAGCGCCAGGGTAATGCGCGTGAACACGTTCGCCTTGGCCGCGCCACCATGCGCGAGAATGGCCCGCTTGGCGCGCAACATGTACGGCGCCTCGGGGCTCTCGCCGGCCATCTTGAGCGCGTAGTAACACTTGACCGAGCACGAGAGGTCGAAGGCGCCGCCATGGAACAAGCCCCAGCCACCGTGCGCCTCCTGCTTCGCGCGCAGGTGCTTGGCCAATCGGCCCTGCAACGACGGATCGATTTCATCCATGAAGTGCATCATCAGGATGTACTCGGCCGTGATCGTGCAATCGGCCTCGAGATCGAACCGCCAATATCCTTCGCTATCCTGCTGCGCGATCAGCGCCTTGGACGCGCGGGTGATGCCCGCCTCCAGTGCGCTCGGATCCGGTTGTGATTCAATGTCAATGACGCTGACGAGAGATGAGCTCATGCGACCGAAGCAACAGGTGACAGGGCCAATGGCGCGAGCGGCAGCCCTTCGGCCGCGCGCTCGAACAGCCGTGAAAGCAACCGGTCATTCCGCACCAATACCGACGTGACGAACACCGTCGCGCGGACCGTCCGGCGGGAGACCTTCACGCTCTGCCCCGAGAGGAAAGTTGGGTTTCCATGGACCTTACGCAACGTCAATACGGCCAATCCTAAAGCCCACAAGAGAAAGCGACGGATCCCGGTTTCGCTTCTGGGAATCGCCAAGGTGTAGGCGAGGGCATCCCGAAGGTGTTGATGGGCGATGCCAATGACCTCGTCGATCGAGATGTCACGCGGCATCCACGAGACACCGCGCCGGCGATCGTCCCACACGTCCTTGATGATGTTGGTCATCTGGAGCCCGAGCCCGAACGAGACGGCAAGCGGCGCGAGTTGCTCGCGACGGGCTTCGATCTCGGGCGAGTAGGCACAGAAGAGCTCCGTCAACATCTCGCCAACAACGCCGGCCACGTAGTAGCAGTACGAGTCGAGCTCCGCGACGTCCGAGAGCCCCGCGAGACTGGCGTGGCGCTGAAACCGGGGCATCCCATCGCACATGACGCGGATGCACCGTTCCAATGCGGCTCGCTGACGCGGCCCAAACGAGGCCGTGACCCGAATAACTCCCGGCGTCTCGCGAATGAGCTCGCGCTCGTCGTCCGAGGTCGACGCCGTCAAAAGCGGCTCGAGCTCACGGGCGAACGCCGCGGCGGGCTTCCGGCCCGCCACGATATCAACAAACCAGTCCGAGAACCGCAGCTTCTCCTCGGCCGACAGCGCGACCTCGTCCTCGATCGTATCTGCAATTCGGCAGAGCAGATATGCATTGGTGACGACCGAACGTAGTGCGGTTGGCAGCTGAGGAATCGTCAGCGCGAAAGTTCGCGAGACGCCCGGCAGCAAGCGGTCCTGCAAGGCTCCTGCGTCAGTACTCATCGGCTCCTGTAGGCCCCGAGTAGGGAATGCGGCTGGACCGGTCAGAGTTCCGCTCAGTCCAATACCACGACAGAAGGGCCGGAAGCCCGAGCACTACCTGCCGCATCCGACGTGCCAAACTCAGCGCGAGGGAGACCTGAGGGGTCAACCCGACGGCGGCGCCAAACAAAACGAACCCGCCCTCCTGCGTCCCGAGGCCGCCGGGTACCATGAAGGTCGCGCTTTGCACCGCGGTCGCCAGACTTTCGAGCACAATCGCCATCCGTACGTCACCAGGCTGCCCAATCAACCGAAGCGCCAACCAGGTCTCGAAGGCGCCGACCAGGAATCCTACCAGTTGCCATACGCCGCACGCCACGACCGCGAACCGGTCGGCATACATCGAATGGAGTACTTCATGAAACCGCGCGGGGTCGCCCCCGACCTGCTCCCCACCACCGAGCGCGCCGATCACGCGCTGCATGAGCGCGTAGGCCGATCGCCCCCATCGTTTGACAACGAGAACGAACAGGGGAATCGCAATCACGCTGATCACGAGGCCTATCGCAACTACTCGAACGGCTGGTCCAACCGTGGGGTAGCCGGCCAGTAATATCAGACCGATGGTCGCGAAGGTGACCTGGGCGACCATTGTGAGGGTCAGTTCCACAATGACACTGGCACTTGCGGTGGACGCTGGGACACCGCGTCGTACCAGGAGGCGGACACCGACGACCTCGCCGCCGACCCGCGCCACTGGCAACAATCCAGCCACGGCTTCTCGAACTATTGCCCCCCAAGTGAGATAAACGATGCCGGGACTTTCGCGTCGGAGCAGAACCAGCCAGGCTGCAGCGAAACAAGCCAACGGCAATACGTGGGCCGGCACTAGCCACAAGAGGCGCCAGCCGGCCATATCTAGCAGCCGTAGGATGTCGGGAAGCCCCTCGCGGAGCACGAGCAGAACGGCGGCGATGAGTCCGGCGCCAGCCGCTATCCAAAGTGCGGCGCGGACGCGCGAGGTGGATGAGCTCAAAACGAATCGGGAACAGGAATGGGGCAGCCAGGGATTCTAAGCTGGGACAGCCCGTCCAAGTTCCGAAGTTAGCCAGGAGCAATAGGTCTTACCATGGGATTCGTTGCTTTTGCGGCACTGGTGCTCGCCGTTTTTTCGCTCGTCTATGTTGCGCTCAGCGTGGTCGTAACACTGATCTGGCGGAAGCGCTCACCACGCCTCGCCGCGCCACGACCGCTGCCACCAGTCAGCGTGTTGAAGCCGCTCTGCGGTCTCGAGCCGGGTCTCCTCGAAAACCTTCGATCGTTTTGCGAGCAGTCGCACACGAACTACGAGATCCTGTTCGGCGCGCGCGACGCGAACGATCCGGCGCTCGAGGTGGCGCGTCGTGTGGCGGCCGAGTATCCGCACGTCGACATTCGGGTGATTCCGGGCGCGACGCGGATCGGTGAGAATCGAAAATGCAATACGCTGGCGCACCTGAAGATGTTCGCGAAGTACGACATGATCGTGATCAACGACAGCGACATTCGGGTCGGGCCTCATTATCTAGAGCGTGTGGTCGAACCGCTGACAGATCCGTCGGTCGGCATCGTCTCGTGCAGCTATCGCGGTCGTCCCGCCGGCGGCTTGTGGGCCGAGCTCGGGGCGTTGGCCATCGACGAGGGGTTCATCCCATCGGTGCTCGTGGCCAGCACGCTCGGGTCGAACGCCTACTGCTCGGGCACGACGATGGCGGTGCGTCGCGAGGTGCTGACCGCGGTCGGTGGGTTCGAGGTCTTGGCTCCGCTTTTGGCCGACGACTACGAGCTCGGGCTTCGCGTGCGGCAGCTCGGCCTACGCTGCGTGATCCCGCGCTATGAGGTGGTCGCGACGGTCAACGAGCCGACACTGACGGACCTCGTCCGACATGAGCTCCGGTGGATGCGAACGATCCGCACGGTGACGCCGGTCGGTCACGCGATGTCGTTTCTGACGTATGTCGTGCCGCTCACCCTGCTGGCGAGCGCGGCCTTCGATTTTGCCCGCTGGTCGCTCGCGTTGTTGGCTCTCGCCGTTCTCTTGAGGGTCACGCTACATTACGTCAGTTCAGGGTCGCCGGCGTGGGATCCCGATCGCGTCGCGGTGGACGCCCAGCGACCGTGGTATCTCGTGTGGCTCGTGCCGATTCGCGATATCATGTCGTTCGTGATGTGGGTGATGAGTTACGCGAGCCGGCGGGTGACGTGGCGCGGTACTGAGCTGTGGGTGAGACCTGATGGAGTTCTCCGCACGAGAGAGGAGAGTTACGCTTAAATGATGCGCACGCTCTTTTTGCACCCTCCCTCGTATGAGGGATTCGACGGTGGAGCCGGCTCGCGATATCAGGCGAAGCGCGAGGTGCGCTCGTTCTGGTACCCGACGTGGCTCGCGCAGCCAGCGGCCCTGGTGCCCGACAGCAAGCTCGTCGATGCGCCCGCGGCTGGCCTGTCGCTCGCCCAAGTCCTTACGCTCGCCAAGCAGTACGAGCTGGCTGTCTTACACACGAGCTCGCCATCGTTCCCGGGGGACGTCAAAGTCGCCGAGGCCCTCAAGCGCGAAAACCCGAATCTCATGATCGGGTTTGTGGGCGCCAAGGTCGCGGTCGAGCCCGACAAGTCACTACTCGCCTCACCGGTGATCGACTTCGTCGCGCGTGAGGAGTTCGACTTCACGATCAAAGAGATCGCCGAAGGTCGGCCCCTCTCTACTGTCGACGGGGTGACGTATCGCGACGATCAGGGCCGCGCGGTCAGCACACCGCATCGGGCGATCCTCGAGAACATGGACCAGCTGCCGTTCGTGGTCGATGTCTACAAGCGCGATCTCAAGGTCGAAGATTATTTCATCGGGTATCTCAAGCACCCGTACGTGTCATTGTACACGGGCCGTGGGTGCCGCTCGAAGTGCACGTTCTGCCTCTGGCCGCAGACGGTTGGGGGCCATCGCTATCGCACGCGCAGCGTCGGGCATGTCCTCGAAGAGATGGCGCTTATCCCGAAGTACTTCCCGCAGGCCGAGGAAGTCTTCTTCGACGATGACACGTTCACCGATGACCGGCCGCGCACGGAAGAAATCGCTCGGGGACTTGGCAAGCTCGGCATGACTTGGTCGTGCAATGCCAAGGCGAATGTTCCATACGAGACGCTAAAAGTCATGCGCGATAATGGTCTGCGACTCCTTCTTGTTGGATACGAGTCGGGGAATCAGGAGATCTTGAATAACATCAAGAAGGGCCTCCGCATCGACGTCGCCAAGCGGTTTACCAAAGATTGTCGGGATCTCGGCATCACGATCCACGGGACGTTTATTCTCGGGCTTCCGGGCGAGACGCGAGAGACCATCCAGGAAACCATCAACTACGCGCGCGAGATCAACCCGCACACGATCCAGGTATCGATCGCCGCGCCGTATCCTGGGACGTACCTGTACAACCAGGCGAAAGAGAACGGCTGGCTCCCGCCGGACGACGAGAACACGCACCTGGTCGACGAGCACGGCCGCCAGACCGCCTCGCTCTCGTACGATCACCTCGGCCAGACCGAGATCTTCGACTCGGTCGAGACGATGTACAAGAAGTTCTACTTCCGCGCCGGGAAGATCGCCGAGATGACGTCGGAGATGCTGATGAGCCCGACGATGGCGAAGCGGCGGCTACGCGAGGGAGTCGAGTTTTTCCAATTCCTGAGCCGGCGCAAGCACGCGGCCCCGACGCCGTAGGAAGTAGACCGTCAGGCCGATCACGAGCCAGACGACAAGCCGAACCCAGGTCTGCCATGGGAGCCCCACCATCTGTGCGACGCATATCACCGCACCGATGATGGGCACCCATGGCGCACCGGGCACGCGGAATGGCCGGGGTGCGTCGGGATCGGAGCGCCGCAGGAGTAATACTCCGATCGAGACGAGTGTGAACGCGAGCAACGTCCCGATGTTCACCATCTCCCCAAGTGTGCTGATAGGAAAAAGCGCCGCGGCGAACGCGCACAGCACCCCCACGAGCATCGTGCTGACTACGGGCGTGCGCGTCTTGGGATGAACGCGCCCGAAGAGCTCGGGTAAGAGCCCATCGCGACTCATAAAGAAGAAAATTCGCGTCTGCCCCAAGAGCTGAACCAGCATCGTACTGAACAACCCGAAGATCGCGCTCAACTTGATGACGGGTGACAGCCACTTGAGCCCTGTGGCGTCGATGCCGACCGCGAGGGGATCGGGTACGTTGAGTTTTGTAAACGGCACGAGCCCGCAGAGCACGAGCGCGACCGCGATGTAGAGCACCGTGCAGATGGCGAGCGATGCCAGGATGCCCGTCGGCATGTCCTTCTGCGGATTCTTCGCTTCCTGCGCGGCGGTCGACACGGCGTCGAAGCCGATGAACGCGAAGAAGATGACACCGGCGCCGCGCAAGATGCCGCTCACCCCGAAGTGGCCGAACTCGCCGGTGTTGGGCGGTATGAACGGCGTCAGGTTCGCCTTGCGTACGAAGCTCAACCCGGCCACGACGAACACGACCAGCACGACGGACTTGATCGCCACGAGCACGGTGTTGGCCCGGGCCGACTCGCGGATGCCGCTCGACAGGAGTGCCGCGACGAGGAGCACGATGACGAACGCCGGCACGTTCACCCCGTGTGGGACTGACGTGAGGTTGGCCGGCAAGGTGATGCCGAACCCCTTGAGGAAGCTCACGAAGTAGCCGGACCACCCGACGGCGATCGAGGAGACGGCGAGCGAGTACTCGAGGATCAGGTCCCAGCCGATGATCCAGGCGACCAGCTGTCCGGCGGTGGCGTACGCGTACGTGTACGCGCTGCCGGCGACCGGCACCATCGACGCCAGCTCCGCGTAGCAGAGCGCGGCGAAGAACGACGTAAGGCCGGCCAGCAGGTACGAAACGATCACGGCGGGTCCAGCGCCGACAACGCCGGTGCCGATGGTGGTGAAGATTCCGCCGCCGATCATCGTTCCGAGTCCGATCGCGACGAGATCTTT
>DATMLM010000004.1:0-2243 GCA_035570055.1 Gemmatimonadaceae bacterium
TCGAGCTCAGTCAGAATGAATGGCGCCGACGACCCGCGCGCAGTGCCGAGCACCCATTCCGCGTAGGCCGTGATCGAAAGCCGTCGCGGGCGAAGCGAGGTGTTGCGGATCTTCAAGCGGGAGATCTTGATGGGATCGCGCATGGGCACGAACATGCACAGATCCAGCTCGAGCTCGCGCGCGGCAAGCTCGAATCGGCTGTATCCCTGCCCGTGGCGAGCAGTATAAGTCGCACCCGGATCGCGGATGGGCGCGGCGGTCGGCCCCCACAGCTCGCCGGTTTCCTCATCGCGCAGATACAAAACCTCGCCAGGACGATCCGCGACGGGATCGTTGGACCACGGGGTGATCTGATGCTCTCGGCTGTTGAGGGCCCAGGTGAAACCGCTGCCGTCGGCCGCAACCTGAAAGCCAAAGTGCGGATTGGCGATCACATTGATCCACGGCGCGGGGGTCGATTGCCCCGGGCCCAGATGGATCACGTATTCCTGGCCTTGGGCGGCGAACCCTCCCATGCCGTTGAAGAATTCGAGATCGTGACCGGCGTTGGCGACCGCGGCGGCCTCGCTCGTCGGCGCACTCTTCACGGGCAAGGGAGCGAGTCCGACCGGTTTGCGAACGCGATCGAGTTGATCGGCGAGCCCGCCGTGGCGCGCAAACAGTACGACTCGCGCAACCGCCAGCAGGAGTCGGCGCGTCTGATCGGAGATGAGATCCGCGCGCAGCACGAACACGGAGCCCCTTACACTGTGCATCCCGGGCCGCGGTCGCGATTGGCTCATGCGTGCCAGGGTCTCGAGCGCGTTCTGCAGATCCTGGACGTAGGACGCCGCACGGTCGTTCAGCAACACCAGATCTACCGCAAGGCCCTTCATTTGCCAATATTCATGCGCTTGCAGCAATTGGCGAGCAATGGCGATATCTTCGATGTCGTCGATTCGCAGGAGCAGAATCGGAAGGTCGCCCGATATCCTCTGACTCCATAGCCCTGACGGTGGGCCTCCCCCCTCGCTTATCACGTTTGACGGCGGTCGCAATGACGCGTCCGCATAGAGCAGATGGCCTGCAAGGCGTTGAAATAGACCCGCCTCGGCGGAGTCGATGCCGAGATGACGTAACTGCACCTGAGCCTGCGTCCAGGCGAGCGTGGCCGCGCGCGTGAACGAGTTCGCCTCGTGGTGCTTATCGAGCAGATCGAGCGCGCCTTCGCGCGAGGCCGCTACTGCCGTCCAAAAGGCAATGCGTGAGGTCGTGCCGGCGGCCACTTTTATTCGGTAACGCAGCGCGAACACCGGATCCAAGACCGTTCCCACAGTACCCGACAACCGCCGGCCATCCACCACGGCAAGGGGTGACCTGATTTCGCGCCCGCGACCTAGAAAACGGGCCCGATCCGTTTCGACCTCCGGCTCGCCCAACACGATGCCTTCGAGGACCGCGTGATGAGCCGCCCAGATGTCAGGCTCCTCGGGCGAACGCTTTCGACGTGTCGCGAGGAGCGTGTTGCGCTTCGCGACGTGCTCCGTTTGAACGAAGAGCTTCGAGAATGTCTGATGCGACGCATCTGCCGCAGGCGGCGCCAGCACGAGCTCCAGATAGGACGTGACCTCGATCTCTCGATCGCGATGACCGCCATTGGCGATCGACAACCGCCGAACTTCGGCGTCGTCTTCGGGTGATACGACGATTTCCAGCGTCGTCGTGATTGTCCCGTCCGTACGAATGAATTCCGCGCGGTCCTCGGTAAAGGTGGCCTGGTAGGCCTCAGGCTCGACGCCGCTCGGCTGAAATCCCGCCGACCAGATCACACCGCTCGCGACATCGCGCAGAAAGATGTAGCTGCCCGTGTCGTCGCGCGTGACGTCCTCGCGCCAGCGCGTTATGGCCATATCCCGCCAGCGGCTGTAGCCCGAACCGGCGCTGGTGAGCATTACCGAGTATCGGCCGTTCGAGAGTAGATGCGTTTGCGGCGTGGCATCGTGGGCGCTGCGTAGACGCCGCACTTCGGGTAGAGACGTGCCCGCGAGGGGCGGCGCCGCCGCCACCTCCTGTGCCCTGGGGCGAACGACCGAGACATCGCGCGGCGCGCGCTCCTGCAAGAGCAACTCCGTCGCCTGGATGCTCGGCTCGGCATGAAATCGTGCCCGCATCTCACCATCGAGCAGGACATTCGCGATAGCCACGATGGTCATGCCCTGGTGATGCGCCATGTACGCCTGAACGATGGCGACCTCGGCGCCGTC
>DATMLM010000005.1:0-36201 GCA_035570055.1 Gemmatimonadaceae bacterium
GTACTTCTCGACCGGGTACTACGAGCGCCGGGTCGGCGAGCTCCGTGAGCGCCTGCGCACGACGCCCGCGGACCGCGAGGCGCGGTGGGAGCTGGGGCGCGCGTACGCGCTGCTCGGCCGCTCGAGCGAGGCGGTCAACGAATTCAACGAGTTGCTGCGCTACCATCCCGACGACCTCGGGGCGGTCGTCCAACTCGGCCTGGCCGAGAAAGCCTCGGGCGATCTCGAGACGGCGCAACAGTGGTTCGAACGGGCGCGCGACCTCGATCCCGCGAGCTCGGTCATCCATTTCTACGTCGGCGAGGTGCTCTACAACCGCGGGCTGAACGACGAAGCACTGGCGGCGCTCAACAAGGCCATCGAGCGGAATCCCGATAACCCCGACGCCCACTACTTGATGGGCTTCGTGCTCGGCGACATGGGCCGACACGACGAAGCACGCGAGGCGACGAAGCGGGCCATTCGCTTGAACCCGACGCTGTCACGGGCCCAAGCGAATCTGACACTGGACGGCGGTCCCCGCCGCATCTCGGCGCCGATGGCGGTCGCCGAAGAGGGTCAGCTCGCGCACTACAATTTGGGGTTGGCGTTCCGGCAGAAGGGGTACTATGTCGAGGCGCTGAGAGAGTACCAGCTGGCGCTCGACCGCGGCGAGGACGCGGCGCTCGTGCAGCAGGCGATGGCGGAAGTCCACCTCCTGCGCAAGGACGTCTCGGCGGCGGTCGCCACCTACGACCAGCTGCTGACGCTCCAGCCCGAGAGCCCGAAGCTGTGGAACGAGCGCGGCGTCGCGCTCCATCAACACGGGAAGTACACCGAGGCGGCCGAGTGCTATCAAAAAGCGCTCGACGCGGATCCGCGCTACGCGCTGGCCGCGAACAACCTCGGCGTGGCCCAGTTCCACGGCGGCGAGAACGAAGGAGCCGTCACGGCGTTCGAGACCGCGCTGGACATCGCCCCCACGTTTGTCAAAGCGCGCCTCAATCTCGCCCTGCTGTTGATGAAGGGAAAGCGCCTGCAGCAGAGCCTCGAAGCCTACCGCCAGGTGCTCCTCCACGCGCCCGAGAACGCTGTCGCCTGGAACGGCGTGGGTCTCGTGCTCACCGAGTTGCGCAAGTTCGAAGACGCACGCAATGCCTTTGCGCGGGCCACGCAAAGCCGCCCGAATTACGCCGAGGCGCATTATAACTTGAGTTTTGCGCTGTCGAATCTCGGCGACTTCGATAGTGCGCTGCGCGAGACGAAGCGGGCCCTCGAGCTCGACCCGTATTACGTGCCGCAGAAGTTCGAGCTGACCATCGATCTCCAGTACGAGGATCCGGATCTCTCGATCGTTCCGGATTTGGGGGGCGCGCGACAGACCTCGGCACCGATCGAAGAGTTCGCGTTCGATGCTACCGTATTGGATTCGCTCTTCACGGAGCTGACGCCACCCGCCACTGCGTCGGCGATGGCCACCGAGGCGCCGTTGGCGAATCCCTACGCGATGGCGGCCGATTATCTATCCAAAGGTCTGTACGACAGGGCCACGGCTGAAGTGAGCCGGGCCTTGCTGCGAGGGGGAGATCGGGCCGACGGCATGGCGCTGCTTGGCGATGTCTTTGTGCATCAAGGACTCCACGGCGAAGCGCTGGAGCGCTACCGGGACGCGCGCCGGGTGCAGGGTACGCATTTGCGGGCCATGATGGGCGAGGTGAAGGCCCTGCTTGCCCTGGGACGGACGACGGATGCAAGGCCAGTCGCCGAGGACCTGCTCGGAGCGGCGCCCGAAGATGTCGATACGCTTCTCCTGGCGGCGACGGCCCGGGCAGCGACGGGAGACCTGGACGCCGCGCTCGCCGCCCTGGCCCTCGCCAGACGGGCCGCGCCGCAACGCGCCGACGTCGCGCAGAAAATCGGGGACGTGCGAAAAGTCGCCGGAGACCGGAGCGGCGCCAGAGCGTCGTACTATGAGGCGCTGGCACTCGACGGAGACCTGGCGGTCGTCCGGTTCGAGCTGGCGAGGCTGCTTGTCGGCGACGGCCATGAGACCGACGCCGAGGCCGAGCTGCTGGCGGCGTTGGACGCGGTGCCGACCTATGTCGACGCCTCGCTGGAGCTCGCGCAGCTCTGGCGTCGGACAGGGGAAAAGGACGCCGCGATGCGGGTCGTGATCGAGTTGTTGGAGCGCGATATGACCCTGACGCCGGCGCTCCTGGCGTTGGGCGAGCTCTTGTTCGAGCTGGGACGACGAAAAGACGCGGCGTTGGCATTCGCGCGGTTGCGGCGCATGGAGCCCGCGCACCCGGCCGCGCTCTACTACGAGGGGGCGTTGTTCGCCGAGCAGCACCGGTTCCGGGAAGCCATCGAGCGCTGGGAGAAAGTCGTGGAGATCGAACCCGATGGGCCGTACGGCCGCCGCGCGCGTCGCGACGGGCGCACGGCCGCGGACCTGGCCAAGATCTTCACCAACGGCGCGCGCGCCAACGGGAGGCATTAGGCCATGGCGATCGAAGGACCGCTGCGCGAGCTGAGCATACACGATGTCTTCCAGCTGCTGGATCTGAGCCGGAAGACCGGTGCGTTGCGCGTCACGTCGGTGCTCCGCGATAACGAAGGCACGGTGCTGTTCGATCGCGGCCGCGTCATCTCGGCCAGCATCCGGTCGAGCCCGAACCCGCTCGGCGCGGTCCTCGTCCGTGCCGGCCGCATCACCGAACGCGATCTGGAGCGCGCCCGGAAGGCGCAGCAGGAGAATGGCGCGACCAAGCGACTCGGCGAGATCTTGCTCCAGATCGGAGCGATCTCGGCCCGCGAGCTGGAGCGCCAGGTGCGCTTACAGATCGAGACGGTCGTGTTCGAGCTCATGTCGTGGCGCGAAGGGTTCTTCTCGTTCGAGGAGCGCGATGTCGGCAATGCGCAACTCGAAGCGGCGGTCCACGTGTCGACCGAGTCGCTCCTCATGGAGGGGGCGCGCCGCATCGACGAGTGGAGCCGGATTGCCGACAAGGTGCCGCACCTGGGCGTGATCCCGATCCTCGCGGCGGTCAACGAGCTGCACGCGACGCAGCTCGATCTGCTGCCGAACGAGTGGGAAGTGTTGGCGATCATCGACGGTGCGAACGACCTGCACGGCATAGCGGCCGCGCTCGGCCGGTCCGAGTTCGACGTCGCGAAAGTCGTGTACGGCTTGCTCACGACCGGCGTGGTGGAGCTGCGCGGCGGCAGGGGCACGCCCGTCGCGGTGCAGGCGACCGCGGCGCCCGACCCGGCGCGGTACCTGACGCTCGCGGAAGCCGCGCTGGCCGACGGGTTGTACGACGAGGCGCTCAACTCGGCGCGCTCGGCGATCGCCGCCGATCCGCGCGCGCCCGCGCCACGGCTCATGGCGGCGCGAGCCTTGCGAAAGCTCAAGCGCCATGCGGAAGCGGCCGACGAGTTGCGGCGGGCGGCCGAGGCCGACCCGAAGCATCCGCACATTCAGCTGGAGCTCGGGCTGGCGGCGCTCTGTCAGGGCGATTTCCGCGGTGCCGTGCAAATCTGGCGCCAATACCTGGAGGCCGCCCCCGAGGAGGCCGAAGCGACCGAAGTCCGCGAAGCCGTCGATTCGGCTGCGCGACTCGATCGATTTGTCGAGAGCTATGTCGGTGTCTGACGATATCCGCCGCTGGAGCGATGAGCTGGCGCGCAATCCCGCCAGCATGGTCTTCTTGCCGTTGGGCGAGGCCCTGCGCACGCGTGGGCAGATCGACGTCGCGCTGCGCGTCGCGTTGCGCGGGCTCGAGCGGCATTCGTACGACGCCGACGCGCACGACCTGCTCGCGCGCATCTACGTCGATCGCGGCGAGACCGAGCGTGCGCTCGACGAGTGGGATGCGGCCATCCGGTGTACGCCCGGGCACGCGGGCGCTCTCAAGGGCATGGGCTTCGTCTGCTTCAACCAGGGCCGCATCGTGGACGCCGAGCGGTATCTCGCTGAAGCAGCCGCCGCCAGCCCCGAGGACGAAGGGCTTGGGATGGCGCTCGAGCGCGTCCGCGCCGCGGTGACCCTGCCTGACCCCACGCCTGTGGAGGCACCCGAGCCCGAGCCCGAACCCGAACCTGAGCCCACACCTCTCGCCAACGGCAATGGCGCTGGGGACGCGCACCGTGTCGAGTCGAATGGCCACGGCGACCCACGCCAGCTCTTCGCAGACTTGATCGGAGTAGCTGATCAGGCGGCGCTGCTGCTGGACGAAGATGGACTTGTGATGGCGGGCCAGTACGTGGTCTCCGATGGCATGGACGTCGGAGCCGAAGTGGGAGCAGCGCTGAGCGGGATAAGCGACGAGGCGAGGAGAGCCATGCGGCATCTTCCGCTCGGCGACTGGCGCACGATCATCTTCGAGACGCCCGCGGCAACAGTCGTGATGACACCGGCCCCACATGATGGGCTCGTGCTGGTAGCGGCCGCGCCCGAAGTCCCGTCAGGCCTCGTGCGTCGCGCCCTCGAGAGCGTATCCCAGCGCGCGAAACGCTGGATGGAGCAGCTCTCATGAGCTCGAGCTCGCCGTTCATTCCGTCGCTCGAACACCTGACACGCCAGCGTGGCGTGCTCGGAAGCCTCGTGGTGAGCGAGACCGATGGCATCGTCATCGACGCCGTGGTGCAGCCCAGCGTCAAGGCACCAGTCGTCGCGGCGCTCGCCGCGTCGCTCTATCGGCGCGCCCGCCAGTCGGCGCACGCCGCGGGCCTCGGGGGCGTGAAGTACTTGGAGCTGGTCGCCGATGGCGGCCGGCTCTGTATGGCCGGGCGCGATGATCTGGTGGTCGTCCTGGTGACCGATACTCGCGTTGGGGTGGGACTGCTGCGCGTCGAGTTGCTCAGAACGGCCGCGGAGTTGCCCGAGTGAGCCTCGCTGTCGTCGAGCGCTGGGTCGAGGCGCCGCTCAGGCGATTCGTCGAGGACGCGCAAGCCGTGCTCGCGCTCTTACTCACGCCCAGTGGACAGGTACTGGCGCAGCACGGGTTCACGCGCGCGGTCGACGTCATGTCGGCATGCGCGCTCGCGGCGGCCATCCATGCCTCGTCGACCGAGCTCGGGCGACAGTTGCAGGGACGGCCTTTCGCCGGCCTGCATCACGCGGGCCGCCGGCGGCAGCTCTTCCTGGCGCGCGCCGATACCCCGCGCGGGCCGTACGTGTTCTTGACGGTGTTCGACCAGGCGAGCTCGCTCGGCCTGGTGCAGCTCTACTACGATGAGTTCACGGCACGCCTCGGCGATGCCGCGCCACCGAAAGCGAACGATACCACCGAGATCCTGGCGGAGAACTTCGAGTCGGAGTTGGATCGCAACCTGAAGCTCTTGTTCAGTCGATAATGTCGCTCGTCAATTATTCCACCCGCGAGATCACGTGCAAGATCGTCTACTACGGCCCTGGGCGGTCGGGGAAGACGTCGAATTTGCACTACATCTACGGGCAGGTGCCGAGCGATCGAAAGGGCAAAATGGTCTCGTTGGCGACGCAAACAGACCGCACCCTCTTCTTCGATTTCCTGCCATTGGACCTGGGCTCGATCTCCGGCTTCACCACGAAGATCCAGCTCTATACGGTTCCTGGGCAAATCTACTACCAGACCACCCGCAGGCTCGTGCTCCAGGGCGCCGATGGCGTCGTCTTCGTCGCCGACAGCCAGAGTCGGCAACTGGAAGAGAACATCGAGAGCTTGCAGGACCTGCACGCGAATCTCGAAGAACAGGGCGTCGACCCCCGCGCGGTTCCACTGGTGCTGCAGTACAACAAGCAGGACTTGCCGCGGGATCTGATTCTGGACGAAGCCACGCTCGATGACGCACTGAATTTCAGGGGCGTTCCCCATTTTGCCGCCGATGCGCTGCATGGCGCCGGCGTATTCGAAACCCTCCGTGGCATCTCGGAGCTGGTGCTCAAGCGATTGAGCTCGCCCAACGGGGCGCGACGCTAAATGGCGAACAATCGCTATCGGTTCGACAACTTCATCGTCGGCTCGGCCAATCGCTTAGCCGTCGCGGCGGCGCGCGCGGTCGCCGAGTCGCCCGGGAGTGCGTACAACCCCCTGTTCATCTATTCCGGGTCGGGGTTAGGCAAGACGCATCTCATGGGCGCGATTGCGCACCACGCCGCGTCGGTTCAGGCCGCCCTGAAGCTGGACTACTTGTCGCTCGATGAGTTCGTGCGGCAGCTGCATGCGGCCGTGTCCATTGGACAAGCGGAGAACTTTCGCCAGCGCTACCAGCATGTCGATCTGCTGCTCCTCGATGATGTGCAGTTCTTGACCGGACGGCGGGAGACGCAGAGCGAGATGCTGCGTCTGTTCAACGCCCTGCAGGGCGCGGGCCGCCAGATCGTCATGACGAGCGACCGACCGCCGTCCGACATCGCCGATGTGGACGAGCGGCTGCTCAACCGGCTCGCGGGCGGCCTCATCGTCGACATCGGCGCGCCGGACTACGAGACGCGGGTCGCGATCCTCAGGAGTAAATGCGAGGAGCGCGAGGTGCGATTCGCGACCGGCGTCATCGAAGCGCTGGCCAAGATGACGTTCGGGAACGTCCGTGAGCTGCAAGGCGCGCTCAATCGCCTGATCGCCCACCAGACGCTGGAGGAAGGCGAGCTCACCGTCGACGATGTCGCGATGCTCCTCGGCGGCACGACCACGACCCGCAGCACCGTCGAACGAGATAACAGCGGCGAATATCTCGCCTTTCTCACCGGTGTGCAGCGTGTCGTCTCCGAGAACGCGTGGCGCGTCAGGCTCGGCGAAGGCATCGCGTATTGGCGTGGCGAAGGCTATCGCACGGGTCCGCTCGATCGGCTCTTCGAGGGGCGCGTCGAGCCGGACGTCGAGCGCGTCCTCACGGAGTTCTCGACATCGATCGACCGGTTGCGGGCGCTGGAGGCCGAGGCGACCAACGTCGACGCATCGCTCGGTGGCGCCGACGTGTTCCGCGATCCGGATCGCCTGTCTCAGGCCGAGGCGCTGGTGGCGAAGGCGCAAGCGGGCGAGGTCGCACCGGACGGGCCGTCGCCCGCGTTCACGCGCGACGAGTACGAGGTCGGCGCCGCGAACCAGCTCGCGGTGCGCGCGGCCGATGCCATCATCGCCGATCCCGGGCGCCGCTACAATCCCTACTTCATCCATGGGCCGAGTGGCGTCGGCAAGACCCACTTGATGCACGCCATCGGGAACGGCATTTCTGGCTCGACTTGTCTGGGGGCCCAACAGTTCGTCGATAGCTTGATCGCAGCCCTGCAAGAAGGGACCGTCGAACGCTGGCGCGCCCGGTTCCGCGCGGCCGGCGCGTTGCTCATCGATGACGTGCACTTTCTCGCCGGCAAAGAGCGGACCCAAGAAGAATTATTTCATGTCTTCAACGACATGTACGACCAGGGCAAGCAAGTCGTGTTGTCGAGCGACCGCCCGCCGAAGGAATTAGAAGACCTGGAAGAGCGATTGAGGTCCAGGTTCGAGGGCGGATTGGTGGTCGCCATTCAGCCACCCGATCGTGGCCTCCGTGAGAAGTTGTACGCGCGATTCCTGGCGAGGGCCGATATCGAGCCGGAGCCGGCGCTCGTCATGTATCTCGCGGATCGCCCCGTGGCGAGCGTCCGGGAGATTGCCGGAACGATTCAGCGCCTCATGGCGACGGCCGAAGTCGCGGGTGCGGCGGTCTCCCTCGATCTCGCGCACAACGAGCTCGATGGACCCGGCTCCGCGCGCGTGCCGGCACCGAAGGAGATGGCCGTCGACGCGTTCTTCCTCGATGACGAGAAAGTCATCTGGGATTGGCCGGAGATGAGCGGCCGCGTCATCGAGGAGTGGCGCTGAGATGGCCATCAAAGGCAGCCTCAAAGAGGCCAGTCTGCCGGATGTGCTCCAGTTGCTCGCCATGGGCAAGAAGACGGGGTGCCTCAGCGTCACGCATCGGAACAACTTCGGCTACATCTACTTCGAGAAAGGCCGCATTGCGTATGCGTCCATTGTCAATCGGCGCGACCGTCTCGGCGATCTGCTGATCAAGGCCGGGTTGATCACCAGGGAACAGATCGATCAGGCCGTCGGGGTGCAGACCGGGCTCAAAGACAAGCGGCTTGGCGACATTCTCGTGGCCCAAGGGCTCGTCTCGCGTGACGAGCTGCATGCGCAGGTGCGAGTGCAGATTCAGGAAGCGGTCTATTTCCTGTTCACGTGGTCACAGGGGACGTTCAACTTCGAGGCGGACATCCGCCCCGAAGAGCAGGATTTTGTGGTGTCGATCAACCCCGAATCGCTCCTGCTGGAAGGCGCGCGACGGGTTGACGAATGGGGGTTGATCAGCAAGAAGATCCCGACCTTCGACCTGGTGTTCGAGGTCGATCGCGATCGACTCAAGCAGAGCGATGTCACGCTGACGCACCAGCAAGAGGTGCTGCTCGATTCCATCGACGGCCGGCGCGACGTGACTGCGCTGGTCGACGGGAGCGGGCTCAGTGAATTCGACGTTGGCAAGGCGTTGTTCGCGCTCCTGTCGGCGGGCTTCCTGCATCGCGTCGGGACCAGTAAGGCCGAGCCGATGGTGTCGGATGCGAGAGTGGAGGAGCACCGGAACCTCGGCATCGCGTTCTACAAGACCGGCATGTTCGAAGAGGCCGTCCGCGAGTTTCGGCGGGTCTCCGAGTGTCGGCCCGCTGATCAGGGCGCGCCGTTCTATCTCGGGCTGGTGCTGATGCGCCAGGGCAAATGGCCTGCGGCCGCCGACGTCTACCGCACCGCCGCGCAGACCCTGGGCGCCAAGCCCGCTGTGTTTTGCAACCTGGCGTATACCCTGGAACGTCTCGGCGAGTACGATGAGGCGCGCGCGGCACTCGACGAGGCCGTGAAACGCGGCGCGGGGAATTTGCCGCAAGTGCGCACATCGTTCGGTGCGCTGGCGCTGCGCGCCGGAGACATTGCCGAGGCGGACGCTGTCCTCTCGGCCGCCCGCCCGCTGTGGGGCAAGAAACCGCCACCACCCGCGTGGTTCCACTACGCTGGGCTGGCCGCGGCGTTGGCGGGGGATCTCGACCGCGCAACGGAGCTCCTGAGCGAGGGAACGGCGCTGCACCCGCACGCGGCCGCGCTGTTCAACAATCTTGCCGCGGTCGCCGAGCGACGCGGTGGCTGGGCCGACGCCGCGATGTTCATCGAGCGCGGCACGGCCGAGGATCCGGCGTTGCCGCAACTGCACAAGAATTCCGGCGACTATGCGTACCGCTCGGGACAGTATGACGAGGCGCTCGATGCATATCAGCGCGCGACGCGACTCAACCCTGCGCTGGGCGACGATGTCTTCTTCAAGATCGGCAATATTCGCTATCGACGACGCGAGACGGCCGAGGCGGTGAAATGTTGGGAACGCGCGCTGGAGCTCGAGCCGGCGAACGCGATCATACGGAGCAATCTGGACGCGGTCCGGCGGGCGGGATGAGCGACGAAGGCGAATTTCAGCAGCTGCTGTCGAAGATCGCGACCGAGCGCCAGTTCCACTGCCAGCACTACAAGGAGAAGTGCTTGCGGCGGCGCATCGGCGTCCGGCTCCGCGCGCGCGGCCTGCACAGCTACGCGGACTACGCGCGGCTCTTGGACGGCGACGCCCGGGAGTACGAGAAGCTGCTCGACACGCTGACCATCAACGTCACCAAGCTCTTTCGGAATTGGGAGACGTGGGAGGCGATGGCGGCACACGTGATTCCGGCGATCTGGGGAGAGCCTCGCAATGTGCACATCTGGAGCGCCGGGTGTTC
This sequence comes from Gemmatimonadaceae bacterium, assembly GCA_035570055.1. Taxonomy (GTDB): domain Bacteria; phylum Gemmatimonadota; class Gemmatimonadetes; order Gemmatimonadales; family Gemmatimonadaceae; genus DASRDS01. Next base: position 9,761 of record DATMLM010000005.1, read on the forward strand.
ATCGGGCGAAGAGGCGTATTCGCTGGCCGTGCTCATGCATCGCCACGCGAGCGCCGTTCACGAATCGCACCGGCTGAATCGGGTGGACATTCTCGGCACCGATATCGACCGGGAGAGTTTGACGGCGGCGGCCAAGGGGCTGTTCGATGACGATGCGTTCACCGATACGCCGGGTGAGATCAGGAGCGCCTACTTCAGTGCGACTCAACCGGCGACCGTGCGCGCTGAGGCAAAGCAGCTCGTCCGGTTTGAAAAGCGAGACCTGATTCGCGGCGACGCGCCCAAGGGCCTGCACCTGATCGCGTGCCGCAACGTGATCATCTATTTCGATCGCGTCACGCAGGAGCAGTTGTTCGTCCGGTTCCACGACGCGCTCGAGCCCGGCGGATTTCTCGTGCTGGGCAAAGTCGAAACCCTGCTCGGCGCCACCCGCTCGTTGTTCGAGCCGGTGGACGCGCGCGAGCGCATCTTCCGCCGCCGGTGAACGAGCACATTCGCGTCAAAGTCGCCGACTACGCCGTGGCCCGTGGCGATGCGATCATCGCCACCATCGGCCTTGGTTCGTGCGTCGCCATCACGGTCTACGACTCGACTGCGCGCGTCGGGGGACTGGCGCACATCCTGTTGCCGACCGAGGGCATGTCCCGCGACACGCACAATCGCGCCAAGTTCCCCGGCTCGGCCGTCCCGCTCCTGCTCGAGGAGATGCGGAAGCTCGGCGCGAAAGGGCCCTTTCAGGCCAAGCTCGTCGGCGGGTCGAGCATGTTCGCGTCGCTCCTGCCGCAGGGCGGTGTGAACATGGGTGACCGCAATGTCGATGCGTGCCGGCGCGCGCTGGGTCAAGCGCAGATCTCGCTGATCGCGCAGGACACCGGTGGCACGTACGGCCGCAGCGTGTTCTTACACATCCGCGATGGTCGCGTCATCGTTCGCTCGCTGGCACACGGCGAGAAGGTGTTGTGAAGAGCGTCCTAGTAGTTGATGACAGCGCGTTCATGAGAAAAGTGGTCAGCGAGCTCGTATCGGGGTCCAACGAGTTTCGCGTCATCGGGACGGCACGCAACGGCTACGATGCGCTGAAGCAGATTCACACGCTCGAGCCGGACATCGTCACGATGGACATCGAGATGCCGGAGCTCGATGGCATCCAAGCGCTCGGATATATCATGTCCGAGACGCCGCGGCCGGTCGTGATGCTGAGCGGGGCCGAGACCGACGACTCGCGCGATCACACCATTCGCGCATTGGAGCTCGGCGCGGTGGACTTCGTTCGGAAACCGTCAGGCCCCGTTTCGCTCGACTTACCAACCGTTCGGGACCAACTGTTAGCCGCGTTGCGCGCTGCTGCATGCGTCAATTTGCGCGGTGTCGATATCCTCGCACGCCCGCGGCAGTCGGGCACGTGGCGGGTGCCGGAGAGAACGGGTGGGGCGACGAGAGTCGTCGTGATCGCCGCCTCGACTGGGGGCCCACGAGCGCTGGCCGAGGTGATCCCAAATTTGACCCCGACGCTGGACGCGGCGGTCCTGGTTGTCCAGCACATGCCCGGCGGATTCACGGCCAGTCTTGCCCAGAGACTCAACGACATGAGCCCCCTCAGGGTCGTCGAGGCCAAAGACGGGGATCGAATTGTCCACAATCGTGTGTATTTGGCCCCGGGGGGGTATCACATGCGCGTCGCGATACGGGATGGCTTGCCGACGCTCACGTTGGATACCGCAGCCCCTATTTGGGGGGTGCGGCCGGCGGCGGATCCGTTGTTTCGGTCGGCCGCCCAGATTTTCGGGCCATCCGTGGTTGGCGTCGTCCTGACTGGCATGGGGCGCGACGGCGCCGAAGGGCTCCGGACGATCCGAGACGCCGGGGGGCAGGGCGTCGTCCAAGATCAGATGACCTCTACGATCTACGGTATGCCCCAGGCGGCGCTGGTGACCGCTGGAGCGGACCGTGTGGCGCCGCTTGTCGACGTGGCGCCCGCGGTCGCCGAGCTCCTGGCCGCAGGCGGACGGGCGTCGTGAGCGCGACGCTGGTGCCGACGGCCGCATATCAGCTCGCCGATGCGCAAGGCGTGCGCGAAGCCGCACGCCGGCGCACGGGCGTCATCGACCTGCTCGTGTTCAAGGCCGGCGGCGAGCGATTCGCCGTGGGTCTGGCGGCGGTCGACGAGGTCATCGACACCGGTACTATCACGGCATTCCCCCAGAGTCCGACGACCATGCTCGGCGTGTCCGAGATCCGCGGCGCGCTCGTTCCCGTGTACACGCCCGGCCCGGCGCTTGGCGTGGACATCGTGGACCGAAAGAAGATCGTCGTGGCCCGTGGTCGCGATGGACGTCGCGTCGGTCTCGCGGTCGACGACGCCGAAGGCGTGATGGCCTTCGACTTCGAGACGCTGAATACGGCGGCGGCTCAGGGGATGCTGCTCGGGATATCTCCACGCGGGAGTCTGTTAGCAGTCGTCGATATCGAGGCGCTGGTCGCCGCGTGCACTACCGATCGGGTCGAGGAGACCTCATGAGCACCACCAACGGCCACGTTCAAATCGTCACGTTCCGCTTGGCGGGCGATCTCTTTGCCGCGGACATTCACGGCGTCGAGCGCGTCCTGCGCCGACAGGACACGACCCCGGTCCCGAACGTACCGGATTGGATCACCGGCGTGATTGAATATCAAAAACGCGTGGTGCCCGTGATCGATCTCCGGGCGCGGTTCGAGATGGATCGTGCCGAGGCGACGAATGAGACCCGCGTGCTGGTCTTCAATGCGGCCGACCAGTGGATTGCCGGTGTCGTCGATGCGGTCCTCGATGTGGCCGCCGTCGACCAGACGGCCGTGCAGCCGCCGCCCGAGCTGTTTCGCGGGCTGGCGGGCGAGTACCTGAAAGGCATTGTGCGCCGCGAGAACAAGCTCGTCATGCTCCTCGACGTCACCAAGCTGCTGACCGCGACCGAGCGGTTGGCGCTGGAGCTGGTCGATGCCTGACGAGTTGGTCGACCTGCGAGCCGCGTATCAGGCCATTGACGCGCGACTCGCTGGGCCGGAAGCACAGAACGGTGCTCGCGATCAGCTGAAGGGCGAGATCATCGCCCTCTACAAGCGCGTCGAGCAGCGCGTGACCGAGCTGTCCGCGCTCAAGGACGATATCAAGAAGCTGGTGGACAAGTGGAAGACGGTGCAGCAGCAGGCGGCGCCCTCCGTCGCGCCGCAATTCACCGGCGAACGCCCGACGGTCCACGCGGATCACATCGGCGCCTCGACTTTTATAGAAAAAGGCTGGAGCCGGATTTCCCTGGGCGACTACGAGGGCGCCGAGGCGGCGCTCGTCAAAGCTCTCGAGCTGTCACCGAACGATCCCCAGTCGGAGTCGCTGCTCGGTTGGGCGCAGATGCTGCAAGAGAAGTACGATGACGCGCTGTTGAACTTCCAACGCGTGCTGATGCGTCAGCCCTCGAACGCGCTGGCGCGCATCAATGTCGGCTACATCTGCCTCAAGAAGCGCATCTTCGGCGAAGCCATCGAGCATCTGTCGAAGGCCATTCGCCTCGATAATGACAAGAAAGCGACGCTCTACGCACACTTCTATCTCGGCCTCGTCTATCTCGAGCGCGAGATGTACGAGGACGCGCAGACGTTCTTCGAGAAGACACTCGCCCTCGGCCCCAACCTCATCGAAGCCTACTACGAGCTCGGCCGCGCGCGTTGGTTCGGCGGTCTGACAGAGGGCGCGCTCGAGGCGTGGCGCGCGGGACACGCGGCGAACAAGTTCAATCCATGGGGGAAGCGCTGCGCGGAAGTGCTGGAGGCAGTCGCCGCCGGCGGCGAACCCCCGCACGCTCCCTAGGGCTCGCGTTAGCGCTACTCGCGTCGACGGCCGCCGGCCAAGTCGCGACGCGGCTAGATGCCGGCCGTTTCACGGCGATCGCGTTCGGTGCCGACACGGTGCTGGCGAGGCACCTGCTGCAGCAGGCCGCCCGGATCGACACGTTCCCGGGCCTCCCGAGACCAACCGAGCATGTCCTGATCGCGATCGCGCCGGACCGGGCGCGGTTCAAGGCATGGGCGGGACCCGCGGCGCCCGAGTGGGGGGCCGGCCTGGCGTTTCCCGAGTCGCACAAGATCCTGCTTCAGGGCCATACGGCGTCGTCCGCCGCAGGGAACCCCACCGTGACGCTGCGCCACGAGCTGGCCCACCTGGCGCTTCATGAGTTTTTCGGCGACACAGCCGACGGAATCCCGCGATGGTTCGACGAGGGCTACGCGTGTTACGCCGCCGGCGAAGTCGGTCGCGACGACGCGCTGGCGGCGAACGTCGCACTGGCGTTCCGAGGGACGCCGACCCTGGCGCAGGTCGACAGCGGGTTGACCGGCACTGCACTGGAAGCCGATGCGAGCTACGCCCTGGCGTATCGGGCGGTGGCGGATCTGGCGGCCCGGGACCCGCAGCATGGGCTGGCACTGCTCTTCGCCGACTGGCGGGATACCGGGTCCCTCGAGCGCGCCGTCCGCCGCGCCTACGGTGTCACAATCGAGGGGTTCGAAACGGATTGGCGCTCGCGCGTACGCCGCCGCTACGGCGTCTTGGCGCTCGTGACGGATATCAGCGTCGCCTCGCTGCTGCTTCTCGTGTTTCTGACGCCGCTTTATATCGCCCGGCGCCGGCGCGACCGGGAGCGGATGGCGGCGCTGCGCGCTGCCGAGCAGGCAGCCGAAGAGCGAGAGCGGCGCGAGGCCATCGACGCGCTCCTTGCCACGTTACCGAGGGGATCGGCGTAATGACTGTGGGATTTCATTCTATTGACACTGTTTTCGACTGGTTCTACTCTTTTAAAATGGCATCGAACACGACGAACTCACCGGCAGCGGCGAATTTATGGCGCCGACGAGCCTTGTTTTGGGCGCTGGCGGCGGTCGTGATCATCCTCGGGTTTGCCGATCTGGCGCGGGGCGGGGAAACGCTGGCCCCCGTGCTCCTCGTCATCGGCTACTGTGTGTTGGTGCCGATCGCCATTCTCCAGTAGCCCGGTCTTTCCAATCTGGTCCTCGGCATCCTACCGTACTCCCAGCGGGCGAATAGCTCAGTTGGTTAGAGCGCCTGCCTTACACGCAGGATGTCGGGGGTTCGAGTCCCTCTTCGCCCATGAGTAAACGTTTGGAGGTTGGTCACGTGACGGTTCGTTCTTGGTTGGGACTCGCACTGGTGTTCTGCGCAAGTATTGCCGGCGCGCAATCTCCGCCCAGGCAGCACGATGCGGACGCGCTGAAGCTGCTTGTCGTACCGGCCTTCAACGGCGACAAGACCATCGCCTGCAAAACGGCGATGGAAGTGCGCGACAAGATCGAGGATGACCTCGACGGCCGGCACCTCTGGGTCGTTTCTCGCACCAATATCGAGGAAACGCTCAAGGCGTCCGGTTTCCCGGTTTGCGAACCCATCACGGCGTCCGACGCCAAGCAGCTTTCCAGCCAGCTGCGGGCCGACGCCTACGTCGATGGCACGATCTCAAAGGTTGCGGCATTGCCCGCGCCCGCGAATGGACCAGGCATCCACCTCGAGGCCAAGCTCGTGCTCGCGCGCGGCCCCGAGTTCGCGCAGCCGCTGCCGCCGGCCGAGGGCAGGGATGCCGGCGCCGTGGCGAAGCAGGTATCGAAGTCGCTCGACGCCGCGCTCAAGCAGATTCCGGGCGAGGACAAGTGCTATAAGGCCGCCGGCCAGCAGCAGTACCCGGCCGCACTGGCGGCTGCGCAGACGGCCATCACCGCCTATCCGCAGTCAACGTTGGCACGTTTGTGCATCGCCAACGTGTATGCGGCCGAGAAGCTCCCTCCCGATTCGATCATCTCGGCGACCAAGCCGATCCTGGCGCTCGATCCACACAACCGCCGGTCGTTGGAGCTCGTCGCCCAAGCGTATTACGACAAGAAGGACTTCGACAACGCGGTCAAGGCGTGGACGGAGCTGATTGCCGGCGATCCATCGAACTCCGAGCTGATCGAGGGCATCATCACCAAGATCGTGCAGAGCGGTGACGCCAAGGCGGCCCTGCCGATCATGAAGCAAGTCGTCGAGCAGAACCAGGGCGACCCCAAGCTCCTCGAGCTCTATTATCGCCTCTTGATCGTCACGAAGTCTTATAAAGAAGCGCTGCCGATCGGCGAAGAGGTCATCAAGGAAGACACCGCGTTCGCCGACACGCTGTTCTGGCAGCGTCAGACCTTGGCGTACGCGGGCGATAGCCAGCACACCAAGGCGGCCGAAACAGCGGCGAGGGGGGTGGCGAAGTTCCCGAACAGCGAAACGTTGATGTTGCTCGAGGCGCAGGAGCTGAACGTCAGCGGCCAGGTCGCGCAGGCGAAAGCCCTGTTGCTCCAGATTCTGCAGAAGAATCCGAAGAACGCGAACGCGGCGCAGATCCTGTTGACCATCTACGCGCAGGCGGGGAATACCGACAGCACGTTGTGGGCGCTCCACCAGGCGGTCGCGGCGGGAGTTCCTCCATCGAACGTGGCCGCCATCGCGCTCAGTCAAGGCAACATCATGTACCGCAAGGGGAACCCCAGCAAGAACAAGGACACGCTGGACATCGCGATCAAGTTCTTCGCGTACTCCGATAGTCTGGTGCCGGACACCAAACCGAAGTTCTTGATGGGCGCTTCGGCGTTCGTGATCGGGTATGCGCTGGCGCAGGAAGCATCGAAGGAAAAGAGTTGCCCGCTCGCGAAATCGGCGGGAGACTACTTCACGATCACGCAGACCGATGCGCCGGCGGGGTTGCAAGACTTCCCCGAGCCCGCGAAGCAGATTCTGTCGGGGCTCCAGCAACTCACGCCATTCGTTCAGAAGGAAGTCAAAGCCTTCTGCAAGTAGCGGCGACGACATGACGGACGAGGGGGCGCGGTGGGATTCTCCCTACCACGCCCCCGTCATGGTCGACGCCGTGGTCGGCCATCTCCGCGGGGCCGCTCGCGTGCTCGACGGGACCCTCGGCGGTGGTGGGCACGCCGCGGCGCTCCTTTCCGCTGGCTCCGCGGTCGACGGCATCGATTTGGATCTCAATGCGCTCGCCGCCGCGCGGCGGCGTCTGGCCGGATTCGAGCACTTTCGCGCCGTAAACGGGAATTACGCCGACCTGGATCGCATTCCGGAGTTGGCCGGGGTGCGATACGACGGCATCGTGCTGGACCTCGGGATCTCCTCTCATCAAATTGACGATCCGGCGCGTGGTTTTTCGTTCCGTCCCGGTGTCCCGTTAGACATGCGGATGATGAGCGACGCGAGTGTTGACGCACGGTCCGTGTTGAATGACAGTGACGAGCGCACGCTCACCGACATCTTTCGGTCATATGGGGATGAGCCACGGGCCGCGCGCCTGGCGCGTGAGATCGTTCGTCGGCGCAATACCCGTCCCTTCGCCACCGCGGACGACCTGGTGGGCGCCATTCGTGGCGCATTGGGCCCGCGAAGCGGACCGGGGGATTTTGCGCGGCTCTTCCAAGCGATACGGATCGCCGTGAACGGGGAGCTCGAGCGGTTGCCGGAAGCACTCGTGACGCTGCGGGACCGCCTCAACCCGGGTGGACGCTTCGTCGTGATCGCCTACCATTCGGGCGAAGACCGTATCGTGAAAAATGCATTTCGAGATTGGAGCGTCGCCTGCACGTGCCCACCGCTCGCGCCGCGCTGTACCTGTGGTGCCATCGCACGCGGTCGCCTCGTGACGAAGAAGGCCGAGCGGCCTTCGCCCGAGGAGACTGAGCGGAATCCCCGGGCGCGGAGCGCGCGACTTCGCGTGTGGGCGGCGGCGTGAGCCGCAACCGACGCGGGCCTCGGGGACCTCGCGGGCGCACGATCGTCGCACTCGGCCTCGTCGCGTTCGTCCTGGTCGCTTCGGCCGTGGTCTGGCGACGGTCGGTGGGACTGCGCGAGGCGGCCGACGTCAGAAAGCTCGACATTCAACGCGCGGCGCTCGACGGCGAGGTCACGAAGCTCGAGACGACGATCCGGTCGCTGTCCAGCCGCGAACACCTCGGTGCGGTTGCCGAGCAGCGCCTGCATATGCGCGTGCCCGACGACAGCCAGGTCATCGTGCTGCCTAATGCGCCGCATTAGTCGCATCGGGATTCTCCAGGCGGCGCTCGTCGCCTTCATGGTCGCGCTGATCGGGAAAGCGGCCCAGGTGCAGCTCTGGCAAGGGCGGGAGTGGGCCGCGAAGGCCGAGCGCCAGCATCTCGAGCGCGCGCCACTGCTCGTGCCGCGCGGGCCCATACTCGACGCGACCGGGGCGGTGCTCGTCGAGAGCCGCAATGTCGTGCACCTGCGCGTGGCGCCACGTGAGGTCAAGAATCGCCGCGCCCTGGCCGTCGCTTTGACGCACTTAGGGCTCGGCGGCGATTGGGTCCGACGGGCGACCGATACGACGGAGAAATGGGTCGAGATTCCTGGACACTATCTCGCCACGGACGTTCAGGGCATTTTGGCGACTCCGGGCGTTCATCCGGAGATGCTGGTGGATCGGGTACCGATTGCCTCCGAAGGGTTACGCCGGGTGATCGGACGACCGCCGGATGAGGGCCTGGAGTCCACACTCGACAGCGTGCTGCGCGGTGTCGGCGCCCAGGAGACCCTCTTACGCGACGCGCGCGGCACCCAGTTCGAGGCGCCCGGAGGCGATGCACCGACACCGAAAGCCGGCGACACCGTCGTGCTGACGATCAACAACGCGCTTCAGGAGATCTGCGAGCGCGCCTTGGCCGGCGAGGTAGCGGCCGAGGGCGCGAGCGGTGGCGATATCGTGGTCGTCGATCCGCGCGACGGCTCGATCTTGGCCATGGCGTCGAGCCGGCGCGATCCGCGGTCAATCGAGGCGACCGCACTGACGGAGCCATTCGAGCCCGGATCGACGATCAAGCCATTTATTGCCGCCTCATTGCTCGCGCGCGGCAAGGCCAGTCCGGACGAAACAGTCGACACGCATGGCGGTACGTTCGAGTTGAACGGCCGCACGTTGACCGATGAGCACAAGGCCGACCGACTGGCGCTCCGCGATGTGATTCGGCTGTCGAGCAACATCGGGATCGCCGAGTTCGCCGAGCGATTGACCGAGGGCGAAGAGTACGAGACACTGCGGGACCTCGGATTCGGGATGCCGACCGGCGTGCCATACCCCGCCGAGTCGCCAGGGACGCTGCGCCGGCCGATCGATTGGTCGAAGCAGTCATCGGCGTCCCTTGCCATCGGGTACGAGCTCGCCGTCACGCCACTGCAACTGGCGATGGCGTACGCTAGTATCGCGAACGGGGGTGAACTGCTCGAGCCGGGACTCGTGCGGGAGGTCAGGCGATCCGACGGCACCGTGCTGTACAGGCATGTGCGCCGTGCCATTCGACGTGTGATGCCCGTCACAGTCGCGGACACCGTGCGGGCCATGTTGGTCGAGACCGTGGCGCGTGGGACGGGATCGAAGGCCGATTTGTCGACCTTCGCCGTCGCCGGGAAAACAGGAACCGCGCGCCGCACGGAGCGAAACCGGGGATACGTGGCCGGAGCATATACAGCGACGTTCGTCGGACTCTTCCCGGCGGCCAATCCACAGTACGTTATTCTCGTGAAGATCAACGATCCGCCGGCGCGAGGTGAGAGCTACTTCGCGGCGAAGGCAGCCGCGCCGGTGGCGCGGACCGTCCTCGAGGCCGCGGTCGCCGCCCGCGACGCCTCGCTCGATCGCGGTGCGCTCGCCGCGCGGAAGGCGGCGCCGGCCGAGACCACGGTGGTTGCCGCCGCCGCGGATATCGCGAGCAGCGTCACGGTCGATCTCCCCCTTCGTCCCGCGCATTCGGCTCCCACGGGCGCGCCACGTGCCGTGCCCGACGTTCACGGGATGTCGCTGCGCGCCGCGGTCCATGTGCTGCATCGCGCGGGGTTTCGAGTGGAGCTCATCGAGTCCGCGCCCGGAGCGACGATACCCGTTGCCGGGACAGTCGTCCCCGAAGGGGCCATCGTGAAATTGGGTCGGTTGTGATCTCCGGCGCGACCATCGCTCGCGCATTGGCCGAGGCGGGATTGCTCGTCTCGGTGTCGCCGGCCATGCCCAGTGAGTTCAGTGGTGTCACCGACGACAGCCGTGCTGTGAAGCCGGGCACGTTGTTCATGGCGGTGCGCGGGAGCACGCGCGATGGCCACGAGTTCTTGGCGGCCGCCGCCAACGCTGGTGCGACGGCGGCGGTCATCGACGACCCGGCCCGCTCAACGCTACCCGCGTTCGTCGTCAGCGATACCCGCTCGGCGGTCGCCACGGTTGCGTCCGCGGCCTATGGCTACCCTGCGCGAGCGCTCCACGCGGTTGGCGTGACGGGCACCAACGGCAAGAGCACCACGGTGGCGCTCGTGCGGCACCTGCTCGACCAACCGGCGGCCTCTCTCGGCACCATCGGCGTGTTCGTCGGCGACACACCGCTCGGCGAGACCGGCCTCACCACGCCCGGGCCGATTGAGCTGCAGCGCGTGTTGCGTCTCCTGGTCGATCGGGGCGTGCGGTCGTTGGCGATGGAGGCCTCATCGCATAGCCTGGATCAGCATCGCATCGATGGCATGCAGTTCGAGGCCGCGGTGTTCACGAACCTGACCCGCGATCATCTCGATTATCACGGGACTATGGAAGCCTACTTCAAGGCGAAGGCTCGGCTGATTTCATACCTCACGCCCACTGGCACCGCGGTGGTCAACGCCGACGATCCGGTCTGGCAGAATCTTCCCCCGGCGCCTCGCCTTCTCACCTTCTCCGCCACCGGTAGGCCCGCCGATCTCCGGGCGACCAACGTGCGGTACACGCCTCGGGGCAGTGAGTGGCGCCTCAATGACCAGGTTATCCACCTCCCGCTGATCGGTGCGTTCAATATCGAGAACGCGCTGGGAGCGGCCGGTGCGGCGCAGGCCCTGGGACTGGAACTGAAAACGGTAGCGCAGCGACTCGAGACCGTTCCCCAGGTGCCGGGCCGGCTCGAGGTCCTGCACGATCACCCGACGGTGCTGCGCGACTACGCGCACACGCCGGATGCGATCGAGCGGGCACTCGAAGCCGTGCGGCCGTTTACCCGTGGGCGGTTGATTATTGTCTTTGGAGCCGGAGGGGATCGCGACCGAGGCAAACGACCGGTGATGGGGGCGGTCAGCGAGCGTCTCGCGGATGTCGTGATCATCACCAGCGACAACCCGAGAACCGAAGACCCCGAGCGCATCCTCGACGAGATCGAGACCGGGATGACGCGGCCGCACGAGCGTATCGAGGATCGGGAGCGGGCGATCGCGCGGGCCATCGCGCTCGCCGGGGACGATGATGTCGTGCTGCTCGCCGGCAAAGGACACGAGACGTACCAGGTGCGCGGGACGACGAACTATCCGTTCGACGAGCGGGTGATCGTGCGGACGTTGCTCAGCTCCGCCGCGTGACGTTCTGGACGCTCGACCGCGTGGCGCAGGCCCTGGGCACCGGGCCGCGCGGGAGCCGAGCGCTGGCCGCGGTATCCACCGACACCCGTACGGCCGGTCCGGACGACCTATTCGTGGCGCTCGCCGGGGAACGATACGACGCGCATGACTTCCTCGGCGCCGCGATCGAGCGCGGATGCGCCGCGCTCGTTGTCTCCCGCCTCCCCCGCGAGCGGTTCGGCGTGCCCATATACCAGGTCCCCGACACCCTGACCGCCCTCGGGTCTCTGGCTCGCTACCGTCGCCGCGCCTGGGCCAAGACCGTCATTGCCATCGCCGGGTCCAACGGAAAAACGTCGACCAAAGATCTCGTGCGATCGGCCCTTGGATCCGTCCTCGAGGTTCATGCCACGACGGGTAATCTGAACAACCAGATCGGCGTGCCGCTGACCCTCTTAAGCGTGCCTGACTCGGCGGACATCGCGGTCATCGAGATGGGTACGAATTATCCCGGCGAGATCCCGATCCTTCGCTCAATCGCCGAGCCAGACCTGGCCATCGTGACGTCCATTGGTGAGGAGCATCTGGAAGGCTTTCACGACCTGGCTGGCGTATTGGCCGAGGAAGGATCGGTCTTCGACGCTGTCCCCCTCGGCATCGTCCCCGCGACTGAGCCTGAGCTCGTCGCGTTGGCGCGCCGCAAGGCGCGTCACGTGCTGACGGCTGGTCTGGACGAGGGCGACGTGCGTGCCGAGTCCTGGGACATTGGTGCCGGCACGATCCGGTTCCGTAACGTGGACGTGACGGTCCCTTTGCGCGGCGCGCACAACCTGCGCAACGCCATGCTCGCACTGGCCGCTGCCGATGCGTGTGGGGTATCGCCTGAGCGAGCGGCGGCCGGGATCGCCGCGACCCCGGCGCCCGCAATGCGCTCGGCCGTCACGCCGCTCGGCGGGCGTGGGGCGACGTTGATCAACGACGCCTATAACGCGAACCCGGCGTCGATGCGCGCCGCGCTGGACATGCTGGCGGGCATGGGTGTCGGGCGGCAGCGGGTAGTCGTCTTGGGGACGATGCGCGAGCTCGGCCCGAACTCACCCGCTCTCCACGCCGACGTCGCTCGCGCGGCTATCGCTGGGCCGTTCGACGTTGTCGCCGGGATCGGGGATCTCGGCGCCGCGCTGCGCGCGGTCGCCCCGACCGACGAGCGTGTGGTGACGGCCAATGACGTCGACGATCTCTGGCCGTGTCTTCGGCCGAGATTGCAAAACGATGCCGTGATCCTGATTAAAGCCTCACGAGGCGTGCGCCTCGAACGTGTGGTTCCCTATCTCACCGACTGGGCGACGACGTAGTGCTCTATCACTTCCTGGCGCCGCTGTCGCGCACGATCAAGCTGTTCAATCTGTTCAACTATATCACGTTCCGCGCGGCGGGCGCGTTCGTGACCTCACTCCTGGTCGCGTTCCTGGTCGGCCCCGCGATCATCGCGCGATTACGCGCGATGTCGGTCAACCAGGTCGTGCGCGAGGGTACACCGGAGACCCACGCGAAGAAAAAGAACACGCCCACGATGGGCGGCCTCATCATCCTGTGCGCGACGCTCGTGCCGACACTGCTGTGGGCGAAGCTCGACAATCGCTACGTCGTGCTGGCGTTGATCGTGATGGCGTGGATGGGCCTGATTGGTTTTCTGGATGATTATCTCAAGTTGTTGCAAAAAAGACGGGGAGTAAAAAACGAAGGCCTCGTCGAGAAGTACAAACTGGCCGGACAGATCGCGATCGGGCTCGCGCTCGGCATCTACCTGTGGAAATACCCGATCTCGACACTGCCCGGGGCGTCGACGACGCTGCCGTTCTTCAAGTATGTGCTCGTCGTTCCCGCGGCCGCGTGGCTCGGGTGGGTGTATGTTGGGTTCACGACGTTTGTGCTGACCGGGACATCGAATGCCGTGAACTTCACCGATGGGCTCGATGGGTTGGCCGCCGGACTCTGCGCAATCGCGGCGCTGACGTTCGCGTTGTTCGCGTACGTGATCGGCCGTGTCGATACGAGCGCGTATCTACAGATCTATTATCTCCGTGGGGCCGGCGAGCTCACGGTGTTTTGTACCGCCATCTTTGGGGCGACCATTGGATTCTTGTGGTATAACGCGTATCCCGCCGAGGTGTTCATGGGGGATACGGGATCACTCGCCCTGGGCGGGGCGCTGGGGGCGATCGCTATTTTGCTGAAAAGCGAGTTCCTGCTGTTGCTCATCGGCGGAGTGTTCGTGGCCGAGAGCGTATCGGTGATCATTCAACGATCGGTGTTCAAGTATCGCAAGATGCGATTCGGGCTCGAGTACGCGCAGGCGCACCGCGTATTCAAGCGCGCCCCCATCCATCATCACTTCGAGCTGCTCGGCTGGCCCGAGCCACAGATCGTCGTGCGATTCTGGATCATCGGCATCCTGTTCGCGACCCTCGCGTTGTCCACGCTCAAGCTGCGGTGACCGGCGAAGTCGCGGTACTCGGCCTCGGCAAGAGCGGCCGCTCGGCCGCCTTATTGTTGGCCCGCGAGGGTCGCCAGGTCTACCTGTCGGACGCCGATGCCAATGCGTCGTGGTCTGCCCCCGATGGGATCGCGGTCGAAGCCGGACGCCATGATCTCGCCCGCATCGGCGCCGCCTCACTCGTCGTCACGAGCCCCGGGATTCCCCCCACGGCGCCGCCCTTGGCCGCCGCTCGGGCAGCAGGGGTGCCGGTCATCTCGGAAGTCGAGCTCGCGCTACGAGCCATGCCGGGGTTACGGTATATCGCCGTCACCGGGACCAACGGCAAGACGACCACCACGGCGCTCATTGGGCATCTCCTGCGCGCGCTGGGCTACAATGCCATCGACGCGGGCAACATCGGCTTGCCCTTGGCCGAGGTCGCGTTAGCGTCGCCAAAGGTCGATTGGATCGCGCTCGAGCTCTCGTCATTCCAACTGCACGACACCCCATCGGTCGACCCCACGGTCGGGGTCCTCACGAATCTGAGTCCCGACCACCTCGATCGGTACGCGACCGTCGAGGACTACTATGCCGATAAGCGGCGGCTGTTCGCCAATGCGCGCGGAACGTCGAAGCTCATCGTCAATGCCGATGATCCCGCGTCGTTGGGATTGGTGGCCGGCGTGCTCGGGACGCACTATCACTTCACCGTGGTTGGGCATCCGGCTGACGCATCACTCCGAACGGATACGCTGACGCTTGGCAACGATGTCTTGATCGGCCGTGGGGATTTGCATCTGCTCGGCAATCACAATGTCGCCAATGCGCTCGCGGCGGTCTTGGCGGTCACGGCAGCCGATCCCGATCATCGCACACCGACGGCCCGCGAGCGCATTGCCGAGGCCCTGCGGACGTTTCACGCATTGCCGCATCGCCTCCAGCTCGTTGGCGAATACCACGGCGTGCAGTGGATCAACGATTCCAAGGCGACGAACGTGAGCTCGGCGCTCGTCGCGCTCGAAAGCATGACGCGACCGACGATCCTGCTCGCGGGCGGCGTGCACAAAGGCGAGCCATACACCGCGTTGGCCGCTCCCCTTGCACGCATTGGCAAAGCTGTCCTTGCCTATGGCGAGGCCGCCCCGCTGATCGTTGGCGATCTGGCCGGCAAAATACCGGTCGAGCGCCTTGGAAATAATTTCGACGAAGTCATCGCCCGTGCCCGGGCACTGGCAACACCGGGCGACGCGGTCCTGCTCGCTCCCGCGTGCTCCAGCTTCGACATGTTCCACAACTACGCCGAACGGGGCGAGACGTTCGCGCGTTTGGCGCCATCATGAAGGAGCGATTTCGTTGGCGCATAGGCGTCGAGGCCCGCGCGCTCGTCGTGCTGACGGCGGCGATGCTGGCGTTCGGCCTGGCGGTGCTCTATAGCGCGAGCTCGATGTCGGCGATCGAAGAGCACCGGTCGAACGCCTTTTATCTCTTGCGGCAGCTCTCGGGCGTCGCTATCGGGGTTATTGCATTCGCCATCGCGGCGAAAATGGATGCCGAGCGATGGTATAAGTGGGCATGGCCGCTCATGCTCGTCACGCTCGTGCTGATGCTGGTGACGATCCTGCCGTTTACCCGATCCATCGCGCCGGTGATTCATGGATCGAGGCGATTCCTCATTGGATCATCCATTCAACCGTCCGAGATCGGCCGGTTCGCGGTCGTAATTTGGTCCGCCATGCTCGTCGTCAAAAAGGGCCCGCAACTGCACCGGCTGACGAAAGGTTTCCTGCCATTTCTTGTCGTTGTCGGCGCGCTCGACGTATTGGTGGTGTTAGAGCCCGACCTGTCGACGGCACTCTTATACACGCTCCTCATGACCGTCGTGCTCTTCGCCGGCGGCGTGCGCATCGGATTTCTGCTCGTGATGCTCGTCATCGGAGCACCGGTGCTGTGGCACGAGGCACAGCATCTGCAATACGTATTCGCGCGAATCGTGTCCTTCGCGAACGCTGGACCGAATGTCACGGCGATCAACTATCAGCTCCGGCAATCGTTGATCGCGGTGGGATCTGGACGGTTGCTCGGCGTCGGCTTCGGGCACGGGCATCAACAAGGCGGGTTCGTGCCATTCCCATACGACGACTTCATCGGGAGCACCATTGGCGAGGAGTGGGGGTTCGTCGGTATCCTCTTCATCGCGCTCGCGTTCGGCGCGTGGGCCTGGCTCGGCATTCGCGTGGCCAGAGAGGCGCGCAACCAGTTCCTCCAGCTCGTGGCGATCGGCATCACCTTCGCGGTGACGGTGACGGCGTATTTGCATCTCGGCGTCGTGATCGGTCTCCTGCCGACCACCGGCCTTACGCTCCCGTTCGTTTCCTACGGGCGATCGGATCTCATCTTGTCGATGTTTCTCACCGGGCTCCTCGTGAACATCGGGAGCGTCCGCGAGCGTGTGATCGTCAATACGGCGACAGATCCGCCATGATCGTTTGGTTCGCCGGTGGTGGGACGGGTGGCCATCTGTACCCGGGACTCGCAATCGCGCGTGCGCTGACCCGACTCGCGCCCTCGGTGCGACCATTCTTCATCGGCGCGCGACGTGGTATCGAGCGCGAGGTGCTGCCGCGCGAAGGGTTTCCGTTCGAGCTGCTCGATCTGCACCCATTGTATCGGCCACGGGTTTGGCTCAACTGGCGGACGCTTCGCGGCGCCGTCGGCGCGTGGCGGCGGCTCTCGACGTTGGAACGCCCGACGCTCGTTGTGGGCACTGGCGGCTATGCATCCGCTCTGGCACTGGCCTTTGCCGAACTGCACCGGATCCCATTCGTCGAACAAGTCGCGGACAGTCATCCGGGATTGACCGCGCGCGCGTTCAGCCGTGGCGCGCGCGAAGTCTACCTCGGCTATCCTGAAGCCGAGCCATATCTGCCGCGCAAGAGTGGGGAGCCGTTTTTCGACACGGGAAACCCGATCGAGCCGCCCCCTAATCCTCGCCCGGCGCGGACGGCCGCCCGGGTCGCGTGGGGGTTTCCGCCCGAAGGCGGGACGGTGCTCCTCGTCTTCGGCGGCAGCCAGGGCGCCCGGGCGCTGAACGCCGCCGTCGACTCGTGGCTCAGTCGTGGGATACCGGACTCGCTGTATGTGATCTGGGGGACGGGCAAAGCCCATTTCGACGCGCACCGTGCGCGCGCCAGCGCGCGGGTGTGCGTGCGGCCGTACTTGTCGCCGATCGCCGATGCATATGCGGCGAGCGATGTCGTGCTGGCGCGAGCGGGTGCCATGACGACAGCCGAATTGTGTGCCTGGGGCCTTCCCATGATCCTCGTGCCGCTGCCAACGGCAGCCGCCGATCACCAGACCGCCAACGCGCGCGCGCTGGCTGCCGCGGGCGCGGCGGTGCACGTCCCGCAATCGGAGCTGACGCCCGAGCGGCTGGACGGCGTGGTGCGCGAGGTTGTCCTCAATGCCGAGAGACGGAATCTACTCGCGACAGCGGCTCGTGGGCGCGGGCGGCCCGACGCCGCCAACCACATCGCGGGGCGGATACTAGCCCTGCTAGATTAGCGTCGTCATGCCCCTTCTCGACCCGGCGGATAGCCGCCCCATTCACTTTATCGGGATCGCCGGCGCGGGAATGAGCGCATTGGCCGACTTGTTCGCCCGTCGCGGCGCGCGGGTCACGGGATGCGACGCCTCGACGGGTGGCCATGATCCAGCGCACCTGCAAGGTGTTCGTGCCGTCGTCGTATCCTCGGCGATTCGGCAGGACCAGCCCGAGGTCGTCGCCGCGCATCAGGCCGGACTGCCAGTGATCCGTCGCGCGGAGGCGCTGGCCGAGGCGGTGGCGGGTGGCACCGTCATCGGCATCGCGGGAACGCACGGGAAAACGACGACGACCGTCATGACGACCGAGGCGCTGACCGCCGCGGGCAGGGCGCCGACCGGGGTTGTCGGGGGGCGTGTCGCCGAGTGGGGGGGCAATCTGCGATTTGGCGGTCTCGATCTGTTCGTGGTCGAGGCAGACGAATACGATCGCTCGTTCCTCGCGCTGACGCCGACGATCGCCGTGGTGACGAACATCGAAGCCGATCATCTCGATATCTATCGCGATCTCGACGACATTCGCTCGGCGTTCGCGACGTTCGTTCGTCCGGCGCGATGGGTCATTCTGTGCGCCGACGATCCTGGCGCGAATACGCTCCCGACGCCAAATACCGCCGAGATTCTGCGCTATGGCGTGACGTCCCCTGACGCACGTCTCGCTGCGCTCGACGTCACGCTCACGTCCACCGGATCGACGTTCGCGGTCGCGTATGATGGGGATCGACTGGGGGCCGTCGAGCTTCACGTGCCGGGCGTACACAACGTGCGCAACGCGCTCGCGGCCATCGCGTGCGGCATCGCCGAAGGCGTGCCGCTCGATGCGATGCGACCAGGACTCGCGGCGTTCCACGGTGTCGAGCGCCGTTTTCAGCGCATTGGAGAGGCACGCGGAGTCGCGGTGGTCGATGACTATGCGCACCATCCCACCGAAATCCGAGCGACGCTCGACGCCGCACGGGCAGCGTACCCCGGACGGCGGCTCATCGTCGCGTTTCAACCGCATCTCTACACGCGTACGCGGGATTTCGCGGGCGATTTCGGGCGCGCGTTGGCGCGCGGGGACGCCGTGTTCTTGACCGAGATCTACCCCGCGCGCGAGCAGCCGTTGCCCGGAGTCACGTCTGAGCTCATCGCGAAGGCCACCGCCGACGCTGGCCGGCCCGTGGCGTGGCGTGGAAACCGGGGGGATCTCGCCGGGGCGCTGGCCGCCGCGGTACGACCCGGTGATGTCGTGCTGACGCTCGGCGCGGGCGATATCACGCAGACCGGACCCGAGCTTCTCGCGGCGTTGCGGCCGAATGGGGCCGCGGCATGACGCGGACTCGCTTGGCGCTGCTCGGCGTGCTTGGCGTAGTCCTGCTCGCATCACCGTGGTGGGGACGCCGTGCGCTGCGCGCCTTGGCGTATTTTCATGTGCGGTCTGTACAAGTCGTCGGCGCCCACTATCTGGCACCGCGAGACGTGGTCGCCGCGATGCGAGTCGATACCAATGCGTCCACATGGGATGATCTCAGGCCGTATGCTTCGCGCGTGAATACGTTGGCGCTGGTGCGACACGCGGACGTGGAGCGGGAGTTGCCCGGGACTCTCGTCGTGCACGTGACCGAGATGGCGCCGGTCGCGATGGTGCCGGGCGCGGGCGGGCTCCGCGTATACGATGCGCGGGCGCGGGTGTTGCCGATCGATCCGGCGAGAGGCGATGTCGACGTGCCGGTGATCGATCGGCCGGACGCCGTGGTCACCCGGCTGCTCGCCGGTGTGGAGGCGATGAGCCCGCGCCTGTTCGCGCGAATCAGCTCCGTGAGTCGCGCAGGCGAGCAGATCATCGTGCAACTGGATCGGGGCGTGGTCAGGGCGGGCATCGACGTCACGCCGGAGCGCCTCGCGGGAGCGGGGCTCGTCGCCGCGGATCTCGATCGGCGCGGGCAGCATTACACGGAGCTCGATCTCCGCTATCGCGACCAAATCGTGGCGAGGCTCCAGTAATGGCGGCCGCCGAGCGGTTGATCGCGGGGCTCGATATCGGGTCGGCGAAGACGACGGCGCTCATCGCCGAGGTCGTCGGCGAGCTGCCGCGCAGTCCGCAGATCAAGGTGTTGGGGGTGGGTCGGGCACGCACGACCGGCCTGCGGCGCGGCGTCGTCGCCGACATCGAGGAGACCACGCGCTCGATCCGCAAGGCCATGGAAGACGCCGAGCGGATGGCCGGGCAGCATGTGACCGAGGTGTATGTCGGGATCGCCGGGGAGCACGTGCGGGCCATGACGTCGACGGGCGTCGTCGCCGTGAACGGCGAGGAGATCACGAAGCAGGACGTCGAGCGCGCGAATGATGTGGCGCGCGCGCAGGCGGTGCCGACCGATCGCGAGTTGCTCCACGCGATCCCGCAGGAGTACACGGTCGACAAGAACCAGGGGATTCGCGACCCCGTCGGGATGATCGGGACGCGACTCGAGACCGAGATGTACCTGGTGACGATCGGGGCCTCGCCGGCCATGAACCTGCGCAAGGCCGTCGAGCGGGCCGGCTACAAAGTGCGCGAGCTGGTACTGGAGCCACTCGCGTCAGCGCTCAGTGTGCTGACGGAGGACGAGAAGGAGCTTGGGGTCGCGCTCGTGGAGATGGGCGCGGGATCCACCGATCTCGCGATCTTTCACGAAGGCAAGATTCGTCACCTGGGCACGATCGCATTCGGCGGCAATAGCGTCACGAATGACATCGTGCTCGGGCTCAAGGTGACGCCGGACGACGCCGAGCGCTTGAAAGAACGCTACGGCTGCGCCTATGAATCGGCGTCGGATCCCAATCTGGTCATCCCGCTGCCGGGAACTGCTGCTCAGGGTGACCGTGCGATCGATCACGGGTCGCTGACGCACATTATTCACCAGCGCGTCGACGAGATCTTCGATCTGGTCCAGCGCGATATCACAAATGCGGGCTACGCGCGCCGGTTGAGCTCCGGAGTAGTGCTCACGGGAGGAGCGGCGGCGCTTCCTGGCATCGGCGACCTGGCGACCGACGTTTTCGGTATTGGTGTCCGAGTTGGCGCACCGGGTTCATCCTTGACCGGGCTGACCGATTCCGTGGACGCACCACGGTTTTCGACCGTGACCGGCCTGGCCCTGTATGGCGCTCATCGCATGGCGCTGGGCGGTGAGACCCGTCGGCAAGGGATCGGGGCACCTGGCGTCGACAAGCTGATCGAGCGCGTCCGGGTCTGGCTCCAAGATTTTTTCTGATTTCTGATTGTGGATAACTTGCGGGTAACCGGCGGACCGCTAATTCGTCATCACGCTGGCAGAAATCTTGTTATATTGCCGCGGCCCGACAGGGACCGCCCGAAGTTATCCACATTAGCTTGGCACTCGCGATGATCTTCGAGTTCGAGGAGAGCGCGTCACAAAACGCCCGAATGAAGGTGGTGGGCGTGGGCGGCGGAGGCGGCAACGCCGTCAACCGCATGATCGAGGAGCACCTGGAAGGCGTCGAGTTCATCTCGGTGAACACCGACGCACAAGCGCTGCTGAACTCGAAGTCCGACGTCAAAATCCAGATCGGCAAAAAGCTCACCCGAGGTCTCGGCGCGGGCGCGCGTCCGGAAATTGGGCGCCAAGCCATCGAGGAAAGCAAAGAAGACGTGCAACGCTCGCTCATCGGCGCCGATCTCGTGTTCATCACCTGCGGCATGGGTGGCGGGACGGGGACTGGCGCGGCGCCAGTCATCTGTGAGCTCGCCCGGCAAGCTGGCGCGCTCACGGTCGGCATCGTGACCAGGCCCTTCTTGTTCGAAGGCAAGAAGCGCATGCGTCAGGCCGATAGCGGCATCAACGAGATGCGCAATAACGTCGACACGATGATCGTCGTGCCGAATGAGCGACTGCTCGCGGTGGTCGGGAAAGGCATTCCGTTTCAGGACGCGCTCAAGAAGGCCGACGAAGTCCTGCTGCATGCCACGCAAGGCATCTCGTCGTTGATCAGCGTCACCGGTCTCGTGAACGTCGACTTCGCCGACGTGAGAACCGTCATGCAGGCCGGCGGGAGCGCCCTGATGGGGACCGGCATCGGGAAGGGAGAGAATCGGGCGATGGAGGCGGCGCAGCAGGCCATCTCGTCGCCGCTGCTCGACAATATCTCGATCTCCGGCGCGACCGGCGTGCTCGTGAACATCACGGGTGGGGCGGATCTCACGCTCGGCGAAGTGCACCAGATCAACGAAGTTATTCACGATGCGGTCGGCGATGACGCCGAGATCATATTCGGCGCGGTGCACGAGCCGGCCATGCAGGGTGAGATCCGGGTGACCGTCATCGCGACCGGGTTCGACGGGATTCGGGCGGCCGGCGTGCCGCAGATTCAGAAGAGTCCTCCGGTGCTGCCGTTCCCGACCCAGCGGCAGCAGCAGGTCCCCCGTGCGTCGCGGCCGGCGATCGCCGAAATTCCGCGGCGCGCGAGTGAGCCGCGCACGAGCGATCAGGATCTCTCCGATATGGAGATTCCGACGTTCATCCGGAGGCAGATGGATTGAGAGCGATCGGCGCGCGCGCGATCACGTACTCCGTGGTCGCGCTTCTCGCGGCGGCGGCCTTCATCTTCACCCCGCCGATCCACGGCCGGCAAATAACGCCGGCCGTTTCTGTCGTTGCGCATCCCGCGGTCCCGGACACCGTCCGGGTCGTCGACACGCTGCGCGCTGGTGAGACACTCTCGCAGCTCTTTGCTCGTGCGCACGTCTCGCCAATCTTTGCGGCGCCCGCGCTTCGCGCTGCGCCGTTTGACGAGCGACGCGTCATGGCCGGGACAGTCGTCACCTTCGCCAGCGTCAAGCCAGATTCAACGGCGCGGGCAGGGCTCGGCGATTGGGGAGTCGGGCCGCTCACGCCCGACGAGATCGCGCCACGGGAAATCGCTCTCCGGTTCGCGGTTGATCATATAGTCCATCTCCGGCGCACGGGCGACCAGTGGTCAGCGCAGGACGAGAAGCTGCCGTGGACGAGCGACACGATCGCGGTGTCGGGGACGATACACACCAATCTGTACGCGGCGATGGATGCCGGCGCGCCGACGCTCCCGAAGCATGCGCGGGAAGAGCTGGCGTGGGCACTCGCCGATATCCTGGACTATCGCGTCGACATGAGTCGCGACCTCCAAGACGGCGACACGTTCCGGGCGCTGTTCGAGCGACAGACAGGCCCCGAAGGCGCAATGCGTATTGGGAGAGTGATGGCGACGACATTCGTGTTGTCGCGGGACACGACCGAGGCGGTGTGGTTCACCGGCGGTCAATCCAAAGACGGGTACTACGACAAATCCGGCAAGTCGCTCAGGAATGCCTTCCTGAGAGCGCCGCTCGAGTTTCGCCGAATATCGAGTGTCTTCGGCATGCGCAAGCATCCGATTCTCGGCATCTGGCGCCAGCACAAGGGAACCGATTATGTCGCCGCCCAAGGCACTCCCGTTCGTGCCATTGGCGATGCGGTCGTCATCTTCGCGGGACAGAAGCACGGCTACGGCAACGTG
This sequence comes from Gemmatimonadaceae bacterium, assembly GCA_035570055.1. Lineage (GTDB taxonomy): Bacteria > Gemmatimonadota > Gemmatimonadetes > Gemmatimonadales > Gemmatimonadaceae > DASRDS01. Next base: position 32,779 of record DATMLM010000005.1, read on the forward strand.
CTCGATCTACGACATCGCAACGGCTATGTGACCAGGTATGGACATCTGCTCCGGTTCGGATCCGGGATACATGTGGGTGCCAGGGTCGAGCAGGGTCGAACCATTGCGTATGTCGGGATGACCGGTCTCGCGACCGCGCCGCATCTGCACTTCGAGGTGCTGGTCAACGGGGTGCAGCGTGATCCCCGCGTGGCCCTCAAGTCCACGGGTGGCGAGCCGCTCGTGGCCGCCGACCGCCCCGCGTTCGAGGCCACGCGCGCGCGATGCCTGGCCGCCATGCAGTCAAAGGAGTTGGCGCTGAAGTAGCTTTCGGCCCATGATGCCTTGGCTGCTCGCGGCCGCGGTCGGCTTCGGGGTCGCGGCCGTGCAGTACGGCCCGGCCGGAACGCGCCGCGAGCTGCCCGCCGCGGTCTTGCGTGGCGTGGCGGTGGCGCTGCTGGTCGCGTTGCTGCTCGACGCGCCCGCGGGCGCGACCCGGGCCGTGCGTCCGATCGCGGTCCTGGACGTCTCGGCCAGCTGGCAACGCGGCGGCCCGGCGACGTACGACAGCGCGCTCCGGCATTTCCGGACGCTGTCGCGTACCGCCGATTCGAGTTTCTTGTTCGGCGACTCGCTGCGCCATGCCGCGCCGCCGGGCGTGCCGACCGATTCGCGCACGTCGACGCGCGAGGCCGTCGATCGCGCGCTCGCCGCGGGCCGACCGCTCCAGATCGTGACCGACGGTGAGCTCGATGATCCGGACGCGTTGGCGAATCTCCCGGCTGGCTCCAGGCTCGATGTCATCGCGAGACCGGCCGCGAGCGACGCCGCGGTCATCGCCGTCGATGCACCGCGCGCTGTGGTTGGTGGCGATACCGTGCCGATTCAGGTCACCGTCGCCGCGGGCGCGGCGGGTGCCGGTGCGGGCACCCTGTCGATCGTTTTCGGCACGCGGACACTCGCGAGTACGCCGCTCCCCGCGCTCGATGCGCTGGCCGAGCGCGTCGTCCCGTTGCGCATCGTCGTTCCGTCAGAGGAAGGGTCTGGGCTGCTGCGCGCCATCGTCGCCGTGCCTGGTGACGCCGAGCCTCGGAACGACACGCTCGAGAGACCGCTCGAGATCTCTCCCGCGGCGGGCGCGGTGTTCATCTCGACGGCACCCGACTACGACGCTCGCTATGCGCTGGCGGTGTTGCGCGGCGCGGTATCGCTGCCGACCCGCGGGTTTTTTCGAGTGGCACCCGGCAACTGGCGTGTCGATGGAACGCTCGCGTCGGTCGCCGAGGCCGACGTGCGACGCGCGGTCGCCAACGCACCGCTCGTGGTCCTGCACGGCGACACCGCCTTGTTTGGACCGCCGCGCACCGCGACGCGCGGGTCTCTCGTCTTGTTCCCCGGTCCCAGTGGGGAAGAGACCGGCGAATACTATGCGACGGGTGCGCCGCCATCGCCCATCGCCGCAGCGCTCGGTGCGACGGTGTGGGATAGTCTTCCGCCCATCGAGTCTCCCGCCACGGCGTATCCCCCCGGACTGTATTGGGAGGGGTTGGAGACGAGGCGAGCGAGGAAGATCGATAGAAGGGTGCCGGTCATCGGGACGCTCAGCGGGCGTCGTATCGTGATCGTGAACGCGACCGGTCTGTGGCGGTGGCAGTTCCGTGGCGGCGTCGCGGCTGACGCCTATGCGGCGCTGTGGGGTGGTATCTTTGATTGGTTGTCGGCCGAGCGGCCGGATGTGCGGGTGGCTCTGCCGGTGGAGGGCGCCGTGAGGGCCGGCGAGTCCGTCGAATGGCGCCGCGGATCGGGCACTGACTCGGTGGTGACGGTCGTGATGTCGCGACGCGGCACGAGCGTCGCGGACACCGTCGCGCTGCATTTCGGGAGCGCGTCGACAGCCGAATCGACGCCAATGGCGCGCGGCGTGTATGACGTGCGCACGACTGGCGGAGCGTCGCTCCTCGTGGTCAACCCGTCGCGCGAGTGGGTCCCCAATCGCCCGCGCGCTAGGGCCGGAGCGATCGGGGGTGGCGCGGTCGCCGGGCTGGCCACGCGGGTGCGGACATTATGGTGGGTCTATTTGGCGCTAGTCGGCGCGCTCTGTGGAGAGTGGATTGTTCGACGGTCTCTCGGGTTACGATGAGTAGAATATTTCGGCGCGACGGCGATGTGCCCAAGCGCTCCTTGTGGCAACGGATCAAAGACATCGCGCTCGCCGATGTCGGCGTTGTCGTGCGCGGTGGACCCGATCAAGGGTCGCTGGAGCGCCTCGAGGAGGTCTTGCTGGACGCGGACTTCGGGGTCGCGACGACGATGCGACTCGTCTCGGACGTCGAGCAGCTGGCGCTCGCCGGCAGTGTCCGCACCCAACCGGAATTCCGCGCGGCGCTGCGCGCCGGCGTCGAGCGCGCACTCGTCACCGGACGTCATGACGCCTCCCTGATTACTGCACCCGAATCGCCGACGGTGGTGCTGATCATCGGCGTCAACGGCGCGGGCAAGACAACGTTTATCGGCAAGCTCGCGGGCGCGCTTCGCGCGCAGCGCAAGCGCGTCGTTGTCGCCGCGGGCGACACGTTTCGTGCGGGTGCGATCGATCAGCTTCGCGTCTGGGCGGAGCGATCCGGTGCCCAGTTCGTCGGAGCGACGGTGGGGAGGGATCCAGCGGCAGTCGCCGTCGACGCGTTGGAGACGGCGGTGCGGGAGAAGGCGGACGTGCTGATTGTGGATACCGCGGGCCGCCTGCACACGAGCGGCAATCTCATGGACGAGCTCAAAAAGATTGTCCGGGTTCTCGGCAAGCGAAACCCCGGTGCACCACACGAGACCTTGCTGGTGCTCGACGGGACGATTGGCCAGAATGCCGTCGTGCAAGCCAAGACGTTCGCCGCGGCCGTTCCCGTTACCGGGCTCGTGGTCACGAAAGTCGATGGGACCGCGAAAGGCGGCATCGTGGTCGCCGTGCATGAGGCCATCGACGTCCCGGTGAAATTCATTGGGACCGGTGAGAGCATCGGAGATCTCGCGACGTTCGACGCTGCTGAGTTCTCGAAGGAACTGCTCGAGGAGGTATGAGCCTCACGTGAACCTCGAGACACCCGTCACGTATCTCAAGGGTGTCGGGCCGCACCGTGCCGATCTGTTGCGACGCTTGGGGATCGTCACAGCGGGAGATCTGCTCTATCACGTCCCGCACCGGTACGAGGACGCGAGCACGGTCGCGCCGATCGCGTCGCTCGAGCCCGGAATGGATGCGACGATCATCGGCTCGGTGATCTCGAAGGGCGTGCTGCCGACGCGGAAGGGCCTCCGAATTTTCCAGGCCGTGCTCCGCGACGATTCCGGGATGATCGAAGTGTCGTGGCCCGGGCAACCGTTCCTGGACCGAACGATCCACAAAGGCGACACGCTGCTCGTGAGCGGCTCGGTGCGATTCTATCACGGGCG
>DATMLM010000006.1:0-95664 GCA_035570055.1 Gemmatimonadaceae bacterium
CAGAAATGCGTCCATTGCCTATTCTCTCGAGGGAGGGGGAGACGCGGCGGCCGTGTCCGGCGCCGCCTCCGGTGGACGATGAGCCGACTCGCTCGGCAACGTCGGGACCACGCGATACGGCGCCAGAATTGACGGCCAGAAATGCTGGTCATAGAACGCGGGAACCAAGACGCCCCGCGAGTAATCGGGAACGGCTCTCGGTCGCACGGTGACGACCTGCGGCGTCGGTACCTGCCCGCGAATTTCCACCGTTTGCGCGGCCGCGACGGCGGGCGGGCGTTTTTTTTTCGTTACCTGCGCAGATGCGTTCGTAGCAGACGCGAGCGTAAGTAACAAAATGAACACCAATAAGACGGAGTTCATAATAAACCCGCGCGGCGCACGTGCTGCCTGCGCGCGCGAAGCGTCGCGCAGCAGTGTCATTTGAGTCCACCAGGCGTTGGAGGCAGATCAGGCACCTTGCCTTGCGTCCCATCCTGGGCGAGGTCGATCCACGAGTTCTTGATTCCATCCGCCGTGGCCTTGTCGACCAGCGCGGCCCAGGTCTTTTGGGCTTGCGTGTAGTATGCCTGCGCCTGCTGGCCAGCTCCCGCGGCAGCAGCCGTTCGTTCGGCGTCACTCAGCGATTTTGGTAGCTGCACGTTTTTCAAGAAGTTCCCGTACTCCCACTGCGCGTACCCGACGTAGTACGAGCCAGCGGCCAGATACTGTGGATCGCCAGACTCGATCGCTTTCGTGAAATCATCCGTGACCGACCCGAGCATCTTTTGCTTGAGCGCCGACGCGCGCTTGACGCCGGCCGCGGTGAGCTGCGCCCTCGTCGCGATCACGAGCTTGACGTCGCGATACCTCAAGAACTCGGCCAGGCCAGCATCGAACGCGGACCGGCCCGCCCTCGCGGCGCAATCACCCTTCAACTCCGCCGGCGGGTTGAGCAGACTGCAGAGCCTGTTGAGATCCGCGTCCGCCGTCGCATTGTCTCCGCCAGCCCTCAACAGTTGCACCCGATACACGCGCGCCGCCGCGGCACGCGAGTCTTTCGGGAATCGATCCACAAAGGTCCCGTAGGCCGCGGCGCCCGCCAGCGTGTCTCGCGCCTGGACGTAGGTCACCGCCGCGTTGTAGAGCGCGTCCGCCGCGCGAGGATCCTGGCGATAGTCGGCCGCGAACTGCTGGTACGCCGCGGCGGCTTCTTTGCCCTTGCCCAACGAGTCGAGCCGCACAGCGACCTTGATCTCCGCGTCCGCGCGACCGCGCCAGGATGGATTGTCGGCGATGATCTGGCGCAGCGCGGTCACCGACTGATCGCCCTGGCCGATCTCCTCGAGCAGATCCGCGTGCAGCGTCTGGTACTGCAAGCGATAGCGATAAAGCGGGTACTCGGTAATCAGGCGATTCGACAAGCTCGCGGCTTGCACGCGGGCGGCCTGCGACCCGTTCTGGTCATTCTTCGCGCGCGCGGCGCTGTCGGCCAGCATATACGTCTCGATCGCGTTGCGCAGCGCGTCCGGCGCTTTCTCGCTCGACGGATTCTTGTCGGCGAGCGCGATGTACACCTCTTTCGCGGCCTTGTCGTACGCGCCGGCCTTGATCAACGAGTCGGCATATGACGACGCCGCGCCTTGTTGCACGCCGTTGATCGAGTCGGCGAACGTGCGCCGGCCCGTGGCCCGCGCCGTGGCGGCGGCCGAATCCCATTGCAGCTGGGCGTCGGCGTACTTGCCCTGTTTGTAGAGCGCGTCGCCGACTTGCTTGGCGGCGGTCGCGGCGTAGGGATCGTTCGGATACTGCAGCGCGTAGATCCGGAAGGTCTGCGCCTCGACATCCCACCGTCCGCCTTGGGCGGCGCGACGACCCTTCTCGATCAACGCCTTCTTCGCGACATCGCTGTGCGGGTAGCGGGTCGCGTAGTTGTCGACCGCGGCGAAGAGCGAGTCCTGCGACGCACGGTCCGTCGTGTCGTGGGCCGTGACCGAGTCCCAAGCGACGATCGCGTTCTGGGCCGACTGTTGGTTGGCCGCCTTGATGCTCGTCTGGAACGTATCCGCGGGGAAATTGAACGCCGCCCGCGTGTACTCGGTGCCGGCCTTCCGGAAATCGCCGGAGCCATAGAGCGCGTCCGCGTAGTGAATGTCCACCTCGCGGGCACTGTCGGACTGGCCGTAGTCCGACATGTAGATCGCGTACAGACGCGCGGCCTCGGTGTAGTGCTCGCGCGCCGCCGGTGTGATCGCGACTGCCTCCTGCGCCGAGGTCGAGCCCGTCTTCCCCTTGGTCCGCCGCTTGGGCGCTTGCGCGAGCTGCGTCGGCGTGCCCTGCGCTTTGGCGAGCTCGTACTGGGCGCTCTGGCGCAGCACTTCCTCGCGCGCGGCCTCGACATCCTTCGCGTGCGTGGGATTGGCGGCGGTCCACGACGAGCCCGGCGAGAATTTTTGCACGAGCGCGATACGCGCGGCCTGCGCCTTCTCCGGCTCGAGCGTGCGGTTCTGGTAGATGTCGATGACTTCGCGCGACGTACTCAACGCGGAGGAATCGTCCGGTGCTTCGACCAAGAGCTCCTGATACGCGTCGACCGCTTTGGCGAAGTCGCCTTGGTCACGCAGCCGTGCCGCGACCCGCCGCAAGACCGGGATCTTGAGCGACGCGCTGTCCGAGCGAGCCGCGAAAAACTTATCGGCCGCGGCCGCGCCGCCGACTTGTGTGAACGACACGGCCATGTACTCGATCGCCTCTTCCCGCAGGCCGAGTCGTTGCTGGCGCTCGGGGGTCAGCTTGTCGTACGCATCGACCAGACGACCGAAGACCTCGACGGCTTGATTGTACCCGGCGGGGTTCTGCGGCGTGGCCGTGTTGTAGTACGCCCAGCCGAGCTTGTACAGCGACAGGAAGTAGACATCGCCATTGGCGGGCGCGGCGGCCGATGCGCGTTCATATGCCGATGCGGCTTTGCCGAACGATGCCAGACGCGCGTCGCCCTTCTGATTCGCCGCGATCTCGAACTCGGCATCGCCCAGGCGGAACAGCGCCTCCGGCTTGTGCGGCGACTGGTCTTTCGAGGCCACGAGCTCGAACATCGGGACGGCGTCGGCGTAGCGCTGGTCGAACGAGTACAGCGTGCCGAGGGTGTAGGCGGCGCCGTCGATCTGATCGAACGTTGGAAAACGCTTGACAATCTCCTCGTAGCGCGCGATCGCATCGGTGTAGTCTGGGTGCGATGCGCCGGAGGACGTCGTGTCGACGCGCTGGGACGCCGCGAACCGTTCGTCGGCCCGGCGGGTCAACAGCTCGCCGAGCTCGTATAACGCGCCCGGCCGGAGCGGGCTGTCCGGATAGCGCTGCAGGAGCGACTCGAGCTGCACGATCGCCGAGTCCGCGATCGTCGCCGGCCGGCTGCGCGCCACCACCGGCCGTACGGGTGTCGCGGTCGGCGTCTGCGCCAGGGCACGAGATGCGGCGAGGAGCGCGAGGGCTAGCGCGAGGCGTCTCATGGCGCGCTTCCCGAGGAGGCTGCGGGAGCCGTGGCGCTATCGGCCGCGATGGCGCGGAAGAACGAGGCCGTCGCCGAGCCGAACTCCGCGGCCTCGAGATCGCGGCGCATCGAAGCGGCGAGCGCGATACCGCGCGCGGTGAGCTCGCGATCGACGGTCACGACGAGCGCCGTGGCGGCCGCGTCGCGGCGGGCCTGGGCGGCCACGAGAGCCGCGCGCAGTGCGAGGCGTGTCTCGGACGGCCCGCGCTCCACGCGCGCCTGCGCGCTGTCGACCGCGGCGGCGGCCACCGCACCGGCGGCGCGCGTCTGCACGATGAGGGCACGCGTGCGCTCGCCGCGCTGGCGCACCGTATCTCGCAGGGCGAACGCGGGATTGTGGGCAATCGCGGAGTCGAGGCCGGCGTCGACCTCGTCGGCAATACGCCGGTAGATGGCGTTCGTCTCACGCTCCTGCTGGAGATACGCGAGATCCGCCGGCGAAGCCGATGCCTGCAGCGAGTGCTGCACGCTATCGAGCTTTGTCGCATTCCCGTTCGCCAGATCGCGGAGATCCGCGACCGTCGCGCCAATCAGCCGATGCAGCGTGAAGTAGGCCGTATCCACGTTCGCGGTCACCCGCGCCAACGAGTCTTCGGCAACGGCGAGCGGTCCAAACCCGGTGCGCAAGCTGTCTTGCGCCCCTTGGATCATCTCGCGCATGCGCTTGAGGTTCGCGACCTGCAGCAGGATGTTCGAGTTCTCCGACCGCACGGCCTGATCGGCCGTGGCCACGCCGACATCCGCGTCGCGCAACGTCGCCAGCCCTTTGGCGAGATCCCCGCGCGAGGCATCGGACGTCGGCATGAACACGGCGCGCCGGAGGAGCGGTGCGCCGGCCGTCACACCACCCTTTGCCGCGCCGGCCGAGTCAATGCCGGCGGCGTCGAGACGCTGCGAGAGCGTCTCGACCGAGACGGGTGTCGGACTCGGAATGGCCGGAGTCGCGGCATCCCCAACAACCGCGACGCGCAAGGCATCGATGCCGGCCACCGCGAGGTCCGGGAACCGCACCGCTTTGCCGCCCGCCACGTCGCCGAGCAGCAGCACGTCGGCGACGCGCGCATTGACCAGGAGACGCGCGCCGCCGCGCAGCCCGGAGGCGTTGACGCCGAGACCCTGGGCCTCGGCGGACACGGAATCGGCAACCGCTTTGAAGGCATGCGCGGCCGAGTCATCCTGGTGCAACTGCAAGGCGACTTGGGCGTGCATCAGACGGCCTTCGTCGCGCGTGGGCAGCTCCGGATAGTCGTGCGCGTACGTCGCGAAGAGATCACCGGCCTGCTGCGGCTTGCCGGCGCGAAAGGTCGCCCACGCATCAGTCAGCAGGGCCGGCGCTCGCAGTCCGCTCGTCGGGGTCACGAGGCCGGCCTCGGACGCGGAGCGGTCGTACTGGGCGCCCTCGTAGGCGAGTTGCGCCAGCGTCAGGTGCAACTGATCGGACGCCGGGCTCTGGGTCGACGGGACGAGTGAGTCCAGCGCCAGCATGGCGGTTGCGACACCGTGGGCCGTGTCGGCCTTGAGACTCATCAGCGTCAACATGTACTGCGCATACGTCTTGTACGGGCCGCTCGTCGCCTGGGCCGCCTCGAACGCGCTTTTCGCGGCCGCATCCTGGCCGAGGCGATAGGCCGCGAGTCCCGCGAGCAGCGACCCGATGCCGCTCTGGTCGGTGCCGAGGTTGCGCGCCTGATCGACGGCCCGTGCGTAGTCGCCATCGCGATAGTCGGCGAGCAGCAATTGCATGTGCAGCAACCACTGGAAGCGCAGGGCTTCCGGCATCGCCGCCAATGTCGCCGCCTCCGTCCGGAGGCTGTCGTCCATCCCCAGGCGGTAGTAGCACTCCGCGATCAGGAAGTGGCGCTCGGCGGACTCGGTGGCCGGATCCAGCGGCCGCAGTCGACTGAGCGCGGCGATCGCGTCGCCGGTCATCAGCGCATAGAGTGCCGACCGGATCTCAGCGTCGACCGCGCGGCCTTTATCCAGCGGCGGAATGACCGTGGTATCTCTCGGCACGGCGCCCGGCGCTTGCTGCCCTCGCGTCGTATCCCGAGGGACGGCATGCAGCGGCTCCGGCGACGCGGGCTGCTGCGCGACGACCGGCGCTGTGACGACGACTCGCGCGGCGAGCGCGAGCCCTAGTGCGAAGAGGCGTCTTTGTTCGACCACGTCGTCTGTACCAACTGTCCATTCCGGACGGCGAACTGCACGTAGGTCGAGGCGCCAGCGGCGGCGTCGACGCGCACGGACTGCGTTTGCGTTGCGCCGTTGAGTCCCACGGTCACCGACACGGTGTGGGGGGACGGGAGCACGTTCGACCGATAGAGCTCGTCCACGGCGCCCGACGCCAACGCCGAGTTGGCGAGCAGCGAGTACACGCGGGAGGAGCCGGCGCCGTCGTCGATCCGGACGGATGCGCTGTCGATGCGCTGGGTCAGCGTCGACGCCGAATCCGCCCGGAACACGATCACCAGCTCGGCACCGGCCCGCCGGCGGACGGCGTCGCCGAGCGTCAGGAACCGGTCGCGCTGGGCGAGCAGGACGTCCTGCGAGACGGTCAGCAGCGAGTCCAGTTGCCGCAGCGCGTACGTCTCGCGGCTCATGAGCAGCGCATTGACGCGCTGCTCGGCGACTTTGCCCGCCACGGCCTCGACTCGTGACTCGAGCTGCAGCCGCTCCACCCGAAGGTCATCGAGCTTTCGCTGCGACGACTTGATGTCGTCGAGGATCGCCTTGCGACGCTCCGGGTAGGTTTGGGTATTCGTCGTATCCTGCGCCCGGGCCTGGCGACTGGCCAGACCGAGCAGCAGTGCGACGCTCCAAATTATCGCCCGTGTCATTGAGGGGTCGACGTTTGCGGAGGAGGAGGAGGGGTCGAGCCTTGTTGCGATTCGATACGCTTCAGCCGATCCTCGAGCCTTCGCAGCGCCTCGGTTTCCTGTTGTAACTGGGTCTGAGCCGCGGCTCTCCGCTGCTCGAGCTCCAGGAGATTCTGGGCTTCGTACTGTTTGACGAGCCCCTGCAACTCGGCGATACGGGTTTGCCGCTTGGAGATATCGGCCAGGAGCCCGTCCCGCTCCTTTTTCAAAGCTGCCGCGCGATCCTCCAGGATCTTCCCGTTGAGGAGCGCGAAGACGTTGCTGTGCCAGCCGAGGGTGAAGGCGAATTTCGTGTAGTGATAGAGCGCCGTGGCCGGGATCGCCGGATTGATCTTCTGGCTGCCGCCGCCAAGGTCGATCACGTCGATCCCGGCGCGGAGCCCGCGCCAGTCGACCGACGCACCCGCGTTGAAGTCCCAAGCGTTGTTCTCGCCCATGACCGAGAACAGGACGTTCGTCGATGGGCGCCAGGCGGCGGCGAGACCATAGAACAGCCCACCCGTCGCATCCGCGGCGTAGTACTTCGTCGGCAGGTTTCCGTGGTTGCTAAAGAGGCCATTCCCGTAGCCGACCGTCGCGCTGATGTTCATATCCGGCAAGGACGCGTTGAGCTCCTGGAGCGCGACGTTCTTGGTCGCGACGCCGTAGACCGTGTTGCCCGTCGAGAACGACTGATGGGTGGAGTCGGCGCGGATCACGGGCGCGGTGCCGCCGGCCGGGTTGATCTGATCCGAGTAGCCGAGGCCGAACCGGTCGATCTTGCTGTATGGGCCGACGTTCCGGACCCCGACGGCGAGCGACGGGAGGAATGCCAGCGGTCCCCCCTTCGTGTCGGCTTCCCGGAGCGCTACGAGCTCGCCATAGAACGCTTGCTCGGGGTTGGTCGAGAACAGCGAGACGCCCAGTTGCAGGCGGCTGAACAACGACGTGTTGAGGCTCAGCTTCGAGTTCAGCGACGAGTTGTATTGCGGGAATTGGGACGAGGTCTGGTAGGACGAACCGCTGTAGTTGAACGAGAAGTCGCCCGAGACGGGTTCGACCCAGGCGGTGGGGATGTCGATCAATCCCGATCCCCAGAAGCGCGTTTGGCCAAACTCCTCCTGGCCGCTTGCGACAGTAGCGGTCAAGACCAGACCCACGAGCGCCTTCGCCGCGCTTCGCGCGGCTCGGCGCGATAAAAAGGTCGCGGGGGTCGCGGCGAGAGTTGACGCTCGACGCGTTGCTTCAGACGTAGGCGCCGCAGGCGCCACGCGTACCCGTTTCATTGGGGTTTCCCACCCTGCAGTTGCTGCAACCGCTCATTGGCCCGACGAATCTGATCCTGCTCTTCCTTGAGCTGCGCCTCCAGCTCCTGGCGCTGGCGTTCCACGTCGCTCAATGCCGACCCCTGGAGCTTGCCGAGGGAGACTTGGAGATCGTGGATGCGCCGCTCGCGCCGCGCCATCTCGGCTTTGAGCTCGGTCTGTTCGTGCTCGAGCTGCGTGATCTCACTGCGCAGGAATACGCCCCGGCCGACGTCGCGGAAATTCGCGTGATAATAGACGACAAAGTTGGCTTTGGCGTAATTGTAGATCAGAAAGTCGCTTGGCCGCTTGTTGCTGCCTTCCTCGAGCTCCGTGCCATAGATCCCGAAGCCGATCCCATGGAATTCGCCACGGATCCCGGCATTGTAGTTCCACGCGTCGTTCTCGGCCACGAGCGAGATGCTGGCGACGCTGGTCGGGTGAAACTGGAGCTGCGTCCCGAAGAACATCCCTTTGACCGTTTGTCCGTGCCGGTCATAGATCGCCCCCAGGCCACCGTCGTCGCTGAACAACCCGTCGCCACCGCCGAGGGTGAGGCTCGCGGAGAACAGCGGCGTGAAGTTGATCGACTTCGTCGCCACGATGTAGAGGGTCGGGCTGGTATGGAAATGGGAGAAATACGACGGCGTGAACCCGTGCGTGTTGCCGACCGTGTCGACCGTGACGTCGTGCCCGATCAGGAACCGGTCCTCGTGGTCGTACGGCCCGAGGTTCCGGAAGCCGACGGCGATGGCCGGCAGCAGTGGCGAGAACTGTCCGTCCTTGAGGGCGAGCAGCGACCCGAAGAATCCGTATTCCGGGTTGTTGCTGTAGAGCGAGAAGCCCAGCGAGAACCGGCCCAGCCATTGGGTCTCGATTGCACCGTTCCCGTTCCATCCGTGGGCGAAGCTCAGGGGCTGGTTGGTCGATGGGATCCGCTGGCCGCTGTAGTCGATCCAGAAGTCCGCCGTCGACGGCGAGATCCAGGCGGTCGGCGCGTTGATCAACCCGGTGCCGAACTGCATGGTAGGCGAGAACGTCTCTTGAGCGCGGGCCGCGCCGCCAAGACTCGCACACAAGAGAGCAACCGCGAGCGTTGATCGCACAGGTCCTCGTGCTCCCTTGCTGGGGTAAGCGCAAGACGGATATGATTTTTGATCGAAACTCATTCGAAAACCATGAATCGTCAACTGCACACCGCGCTCCTCGCGCTAATTGCCTGCAATTCTTCGAGCGGCGCCACGACCACTTTTGACGGTGCGACCGCGGGAGCCATCGTCGCGGCGCGAGCGGCTGTCCCGGCGGACAGCTTCACGCAACGCATCGACGCCGCGCGCATCAGCGGCGACTCGACGGCGAAAGTCTGGATGATCATGGTCAGTGATTTCCAGTGCCCCTACTGTAAACAATGGCATGACGAGTCGTTTGCCGCTCTGCGCCGTGAGTACGTCGAGAACGGGAAGGTCCGTCTCGCGTACTACAATTTCCCGTTGACCATCCATCCCAACGCCGTCCCGGCCGCTGAGGCGGCGATGTGTGCGGGCGCGCAGAACAAGTTCTGGCCGATGCACGACGCGTTGTTCGCCTCTCAGGCAACGTGGGCGGGCCTCAAAGATCCTTCGCCGGTCTTCGATTCCCTGGGGACGAAACTGGGCCTGGATGCCCGTTCGTTCAATGCCTGCCGCACGACGCACGCCACGTTGCCCATGATCCGGGCCGATCAGGATCGGGCCGAACGAGCGGGTGTGCAATCGACCCCCACGATCATCATCGGGAGCAAACTGATCGCCGGCGCCCAGCCGACGGACAACTTCCGGCGCGCATTGGACGCCGCATTGGCTGCCAAGTAGCGGTTGCATCCCCTTCTCCGCCCCGCGTACGCCGGTATTGCCAGAGTAGCGGCGACACTCTCCGAGGCCAAGTGGCTGAGAGCACTCGGAGCTCGCGCAGGCCTCATCGACCGCTACCGCGCGTGGGCGACTGTTCATCGAGATACGAGCCGCCCGCTCCTCTGGATCCATGCTCCGTCCGTTGGCGAAGCGCTGCAAGCGCGACCCATCGTCGAGCTCATCCGTTCCGAGCGACCTGCCGTCCAGATCGCGTTCACGTACTACTCTCCGAGTGCTGAACGGTTCTCTCGCTCGCTCCCCGTCGATTTCACGGATTACCTCCCGTTCGACCGCGCGAGTGATATCGACGCGGCGCTGGATGCACTCTTGCCTTCGGTGCTCGTGTTCAGCAAGCTCGACGTGTGGCCCGTGCTTGTCGAGCGCGCCGCTGCCCGAGGAGTGCGACTCGGACTCCTGAGCGCAACGCTGAGTGCCCGATCGTCCCGACGATCGATGTTCGCGAGAGCCGTCCTCCATGATGCATATGCCAGGCTCGACGCCGTCGGCGCTATCGACTCGGCCGACGCGAGGCGCCTCATCGAGATCGGCGTCCGTCCGGATGTGATCGAGATCACGGGCGACACACGCTACGATCAAGTCTGGCGAATGGCCGCCGACGCGGCGGGCGCGTTCCCGGAGCTCGCGGGGCGATCCATCTGCGTCGCCGGCTCGACATGGCCCCCCGACGAGCGCGTCGTCCTCGAGGGATGGCTGGGCAGCGGGATGCGACTCATCGTGGCTCCGCACGAGCCGACCCCGACACACGTGCATCACATCGAGACCTGGGCCGCATCCCACAAAGTGCCGTCGAGCCGGTTATCATCCGGCGCGACAGCAGCCGATCTCATCATCGTCGACAGCGTCGGCGTGCTCGCTCGACTCTACTCTCGTGCGACGGTGGCCTACGTGGGCGGCGGGTTTGGCCGCGCGGGGCTGCACTCCGTCTTGGAACCGGCCGCCTTCGGCGTACCGGTTCTCTTTGGGCCGCGGCACACCGCTAGTCGCGACGCCGGCCTCCTGCTCGCCGCTGGGGGCGGCTTCATCGTGCGGTCGCCGACGGAGTTTCGCGCGAGGCTGCGCGCCAACGAGCAAGCCGGCGAAGCCGCCCGAGAGACCGTGCGTCAGGGACTCGGCGCGGCCAGACGGTCGCTTGCTCTCGTCGACCGGCTGATGGTCGGACGGGAGTGATCGACAAAGAAACCCTGCACCAGGTGCACGCCTAAGCGCCGCACCTCGGCATACTCCTCGGCGCGCTCGACACCCTCGGCGATCACCTGCGCGCCCTGCTCGTTCGCGAAACGGACCATCGTCTCGACCAGATGTCGTTTCGTTGCGCTGGCGTCAATTCCCGAAATGAGGGACAGATCGAGCTTGATGAAATTGGGCTCGAGATTCGCGATCGACCCCAGTCCGGCGAAGCCGCTCCCGGCGTCGTCTACCGCCACGCGGATCCCCCGAGCGCGGAATGCGGCGAGGCGCTCGCGGAACCGGGGATAGTCTTTGATCGCGATCCGCTCGGTGATCTCGATGACCAACCGATGGGGATCGCCCGGCAAATCGAAATCCGGGTCGGAGAAGTCGTGTGGGTCGACGTTCAAGAACAACAGCTCGCCCGGGAGCAACCGATCGAGGCCGTCGAGGGCTGTCGTCCGACACAGGCGGCTCAATTCCCAGATGAGATTGGCCTCGGCCGCGATCTCGAACATGAGCTCGGGACGCCGCAGCCCCTTCCGAGTCCCTCGCGCGAGGGCCTCATATCCAAACACGGTTCCGCTGGCCGCGACGACGATGGGGTGATAATCGATATAGATCGCGCGCTCGCGAATGCTCTCCTTGAGCTCGGCGATGCGGCGCAACCGCTCCTGTTGCTCCACGCTTCTCGCGGCACCTGCTGCTTCGCGAATGGCGCGATAGATGATGCGCTCGAACCGAATGCGGGGATCGACGCGCGCTTCGGCACGCCCGGTGACAATCTCGCACAAGGCCGCGATCTCTTCTCCGTGGGCCGCCTCGATCCGGCCGACCACGCGGGACTCGACATCCAATGCATCGCGAGCGGATGTATGGACAATCGCGAAGTTGTCGTCGAAGGGATGGAGGGACAGTGCCATCGCGTCGCCGGGGACGAGGTCGAGCAGGGCCGCGGCGACCGTGTCCATGATGGCGTCGAACTTTTCCCAGCCGTAGATCTCCTCGACCTTCGAGCCCCTAACGAAGTTGAGATAGAGCACGGCGAGATCACCGCGATCGCGCGCGAGGGCCCGCAAGGCCTCGCGCGCGTCGAGCACGGTGGGTAACGCCGACACCGCTACTTCCGAGCCCCCGTCAGTCCGAGCGGCGTCCACGCCACGGAGAAGCCGATACCCGGGTCATTTGGCAGCGCGTTCGATCCGCCGAACGTACCGAGCAGGCGCACGGATATCTGCGGCGTCAACTCCATCGATCCGCCGATGTCGAACTCGACGCCGAGCTTCGTGTCGCCCGGCGAATTGTCGATCGATAGTCGTGGTTCGATATATGGGGTAATCGCCATGGGGCTTCCCTGGATCGGGAATCGATGCCCGATCGAGATGCCGAACGGGATCCGGAACGTGTTCGGGTTGCCGAACGCGTCGTAGAACCCCCCCGTCAGCAGGAAGTCGAGCGGAATGTCCTTTGACTCGCGCGCCAACTGGTAACCGATCGAGCCGCCGATCAAACCGTGCGTGTCGGCGTGTGGCGGGCTCGTGAAGCCGCCCTCGAGCTCGAGGATGAAATCGGGGGCGATGCCCTCACGCCACTGCGCGAGCAGACCCGTGCCGCCGTCGCCGCTCGAGAATACGGCGAAGTTGAATTCTCGGTTGACGACGCGAGGGCCTTGGAATTCAGGGTAGTTCCACGCTTGCGCGCTCGCTTCGCTCGCGACGCTCGCGCACAAGACCATGGCGAACACGCACGTAACCAGTCGAACACGATCGATCATGCAATTTCTCCGGTATTTAGACAGGAAGGGCCGGCCCCCTGCACTGGCGGCATACTGTGTGCCGCGGCGCCGCATTTCCCGGGTCGTTCAGGCTTCGTCGGCGTGATCGGTGATGACCCGTACCTGATCGTCGACCACCTGTAGCACGCCGCCCCGCACGGTGAACCGATGGCTCCCCAGGCGGAGCGTGCCGGTTCCCAGTAGTGTGACCATCGGGGCGTGACGCGGCAGGATGCCGAGATCGCCGTCGAACGCGGGCGCGCGGACGGATTCGACGTCGCCCTCGAAGACGACACGCTCTGGCGACACGACCGAGACGTGCAGTGGCATTATTGCTTCAGTTTCTCGGCGTTCGCCACGACGTCGTCGATCGAGCCCGCCATGAAGAACGCCTGCTCGGGCAGGCTGTCGAACTCGCCGCTGACCAAGCGCTCGAACGAGGAGATCGTCTCCTCGATCGTGAGCTGCTTGCCTTTGATGCCGGTAAACTGCTCCGCCACGTCGAACGGCTGCGACATGAAGCGCTGAATTCTCCGGGCACGACTGACGATCTTCTTGTCGTCCTCGGCCAACTCGTCCATGCCGAGAATCGCGATGATCTCTTGCAGCTCCTTGTACCGCTGCAGAATGCCCTGTACCGCGATGGCGACCCGGTAGTGCCGCTCGCCGATATACTGCGCGTCCAAAATTCGCGACGATGACGCCAGGGGATCGACCGCGGGGTAAATGCCGAGCTCCGTGATCGCGCGCGAGAGCACGACGGTCGCGTCGAGGTGCGCAAACGCGGTCGCCGGCGCCGGATCCGTCAAGTCATCGGCTGGGACGTAGATCGCTTGCACCGAGGTGATTGATCCATTGCGCGTGGACGTGATGCGCTCCTGCAAATCACCCATCTCGTTCGCCAGCGTCGGCTGGTATCCGACGGCGCTGGGCATGCGGCCGAGCAGTGCCGAGACTTCAGAGCCCGCTTGCGTGAACCGGAAAATATTGTCGATGAACACCAGCACGTCGGCATGCTCCTCGTCGCGGAAATATTCGGCGACGGTTAAACCGGAGAGACCCACCCGCAGGCGCGCGCCCGGCGGCTCGTTCATCTGGCCGTAGATGAGCGCGGCCGATTTGAGGACGCCGGACTCTTTCATCTCCAGATAGAGATCATTGCCCTCGCGCGTCCGTTCACCCACGCCGCAGAAGACGGATTTCCCGGAGTGGACCTTGGCGACGTTGTTGATCAGCTCCTGAATGATGACGGTCTTGCCGACGCCGGCGCCGCCGAACAAACCGATCTTGCCACCCTTCACGAACGGCGCGAGCAGGTCGATGACCTTGATGCCGGTCACGAACATCTCGGTCTTCGGCTCGAGATCCACGAACAACGGCGCCGGGCGGTGAATGGGCCAGCGGGGCGCGTCGGCCGGAATGGGCGGACCGTTGTCGACCGGCACTCCGAGGACGTTCAAGATGCGGCCCAGCGCGGCGGCGCCGACCGGAACCGTGATGGGGCCGCCGGTGTCGATCACTTCCATGCCGCGCTCGATGCCGTCCGTCGACGACATCGCGACCGCGCGCACCTGATTGCGCCCGATCTCTTGCTGCACTTCGACGATGACATCGATGGTGATCGGCTCGGCGCGGTCGCCGGGGACCGACTTGATCTCCAACGCGTTGTAGATCTCCGGCAGGTTGCCGGCCTCGAACTCGACATCGAGCACCGGTCCAATGACCTGGACCACGCGGCCGCGATTGTTGGCTGTCTTTTCCATATTACTCCAGTGCCGCCGCGCCGCCGACGATCTCCGCGATCTCTTGCGTGATCTGGGCCTGACGCGCGCGATTGTAGTTGCGCTTATACGTGGTGAGGAGATCCGTCGCGTTGTCGGTCGCGTTCTTCATCGCGGTCCGCCGCGCGCCTTGCTCGCTGGCCGCGGTCTCGACCAGCGCCCGGTACACGGTGTTGCGCACGTAGGCCGGGAGCAGCATCCCGAGAATCTCCTCGGCGTTCGGCGCCAAGATGTAGTCTCGGACCTGCTTCCGGTCTTTCCGCTCGGGAGCCGCGACGGGCAAGACTTGTTCCGACACCGGCGGGGTCGAGAGCGGCGAATTGTACTTGGCCGAGACGAGATACAGCGCGTCGATCTTCTTGTCGATGAACTGCTGCATGAGATCGTCGACCAGACTCTTCGCATCGTCGGCCGTCGGCCGATCGGTGATGTCGGTGCGGCTCGCGGCGACCGGCCGATTGACGTAGCGAAAGTATCCCAAGCCTTTGCGGCCGACGACGTGGAGATCGATCGCGGCGCCGTTCTTCTCGACTCGCTCGATCACACCGCGCGCTTCGCGGATCAAGTTCGCGTTGAACGCGCCGGCGAGGCCGCGGTTCGACGTGAGGAGCAGCACCGCCGCGCGACTAGCCTTCGCGGGTTGGCGGAGCAGCGGGAAGCGATCGGCGAGCTCCGGCGAATACAGATCGGCGATCATCTCGCGGAGCACCTTGGCGTACGGGCGCGCGCCGACGACCCGATCTTGCGCGCGCTTGAGCTTCGAGGTCGCGACCATTTCCATGGTCCGTGTGATCCGGCGGGTGTTCTCGACCGACCGGATCCGACTTCGAAGCTCGCGGCCCTTAGCCACGGAATTGCTTGGTGAACGTCTCGATGCCCCGTCTCAGATCCGCCTCGGTCTCCTTGGAGATCGCCTTCTCTTTATTGATGCGGTCCGCCACCTGCGGGAACTGGGCGGCCATGTACGGGTGGAACTTGTTTTCCCAATCCCTGATGTCCGCAACGGGAATGCTATCGAGCAGTCCTTGCGTGACCGCAAAGATCGACATGACCTGTTGGGCGACCGGCATGGGCGCGTACTGCGGCTGCTTGAGTATCTCGACGGTGCGTGCACCGCGATCCAGCTGTCGCCTCGTCGCGGCATCGAGATCCGAGGCAAACGCCGAGAACGCTTCGAGCTCACGATACTGGGCCAGATCGAGGCGCAGTCGTCCGGCAACGGCCTTCATGGCCTTGATCTGTGCCGAGCCACCCACGCGCGAAACCGAAATGCCGACGTTGATCGCCGGGCGGACGTTGGCGAAGAAGAGATCAGAATCCAAGAAGATCTGACCATCGGTAATCGAGATGACGTTCGTCGGGATGTAGGCCGAGACGTCGCCCGCTTGCGTCTCGATGATCGGAAGCGCGGTCAGCGAGCCACCCGTTTTGAAGATCGTCTTATTGTCGACAATCGTCGGATCATCGGAGAGCTTGGCGGCGCGCTCGAGCAGGCGCGAGTGGAGATAGAAGACGTCACCCGGGTATGCCTCGCGACCGGGAGGGCGGCGCAGGACTAACGAGAGCGAGCGATAGGCTTGTGCTTGTTTTGACAGGTCATCGTACACGCACAGCGTCGGCTTGCCCTCGTAATACATGAAGTACTCGGCCATCGCACACCCCGAGTACGGCGCGATGTACTGCATCGGTGCCGGGTCGGAGGCGGACGCGTTGACGATGATCGTGTACTCCATCGCCCCGGTCTCGCGGAGCTTGGCTTCCACGGCGCGGACCGTGGAGGCCTTTTGGCCGATGGCGACATAGACGCAGATGACGCCCGTGCCTTTCTGGTTGATAATCGTGTCGATCGCGATCGCCGTCTTGCCGATGCCGCGGTCGCCGATGATGAGCTCGCGCTGGCCACGACCGATCGGGATCATCGAGTCGACGGCCTTGAGGCCGGTCTGCAACGGCTCCTTGACCGGCTGGCGCACGATGATGCCCGGGGCGTCGGACTCGACCTTCCGCGTGAACTTCGTGTTGATCGCGCCGAGTCCGTCGAGGGGCCGGCCCAGCGCGTCGACGACGCGGCCGACCATCTCGGGTCCAACCGGGACTTCGAGCACGCGGGACGTGCGGCGCACCTCATCGCCCTCGCGGAGCACGAGGTAGTTCCCGAGGATGACCGCGCCGATGTTGTCCTCTTCCAGGTTCAGCGCCAGCGCGGTGATCACCTCGCCGGTCTCGGACGCCGTGATCTCGAGCATCTCGCCAGACATCGCCTTCTCCAAACCATAGATGCGGGCGATGCCGTCCTTCACCTCCAGTACGCTGCCAACCTCCTCGACGTCGAGCTCATGCAGGTCGGCCGCCTCGATTTCGCGGAGGAGAATGTCC
Source organism: Gemmatimonadaceae bacterium (assembly GCA_035570055.1). Taxonomy (GTDB): domain Bacteria; phylum Gemmatimonadota; class Gemmatimonadetes; order Gemmatimonadales; family Gemmatimonadaceae; genus DASRDS01. The sequence continues at coordinate 16,697 of DATMLM010000006.1, forward strand.
TTGATCTCACCAGGACGGAGCGTTGTATCGGAGGCCATATCGAGTCGGGGGCTGAGGAGTCGGGGTACAGCTTGTGAAAATTATCACAAGCCGAGGTCGCCGCAAGCCGGCCCCCCCAGCTCAGCGCACGTATGAAGCTCCGTTCACGTCTATGGTTGTCCCCGTGGCATGCGGCGCAAGTCCCGACGCCAGAAAGGCCACGACGTTCGCGACGTCCTGCGGAGGCGCCATGGTGCCCATGGGAATGTCCTGCACCAGTTTCTCCAGCCCCACCATCTGGATAGACTGCCGCGCCATATCCGTCGCGACCCATCCCGGCGCGACCCCGTACGCCAGCACGCCGTCGCGGGCATAGCCTCTCGCAATGCTCTTGGTGAGCGCGACGACGGCGCCCTTCGAGGCAGCGTAGTGCATGTAATGCGGCGAGTCGCCGCGGAACGCGGCGCGGCTCGAGATGTTGATAATCGTTCCTCCGCCGCGTGAGCGAAAATGCAGAATCGCTTCCCGGCAGAGATCGGCGAGGGCAACCACGTTGACGCGCCAGGTGGTGTCCCACGCCGCGCGCCAGGCGTCGAGCGGATCGTCGATGCTGGCCTCGATCGCGACGCCCGCATTGTTCACGAGGACGTCGATATGGCCACGCCACGCGACTGCATCTGACCAGAGCTGGGTGCCGGCGCCATCCGCGTCGAGCGGCGTGCGCACGGAGACGACGCGGTCGGTTCCGAGATCGGCGACGATCTGCTCGGCCTGTATCCCGCTCGCGCTGTAGTGGAGCACCACTTGGGCGCCCGCTTGGGCCAACGTCCGCACGATATACGCGCCAATGCCGCGCGATCCGCCCGTGACGAGCACCACCTTTTGGTTGAGATCGATCATGGACCAAGCTACCTTTTGTGCTGGTTTTTGTTCATGTCCGACAACACTCAGTATTAGGTACCGAACAAATGCGTACGACCGGCACGGTCAAGTGGTTCAACGACGCCAAGGGTTTCGGGTTTATCACGCCCGAGGGCGGCCAGAAGGATTGTTTCGTTCATCACTCCGCGATCAAGGGCAGCGGCTTCAAGTCGCTCGCTGAAGGTGAGCGCGTGGAGTTCGACGTGGTCCAGGGCGCGAAGGGTCCTGCGGCCGAAAACGTCACGAAACTGGGGCGCTAACTCCGCCGGCCATCTGGTGCGTGGCGAAAGCAACGCACCAGATGGTCGTTCACCAGGCCGATGCCCTGCATGTAAGCGTAGCAGATCGTCGAGCCCACGAACGAAAATCCGCGCTTCTTGAGATCCTTCGACAGGGCGTCCGACTCTGGCGTCTTGGCGGGTATGTCTCCTATTGCCTTCCGCCGCCCGTCGATCTGGCGGCCATCCACGAAGCGCCAAACATAGGCGTCGAACGAGCCGAATTCTTTTTGCACCGCCAGAAACGCCTTCGCGTTCGTCACGGCTGAGGCGACTTTCTGGCGATTGCGGATGATTCCCGGATCGGTCAGGATCTTCGCCAGACGGGCGGGCGTAAAGCGCGCGACCCTCGCCGGGTCGAATTCGGCGAACGCTTTTCGATAGCCCTCGCGGCGCTTCAAGATCAGCTCCCATGTGAGACCCGCTTGGGCACCCTCTAAGATCAAGAACTCGAAGTGCACCCGGTCATCGTGCACCGGCACGCCCCACTCTTTGTCGTGGTAGGCGATCATCGCTTCGCTCTTGGCCCACGGGCAGCGCACGAGATCCATGACCCAATAATAGGTGTGGCCTCGCAGCTTTTGCTGTTCGTTGACAAACGACGGTCGCCAAGCGTTTGTGCTTCGCGTGCGAAGACTCGCGATTCGGCTGCTTGTCCTGTCGAGCCTTTGCTGGTGGGGGTTCGGTCTCGCGTTCTCCAGCCTGTGGTGGTTGACGAACTCCCACCAGCTCGCCTGGATCGCGTTCTGCTATGCCTGGGAAGTGCCGGTCATTGGTTGGACCGGCGCCGTCGTGCTGCCAATGCTCCGGTGGCGGCGGATCGGTCTCGCGCTCGCGGTCGATAGTCCCCGCGCCGCGCGCGACCTCGCGCGGTTTCCGCGGTACGTGGCCATCTGCGCGATCGCGACCAGCACGATCGGATACACGGCCGGCGCCGCCCAGTTGATGGTATTCGCCCACCTGCCGTACCTCGAAGAAGCCAAGATGTGCTTGCAGGGCTTGCTCCTGGGCGCCGTACTCGCCGCCGCCGTGTTTCTGGAGGCCGAGCGCGCGACTCGCGCCGTCGTGCCCAGCGATGCGGTACGCTCGACCGCGGCCGACGAGCCGATCCGGCACACGCTGGCGAGCAAGATCCGGTATATCACCGGCACGATCACGCTGGGCGCGGCGATGCCGATCCTGCTGTTCGGGCTGACGCTGCAGCAGCGCCGGCTCGAGGAAGCCCGCGGCGCCGCGCTCGTCGAGGCGTTGGCCACGATGCATCCCGCGTCTGCGAGCGACCACGTCGAGCCGTTGCCGGCGTTCGGCGCGTACACGGTGCTGTACGTGACGTCGCCCGCGCTCTCGATCGAGAAGGCTGGCGCGAGCGTCCCGATCGGTACACCACGGAGAGCGACCGTGGCACGACTCGGCTCACGGAGGTTCGATGCGCCGGCCACGCTGTTCGCCGGCACCACGGGCTGGTTCGCCAGCCGATTCGATCTCCACCAGGTCGTCGCGTTCCGGCGCGTCCAGGTCGGCGCCACGCCGGTGCTGATGCTCGCCGTCTCGCCGCTCGCCGACTACGGGCGCGGCCTGGTCATCATATCCGTGATGGCGGGCGGGTTGTGCCTGGCCGCGTTGACGATCGCATTCCTGCTCGCGTTCGCGTTCGCCCGCAACCTCGTCGATCCGCTCCAGCGGTTGCAGCAGGCCGCCGGCGCAATGGCCGCCGGCGAGCGCGAAGTCGCGACCGTGGCCGCATTCGGGAACGACGAAGTCACCGCGCTGACGCGGCAATTCGACGCGATGGCGGCGCGTGTGCGCGCCGATGAGGCGAGCCTGCGCGCCGTCCACGACCAGCTCCTCCAGGCCGAGAAGCTCTCGGCCGTTGGCCGCGTCGTCTCGGGCATCGCGCACGAGCTCAACAACCCGCTCGCCGCCGTCCTCCACTTCGCCGAGAACCTGTTGAGCGAAGCGTGGCACTCGCCGGACGATCGCGAGATGCTGCAGTCCGTCGCGACGCAGGCGCGCCGCGCGCGGGCCATTGTGCGCGACCTCCTGTCGTTCGTGCGGGCACGCACCCAGACCGAGGAGACGGCCGACATCCAGGATGTCGTCCGGCACGCCGCGCAAGCGGTCGCACCGGTCCTCGCCGAAACTGGCGCATCGCTGTCCGTGTCCTTCGACACGGTGTCCATCCCGTTGGTGCGAATCGACGAAGTTGGGATCGAACAGGTATTGACGAACCTGATCGTCAACGGCGCGCAGGCCGCGGGAGACGGCGGCCGCATCGACCTCCTGGTCCGAGCCAACGGCGCTCGCGTCATACTCTGCGTCAGCGACACCGGGCCCGGGATTCCGAACGACGTGATGCCACGAATCTTCGAGCCGTTCTTCACGACGAAAGGACCAGGCAAAGGGACAGGGCTGGGTCTCTCGGTCTCGCTCGGCATCATCCAGCAGCACGGCGGACGGCTCACGGCCGAGAATCTCGCGGACGGCGGTGCGCGCTTCACGTTCGACATCCCGGTACACCCGGATCAGGTGGTGGCCGCCGAGGAGATTCGTGAGCGCGCCGAGCATACCAATGGCAGCGTATCGGGACCACGGGTCGACGGAGAGATCGTGATGGTGATCGACGATGAGGAGTCGATCCGAGCGGCGCTCCGGCTCTTTCTCGAGCGCAGCGGATGGCGCGTCGAGGAAGCCGAGAGTGGCCGCGCGGCGCTGGCGATGCTGCTCACGGCGCCTCCGAACCGATATCGCGCGGTGATCACCGACCTCACGATGCCGGATGTCACCGGCATTGAGCTCCACGACGCGCTCGCCGCCGCGCGCCCGGACCTCTGCGCGCGGCTCATCATCTCCACCGGTGAGACGATTTCCGACACCGTTGTGTCGTTCCGCGCGCGGTCGGGGAAGCCGTTCCTGGAGAAACCCTTCGAGTTCGACGCGCTGACAGCACTGTTGGAACAAATGCCTTAGCTTTCCAACATGGCGCTTCAGTTCGATACGGCGGTTCCCTCGGGAACGCCGGCCAGTAATTGTGTCGCGTGCAAGCGGCCGATCGGGGATTCGTACTATACGGCCGGCAAGGCGATCGTCTGCGAGAGCTGTAAAACGCGGATCGAGAACACGCCGCGGTCGGTCACGACGCCGGCACATCTCGTCCGCGCGACCGTGTTCGGCATTGGCGGCGCGATCGCCGGCGCGGCCGTCTACTACGGCGTCCTGGCCTTGATTCATATCGAGATCGGGCTGGTCGCGATTGCCGTCGGCTGGCTCGTTGGACGAGCCATGCAACTCGGCGCGGGTGGCCAGCGTGGCCGGCCATTCCAGGTCATCGCGCTCATACTCACCTATCTGGGCATCGCGGTGGGCATGACGGCCGAACTGGTCAGGCTCGGCGGGACGATGACACTCCAGACCGTGATCACCTTGCCGATCATCGAGAGCGTCGGCGACCTGCCGGCGTCTGTCCTCACCGCGATCATCATCGCGGTCGGGTTGCGGCAGGCCTGGTACATGAACCGGGATCCCGGGCGACCGGTGTTTTACGGCCCATTTCGGGTCAACGCACAGGCGTGACCACGTGCGCGCGGTGTGATACCGAGCTCGCGCCGGCGCTCCTCAGCTGTCCGAGCTGTCACGCGCTCGTCCACGCCGAGCGCTTGAAGCAGCTCGCGAGCGAGGCCGAAGCAGCGGAAGCTGCCGGTGCGCTCAGGCCGGCCATGGAGAAGTGGCAGGCGGCGCTCGATCTTCTGCCGGCTGACAGCGAGCAGTTCAAGGTGATCGAGGCGCGCATCGCCGACCTGACGCGCCGCGCGACCCCGAGCAAGGCCAAGATGCTGATCCTCGGCCTCGGAGAGCGGAAGACCGTGGCGTCCGCATTCGTGTCCTTCCTGTTCTACATCGCGCTCTTTAGCAAGTGGCAGGTCGCGCTCGGCATCATCGTCTGCATCTACATCCACGAGATGGGGCACGTGTACGTCCTGCGGCAACTCGGCCTTCCGGCGAGCCCTCCGTTATTCATCCCTGGCCTGGGCGCCGTGGTCATGCTCAAGCAGTCGCCATCCACGCCGCACGACGACGCGCGCGTGGGACTCGCCGGGCCGGTGTGGGGACTCGGCGCCGCGATCGCCACCTATGGCCTGTTCCTGGCGACCAAAGCGCCGGAGTGGGGGAAGATCGCCGCGTTCACGGCGCTCATGAACCTGTTCAATCTCACACCGGTCTGGCAACTCGACGGCAGCCGTGGGTTCCATGCCCTCTCCCGAGAGGAACGGTGGCTGGTCGTGATCGTGATCGGGGTCGTCTTCTGGCTCACGCAGCAGCGGTTCATCCTGCTGCCCGGCGTCATCGCCATCTGGCGTGCGTTCGAAAAGAATGCGCCAACCGAACGAGACCCCTCGACGCTCGGCACGTTTATCATCCTGCTCGCGGCGCTGGGCTGGCTATCGGCGATTCCGATCTTCGGGTACCATTTCTAACAACGCCGCCAGGAACGCCGCTCGGACCTCGGGCACCTTGGGGTTGAACGCGGCCATGTCCTCGAACAATTCCATCGTGTCGTGGCCGACGACGTCGACGATGTCCATGAGCGCCTCGTGCGTCCGTGTCGACAGCGCGAGGCGTTCGATGCCGGCCCGCGCGGCACCGCGGCCGATATAGTGCGTCAAGAACTGCGACCGCGCGACCTGGGCGTCGTGCTCTTCGGGTGTGCAGCGCACGATGGTGAGCCCTAAGCGCCGGTAGACCTCCTCGACGCACGCGACGGCGCGTTCGCCGCCGGGCAACGCGCAGATCGCCGCGCGTTGGCCGGCGCAGCTCACGGGCGCCGAGTCGGGTCCAAACAACGGATGCGTGCCGACGACGGGCCGTCCCGGCAACAGCCGGGTGAGCACGTCACACGGAATCATCTTGACGGAGCACAGGTCGGCGACGATCGTGTCATGGCCGAGTGCGTCGCGCGTTCCGAGGAGCGCGGCGTGTAGGCTGCGGATCGGGACGGCGAACATCACCAAGGGCGCCGTCGGGTCGTCCAGCGCTACCCGATACCCGACGCGCTCCAGTTGGGCGGCGAAGTATGTGCCGAATCGACCGGCGCCGATGATGCCGATGTCTATCAACCCGGAGGACGTCATGGTACCACTTGTCTCGCTGTGGATGCCTATCGTCGTATCAGCGGTTCTGGTGTTCGTTGCCAGCTCGATCCTGCACATGGTCCTGAAATATCACAACGTGGACTATCGCAAGTTCTCCAACGAAGAAGAAGTGCGGGCGGTGATTCAGAAAGGCAATCCACCGCCCGGCCAGTACCTCTTGCTCTACGCCATGGGACCCAATGCGATGAAGGATCCCGCGTTGATCGAGAAGTTCAAGCAGGGACCCGTGGGACTGGCGTTCTTGCGCAAGCCCGGCATGCCGAGCATCGGCCCCCTGCTCGGCCAGTGGTTCACCTATCTCCTCGTTGTGTCGTTCTTCGTGGGGTACATCGCCGCGCACACGATAGCGCCGGGCACGCCGTATCTCGCCGTGTTCCGCGTCGTCGGCGCGGTCGCCTTCCTGGCCTATGCGGGCGCCAGAGCCCAGAGCGCGATCTGGCAGGGCGAGCCGTGGGTGGTGACCACCAAGGACATCATCGATGGTCTGATCTACGGGTGTGTGACGGCCGGGACCTTCGGCTGGCTTTGGCCCAAGGTCTGACGGGACTGGCTCGGTGGCAGCGTGTTGTACTTGTTCCAGACTCGGCGCAACTGGCGGCTCGAAGCGAATCCCGAACGCTCGGCCACGCGCTCGAGATCGAGCGTCGAGTTCGTCAGCAGCTCGCGGGCGAGGGTGACGCGCAGGAGATGCACGTAGTCCAAGGGGCTCATCGCGGTGTGTGACTGGAACAGCCGGGTGAGGTGACGCGCGCTCGTGTGGGCGACGGCCGCCAACGTGGCTGCCGTCCACGCGCGCGCGGGATCGGCCGCGATCGCGTCCTGGACGCGATGGAGGCCAGGGTGGATGTGGTTTCGTCCCTCTAACCAAGGCGACAGTTGCGGATCAGCGCCCGTTCGCCGTGCATAGACCACCATGTGCCGCGCGATGCCGACGGAACACCTCGGGCCGGCGATGTCCGCGATCAGCGCGAGCATCAGGTCGAGGCCCGCCGTGACGCCTGCGCTCGTGTAGACGTTGCCGTCCGACACGTAGAGGCGATTGTCGAGCACGCGCGCCTTCGGCGCGATATGCCGCAGCTCGTCGCAATCTTCGTGGTGCGTGGTGCACATCCTACCATCGAGCAGGCCCGCCTCGGCCGCCACCAGTGCGCCGGCACAAATGAACACCAGGCGATGCGACGGGCGCGCGATGCCCCGCAACCACGTGGCGACAATTTGGCGCGCCTTCGGCGCATCCATATCGGTCACGGTGCCGCACACCACGATCATCGCGCCGCTCGGAACGTCGGCGGGTAACGGACCGAGGCCAGCGAGATCAATGCCGACCGACGAGGTCACCGACGGCATCGGGCTGACGAACGTCGACGTGAATCGCACGGTGCGCTGATAGCGATTCGCGAGACGCACGGCATCCGCGGGTCCGGCGAGATCGACCAGCAGCGTGCCCGGCAGGAGTACGAAGTAAACCGGCTGCGTCGAAGACGGCGTCACAGAGCGTTAGAGATCATTGAGCGCCTGCTCGGCGGTGACGATGCGCGCGAACCGATCGGCGAGCACGAGCTCCGTGCGCTCCTGGATCTCCCCGGAGCTGAAGTGCCGCCCGGTCCGCGGATGCACCATCGGAAACGTCAACGTCGCCTCGGTGACGTAGTCGACCTTCCATCCGGAGTCCGACGCATGTCGCGTGGTGGTCTCGCAGCATTGCTCGGTGCGAATGCCCGTGACGATCACGCGTTGAATGCCGCGCTCGGTCAACCACCCCGCGAGGGGAGTCCCGGCGAGCGCGCTGTGCATGCGCTTGTGAAAACTGAAGTCAGGCGTGATGGCGATCGGCGCAAGCGTGCGGACATGGCCCGACGCGAGGGAAAACGCGCCCTCGTCCTCAACATGAAAGACCTGAACCACCGGGACTTTCCGATCGGCACAGCCGGTAATCAGGCTTTGCAGACGGTCACAGAACCGGGGAAAGTCAGCGTCGGTCCAATACGGACGCTGCCTGAACGATTCCTGAGCGTCCACGACTAAGAGTGCGGTGTTTGTCATGCGAGGGAAAATGGCCCGGCGGCAGCCCCTACGCTAGACGGCGATCGGACACGTACCGGACAGAAACGGACGCTGGCTCCCGGTCGTACGGGAAGTACCGTTTGAGCTCGAGGATCGGGTGCTCGACGAGACGCCAGCTGACGAACGCGATCGCGTACGTGACCGCGAAGCACAGGACCGTGAACGCAAATTGCGCCGGGAGATGTGAGCCGAGCACGGTGGGCATCGCATCGGGTGCCAGACCGCGCGCGTGGAGAAGGCCGACCACGGCCAGGTGGAAGATGTACATCGCGTAGCTATAGCGTCCGACGGCGCGGAGGGCCGGGTGCGCGAGGACGCGGTGCGCCAGACTGCCGGCTGGGGTTGTCGCGGCAAACGTGACGAACGTGCCGGCGATCACCGCGATCAGCGAGAAGCCGATCGTCGCGATCTCCGGGGATTCGTTCGCGACCCGTATCCGGAACGTGAGCGTCGAGGCCAGCAGGATGACACTCGGGATCGCTACGTACGCGAGCACGCGACGCCAGCGCGCCAGTCCGCCGTCGGACCGGGCGGCGATCGCCAGGAGGGCACCCAGCGCGAGGGTATCAATGCGGGTCGGCGTCATCACCACGAGGTCGCGCGGCGGCGTGCCCGCAAGGAAGAGCGCGATGCGCAACAGCGGGCACACGATGAGCAAGCCGATGCAGATCCGCGTCAGCGTGCGGCGGTCGACGAGGAGCACCAGCGCGGGCCAGATCAGATAGAATTGCTCTTCGACCGCGAGCGACCACAGATGGGCCGTGCGCATGGGCGCGGCCGGCCAGCCGTGCACGACGATCAGGTAGTTCGTCGTGTACGTCCAGTACCACGGCTGCACATGGCGGATCTCCCGAGCCGCATCCGGAAAATGGTGCGCCACGAGCGGGATGAAGGACGCCAGGATGACGAGCGCGATACTGAGGTAGTAGAGCGGGAAGATCCGTAGCACGCGCCGGGCGTAGAAGCTCCGGAAGTAGTGCTGTCCACCTCGGGCGTCGAGCAGGATGCCGGTGATGAGAAAACCCGACAGAACGAAGAAAAGGTCGACGCCCGACCAGCAACTGCCGGTAACCGCTTGTGCGGCGCGATCGAGCGTGCTGGTGGGTGTGATCCACATCGCCGAGTGGTCGACGAGCACCGCCAGCATCGCGAGCCCTCGGACACCATCCAGCGTGTCGATTCGATCGCCGCTATATACTCGAGGCTGGTTTGTGTTTGGCACGAGGCGATTGCCTCGAATCGCAAGACCCCTGCCGTCTTATCCGAACGCTGCTTCGTCGGCTGTCGGCCCGTAGATCGACGGTACCGGCACGTCGTTGAGCCTCAAATACACCGTGAGCTGCCCGCGGTGGTGCGCCAGGTGATTGAGCACCCCCGACCGCAGGTTCTCGTAGCGCGATGTCTCGCTGACGACGTGGCCGCGGGCGAGCATCCGCCACTTCGTCTCGAGGTGTGCGTCGTTCGTCTTTTTGAGCGCGTCCTTCGAACGCGCGACATTGGCGTCGAAGGCCGCGAGGAGGTCCTGATTCGACTTGACTGGCGGTAGCGGCGGGCCAGCGGCGACGTCGAACTCGTCCTGGGTGAGCATCATGGCGATCCACCCTGGCATGTTCGCCACGAGCCCTGCGAGGCGACCCATCGGCATCGACTTCTCGTGGGGTTTCCAGTCGCCTTTATTCTCCGGCACCCTTTCCAACACACGCCTGGTGATGGCCGCTTCGTTTTCTAGCTCAGTCAGCAAACGATCCGTCAGGGTCTTCGCCATTACCAGAGTCCCCGCTCGTTGAGTGACAAGATGACAGTACTCAACCGATCGGCGGCATTCCACCAATTGCGCTGCACGGCCGCGTCGGCGGCGGCACCCTTGCCGGCCTCGATGGCGCGCACGATCGCCTCGTGCTCGACGACCGAGCGGTCGGCGGCGGCCGTCAAAGCCGTGGTATATAGGTGGTTATAGCGCTCGGCCTGAGGCTTGATCGCATCGTGCAGCGCTCTCAGGCGGGGCCCGGCGCCGAACTCGACGTATGTGCGATGAAACGACATGTCGAGCTCGAAGTACCGGGAGGGATCCGGACGCGCCGACCGTCCAGTGGCCGCGATCTCCTCGTTGATCCGATGCAGCCGGCTCGTGAGGGCCGTCCGCTGCTTCGCCGGCCGCTTGGCCGCGAGCCTGGCCGCCAGCCCTTCGATCTCGGCAATGATCTGGAACAGCTCGCGGACATCGTCCTCGGTCATGGGAGCGACGAGGAGCCGGCGCTCGTTGTCCCAGCCGGCGCTCACGATGTACCCCTCTTGCTCCAGCCGGTGGAGCGCGCTCCGCACCGGTGTTCGACTCACCCCCAGGCGTTCGGCGATGTCGTTCTCGATCACCCGAACGCCCGGGGCGAGCCGCCCGTGGACGATCATCTCGCGCAGCTGTTTATACGCCTGCGCCGTTCGATCCCCGCGACCACCCGTCGTCTTGGCCGCGGCCTTTCCCCGTACTTGAGCGCTCACCGCTCAATGTTACGTGCCGTTCTCCACCGTCGGCAACGGGAAGCACAGCTGTGTGCCAAATGAGCCCCCGTCTTTGAATGGTGTCCCGACCGGCGGATAGTATGGGATGAGCGTTTGCCCATACCGAATCATGTCGGCCAGCCGGTGTCCTTCCAGGAATAGCTCGGCGGCACGCTCATGGACAATCGCCACTTGCACGCTCGCCTGGTCCGTCGCTCCGATATAGGCAGGCAGTGCCTCGCTCGCGCGGATGGCATTAATGAATCCGATGGCACCGAGGGAATTGCCTGCGTCGTTCGCTGCTTCGGCCTGAATCAACTGCGCCTCTGACCAATGGGCGATGGGAATCGGTGTGTTGATGGTCGGGTCCTTCTCGGCGGCCCACACGTGGGTCACCTGGTCCTGTCCGAGGATGCCCGTCGAGTCGACCAGGACCCGTGGATCCTGCACACCGTTGGTCATGAAATGCTGGAACGGCACGTCCACCGAATAAAAGAGATCGCGGAACATGACGGTGAAGAGTCGATTCTCGCGCCGCGTGCTGCCACCGTCGTACGTCGCGACCTTGTTGAAGCCTGTCGGGATCAGCGCCGCGTCGGCAGCGGCGTTGACGCTTTTGCCCCGGTCGAGTCGCTCGCGGGCACGGCCCAAGAGCGCCATGTTGAGCGACACGCTGTCGTGTGCGGTCGTCGCGTTCGTGATGGCGATGCCGTAGTGCGCCTCGGCGAGCCCGAGCAGAGAGTCGGGCGTGATCTTGGGTCCGCCGTCGATCGCTCCAGCGCACATGGTCTCACCCATGAGCGTGAGCGTGTATCCGGTGTACGCGGCAGTCTGGCCGATCAGTTGGATACGATTCGGCACTTGGCCGACCGTCCACCCATTGAGGAGGCTGAGCAGCGTATCGCCGTCGAACCGCGCGGTCGACAGCGGCGCCCACACGCCGGGATTCTGTTGGCTGCCCGGATTGTTGCCGAGCGGCGCGCACGTGAAATCGAGGATGGGACTGCTGGCGTACATGGTGCGGCGGTCATAATCCCACCCGAGGGCAAAGAGCTGCGCGTCCGCCAGCTCGTCGCTGACGATGCCGGTCGCTGTGGCATAGTCGGCGTAGGCGCACTCGAAGTCCCCGACCACACTGTTGGCGAGCAGTGGCGCGTTGCTGGGCTGCAGGAGGTTGCTGCCCAGGACCTGACTGGCCGAAGTTTCCGTGAGGCTGCCACACCCGGCGGCAACCAGCGCGATCGCAATAACTATTGGTGTCTTCATAGTTAGAACGTCAGGTTGACCGTGGTGAAGAATTGCGACGGAAGGGGAATGATGGCCTGCGTGTACGGCACGAAGTTGTCGGTGATGTCGGTACGCGTCTCCGGGTCGAGGCCCTTGTAGCTGGTCCACGTATGGAGATTGCGTCCTCCGATCGTGACGCTGATATGGCTGGCGGCGACGCCCCGCGCCCACGCATCGGGGAGCGTGAACGTGCCCGAGAGCTCGCGGAGCTTGGCGAAGTCGGCGTTCTGGACCCACGGCTGGATGTACGTCAGGCTGCCGCGATCATTCTGGAGCGACGCCACGTATATCGGGCTGTAGTTCTGCGGCTTGTACGTGGCGAGGCAGTAGCCGAAGTCGATGCAGCGGAGGTAGTCGTCGGCGTCGAAGAACTGCCATCCGGTCCTCGCATCCACCTGCGCGTGGATCCTGAGCCGCTTGAACAGCGTGAGGTTCACGCCGCCGGATCCGACGAATTTGGGGACTGCCTGCCCGATGTCAACGAGCGGGGCGCTGGCGCACGGTACCGGCGCGTGACCGGCGCTTGGGCCGCCGTCGCACATGAGATTGGTCGCCACGCCGGAGGAGTTGAGGCTGGCGCTCACGACCTTGTGTGAAAAATACGAGTTGAGCGGTAGCCCCTGCTCGTCGAAGGTGATCGGCAGAGTGGCCGCGGGGTTCTGCGGTGGGAAGCCGCCGAAATTCGTGATCTCGTTGGCGTCCGTCGAGGCATTGGCAAACAGGTCGAGCGCCACGGGGCCATTGCCGCGCAGCACCTGCGCCGTGGCCTGCAGCTCGAGGCCGTGGCTGTACACTTTGCCGGCGTTGAAGTACTCGATGCCGGGGAACCCCTTGGACGGAGGCAGATTCTCGGAGAGAATCTCGTTGATCGTATTCCGCGAGTAGTACGTGAAGTCGATGCCAATGCGGGTCAGGATGCTCGCCGTGAATCCGACTTCGATCTCCTTGCCGCGCTCGGGCTGCAGGTTCGAATTGCCGGGCGCGAACGGTGTCGCGATCACCGAGCCTCCCGGACCGGGGGCCGAGGCGTAGGTGCGGAGCGCGGCGAAATTCAATGGCTGGTTGCCCGATTCGCCGTAGGCGGCGCGCAGCTGCAGCTTGTCGACCGCTTGGAACCCCTGCCAGAAGCTTTCGTCGCTCACAACCCAGCTGCCCTCGACCTTGGGATAGGTCACCCACTGGAAGTTCGAGCCGAATGCGCTGTTGTTGTCGACGCGTACGGCGCCAGTGATGAACAGCCGGTCGCGCCAGTTGAACTGTTGTTGGGCGTAGAAGCCGAGCGTGTTGTTGGTGACGAAATCGCCATCGGTGCGAATCACCGCCGCGGCGGAGACTGCCGAGACACCGGGGCCGGGGAACTCACTGGCGTTGACGTCGGTCGAATCGAGGTGGTTCGAATACCACTGAGCGCCCAGCGACGTGTTGGACTTGATCGCCGCGACGATCGGCACGGAGAACGTGCCGGCGTAGTCGAGCGTCGTGGTCTGCTCGTTCCGATTCTGTATGAGGTTCGACCCTTCGGCCGCCGTCGGCGTGAAGAACTGCGCGACCGACGCCGGCATGAAGTTGGTCAGCCCCTGGTTGGTCTCATTGCGCTGGTCGTATCCGATGATCAACCGGTGACTGAACCACGAGGTCGGACGGTTGGTGACCGTCGCCGTCCCCGTGAACCCGTTCAAATCCTGGGTGTTGGCGAAGACCCCGGAGTTCTCCGCTGACAGCGGGGCTTGGTAGTAGCCGCCGCTCGCGGGAAAGAAGGCCGACGATCCGAAGAGGGTGGAGAACATCGGCGAGAGTCCGTTCTGCTGCCCCAGGGACGAGTGGTCGTGAATGATATACAGGGTGGAGCCGAAATCGAGCGCCGGCGTCGCGTGGTACAAGACGTTGCTCGTCGCCTGGAGATTTCGTGCGGCGTTGGTGCGATCCACGCCGTTGCCATAGTCGTAGTTGGCACCGAGGCGGTAGGTCACCTGTTGGGTGCCGCCGGCGACCGAGGCGGAGAGCCCGAGATTGTCGCCGGTCCGAAAGACCGGCGTGCCCGATGCGTCGGCAATCGCCGCGCCGTTCCACGAGTCGAGCTTCGAGGTCGCCGGGTTGATGAAATAGTTCGTCGGAAGCCGGCCCGCCTGATCGGGGAACCACTGCGAGCCCTGGCGCGTCTGAATGTCGAACACGGGCTTGCCCGCGGCGCCCTTCTTCGTGATCACCTGAATCACGCCGTTCGAGGCTGCGGTCCCGTAGATCGTGGCAGCGGCGGGGCCCTTGATGATCTGGATGCTTTCGATCTCCTCGGGATCAATATCGTTGAGTCGCGAGGTGACCTGGCCGCCCTGTGTCTGGGGACCCGTGCCGGCATCATTTGCCACCCGAACGCCGTCGATGTAGAGAAGCGGCTGGGAATGCAAGGAAATGGTATTCACGCCGCGGATCTCGATAGCCGGTCCGGCGCCGACGACCCCGGTGCCGGGAAGCACGTTCACGGCGGCCGCGCGTCCTTGAATCAGGTCGCCCAAGTCCGGAGCCCCGGACTGCTGCAGCTCCTGCACCGCATCGATCGTCGACACCGCATTCCCGAGTGAGCGCTGCTCCACCGCGCCCGGCGTCCCGGTGGTGACGATCTCATCGAGCTTGACCGCCGTCTCATTGAGCCCGATCTGAACGTCGTGCGCCCCGACGGCGAAGGTCTGCCGCGCGGAGCTGAAGCCGAGGCGGCGGACGATGAGCGTCACCGAATCGCCCGTGAGGCCGGTGATGACGAATCGGCCGCGCGCATCGGTGACCGCGCCAACCCCCGCGCGGCCCTCGACGCCGACCTGCGCGGCCTCGATGGCGGCGGATCCGCTGGCCCTGACGACATAGCCGGAGACCGTGCCTCCGGGTCCCTGCGCTCCCGCAATCCCCGCCAGCCCGACCCACGCGAGAGCGACGAGCCAACACCGACCACGCTCATGCATTCGTCCACCTCCTGGAAGGCCGCCGGTATACGTAGTGTATACATTCCGTGCTCGCGACGATACGCACGGAACGGCCGGCGCACAAGGGTGCCGTGAAACCTGCGGGCGGGCGCCTCCGTATGGCCTGGGGCCTTTTCTAGTGGTATACTGGCTGTATACAATGTGCGCACATTTGCCGCCTGGCCAGGGTGGGGCTTTCGGACGGGCTGTGGGGCTAACAATTTGCTGACCGCATGACTACGATCCGCCCACTCGAATCCGCCGACGACTACCGCGCCTGCGTCACCATCCAGCACGAAGTCTGGGGCGCGGACTATTCGGATACCGTGCCGCCGGCGATCCTCAAGATCGTCCAAAAAGTGGGGGGCATCGCCGTCGGCGCGTTCGACACGGACGGCGCCCTCGTTGGATTCGTGTTCGGCATCACCGGGGTCGACAACGGTGAGCTCGTCCACTGGTCGCACCAACTCGGCGTCCGCGAGAGCGAACGGAACGCCGGCATCGGCCGGCATCTCAAGGAATACCAGCGCGAGATGCTCCGCGGCCTGGGTGTCAAGCACATGCGCTGGACGTTCGATCCGCTGCAAGCCAAGAACGCGCACCTGAACCTCAACCGCCTCGGCGTCGACATCCTCGACTACGTGCCCGACATGTACGGGGCCTCCGATTCGATTCTCTTTCGTGGCCTCAAAGGCACGGACCGGTTCATCGCATCGTGGGAGCTCGATCGTCCCAAGCCGCGGCCTCTGGCGAACCCCGACGGCATTCCGCTGCTCGATGGCACGCCGACCGACTGTCCGCCGCGACTCAAGGTCGCCGTCCCGCTCGACATCGGTGCGCTGCTGCGCACGGACCCGTCCGCGGGCGCGACGTGGCGCAAGCGGACGCGACCCGCATTCCTGTGGGCGATCGAGAACGGGTATCGCGTCGACGGCTTCGCGCGCGACACGCACGCGCAACTCGGCTACTACATCCTGACGCATGATCCGGGTCGCTGAGCTCGCGCTCCGCGAGATCCGACTGACGCTGCGCGAGCCGTTCCGCATCTCGTCGGGCGTCATGAGCGATCGGCGCATCCTGCTGCTGGAGTTGCGAGACTCGGACGGCAACCTGGCGTGGTCGGAGTGCGTGGCGTTTCAACATCCCATCTACTCCGCCGAGACGATCGACACCGCCTGGCTCGCGATTACTTCGTGGCTGGCGCCGCGCGTGCTCGGCATCGAGTTCGGGTCGCCCTCTCATGTCAAGGCGGCGCTCGACGACGATCTCCGCGGACATAACATGGCCAAGGCAGCCGTCGAGATGGGCATCTGGGGACTCTCGGCGCTGCGCACTGGCAAGCCGTTGGCGGAGACGCTCGGCGGGACGCGCGATCGCGTCGTCACGGGCATCTCGCTCGGCATTCAGGCGACGCCCGATGCACTCGTGACGCGCGCGAAAGACGCGCTGGCGGCCGGCTATCGCAAGATCAAAGTCAAAATCATGCCGGGCAAAGACGTCGAGTACGTGGCCGCCGTCCGGCAGGCGCTAGGGCCCGACGTCAGCATCATGGCCGACGCCAACTCGGCGTACACGCTCGCCCAGGCCGACCACCTCGCGAAGCTGGACGCGTTCAACCTCATCATGATCGAGCAGCCGCTTGGCGAGGATGATCTCGTGCGTCATGCCGCGCTGCAGCGACGACTGGCGACGCCCATTTGCCTCGACGAATCGATCACGAGCCTCGAGCGCGCCCAGGACATGCTGACGCTCGGCTCGGGAAAGATCATCAATATCAAGCCCGGCCGAGTGGGAGGATTCGCCGCCGCGCGCGCCATTCATGATCTGGGCGTTCCGGTGTGGTGCGGGGGCATGTTGGAGAGTGGCATCGGCCGGGCGTACAACGTCGCGTTGGCGTCGTTGCCGAATTTCACACTCCCAGGTGACCTGAGCCCGAGTGCGCGCTACTGGGATCGTGACATCGTCACGCCCGAGTGGACGATGGACGCCGAGGGCATGGTCAAGGTGCCGCGCAAATCGCCGGGCATTGGCGTCACCGTCGATGTCGACCGCGTCGACGGTTTAACGGTTAAGAGACAGGTGCTGACCGCCGCCAGATGAGATAGGCGGGCATCCCCACCGCGAGTGCGACCAATCCGGCAATGGCGCGCGCGGGCTGCCCGACGAGCGTCGCGATGACGATGCCGAGTGCCGCGAGGACGAAGAGGGCCGGCGTCCACGGATAGCCAGGCACGCGGAATGGACGCGGCGCGTCCGGCCGCGTGCGCCGGAAGACGAATACACTGACGGCCCCGAGGCCGTAGAAGATCCACGCCGTGAACACGACGTAGGTCAGGAGCTGCGTGTACGTACCGCTCGCCGCCAGCACCATCGACCACAACGCCGTGGCGGCGATCGCGATGGCGGGTGTGCCGAGGCGTGGGTGTATCTCGGCGAGCTTGCGGAAGAAGAGGCCGTCTTTGGCCATCGCGTAGAACACGCGCGGGGCGGTCAGCAGAATCGCGTTCACGGCGCTGAACATCGACAAGAGCACGACCACGGCGATCGCGCGGCCCGCCGCGGGGCCGAACGCCGCGCGGACCGCTTCCGAGGCGACGCGGTCGGATTTGGCGACCGTGGCCGGCCCCAGGACGGCGAGATAGCCGAGGTTCGCCAAGAGATACAACGCGATGAGCGCGCCGGTGCCGATCGCGATCGCGCGCGGGAACGTGCGCTGCGGCTCGAGCGTCTCGCCGGCGGAGAACGTGACGTAGGTCCATCCCTCGTACGCCCACAGGACCGCGACCATCGCGACGCCGATTCCGGTCAGCAGTCCGGGCCCCGGCGCGACCGGCGCGGTGGCCGCGGTGGCCGGCCCGGCGACGCGACCGACCGCCAGGAGCGCGACGCTCATGAGTACGATCGCACCGACTTTCACCGCCGTGGTCCAGTCCTGCACCCGCGCGCTCTCCTTCGTGCCGCGGATGTTGAGCAGGGCGAGCACGACGATCATGCCGAGCGCGATGCCCCGTGCCGCGATTGGGGACAGCGGCACGAGCTCTTGGAGATACGCCGTCGATCCCACGGCGAGCGTGGCGACGGACGCCGGCGCGATGACGGTGAACAGCATCCAGCCGAAGAGAAACGCGCTGGGGCGGCCGAACGCGTCGCGAATGTAGATGTAGATGCCACCGGCTTGCGGCATCATCGCGCCGAGCTCGGCATAGGTAATCGCGCCGAGAAACGACAGGAGGCCGCCGGCTACCCAGACGCCGAGGGCGAGGCCGACGTGGCCGCCGGTCTCCTGCAGCACGGGGCCCGGCAACAGGAAGATCCCCGAGCCGATCACCGTGCCCAGCACGATGTAGACGAGATCGCCGAGGCGGAGAACGCGCGCCAGCGTGCGCGCCACGATTACTGTACCACCGGTCGCACCACCGGTATCTCTAGCGCGCTCGGGTGCTCGCCGTCGTGATACAGCGTGATGTGCGCGGTGCGGGCATCCTTTCCGCTCTCATTCGCGACGATGCCGCCCGAGTTGTAATTCTTTTCGACGTAGATCGAGTTCGGCGAGCTAATGACGAGCCGCAGCCGGCTTCCCTTCGCGATGCGTCGCGAGAAAAACTGGAAATTGCTGAAGTCGTATCGCTGTATCTCACCCGGCTTGACGAGGGCTTCACGACGAGGGGACTCGCGATACCGGGCTCGCTGCATCGCGTCGGTGAGTGCGATGCTCCGGCCGTCCGGCTCGATTTCTGATACCGTGACGCTGAGATCCGCATCCGGCACATCCATGGCGAGCCACAGCGTGAGGTGCAGCCAGCCGGTGATCTCGGTTGCCTCAGTGAACGGCGCGGTGTGATAGACGACGCCAGCGCCATAGAGATTCAACGCGTAGCGTTGGTCGGTCGTCGTGTTGTCGATGTCGGTGCGCTCGAGCTCATCGCCCGGGCGGGTGTCTAACGGGTCGTAGCTCCAATGATCGGCGCCGGTCTCCTTCTGCGAACCCAGTGTGCCGGACGAGAAGACGTCGATCGAGTGCCCGCCGAGATAGAGCATCTCCGGGTGCGCCCCGATACCGCCGAGACTATCGGCATACTTCCAGACCTCGGCACCGGTGCCGGGGAGATAATAGGCGACCTTTTTCTTGAGAAACTCAGGTCTGGGGCCGCCTTTCATCGTCCAGTCATACCACGCGACATGCAGCGCCGGGAGATCCACGAGGGACGCCGGGCCGAATTTGAGTCCGCCCACTTCGTCGCGAGGGGTGCGCGTCCCGGCGTGATCCCACGGTCCGATGATCAGATAGTGATCCGTCGCACCGGACCCGATATGACGGCGATAGTACTCGAGCGCGCCGCGCTGATCCCCGTCGTAGTGTCCCGTGATCGTGAGCACGGGGATCCGAATCCCCGTGTATTGCTCCGGAGTAGGAACCATCGAGTCCCAATGCACATCGGGAATGGGATGCGCGAGCCACTCGTGGAACGCCGTCTCGTGATTCCCGACGACGCTATCGAGCGACGCGAACGGCAGGTGGCGTGCATAGAGCGCGTGGAACCGGTCGATCCAGTAACTGCTCTCGCCGAACAAGTGGTCTTGCGGCGTGACGCCGCTCACGAGCGTCAACCACTGGGTATCGTACGAATCGAACACGTTCGCGTAGAACGGAAAATCGACGCTGGGATACGCGGCTGCCGCGGGCACGATGGTGGCGAGATGCGTCGGGTGCTCCTTGGCGGTGGCCCACTGGTCCTCGCCCGCGTACGAGCCGCCCCACATGGCGACCTTGCCATTGCACCACGGTTGGCGTGCGAGCCACTCGACGATGTCGTAGCCATCTTTGGCATCAGCCATGAAGTGCGCTGTGCCCGCGGAGTTCCCGCGCCCGCGCACATCGACGATGGCGAACCGGTAGCCGTGGCGGGCGAAGTACATCCCGCGATCGTGGTACGTGTCGGAGATGTACGGCGTGAGCTCGAAGACCACGGGGAGCGGAGCGGTTGTCGTCGCCGCGGGCCCGTAGACGGTCGCGTTCAGCACGATGCCGTCCCGCATGGGGATCCGTACGCCCCACGTGACTTGGACGCTCGAATCGGCGGCCTGCGCTAGCGCTAGAAGTATACAAAGTGTATACATAGAGTCCTCTACTATAACACCACCCGAGACTATGCGCTTCGCTTTCGTCGTGCTGCTCGCCGCGCCTCTGGCTGCCCAAGCTCCCGCGTTTACGATCGAGCAGGCCCTCGGTGCGCCCTTCCCCACGGAGCTGACGGCCGCCCCGGCGAAAGGACGTATCGCCTGGGTGTTTAACGCCAGGGGCCGCCGCAATGTATGGGTGGCCGAGCCCGGCGCCGATGGGGGATATGCGGCCCGGGCGGTCACGTCATACACGGAAGACGATGGCCAGGAGCTCGGCGAGTTGGCCTGGAGCCCGGACGGCGAGACCATCGTCTACGCCCGCGGGAGTCTCGGTCCTGGCTCGCGAACGAATCCGCTCAGTCTGCCGTCGGGCGATCTCGGGCAAGAGCTCTACGCCGTAAGCGTCCATGGAGGAGCGCCCAAGAAGCTCGGCGACGGCCACGGGGCATCGGTCTCGCCGAAGGGCGATATCGTGGCGTACGAGTCGGGCGGCCACATCTGGGCCGCGCATCTCGATGGCAGCGGCAAGGCCGAATCGCTGATCAGCGAGAAGGGTCGCAGTGGATCGCTCCGCTGGTCACCTGACGGATCCAAGCTGGCGTTCGTGAGCGCTCGCGGTGACCACGACTTCGTGGGCGTCTATGATGTCGCCGCGAAATCGGTCGTGTGGCTCGCGCCGAGTGTGGACCGGGATGGAGACCCGGAGTGGTCGCCCGATGGAACGCACCTCGCGTTTGTGCGCGTGCCCACCGGAGGGCCCGCGTTCTTTCTCGAGGGGCGCACGGGGCGTCCGTGGTCGATCTGGGTCGCCGACGCGGCGACCGGCGTCGGGCACCAGGTTTGGGCAGCCGACCAAGGTTCCGGAAGCCTCTATCAGCAGCTCGTGGCCGATCGCCAGCTCTTCTGGAGCGCGGGCGACCGGATTGTCTTTCCGTGGGAGAAGTCGGGCTGGCTCCACCTCTATAGTATTGCCGCGCGGGGTGGCGCCGCGACCGAGTTGACGCCGGGCGACTTCGAGATTTTCACGGCGTCGATGAACCCAAACCGGCAGGACATCGTCTACGCCGGAAACGAAAGCGACATCGATCGCCAGCACGTATGGCGCGTCGCGGTCAGCGGTGGCCGGCCGGCCGAGCTGACGCCGGGCACCGGGATCGAGAGCTATCCGGTCGTGGCGAGCGATGGAAAGACCGTCGCGGTCTTGCGATCCGATGCGCGACGGCCGATGCATCCGGCGATCGTCACCAGCACCGTACATGATCTCGCGGCGGACGCGATTCCCGCCGATTTCCCGGCGGCGAAGCTCGTTGTCCCGGAGCAAGTCGTCTTCTCATCGGGAGACGGCATAGCCATCCATGGGCAGCTCTTCGTACCAGCGGGCGCTGGGCGTCATCCGGCGGTCGTGTTCTTTCATGGCGGGCCGATTCGCCAAATGCTGCTCGGATGGCACATGATGGACGCGTATAGCTACATGTACGCGATGAACCAATATCTCGCGAGCCGGGGCTTTGTCGTGCTGTCGGTGAACTATCGTGGCGGCATTGGCTACGGGCTCAATTTCCGCAAGCCGGCGAATTTCGGCGCGAACGGCGCGAGCGAGAATCAGGATATCCAAGGCGCCGGGCTGTATCTGCGGAGCCGGGCTGACGTGGATGCCGCGCACATTGGCGTATGGGGCGGCAGCTACGGAGGGCTCATGACCGCGCAGGCGCTCTCGCGCTACTCCGACCTGTTCGCCGCCGGCGTCGACTACGCTGGTGTCCACGACTGGCGCGCGTTCCTCTTCGCGCCGCCCTTCGACACCACGCGCGACGAGGCCCGCACGGCGTATCAGTCGTCACCGATGGCGGCGGTTCGCGGCTGGCGCTCTCCCGTACTGATCGTCCAGGCCGACGATGATCGCAACGTGCCCTACGCGCAGGCGCCGGAGCTGATCACCGCGCTCCGCGCGCAGAACGTCGAATTCGAGCAGATGATCATCCCCGACGAGACGCACGACCTGCTGCTCTATCGCAGCTGGATCCGCTTCTTCGAGGCGGCGGCCGATTACCTCAGCCGCCACCTGCAGGGTAACCCGGGCCACGTATAACACGGCCGGGCTTCGCGCCGGTGTGCTTTTCATCGTGAACGACCTCGACGCCGTTCACGAATACTTCGCGAATCCCCGACGAGATCTGACTCGGCTTGTCGTACGTCGCGTTGTCGATGACCGTGTTCGGGTCGAAGACAACAACGTCGGCGTAGTACTGCTCCCGCAACAGCCCGCGATCCGGGATCGAGAGCCGCTCGGCTACTGCTGACGTCATCTTGCGGATCGCGTCCTCGAGCGTGAGGACGTGCTTCTCGCGCACGTAGCGTCCGAGAATCCGCGGATAGTTTCCGTACGCGCGCGGGTGCGTCAGCCCCTTGAGCGAATCTGGATCCGAGCCATCGGCATCCGTGCCGAACTTGATCCACGGCTGACTCATCTGGAGCTCGAGGTTCTTCTCGCTCGCAATGAAGAACATGGCGGCGGCCTGCGCCTTTTCACGCGTCACGACATCCATGAGCGCGTCCGGCCACTCCTTGTGCTCGCGGGTGGCGATCTCGTCGAGGCGCAGACCCTCATACGCTTTGTCCGCGGGATCTTTGAGACCCACGACCATGACCCCATGCGGCGTCGCGAGTTGGCAGAGGCTCTCCCAGGGGGTGTTCGTGCGGAGCAGATCGGCGCGGATGCGAGCGCGACTCGCGGGCGCGGCGACGCGCTGCAGCAGACTGTCGCCGGCGGCGCTCCATGGTGGGAGACAGGCCGCGAGCGCGGTCCCGCCAGCTTCCCATGGGTACATATCGGCCCCGACATCCTGTCCCGTGGTGCGGGCCGAATCGATCATCCCGATCACCTTGGCCATGGTCGGCCAGTTTCTTACGCCCGCGGCCTTCAAATGATAGATCTCGACCGGAACACCACCTTCGCGGCCGATCCGCATGGCTTCAGTGACTCCATCAACCAGATGGTCGCCTTCTGACCGCATGTGCGTGATGTAGACGCCGTGATACGGCGCCATCTCTCTGGCTTCGGCGATCAGCTCGTCGGTACCCGCATACCCGCCCGGCGGGTAGATGAGCGCACTCGCCATGCCGAAGGCGCCGTCGACCATCGCGCGGTGCACCGCGGCGCGCATGGTGTCGAGCTGCGCGGCGCTTGGCGCGCCGGTGTCCGCCCCCTTGCCATACATGCGGATCGTGGCCGCGCCGACGAACGAGCCGACGTTCTCGGAGATGCCATGCTGCCCCATCGCGGTGAGCCACTTGCCGAATCCGTGCTCGCCGCGCCAGGTGGTGTCCACGCGGGCGGAGACCGAGTCGCTGGTCGAGTCGAGCGCCAGCGTCCGGGCGTTGGCCGGCGCCGGTGTCGAGCCTTCGCCGAGGATCTCGGTCGTAATCCCTTGCGTGACCTTGCTGACATTTCTCCCATCGCCGAGGAGAAAGGCGGAATCGGATTGGCCCTGGATGTCGATAAACCCCGGTGCGACAACGAGTCCGGTGGCATCGATGCGGCGCTTCGCGCTCGCATTGGCGAGGGCGCCTGACGGCGCCACTCGGACGATACGGTCGCCTTGGATCGCGACATCGCCCGCGAACCACGGGTTTCCCGTCCCGTCTACGACGTGGCCGCCTGATATAATGAGATCGTAACCCGACGGAGCGGGCGCGGCGCAGGCGGTCAGGAAACCCACCGCTAGCAGAAGCCGTATACAAGTTGTATACATGGTGCAACATATTGCCCATGCGCCGGGCGTGGCGCAACCCCCTGTGAGGACTGTTCCGATGGCTCTCCGCTGGTGCGTGCTTGGCTTGGGCGTCGCTGGGACTCTGCTCGCGCAGACTCCCGCGCCGAAAGCTCCCGTCCCGCTGACCGCGGCGGACCTCGAGTCCTTCCTCGATGGCTTCATGCCGTTGCAAGTCGACCACGGCAACATCGGCGGCGCCGTCGTCGCGGTGGTCAAAGATGGCAAGGTGTTGTTCGCCAAAGGGTACGGCTACTCGGACGTCGCCCACAAGCGCCCGATCGTCCCCGAGAGCACGCTGTTCCGACCGGGCTCGATCTCGAAGCTGTTCACCTGGACGGCCGTGATGCAGCAGGTCGAGCAAGGGAAGCTCGATCTCGACAAGGACATCAACGGATACCTCGACTTTCCGGTGCCGCCGGCGTTCGGGAAGCCGATCACCCTGCGCGACATCATGACGCATCGCGCCGGGTTCGAGGAGACGATCAAGCAGCTGTTCGTCAAGACGGCGCCGGAGCTGATGCCGCGCCGCACGTATCTGATCGAGCACATGCCGAAACGCATCTACCCGCCCGGCAAGGTTCCGGCGTACTCGAACTACGCGACGACCTTGGCCGCCTACATCGTCGAGCGGGTCTCCGGCCAGACGTTCGAGGACTATGTCGAGCAGCACATCTTCCAGCCCCTCGACATGCACCACGCAACGTTTAGACAACCCCTTCCCCCTGCGCTCCAGAGTCAGATGTCCGATGGCTACAAGCTGGGGTCCGACAGCGCGAAGGGCTTCGAGTTCGTCGAGGTCGCGCCGGCCGGAGCGCTCTCGGCGGCCGCCGTGGACATGTGCCACTTCATGATCGCGCATCTGCAGGATGGCAAGTACGGCACCGTGCAGATCCTGCAACCGGCGACCGCGCAGATGATGCACAGCCCGCAACAGGGTTGGCCCGACGGCATGCACGCGATGGATCTCGGGTTCTACGAGGAGTCGCGGTACGGTCATCACATTATCGGCCACGGCGGCGACACGCAGTGGTTCCACAGTGACCTGCACCTCATCCTCGACCAGAACGTCGGGTTCTTCGTGTCGTACAACAGCGCCGGGCGCCCCGAGGATGGCGGCGCGCGCACGTTCCTGTTCAACGCGTTCATGGATCGGTACTTCCCCGAGACCACGCCACAGCCACCCACGCTGGCGACATCGGGCGCCGATGCGCGTACCGTGTCCGGTCTCTACTCGAGCAGCCGGCGCTTCGAGACGAATATCTTCTCGCCCCTGAGTCTCCTCGGCGAGATGACGGTCCAGCGCGATGCGAAAGACTCGACGCTCCTCACGATCCCCGACGCGAAGCAACTCAACGGACAACCGGTTCGCTTTCGCGAGATCGCGCCCATGCGCTTCCGCGACGTCGACGGACACGAGCAGGTCGCGTTCGCCACCGACTCGACCGGACGTCGCATCGTGTACCTGGACTTCCCGTTCGAGCTCGCCCAGCGGGTCGATCACACGCTCGACAAGAAGAGCACCAACGTCCAGCTGCTGGTCGTGAGCCTCATCGTGATGGCGCTCTCCCTCCTCGGCTGGCCCGCCGGCGCCATGATCCGGAAGCACTACGGCCAGACACTCGCGCTCGAAGGCGACGCGCGACGCCTCCGCCTCATCGTGTACCTCACGTGCATCGTCGCCTTCATTATCGTCGCCATGCTCGTGTCGTTCTTGAACAAGTTCACGAACGACTTCGGCCTCGGAAAGAACGGCGACTCCGAGATCCACCTCATGCAGTTCCTGGGTCTACTCGTGGGCCTCGGCTCACTGGTCGCGATCTACCAGAGCATCGGCGCCTGGCGCGACAGCGGGCGCTGGATCTGGGCGAAGGTCTGGAACACGCTGCTCGCCCTCGCCTGCGTCTTCTTCTTCTGGTTCCTGTTCCACTGGCACCTGCTCAACCCGAACCTGAACTACTGAGCCGCTCGCGCGTCGCGCTGTGGCAGAGCGCGCCGACCCGCTGGAGTTTGGCGAGCATGTCCGAGATCGATGTGGCTGGCCGGCGCTTCTTCTTGAACGGAGCGCGGGCCAGCCAGTCGCTCGCCGCCGCGAAATCGCCGCGCCACACCGCCTCGAACAGGCAGGCCTCGAAAGCGACCTCTCCTGAGATCGTCGTTCGCGGCCACCGGCCCTCCCGCATGTGTAGTCGATGAGCCGCTGCAGGAGCGCGCCCGCCGCGACGGTATCGCCGGAGTCGAGGAGGCGATAGTACAAGAACAAGGTCGCGTCGATAGCCTCACTGCCCTGGGACTCCGACTCGGCGCGTGCGACATCGACGAGCACCTGATCCCAATCCCGCGGCCGCATGCTGACCAGCATCCCGCGCAAGGCCATGAACGCCAGGTCAGCCGGCCCGGCCTCCCGGAGACGCTGGAGTTTCTCCCCATCCGAGGTCCGTCCCGTCGGGTACCGCGCGGGAATCAGGGTCACTACGCCGATAACGAGTGAAATGACCGACCACTCCCAGAGCACGGTCCACGGTCGCGAGAGCAGAAGACCCACGACGCCGACGACGAGACTGACCGCGGGTCCGGCGGCGACGACCCAGGCCTTGTCGCGGAGATATCGCCGATCTCCGTCCCACCGCCGCGGCGCCGACAACACCCAGCCGCCGAGCAAGGCAGGTCGCACGCCGAGGCGAAAGCCCTTCCGAGCGGCGCGGGTGACGAATACCGGACCGATGACGATAGAGATCACGCGAAATCCGCGGGCATACGCCGCGGTCGCGTGGCCGAACTCGTGGAGCGCGGTGGCCACCAGCCAACCGGCGAGGAACAGGAGATCGAACGCGAGTGCGTTTCCGCCGGCTCTCAAGATGAGGACGCCCAGCGTGCCGCCGAGTATGACGCCGGCTATCGTATGGAGATGATTACGGCCGCGATCGACACCGAGCGGCGGTAGGCCGTCCGGCGGGCAGACGAGAGGGGGCACCATGCGCCCCCGAACTTAATGCCGTTTCCGAATCGCGAGGATCGTCACGAGCGTGCAGAGACAGAACGCGGGGACCATCATGATCCACATGGCCCGCACCATCGTGTGGATCATGGGAACCTGAGCGCGGTCACCCGGACGGCGTCGGGCCAGATGTGGTTCAGCATGAGCAGCGCGAACACGAACCCCGGGATCAGGGTCCAGAAGAGCCCCGGCGGCTCGTACTTGAGGTTCATGAAGTACCGGAGCGCGATGGCCGATTCGAGGATCGCCAGCAACAGAAACGACGCGATCAGCACGACCATCGACATGTGCGCGTACGCGAGCCCTGCCTCGATCGCGACGATGCACATCGCGCCGATCCAGGCCATCAGGTAGAGTCTCATTTGGCGTTGAGGAGGTAGACGAGTGGGAACACGAACATCCAGACCACGTCCACGAATTGCCAGTAGAGTCCAGTCGTCTCGATGTAGCTGGCGTCCCAGCGTCCGCTCCGGTAGCCGCCAGCGATGACGACGAGCGCAATGAGGCCCGCGACCACGTGGAGCAGACTCAGGCCCGTGATGATAAAGAACGTGCCGCCGACCAGCGTCGACCCACCGAGCGGGTTGGTGGCGGTCGACCAACCTTCGTGAAACATCGTGACCCACTCGGTCACGTGCAGCACCGCGAACACGGTGCCGAGCACGATCGTGGCCCCGAGCCACCCCAAGGCCCGCGACTGCTTCCCGTCGCGCGCCGTGACGGTCGCGGCGACCATGGTGAAGCTGCTCGTGAGCAGCACGACCGTCATCAGGAGGCCGTTGGCGATCGTGGGCCAGAACTCGAAGGGACGGGTCCAGTTCGGACTCGCGAACCGCACATACCCGTAGGCAAAGAGAACCGCCGCGAACGTGGCCGCGTCCGCGATGATGAAGAGCCACATCGCGAACTTCCGGCTCGGCATGCCGAACGGCGTCGCTTCCATCGTCATAGCCATACGGCCAAGACCCCCAGGAGATAGAGCCACAGCACGTCCATGAAGTGCCAGTACAGCGCGACAGCACCCAGCGCGCCGTACGTCCCCGGCCCCACTGCCACTCTCACCCGCCGCAGCATGTACGCCAGCGCGACGAGGCCCCCAATGAGGTGGAGCCCGTGGGCCGCCGTGAACACGTAGAAGAAGGAGCTCGCTGGATTCGTCGCCAGGAACAGTCCTTGCCCCGCCAAATCACGCCACGCCAAGATCTGTCCCACCAGGAAGGCGACCCCAAGCCCCAGCGCCAGGGACAGGTAGGCGCGCGCCGCGCGCCCCACCTCGTAATCATCGCCAATACGGCGGCGACCGGCTTCGAGCGCCACGCTCGAAGCGAGCAAGATCACCGTATTGACGTAGAGAATCGACGGCAGTTGGAAGTGATGCCAGTCCGGCGCCCCTTCGCGCCGGACCATCATCGCGCTCGTATAGGCGGCGAACGCCATGGCGATCGCGCCCATGCCGACCCACACGCCAGTGCGCGCCGCGCTGGGCGGCGACCCGACCTTGGGGGTCATGGCGGATCCGTTTGCATGATGTAGTCGCCGCGCGGACTCTGGACCCCATACTCGTCGGGCCCGTGGGACACCACGAGATGGCGGCCGCCGAAATTATCCCACGGCGGCGGAGACTGCGTCGACCACTCGAGGCTCGTGGCCTCCCACGGGTTGTCCGGAGCCTGCTCCCCGGCGAACCGGCTCCGAATCAAGTTGTAGAGGAAGATGAGCTGCACCGCGCCGGTGAACAGCGCGGCGATCGTAATCCACTTGTGCAGCGGCAGCGCCTGGCCCATGTACTCGGCGGGGAACGACGAATAGCGTCTGACATTGCCGGCCAGGCCGAGGTAGTGCATCGGCATGAACACGGCGTAGACGCCGATGAACGTCAAAGCGAAGTGCCACTTGCCGAGCGTCTCGTTCATCATGCGGCCGAACATCTTCGGGAACCAGAAGTACGTGCCGGCGAAGATGCCGAAAATCGCCGCGACCGCCATGACGAAGTGGAAATGGGCGACGACGAAATACGTCGCGTGGAGATACGTGTCGATCGACGGCTGCGCCAGAAAGAATCCGCTCAATCCGCCGGTGATGAACACGGAGATGAATCCCAGACAAAACAGCCCCGCCGTGGTGAACCGGTACTTGGACCCATAGAGCGTCCCGAGCCACAGCAGCGTCGCGATCGTCGCCGGAATGGTGATGATCAGCGTCGGGACGGAGAACCCCATCGCCGACGTGGGGTTCATCCCACTCAAGAACATGTGATGGCCCCACACGGTGTAGCTCAAGAACCCGATGGCGGCCATGCACCCGATCATCACCCGGGGGCCGAGCAGCGGCTTCCGGGCGAACGCCGGCAGAATCGTCGAGATGATGCCGAAGCCCGGCAGGATCGCGATATACACCTCGGGGTGTCCGAAGAACCAGAAGAGATGCTGCCAGAGGAGCGGCGAGCCACCGGCGTGGGTGAGCACGCGATCATTCACCACGAGGCCGGCCGGGATGAAGAAGCTGGTGCCCGCCACGCGATCCAGGATCAACAGGACACACGCCGAGCTCAGGACGGAGAACGCGATGAGCCCGATCACCGAGGTGATGAACCACGCCCACGTGACGTACGGCAAGCGCGCGAGCGACAACCCCTTCGTGCGCATGTCCAGCACGGTGCAGATGAAGTTCAGGGCGCCGAGCAGCTGTCCGATGCAGAAGATGAAGATCGAGATCGCCCACAGCGTCTGGCCGGTGCCTTCGCCCGGGCCGGAGCCGCTCCCGACCGCGCTCAACGGCGCATAGGCCGTCCATCCCGCGAGCGGCGGCCCTTCGGGCACCACGAACGCGGCCACGAGCACGAGGAACGCCGTCAGCGTGACCCAGAACGACATCATGTTGAAGTGTGGGAACGGCATGTCTTCCGCGCCGGTGTGGAGCGGCAGGAAGAAATTGCCGAAGCCCGCGAATGGCGCCGTCGTCAGGACGAAGAACACCATGATCGTGCCGTGCATCGTCATGAGTTGCAGATACTGCTCGGGCGTGATCGTGCCGAGCCCCGGCGCTTTGGCGTCCGGGAATGCCAGGTGAAACCGCATATACCACGAGAGCACCATCCCCGTGGTGACCGCGACCAGTGCCAGGCCGAGGTACTGCTTGCCGATGACCTTGTGATCCGTCGAAAAGACGTACTTGCTGATGAACGTCGTGGGCGGGCCGTGGTGGTGCGCGACCGTTGGTGGTGTCGAGACCGTCGTCATTGCGCCGCCGCCTGGTCCTTGAGCCACTTGTCGAAGTCGGCTTGCGACATGACCTCGAGGTAGGTCTTCATGTTGTAGTGCCCGAGCCCACACAGCTGCGTGCACACGATCTCGGTCTTCGCGACCTGCGTCGCCGTGAAATGCAGCGGAATCACGAGACCCGGCACGAAGTCCTGCTGCAGTCTCAGCTCGGGGACGTAGAACGAATGAATGACGTCTTTGGCGTGCATCGTCAGCAGGACCGGCCGGTTGACCGGAACGGCGAGCTCCGCGGTGACGATGTCATCTCGCGCGTCGATGTCGTTCGCCGGATCGAGCCCGAAGAAGTTGCCTCCGCCCTCATCGATCTTGTCCGGATGCGGTGTGCCGAACGTGCCGTCGGGCCCGGGATACCGAAAATAGAACGCGAACTGCCCGGCCTGCACGTCGACCTTGAGCGCATTCGCTGGGACGGGCGCGAGAAACGTGTTGTACCAGATCTTCGATCCCACCAATGACAAGGTCAGGACCTCGACGCCGACGAGCGCCGTCGCCAGGACGACCAACGGCGTGGCGCCGCCTGGAAATCGCCTGATCGGCCGTTCCTTCTTCTCGTCGGAGACACGCCAGACGAACACCGCCAGCGTCAGCTGTGAGACCACGAACAGCACGCCCGCGGCGACCATCGTTTCCACCAACTGACTATCGATCGACGGGCCGACTACCGAGATGTCGGGCGGGAGCCACCACGTACGCGCGACGAAGATGCCCGTCGACACGATCGTGATGACCGCGACCAGGGCTGCGAACAGTTTGGCCATGGTCAGTACGGCGTGGCTTTGAACTGGAAATCGGCTTTGGTTGGTTGGGCCCCCACAGTCACGTCCTGCGTCATCGTGCCGAACTTCTCGTGCCACGCGGTGAGCGTGTACTTCCCTGGGGGGAGTCCCGTAATCGTGTACGTCCCGTCATTGCCAGAGAGGCCGAAATGGGACGTGGCGAGCACGATGTGATAGCCGTGCATCCAGGGATGGACGTTGCACTTGACCGGGATGAAGTCCGGGTTGTCGTACTTGGTGACGATCGGTGGCGAGCCGGGTGGCTGGGACTTGTTCCACTCCGGGTTTTTCGTCGGCAGCGGATGAATGTTGTGCGAGGTCTGATCGTTGTTGGCGATTTCGAGCGACTGGCCCGCGTGCATCACGACCACGTGCGGGATGTACTGGCAGCCCTTCTGCTCGAGATGCACGGGCGTCGTCGGAGTCTCCGATCCCTGATCGCCGGCCGACACATATACGACGACGTACTGCAGCGCGTTGTTCGGGCCCGTGACGACCGTCTCGGTCTCGATCGGCGTCGCGTGTTGCTTGGCGCAGGAGGGCTCCTTCGCCATGTCGATCGGCTTCATCTTGGGCGGCGTGCCGGTGAACGTGATCGTCCCGGTCACTGAGCCCGCGAGCGTGGCGCGTGGCGCCGATGGCGCCCACGCGGTCGTGCCGATAAGCGCTACACCAAGTGCAGCGATCGTCCGTGTCATTGTCCGCCCCCATCGGGTCCGATTGGCTTCAACTGTCCTTGGTGCGTGCTCGCCCATTGCTCCCACACCACCTTCTCGGGCGACTCGGCCTGCTGCAGCGTCCGCAGGAAATGCACGAGGTGCCAGGCATCGTCGCCATGGAAGTTGTCGGCGAACGACGGCATGGGCGTCCCATCGAGCCCGGTCAAGAAGATCTTGTAGAGATCCTGGTTCGTCGTCCCGCACTTGAATCGCGAGCTGGCGGCGAAGTTGAACGGCTTGATCGGCTGATCTTTGCTGTCGGTGAGCGTCGATGCCGACGGGCCATTGCCGCGCCCCTCGGGGCCGTGGCACTTCCAGCATTCCATTTTCTGGAAGAGCGCGCGCCCGGCGAGAATGTCGTCCGCGGTCACCGGAATCTCGGGCGGTACCGTGATCGGCGTTCCCGGCTTCTCCGTCTTCCAGCGCGGCGAGAAGGTCTTGATGTACTCGACGAGCGAATGCAACTGATCGTCGGCGAGCGGCCGCCACGACGGCATGTTCGAGTTCACGAGCCCGCGCCGAACCGTGTTGTAGAGATCGTCGTCCGTTGGCAGTGTCCCGCTCGGCGTCGATCGACACTTGAACGTCGCCAACGTGAAATCGCGGGGCTTGGGATCGATCCAATCGGCGTTCTCCCCTTGGCCGTCGCCGGCATTGCCGTGACACCCGGCGCAGTACCGCCGAAAGTCTTCTCGCGCGCCGCCCATGATCGACGGTTGCGCCTGAGTCGCGCTGGAAGCGGCGACCGCCGAGACGAGCAGACTGATATATACGAGTCTCATGTCGGCTCCTCAGAAGGCGAAGTCGAAGGCGAACAGCAAGCTGCTGCTCCAGACGCTCGCCGTTGGATTGAGCGGCGGAAGGCCTACGCCATCGCCGCTGATCGGCACGTTCCCGACGGTTCGGGTGAGCGAGTACTCCGCATGGAACGCGAGTCCCGCGCGGCTGAACATGAACGGCATCCACCGGCCGCCGAACGAGTAGGCGTCGATGTCGCCGAGGCTCGTCGGCGTGCCCGGCAGCGCCTGTTGCGACATTCGCACGATCTCGGCCCGCTGCAACAGCACGAACCGCGAGTTCAAGTATTCGTGCGTCTCCAGAAACTCGGCGTTCCATTGCGGACCGATGGCGCCGGTC
This sequence comes from Gemmatimonadaceae bacterium, assembly GCA_035570055.1. Taxonomy (GTDB): domain Bacteria; phylum Gemmatimonadota; class Gemmatimonadetes; order Gemmatimonadales; family Gemmatimonadaceae; genus DASRDS01. The sequence goes on from DATMLM010000006.1 coordinate 49,625, forward strand.
GGCAATGCCTGATTGCCCGGCGTGCTCGTGCCCAGGTATGGATCGTCACGCGCGTGCATGTAGAACGGCATGAACTCGATCGGGCCGGCGTAGAGATCGCCGGCGAGGCCGACACGATAGTACGACTTGTTGTCGACACCACTGCCCGCGATCGGCGCGCCGCCCGATGTCCGGTACAGCGACGACTGCTGCCCGAGGTACCAATAGGCGCCGATGCGCTCGACGCCGAGTGCGCCGGCCTGGAACCCTTGGCTGAACGTGAAGAATGCGTCGTAGCTGTTGCCAGTCGGCGTGCCCGGCGTGCCGTCGTTCGACGACAGAATCGAGGCGCTGTACCGGGTATAGCTGGTCTTATTGTGGCCCTGGAGCTCCATGCCCAGCTGGTTGTCGCCGATGCCGAATCCGGTGTTGTCGCCGACGGGCACGAAGTGGTAGCTCTGGTAGACGCCACCGTTGTTGGACAGGAACAGGAACCGCTTCTCGGAGATCAGGTTGTCGAGCTCGAACTTCCCGACTTTGACGTTCAGCCATGGGCTGTTCGCGAGGTTATCGAACCGGATGAACGCGGACTCGAAGTGGAACGACGCGAACGGGTCGGATGAGAAGAGCAGGACGAACGAGATGTTCTTGTACAGCGTGCCGGCGGTCCAGAAGTCCATGCCGGAGAGGTCGAACCCGTGCGTGGTGAGGCGGCGGGCGACTTTGACCGACGAGTCGCCGGGTACGGCGTCGACGGTTTGATTCGTCGTGCTCTCCTCGTGCCACTGCGGCGTGATGCGTAGCGCGATCGGCAAATAGCTCGCGTCCTTGAAAATCGGCGAGTCGCGATCGTTGCCGAGCTGGTAGCCGTTGTCGCGGAACGCCTGCCCGAAGGCGTTGAGCTCGGGCCACGCGGTGTGGCACGCCGAACATCGGAGTCCGTACTTGCGGGCGAATGCGGGGATTGATTTGCTCTTGTGGGCCGTCGCGTTGAGCGAGGCCGTGTACGCGCGGAACGCGGTCGTACCCGTGGCCACATTGGCCGTGAGGATCGCGCCGAGGATCCCCGTAGTCAAAAGCATCCTGATGCCTCCGGGTGCGTGAGAAGCCGGACGGTCAGAGAATCACCTACGCAGGCGGCGGGATGGATAGTCACACTTGCTACTATTGGCAAGTGCAAATGGACTTAGCCGGTCGAGGTCGCTCGACTGGCCACTTGGCCTTACTGCCGCACAAGTCACCATGCTGTAAGCGCTTATCGAATGGCGCAGTCAGCGTAGCCCGAAGGGCGCGCGCTCACATATCACATCCATGTATGAGCGCTTCCGGCGTGTTACCACTACTGGCGGCATTGGCTGCGCGGGTCCGAGTTTTGACCCCGCGCCGCGTGTCATTCACCCCAGATCCCTTGGGTAGGCGCTGCACGCAGCGCAGGATGCACGCATGTCGTATCTCGCCACCCGGGTCAAGTTGCTCCGCGAAGCGCGGCGCTGGACGCAACAGGAACTCGCCAGTGAAAGCCGCGTTTCCGTGACAACCATTTCCCGCTACGAGAACGGACGCGTGGCGATGTTCTCGGCAAAAGTGCTCGATCGACTCTCCGCCGCCCTCGGCGTCGATCCCGGGCTACTTCTCGTGAAGATGAAGTAACTCCAAGTTGGGCCGTCAGTTGCCGCTTTCGGCAACCTCCTTGAGCTGGACCCACAGTCCGTCGCCGCCGGCCACGGTATGTTGGTATCTGGTCGCGCCATTACCGACCGTCGTGAAATCGCCGGTCTTCATGTCGAGCCTGGTCCCCCCGCCTTCGGGTACCAACTCGCACGTCATCGTCAGATAATTCTCGGGCACGTCCGCGAGGCCCGAGTGCGGATCGATCATCGTGTAGCTCAGCAATCGATTCGGCTCGGCGTCCCGCAATAGTCCCTTGACGTAGATCACCCCGTCCGCCGCACCCTTCCAGTCGAACCGCCCGCCGATCGACCAGTCGCTGACGATCTCGCAGCCGAACATGTAGCGCCTCGTATACTCGGCGTCGGTCAACACCTTCCAGACTCGTGACGCCGGCGCGTCGATATGGATCGACGACTCGATGAATCGTGGTATCGTCATATGAGCGTATGATGGCGCCGCAACCCGAGCGCGTATTGGAAAAACGCGACGAAGTTGGACCGCGCGGAATTCTCTACCCGGAGCGGCGGTCGGAGCTCGGCTCTCTGGTCCGCCTCGGCCCCTCGAGAGACCTGGCGCCCTTTGTCGGGCACTATTGGATCATCGCCTGGGACCTACGCGGTCACCCGCCGCAAACCCAGGAGACCCTGCCGCACCCCTCCGTCCACATTGCGCTAGAATTTGGCCGCTCTGGGATCTATGGCGTGGTCAAAGGGCGATTCACGCGCGTGATCGAGAGCAAGGGGAGAGTCTTTGGCATCAAATTTCGGCCTGGTGGATTCTACCCGTTCTTGAAGCTTCCGGTCTCGCGACTGACGAATCGTATTCTGCCACTCGGCGATGTGTTCGGCGCCGCGGGCGAGGCGCTTGCACCGAGCGTGCTCGCGAAGCGAAGCGAGCGAGCCATGGTTGCGGTCGCGGAAGCCTTCCTGAGGCACCAGAACCCTGAGCGCGATGCCGTAGCCGAGCGGGTCGCCGACATTGTCGAACAGATCGCCACGGATCGGACGATCACGACGGTTGAGACAGTCGCGGGAAAAAGCGGCCTCACGGTCCGGTCGCTACAACGATTGTTCTCGCGATATGTCGGCGTCAGTCCGAAATGGGTGATCAATCGCCACCGACTCCACGAGGCAGTCGACCGCCTCACGAAAGGCGAAACGGTCGACTGGACGCAACTCGCATTCGAGCTCGGCTACTTCGACCAAGCCCACTTCATTAAAGACTTCAAGGCCATTATCGGCCGAACACCGGGCGAGTATCGAAGTCGATAGGCAGCGCCCGCGTCCCTTCGAGCCGCACGGCCTCCAAGCGATCGCCGTCGAGACCGAGCGCTTCGAGAATGGTCGGCGCGATCTGCTTGGTCTCGACCGGCTCGTCGAACGACTCGCCAGTGCCACCGCTCCACGACAGGAGAATCGGCACGTTGGTGTCGTCGTGGCTGAAGCCGCCATGCTCGGCGAGCTTCGTTGCCGTCGGCGACGCATAGATCACACCCAGGTTCGGCACGACGATGATGTCGGGCGCGCGCGAATCCTTCTCGACCGAGTTGAACCGATCGGCCAGCGGATCGCCGAACAGAATGTCCTGGATGCCGATCGTCGAACTATTGGCCTGCAACGCATCGACCGCGCCTTCGACCGTCGCACGCGTGTGCTGATTCAGCCAGATGATGCCGATATCGTCCTCGGTCGTCGCCGCGACCACACCCGGCTCGGCGGCGTTGATCACGTTCGGGATGATCGCATCATCGACGATCTTGCGCAGAGCCGGGTTGATCGGTGCTTGGCCGTGCTTGGCCGAGACGACGATTAAAGTCGAGTTGAGAAGGCCGTCTTTATCGAGCGCGGCGACGAACTTGCCAAGCGCACCATCGACCCAGTCGAGCGCACCGGCGAGACCGGGAGTCGGCGTGCCAGCGGCATCGAGGTAGCCCGCGGTCTTCTCCCCGACGCTCACGGTCTGGAAGTTCATGCCGAAGATGCCGGGCGCGCCGAACGATCCGGCGCCCGTGTGATCGTGGCCATCGATCTCATTCAGGATCGCCTGCACCTTGATGCTGTCATACTGCTCGCAGTCGGCGACGTTCGTCGTCGGGACCTGTCCGTTCGGCAGCGGCGCCGCGATCTCGGGATTGAAGTCGTCGTCGATGCCATGACCCGACGGTCCATTCAGGACCTCGTAGCTCAGATCCTTGTCCGACCACGCCGTGCGGAATCCCGCGGCCTTGGCGACTTCGAAGATCGTGTTGACCTTCAGATGCTGGTGCGGATACACCGGCGAGCAACCGTTCTTCGGGTCGCGCGGCAGGTTGAGCGGATTGATGCCACCGCCACCATTGAGCTGGTTCGAGTTGATGTCGATGAACTCGCTATAGTCGACCACCGTGCCGAGCGTGTCGCACGCCACGTCTCCCGGCGGCGCGAGCGCGTGATCGTACGAGACTTCGTAGATGATACCCGTGGTCTTCGGCGAACCGCCCGTCGTGATCGCCAGGATACCGGGCCATGAATCTGACGGTCTGGAAGTGGCACCACCGAAGAACGTCACGCCGTGCTGGCTGAGTTTGGCCAGCGTCGACTTCGGGTGCGTCGCGACGTACCGGCACAAGTCGACCGCGTGGAAGCCATCGACGCTAATGAGCAGCACGTGCTTGATGCGATTCGATGCGTGCTGACCGACTCGACTGGCGCTGAGCCCGGTCTGCGCTGTCGTGGGTGTTACGGGATCGCTCGGTCGATCGCAACCGGCAGCGGCATCCCGATCGCGGCCGTGACGTGGCCGCCACGGCCCCGTATCATTTCCGACATGGATGAATTGGACCAACTCGTCGAGCTCTCCAACCTCATGGGCCGGGATACGCGTCTCGTTCAGCCCGGTGGTGGAAATACATCGATCAAGATCGGATCCGAGCTCTTCGTGAAAGGGAGCGGCACCGATCTGCGCACGATCGGGCGCAAGGGATTCACTCGCTTGTCATTGCCCGCGCTGGCCCCGCTGCGTACGGCAGAGTCGATGGACGACGCCGAGATGATGCGGTTCATGGCGGGTTGCATGCTGCAGCCCGATCAGCCATCACCGAGCGTCGAAACGCCGCTCCACTCGTTGTTACCGCACCGCGTGATCGCGCATACGCATGACGTCGCGACCATGAGCCTGACGAACGTGACGGACGTGGTCGCTGAGCGGCTCGTTCATGATCTCTTCAATGGGGAGATCGTGTACGTGCCGTACGTGCGGCCCGGATTTCCGCTGGCGCGAGCCGTGAGTCGCATGGTGGACCAGATACCCGAGCGCGCCATCGGAATGACGCTGGCGCACCACGGTCTCGTCGTATGGGCCGAGGGCACGCGCGAGTGTTATGACCGGCTCGTCCGCGCGATCAAGATCATCGAGGACTTTCTCGCCACCAAACGCCGCGCGCAGCCCACTCATGTCTCGCGTTCCACGCCTCCCGCTGAGGCCGTGCTCCCGGTGGTGCGTGGTGTATTGGGGTCGACGAGTCGCGTGATCTTGCATTTTGACGGAGCCGAGGATGTCCTCACGACGTTGGAGACACCGGGTCTGCGCGAGGTAGTTCATCGCGGCATGGCTACCCCCGAGCACATTTTGCGCGCCGGTCGCGTGCCTTTGTGGCTCGATCCCACTCGAGACACTCGCGAGCAACTCATCGAGCAACGCGAAGAGTATGAGGCGTACCACGCCAAGTATGCGACGCACGGTGAGCGGGCGCTCGACGATTGGGCGAAAGTCGTGCTCGCGCCCGGCCTCGGCATGATCACCGCTGGACGTGACAAGCGCGCGGCCGTGACCGCGAACCTCTGTTATCGCGCGACGCTCGAAGCGATCGTGAACGCCGAGTCGATCGATCGATTCACGTTCCTGCCGGACGCCGACGTGTTCGAGTTCGAGCATTGGCCGCTGGAGCGCCGAAAGATCGACGAGCAGGACGCGAAGGAGCGCACCGCGCTCTTACTCGCCCGCCACGTCGCGATCATCATCGGTGCCGGCAGCGGCATCGGGCGAGCCGCCGCGCTCCGCTTCGCTCGCGAGGGCGCGCATGTCGTCGCCGCGGATCTCGATGGCACGGCGGCCGAGACGGTCGCGGCCGAGATCAATGGCCGCCATCCGTCGCGCGGGCTCGGTCTTCGGGTCGACGTGCGCGACGATGCCAGCCTGGCGGAGCTGGTGCGCCGCACGGTCATCGAGTTCGGCGGGCTCGATTCGTTGTTCTATACGGCCGGCCAGGCGCCCCGCTTCGCGCCAGTGACCGACATCCGGCGCGAGGATCTCCAACGCCAGCTCGACATCCATTATATGGGCGCCGTGCTCGCCATCGGCAAAGCGGCGGCAGTCATGAAGCGACAGGGGCTTGGCGGCGCGATCGTTGGATCGGTATCAAAGGCCGCTTTGGCTCCAGGGCGGGATGCCGTCGCGTACGGAGGCAGCAAGGCGGCGCTCTTGCAGGCCATGCGTGTGGCCGCCGTGGAGCTCGGTGCCGATGGCATTCGCGTGAACGCCATCAACGCCGATCAGATCGAGACGCCCATGTTCATGAAGTTCGTCCAAGAGCGGGCCGCTTCACGCGGCATCTCGACGGAGGAGCAACTGGAGGCGTACCGGCGGCGAAACGTGATGGGCGTGTCGCTGATTCCCGCGGACACGGTTGCGGATCTCGCGGCGCTGTTGGCGAGCGAGAAGTTTCGGTATACGACCGGAGATATTATCACGGTCGATGGGGGGCTTCCCGAAGCGTTCCCGCGTTAGCGCTGGAACACGAATTTTTCCGTCGTCACCTGGCTCACCGGACACCGCCCTACCGTCGCGGGCTTGAACACCCGGTTGCTGAGCGAATCCTGGGCTGCTTCGGTCAGCGGATCCATCTCGGTCGGCCATCCGACATGATGCACGGTCGAGAGCACGACGTGCCCTTGGTCGTCGACGATGAACTCGAACGCCGCCGTGTCGCCCGCGGCCGCCAGGGTGCCGGCGCCCGGCATCGTGGCGGCCCGTGTCATGAGCCACGACGGCACTTGCACGTGCGCGAATGACATGCTCAGGCTCGTATCGGGCGGCGGTGTCGTCGAGATGGAGAGCACGATGGTCTCGCCGCGCAAACGATCGCTGACCACGCCACGCAAGGCCTGCACGAAGGCGCTGTCCACGTCCGAGGAGAGCGACGTCGAGGTCACTCTCACCTCTTGCGTCGCACCCGCGCGGTGGAGGTCCACGGCGTATCGGCCAAAGATGCCCGGCGAGATGCGGAGCGCCCCTCGCCCCGCCGCGTCCGTCGCTGATGCCGGCACCGGATAGCCGAACGTGGAGAGGTCGACGGTCGACGGCATCTCGAGATGGGCCAGGACGCTGGCGAGCACCGCGCGCGCCGCGGTGCGCCACGCGGGGTTCGCGGCGCTGTCGCGCGCGGCGAGAATCGTCCCGACGAGCGCCTCGACGACGAGCTGCGGCGGCGGCATCGGACACGCGTGGTTGACATCGTTCCCGAACTGCACCTGCCCCACGATCGTCTTCGCCGTTCCCGCGCCGGCCAACGTGTCGCGAACCGTCGGATCGACCGGCGCCTCGCGGATGAACGAGTAGTCGGTGACGCGCCCATCCTCGACGTGGACGCCCGGATAATAGGCGATCACGACCGAGTGGAATCGCTGCACGACCGGCACCAGCGGCACGACCTCGTTGAACGTGGACGAGTAATTCCAATCGCGGATCGGTGGCCGGGGCCGCGTGAGATGGAACGAGGCATGGCGGACGATCATCTTCTCCGGATCGAGGTAGACCGAGCCCTCGATATCCGCGGCGTCGAGCGACGCCCGGGGCCGAAAATCGATGCGGACGAGGCCCGACTGGTCGTCGACCAGATGGAAGCAATGGTTGTCTTCGAACGCCCGTTCGGTCAGGTCCTGGAACTGCACCAGATGCATGAACTGGGCAGGCTGGCCGTGCTTGGAACCGCTCGTCTGTACCTCGCCAACCTCGTAGCGCTCCTCCTCCCAGCTGTCGCCCTCGAGCGTATCGGTCTCCACCCGCCGGTCCGCGTGTCCCGGGTCTCGCTCGACGTAGTCGTCGATCCGACGGAATCGATACGGATAGTCGGTCATGAGGATGCGCATGCGCAGGATGTTCTCGTTCATCTGCGAGAACACGAGGGCCAGTGCGGGATCCACGGTGCTGTCCGGCACGCCGGGGTTCGTGCATTCGCGCGGGGCCTTTGCGCGGACCGTGACTTGCGCGAGCCGCACGACGTGGCGCAGGCGCAAGGTGATAGTGGTCACGGCCGGCGCCGGCAGGACCTGGACCGTCGTGTCGAATGGCGTAAAGCCGATTTGCCGCGCGCGTACCTTATAGACGCCAGGGGCGAGGCGGACGAAGGTGAACGCGCCCGTGCTATCGGCGAACCGCGAGATGCTCCCCGTGTTCCCCGGGTTGAGTGTGACGGTCGCGTAGGGAACGCCCGCCGCCCCTTCCCGATACAGCACGCGCCCGGTCAGGAGACCAGCCGTCGTCGAGTCCTGTGCGGAGAGCGGCGCGGCGCACAGGACAAAGGCGACGGCCGCCGTCAAGCATCTATTCATCAATCGTAGGTAACTTAGCTAGCCGCCCACGTTGGTAGTGACGGCGTGCCTTGGCTCGGTTTCCACAGTCGACCATGCGGCACCAGCGCCGCCGGCCCGCCCGCGAACGATCGAGGAACACCCAGCCGCAACCGGCGTCCTCGCACTGGCGAAGTCTGTGCCTCGGTACGGATACCAACAACTCGGCCGCCCGTTCCACGATGGGTCCAAGCAGTCGATGCGAATCGCTCCACTCCCATGTCACCTGGCCGTCGCGACACACCAACTGACGCTGACCGGCGATCCGACTCAGCCGGGCGAGCGCCGCGTCGGGCGGCATCTGGCTGGCGGCGAGGGAGCGAACGACCTGATACAGCTCCTCGCGGACCATGTGGATCCGGGTGACCTCGCGGGGGCCGAGGTGGAACGAAGAGCGTGCGCCGAGCAGCCCGGCGCGGCGAGCCCAGCGATCCACATCGGCCCCCGTGACCAACCGTTCTCGCGGATGCGAGAGCCGGTCGGCGACGGTGTTCAGGAAGTCGAGTGCGAGGTCGCCCGCAATGAAGTAGAAGTCGTCCATGCCAGTAGCGCGAATAGCACCAAGTCGAATGCCGCATATGCATACTGCGTACGCGACACGCCGACGCCAAAGGGGAACCAGATGCCGGCGATATGCAGCGCCGAAAGCTCGGGCGCAAACAGTCCAATGGATACGAGCACCGCCGCGATCACCGCCAGCCATTGTCGTCGGCCGGCGACGAGAATGGCCAGCATCACGAGCGCGGCGAGGATCCTGGCCCACGACGTCGCGTACATGAGGGCGACAATGACGTCAACCACAATGATCGAGAGTCGCCGGACACCAAACCACGCACGCCATGCCATGATCCACGCCCCGATGATGAGCGGCACGATGATCGTGCGTAGGGTCTCGGCGAAACCGGCGGTCTCGAACTGGCCCCAGTAGAACGTGACTTGATTGACGCGCAGCATCGCCGAGAGCACGAGCGCGGTGGTCATCCAGGATTGCCGTAGGGCCAGCGCGAGGACAGCCAGGAGAACGAACGCGAGGGGCTCGATGCCATCGACGATGTAGCCCCAGAGCGTTCGAGACCACTGCAGCGCATACTGATCGCGAACGGCGTTGATCTCACCAATAGCCGGCGCGATGTGAATGCCACCATCGTCCCCAGGCGCGGCCCACACGCGAATAGCGATGGTCGCGGATTGCAGTGGGGCGAGTACGAAATACCGCGGCTGGATGCTATACGGCGCGCCAGCGTGTCCGAGATGCGTGCCGTTCACGTAGAGATCATAGCCCTCGTCGACGTCGGGCGGCCCGCCCAACGCGAGCGTGTCGTTGGCGGGGTCGGTGACCGTCACGTGCAAGCGATACCACGCAACACCGGAGGCGCCCCAACCGGGAACGTAGCCGGGGAGCCCAACGTCGGGATCACGCGCACCGGGCCGAGGAGTCAAATCGACAACCTCCCAATGCGTGTCGTCGAACGCCGGATCAGCCCACCGAGGGTCATCGCCAACGTGAAACCGCCAGGGTCCGTTGAGCGCGACGACGGCGTGACCGATGACGATCGCTTGGAGCATAACCTTATCCAGTTCTGGAACAGGTTATACTATGCGCCGTCCGGTCCGGACGCCATTTTCCCAAGCTCGTGAACTCCCGTCGACAGTTCCTCATCCGCGCCCCGCTCGCCGTGCTCGCCGCCGCCGAGGCGTGCCGGGGCCGCGAGCAAACCGCCGAGCCTTCGTCGGCCGCCTCGACTCCAGGCGCGCCGCCCACGTTCGGCGCAGCACCGGCAACCGGGCCGGTGGTCACGCCCGAGACGTTCGCCCAGGCGGAAAAGCTCGTGCAGATCGAGATGCGCGAGGACGAACGCGCCATGGTCGCGGCAAACTGGCGCCAGTCCATGGCCGCGCTCATTGAGCGACGCGTCGGTCCCCGCACGATCGCGCTCGAGGCCACGGACGTCCCCGCGACGCGCTGGAACCCCGTGCTCTCGCCCCCAGCCTCGCCAGCGCCCGATCATTTCGCCCGGAGCGCCAATGATGCGGGAGCGCTGCCGTCGACGGATGCCGACATCGCGTACGCGCCCGTGCACCATCTGTCGCGGTGGATCGAGCGCCGGCAGCTGACCGCCGAGCGGCTCACGTCGATCTATCTCGCGCGACTGCAGCAGTTCGATCCCAAGCTCCACTGCGTGATCACCCTCATGGGGGACTCGGCGCTTGCGCAGGCGAAGCAGGCGGACACCGAGATCGCGGCCGGCAAGTATCGGGGTCCGCTGCACGGCATTCCATGGGGCGCCAAGGATCTGCTCGACACCGCCGGCGTCGCCACCACCTACGGCGCCGAGCCGTTTCGCAATCGCGTGCCGACGACCGACGCGGTCGTCGTGCGGCGTTTGCGCGACGCGGGCGCGATCCTCGTGGCGAAGTTGAGCCTCGGCGCGCTGGCGCTCAACGACATCTGGTTCGGCGGCCAGACCATGAATCCCTGGCTCCTCGAAGAGGGCTCGTCGGGCTCGAGCGCCGGCCCCGGCGCCGCGACCGCCGCGGGTCTCGTTGGATTCGCGATCGGCAGCGAGACGGGCGGCAGCATCGTGAGTCCCAGCATGCGCTGCGGCGTCACGGGGCTCCGACCCACGTTCGGCCGCGTGCCGCGCACGGGTGCCATGACCCTGTGCTGGTCGCTCGACAAGCTGGGCCCCATGGCCAGGAGCGTGGAGGACACGTTCCTCGTGCTCAACGCGATCTCGGGTCCCGACGCGGGCGACCTGGGATCGGTGCCCAGCGCGTTGGAGTTCGACGCGCGTGGCTCCGTGCGCGGCCTGCGCGTGGGGTATGTGTCCAAATGGATGAATGAGGCACCGGCGACGGACGTCGACCGGGCCGCGCTCGAACAGTGCGCGAAGCTCGGCATGGTCCCGACGGAGGTGACGCTACCGGACTGGCCCTATGACTCGCTCAATGTGATTCTCTTCGCCGAGGCCGCTGCCTCGTTCGAGGAGATCACGCTGAACGGCAAGATTCGCGAGCTCAAGGCTCAAGTGCCCGATGCGTGGCCGAATCAATTTCGTGAGGCGCGGTTTCTCTCGGCCGTCGATTTTGTGCAGGCCGATCGGTTCCGGCGGAAGGTCGCCCAGGAGATGGCGCGCGTGGTCTCGCAGGTCGACCTGCTCCTCGTGCCATCGTTGCGCGACGAGATGCTCGTCATCTCGAACTGCACCGGGCATCCGTCGCTGACATTGCGAACCGGGTTTGTGAATGTCTCGCAGGCGCGCAGCGATTGGGCGCCGGATCCCGCGCATCCGTTGCCGACGTTTTCGCCGCCGCGGCGGGTGCCGCATGGAGTGACGTTGATCGGGCGATTGTTCGACGAAGGCACGATTGGTCGCGCCGGTCTCGCGCTCGAGCGCGCGAGCGGCGTGGCGAGGGAGCGGCCGCCGGGGTTTTAGCGCCGTTCGCCGTTCGCGGCGGGGCTTTGGCTGCATACGCGTGTGCGCGGCGCTTCGCGACCGCTTACTGATTCGGCCATGCGTCCTATCATCCTGTTGGCGTGCGTAGCGGCAGTATTACGTGGGCAAGAGCCGACCATCTTCGCGCCCGGCGTTATCTCCGGCGGGTCCAACGAGCTGTCGCCGGCGTTTGCGCCGGATTGCCGATCCGTATGGTATACAGTTGGCAACAGCACGGAGAGCGCGATCGTCACGTCGCATGTGGCGAATGGCAAATGGACGTCGCCGACGCTAGCCGAGTTTTCCGGGTACTGGCGCGATCTGGAGGCGGCGATGGCGCCGGACGGATCGTATCTCATCTTCGCCTCGAACCGCCCAGCGACGGATGGCGGCCCGGCGCTCGATGGGAACTATGGCGGCGCGGTGCGGCCGGGTCGCGGCGGCAACCTGTGGCGCGTCGATCGGCGCGGTGGCGGCTGGAGCAAACCCGTGCGACTGCCGGAGGCCATCAACGCGAACACGTCGGTGTTTTCGCCGAGCGTGGTCGCGGATGGTAGTCTGTACTTCATGAAACCGTCGCCGGAGACTGGGCGATTCCAGATTTACCGGTCGCAATACACGAACGGCCAGTACGCACCGGCCGAACGCGTGTCGTTCAGCGACGAGCAGTGGGCCAACGTCGATCCCGCCGTAGCGCCCGACGAGTCGTTCGCGGTCTTCTCATCGAACCGGCCACCGACCGCGGACAAAGACAACGATTTGTTCATCGTCTTTCGTCAAGGTGGTGTCTGGGGCGAGCCAAAGTCGCTGGGGCCTGGCGTCAACAGCCCCTCGAGCGAGATCGAGGCCCGGCTCTCACCAGACACGCGTACGCTCTTCTTCGCCAGCAACCGGATCGTGACCACGCCCGCCGGGTCACCGATCGCGATCGATCGCATGCGGGCTTGGAACAACGGGCTGATGCACATCTGGCGCGTGGATCTCTCGCCATGGGTCACCGGCAAAAGTGGGTATTGCACACCGGTGGGTTAGCGCACGAAATGGAGATTTGAGCCGAGCCGCACGGGCGCTACCATCCGCGCATGAAATGGCTGCTCTTGCTGGCGATGGTGAGTCTGGGCGCCCCGGATCACCAGCACGATTTCGACTTCGAGTTCGGCGCGTGGAAAGCGCATGTGCGCATGCGCCAACGCCTGTCGAACGCCGAATCGTGGACCGAATTCGATGGCACGTCGACGGTGCGCAAGATTTGGGATGGCCGCGCGAATGCGGGCGAGCTCGAGGTGTCGAGTGGGACTACGCACATCGAAGGCCTGACGTTGCGCCTGTACAATCCGGAGACGCAACAGTGGAGCATCTACTGGTCGAACGCGAAGGATGGCGCGATCAGCGGCACGCCGATGTTTGGCCGGTTCGAGAATGGACGCGGCGAGTTCTACGGTCAAGATGTCGCCAACGGCGCGAACGTCTACGCGCGTTTCATCTTCTCAGGCCTAACGCCGACGAAATTCACGTTCGAGCAGGCGTTTTCCACCGACGGTGGGAAGACCTGGGAGACGAACTGGACGGCCACGTTCACGAAGAGTTAACAAGCCCTTGCAATCATGGGGGAAGACGGGCATCGTCTTTCCCCCATGCGCTTCACTCTCTGCCTTCTGGCGATCCTCCCCAGCATCGCCCACGCACAGACCTACGACACTCTGCTGTTCCGCGCCCTCTCATGGCGTGAGATCGGCCCATATCGCGGCGGACGCTCGGTTGCGGTCGCGGGCTCGGCGGCCCGTCCGTACGAGTACTGGATGGGTACGACCGGCGGCGGCGTGCTCAAGACGACCGACGGAGGCATTCACTGGTCTCCGGCCACCGACAAGTACTTCGGCGGCACGATCGGGGCGATCGGCGTCAGCGAGTCCAACCCGGACATCGTGTACGTCGGCACCGGCGAGTACGACATCCGCGGCAACGTCTCGCACGGCGACGGCGTGTTCAAGACCACGAACGCCGGCAAAACGTGGGAAAAGGTCGGCCTGGCCGACACGCGCCAGATCTCGCGGGTGCGCGTCGATCCACGCGACCCGAACATCGTCTACGTCGGCGCCCTCGGCCACGTGTGGGCGCCGAACCCGGACCGCGGGTTGTACAAGTCGACGGACGGCGGGAAGACCTGGGCCAAGATCCTGTTTCGGAACGACTCGACGGGTGTCTCGGAGGTCGTGCTCGACCCGAACGACTCGCGGACCATCTATGCGGCGTTCTGGCAGGCCGGCCGGAAGCCCTGGCAGTTGGTGAGCGGCGGCGCGGGGAGCGGCATCTTCAAGAGCACCGATGCCGGGTCGACGTGGATGGAGATCACGCGCAACTCCGGGCTGCCGACGGGCATTATCGGCAACATCGGCCTCGCGGTTTCGCCGGCAAACTCGCGCCGCGTCTGGGCCTTGGTCGAGGCCGACTCCGGTGGGGTCTACCGGTCGGACGACGGCGGACAGACGTGGACCAAGACCAACAGCGAGCGCAAGCTGCGCCAGCGGGCCTGGTACTATACCAAGATTTTCGCCGATCCGAAGGACGCGAATACGGTTTACGCACTCAATACGAATTTTTATAGGAGCACCGACGGCGGAAAGACGTTCAAGAACATCCCGGTGCCGCACGGGGACAACCACGACCTGTGGATCTCCCCGGCCGACGCGCAGCGGATGATCGAGGCGAACGACGGCAGCGCGAACGTGTCGTTCAACGGTGGCAAGTCGTGGTCCGAGCAGGACGATGCGACGGCCCAGTTCTACCACGTCACGACGACGACGGACTTTCCGTACAAGGTCTGCGGGGCGCAGCAGGACAACTCGACCCTCTGCGGTCCTTCCGCGCAGGCCGGCGGGATCGACATCAGCGATTGGCAGGAGATCGGCGGTGGCGAGAGCGGCTACATCCAGGTGCGGCCCGATAGCACCAACATCGTGTACGCCGGGAGCTACTCATACCTCTCGCGCAAGGATATGCGGACGGGACTCCAAAAGGAGATCACGCCCTGGCCCGAGAACCCCATGGGCCACTCGGCGGGCGATCTCAAATATCGGTTTCAGTGGACGTTCCCGATTCTGATCTCGCCGCACGATCCGAACACCCTGTATGCCGGCGCGAACGTCCTGTTCAAGTCGACGAACGAGGGACAGACCTGGCAGACGATCTCGCCCGATCTCACGCGCCACGATCCGGCGACGCTCGGCGCATCAGGCGGTCCGATCACGAAAGACCAGACATCCGTCGAGTACTATGCGACCATTTTCTCGATCGCTGAATCTCCCCTCACCAAGGGCGAGATTTGGACCGGGAGCGATGATGGTGTCATTCAACTGACACGAAACGGCGGGACCACGTGGTCCAAAGTCTCCCCGACGGAATGGGGAGAGTGGATGCGGATCTCCAGCATCGACCCGTCCCACTACGATGCCGGCACCGTGTACGTCGCCGGCAATCGCTATCAGATGGATGACCAACGCCCGTATCTGTTGAAATCGACGGACTACGGCCACACGTGGAAGCTGATCACGAATGGCATTCCAGAGACCGAGTTCACGCGCGTCATCCGGGAAGATCCGGTGAAGCGTGGGCTCCTGTATGCCGGCACGGAGCGCAGCGTGTACGTCAGCTTCGACGACGGCGCGCACTGGCAGTCGCTCCGCCGCAACCTGCCGCTGGTGCCAATTCACGACCTGGCCGTCAAAAACAACGACCTCGTCGCCGCGACACATGGCCGATCGTTCTGGATCCTGACCGATGTATCGCCGCTCCGTCAGCTCGCGGCCGGGATGACGCCGACGCAGATGCACCTGTTCAAGCCGGCGCCGGCGTATCGCGTGTCATGGGGTGGATTTGGTGACGGCGGCGGAGACGCCGCGGCACACCCTCACGGGAAGAATCCGCCCAACGGGGCGGTGATCTACTATACGCTCGCCGATTCGACATCGGCGGTCACCATGGAGTTCCTCGACTCGGCCGGCCATCTCGTGCGCAAGCTGAGCTCGCGCCTCGACAGCGCCAGCCTGGCGGATAGCACCGAACACGCCGACAGCGTGAAAGCTGTTCGTCGCGATAGCTTGACGCGCGCCGGTGTCGCCTCCGATAGCATCGCCAAGCTGCTCGCCGTACCGGACACGACGAAGCCCGACGACGAAAGCGAGTCGCATCACGTCCCGCCGCCGCCGCGCATCCCGGCGAAACTCGGCCTCAACATGTTCGCGTGGAACATGCGCTACCCCGATGCGAGCGCGTTCGACAATCTCATCATGTGGAACGGCAACGTGAACGGACCGGTCGCACCTCCGGGACGCTACACGGTGCGGCTGACCGTGGGCAGCGAGACCCAGTCGCAGCCCCTCATCATTCGCGGAGACCCGCGCAGTCCCGCGACGCCGGCGGGGTACGCGGCGCAGTTCGCGCTGGCGATGCGCATTCGCGATCGGCTGAGCGCGGCGAACGATGCCGTCAAAACTATTCGCAACGTTGCGTATCAAATTCGGTCGGACAGCGCAGATGCCCCAACGGGCTTCGTGGACATCGCCGCGCCGTTCGTGGTCCGGATACACGCGATCGAAGGCGAGCTGTATCAGGTCCAGAACCGGAGCGGACAGGACCCGCTCAATTTCCCCATCAGACTCAATAACGAGATCGCGGCGCTCGCTGGCACGGTCTCGAGCGCGAACGGGCGGCCGACCGGGCCGACCTATGCGGTGTTCGAGACACTCTCGGTCGAGCTCGACGCGCAGCTCGCCGCGCTCAAGACCGTGCTCGCCACGGATCTCCCAAAACTCAACGCCGTGCTACGCGCCGCGGGTCGCACGGAGATCGTGCCGCGCGCGGAGGAGCCACCGAAGCCAAAGAAGCCCACGATCACGGCGTCGAGGTAACGTCTGGATTTCGCACTCGACTACGAGACGTTCACTGTCGGCCACTCGCTCGGCGTCCACGCCGACGGGTTCGAGTGGTTGAACCGCATTCCGCCCCACAGTCTGCACGCGATCATCACGGATCCACCGTACGGCGTGAAGGAGTTCGACCGCGATCAGTTGGAGCGGCTGCGCAATGGGAACAGGGGCGGCATCTGGCGCATTCCGCCGAGCTTCGATGGCCACGAGCGCTCGCCCCTGCCCCGCTTCACGGCGCTCAACGCGAAAGAACGGTCGCTGCTGCGTGAGTTCTTTCTGCGCTGGTCGCGACTGGCCGTTCGCGCGCTCCGCCCGGGCGGTCACGTGTTCGTCGCGGGCAACGCGTTCCTATCGCAACTCGTCTGGTCGGCGATCGTCGACGGCGGCCTCGAATTCCGCGGCGAGCTCATCCGCGTGGTTCGCACGCTCCGCGGCGGCGATCGGCCGAAGAACGCACACGAGGAATTCCCCGATGTGTGCTCCATGCCTCGTGGATCGTACGAGCCCTGGGGAATTTTTCGCTCGCCGCTCCCGCCGGGGATGAAAGTGTCGGACTGCTTGCGAGCGTACGAGACCGGAGGCCTCCGGCGGCTCAGCGATGGTCGGCCGTTCCTCGACGTGATCCTGAGCGAGCGCACGCCGAAGCGAGAGCGCGCCATCGCCGGTCATCCGAGTCTCAAGCCGCAGTCGCTCCTGCGACAACTCGCCTATGCGGTGCTGCCCCTCGGCCGCGGGGTCATCGCCGATCCCTTCATGGGATCAGGATCAACGCTCGCCGCGGCCGAAGCGGTCGGAGTACAGTGCGTGGGCGTCGAGCGCGACGCCGAGTATTTCGCGTTGGCGCGAACGGCGACTCACGCGTTGCGCACGTAGTCGAGCGCCAGGAGCTCCTTCCGCCTGTTACATACTCGCGACAGGTCGCACGCGCTCTCACCGCGTACTTGGTGAGCACCGTTGACCAGTATTCACCCCAAACAAAGATTCGTGTGAGCGTCTCCGCTCTCGTCCCGTACTCAGGGAGTATTTAGCCATGCGTCGCACGTCGTTCGCGTTTGCGTCTCTTTTCCTCACCGCCACCGCCCTCGCCCAGACCGCCCAGCAGTCCAATGGCTCGATCGGCGGCTCCGTCCTCGGCGCCACCGGTCTCACCAACGGCACCAAAGTCACCATTCAGATGCTCGACTCGGTGACCACGCTGAACCTCGGCGCGACGTACAGCGCGCAGGTCTCACAAGCGTTGGTCGGCTCGAGCACGAATATCCCTGGCGGTTCGCCGGCGGTGGTGAAAGTCGTCGCCAACACGGGTTATCCCGCCACGTACTCGCTGGCGCTCGTGTCGCTCACCGTCAACGGCCAGGCGACCGCCGTCTCGGGCGGCATGCCGGTGCTGAACAAGGTCGGCACCGCGATGAACGGCGCGGGTGACGCCGTGGGGAACGCGGTGGGCAACCTGTTCAACAAGCCGGCGAAGAATCAGCCCAAGGCTCCGCCGCGCCCGGCGGCGGCGGTGTCAGGCACACGCATCTACGTCCCGTCCAACTCCGCGGTCATATTCACGCTGACTTCGGCGGTCCCGACGCAGACTGCGCAGGGACAGCCAGTGGCTGGTGCGGCGCCTGGCGCGGCGCAGCCCGGACAGCCCGTCGCGCAACCGGCGACTGGCGCCCCTGCTGCTGCCACGTCCAGCACCGTCGTCTACGCGCAGGTCCAGTATCAGCTGACGGGCTGCCAGCGCCAATCGCCGCACATCATCTGCAATGTGACGGTGACCAACCTGCGCGGAGGCGACCTGATGATGAACGGCGCGGGCGGCGCCTACTTCATCGACCAGTCCGGCAACCGGGTGATGGCCGATATGCGGAGCCTGGCCAACTGCGTTGGCTGGGGTGCCTGCCAACTCGTGCCGAACATCGCGATGGCCGGTCAGTGGCAGTTCATGGACCAGGACAACCATGCGACGACGCTCGTGCGCTTGCAGATCCACGAGAACGGCGTCCCGGTCGCCCAGTTCAACAACGTGCCCGTCAACTAATTAGTTCGGCGGGTAGCTCCTTTTCCACGACCTGTCCGCCGACCACGCTGACGTAAAACACTTTGGCATCTGGCTTCGAGGCGACGACGCGCTTGACGTCGTTGTCCTCGAAGTAGATGCCGGCGTTGTTGTAGCATGCGTACCCGGGCTTCATTTGGCCGGAGCCGATGAGCTTCAGGTACAGCGGCCGACGTTGGCCCTCGGCGTCGTAGTGCGGACAGTGGCTCCCCTTGAGCAGGCCGAGGGCTTGCACGATCGACAACTCCTTCGGGCGGGAGTCGGTCGTGCCTTCCTCGAACCAGCAGAGCGACCCCGCGCTCGCGCCGCCGAGCACAATGCCGCGGTCCCAGGCATCGCGCAGCACCTGATCGATCCCTTGCGCCTTCCAGATCACCTGTTGGTTGAGCGTGTTGCCACCCGAGCAGACGATGCCGTCCATCGACAGGAGCACGTCGGCGAAGGACTGGTTTTGTTCATAGCTACTGATGAAGCTGGTCTGCACGAACGGCGCGACGTTGACCTTCTCGCAGTCGTGATAGAATCGGATGATGCCGTCCGCGTGATCCGCGGACGCGGTCGGCAGGTAGCAGATCCGGGGACGCGGCTTGCCGGTGAGCGACGCCATGTAGCGGATCCACGCGTCGTTGTACACGCCACCGGCGATGAGAATTTTCCGCGTCGCCGCGGAGCCGTGGTTGCCGAGCGCCGTCGCCGCCGGTTCGAGTTTCGTGGCGGCGATGCCCAATGAGCCGAGTGCGGTCGTGGCGACGAACTCTCTGCGTTCCATGATTACGTGTGCTCCGTATGGAGTGCGTTGTCGAGGACTTCTCGGAGTTTGCGGCCGACGATCACGTCGTCGCCGGCTCGCATCATCCATGGACCGACGACGATCGTGTGCTCGTCGGAGTGGAGACCAGCGGCCCCAGAGGCATGGCCGGTCCCCGGGTTGAGCTCGATCGCTGGCGTGCCTTTGGCGAGCGCGTCGGCGACCGCTATCGGCGTGATCCCCACCCGCGTCTGATCATACCGGATCATAAGATGCGGGACGTGATTCGCCACGGGCGGCACGATGATCTCAGTGGTGAGTGTGGGCACACCCTTGAGCGCGGCCGCAATCCGCTCGCATCGGCTGCGTGCCTGGCCCTCGATCCCTTCGTCCGTTTGCGCGAGCAGCCAGTCGACCGCTGCGACCATGCCAATGATCTGCTCTTTGGCAACCTTCATCCCGCGCCCGACGGATCGATCGTTGGGATTATTGTTCAGCGTGGCGGCCGCGATCAGATCTTTGCGTCCGAGGAGCAGCCCGGCGTTCTGCGGCCCGCGCATGCCTTTGCCCCCTGAGAACGCGACCAGGTCGAACCCCATGCCCGTCAGGTTCCACAGGTTCGCGATCGGCGGCACGTCGGCGGCCGCATCGTTGAACGTCGGCACGCTGTGCGCTCGCGCCACTCGCACCCAATCTTCGCGCGAGATCTGCCCGCCCTCGGCCGCGTTGAAATAAAACGCGAGCGCGGTGCGGTCGGAGAAGGCCTTCTCGTAGTCGTCGAGCGTGGTCACCTCGACCAACGTCGCCCCGTCCATCTCCAGCGCGTGCTCGTGGACGAACCGATGCGCCGATTGGATGATCACCTCGTGGGGTAGCCCAGCGACTCGTGCTGGAACATCTCGCGCCCCATCCGGCGCATTGCGCGTCATGCACCCGGCGACGCCAAGCGATAGCGCGGCCGCCGCGCCCGATGACACGAGCGCTGCCTCGCACTTGAGTCGCTGCGCGATGTACGTACCGGCCGCGCTCTGGAGCTCGCGCAAACGCACGTTGTGGCTCGACGCGACCGTGATCGCCGCCTGCACCTCGGGCGGCATGAGCGACGCGGTCAGGTACGTGTACGTGCCCGCCGCATTAATGATCTTCGGGACGCCGAGTTTGTCGTAGTAGTCGATCGCGGCCGGCGCTTGCTCGCCGGGAAGCTTGAGGCCGAGCGAGGCGGCAAGCGCGACGCCGTTCTCGATGAAGCCGCGTCGGGTGGTCATTTGTCCCTCCGTCTAGCGATGCGCCACGTGAAGGGTACATAGTAACACAACATGCGACCGACTTCCGCGCGATGGGTCATGGTGGGATGGCTATTCGTGCTGAGCGCCGTCGCTTACCTCGATCGGGTGAACATCTCGATCGCCGGCACGTGGCTCGCGCGCGTGTACGGGCTCGACAACCAGGCGTTGGGTTGGGTGTTCAGTGCCTTCGTCTTGGGCTACATGCTGCTGCAAGCGCCGCTCGGTCGTGTCGCGGACCGCTGGGGCGCCCGGCGCACCTTGACGCTCGCCGTCATCTGGTGGGCGGTGTTCACGGCCCTGACGGCATCCGTTCCCGTCGTGGCCTTCGCGCTCCCCGCCCTGCTCTCGATCCGGTTCCTGCTCGGTGCCGGCGAGGCGGTGATGTACCCCGCCGCGAATCGCATCGTCGCCGCCTGGGTCCCGCCGGCGGATCGCGGCCTTGCCACCGGCATCATCTTCATGGGGGTCGGCCTCGGCGCGAGCGCGGCGCCGCCGCTGGTCACGGCTATCCTCGTCCGACACGGATGGCGCGCTCCGTTCTACGTGTGCGCGGTGCTGGGCCTCGTGGCCGGCGCCATCTGGTTCCTGCTGGCGCGCGACGCCCCGTCGGACGTTCCCGCACCGACGCGCGTCGAGCCGCACATCCCGTGGTGGTCGATCGCCACCAATCGCACCGTCGCCCTTCTCACCCTGAGCTATTTCTGCTATGGCTACGCCGCGTACATCTTCTTCACCTGGTTCTTCATCTACCTCTATAACGTGCGCGGCGTCGACCTCAAGTCGAGCGCGGTGTTCGCGGCGCTCCCGTTTCTGGCAATGGCGGCGGGATCGTTCGTGGGAGGTCTCGTGAGCGACGCGCTGTCTCGCTCATACGGCCGACGGATCGGCCGATGCGGCGTCGCCGCCGTGGGTATCGCCATCGCGGCGGCGTGCATCGGCGCCGGCACGCATCTCACGAACGCCGGCCTCGCCAGCCTCGTCCTCGCCACCGGCGCTGGTGCGCTCTACTTGGCGCAGAGCGCGTTCTGGTCCGTGAGCGCCGACATCGCGGGACCGTCGGCAGGGGCAGTTTCTGGCGTCATGAACATGGGCGCGCAGTTCGGCGGCGTCGTGACCGCATCGCTCACGCCGTGGATCGCTGATCGCTTCGGCTGGTCAGCGTCGTTCGGCGTCGCCGGCGCCCTCTGCGTCATCGGCGCGCTGGCCTGGCTGTTCATTCAGCCCGACCGCACGATTCGCATCGCGTCGGCGATCGGTCTCGCCGCGGTCGTGACCGGATGCGGCGGCAAGCCACACTTCGCGCTCGAGGCCAACGATCCCCGTTTCTGGCAGCTCGTTCCGCACGACGCGAAGCTCTCGACCGTCGCCACGGGATTCGGGTTCACCGAGGGTCCGGTCTGGGACACGTCGAATGTCCTCTACGTGAGCGACGAGATCCAGGACTCGATCTATCGCGTGACGATGGACGGCAAGAAAAAGGGGATCATCCATTTGGGCGATCCCGATGGCAATACGTACGATGGCGCGCATCGGCTCATCGACGGCGCGAGCGCACTGCGCGCGATTATCGCCGTCACGCCGGACGGTCGGTACACTGTTCTGGCCGACCACTACGATGGGAAGCGCTTCAACAGTCCGAACGACATGGTGGTCGGGCCGGACGGGGCGCTCTACTTCACCGACCCGACACTCGATCTGCCGAAGGGACAGACTCAGGAGATCCCATTCCAAGGCGTCTATCGGCTCGACACGCTCGGCAACGTGACGCTGCTGACCAAGGACCTGACGCAGCCGAACGGGCTCGCGTTCTCACCGGACGGCCGGACGTTCTACGTGGACGACAGCGATACCGGCCAACGGAATATTCGTGAGTACGACTTCATGCCGAATGCGACGCTCGCCAATGGTCGCGTGTTCGGCAAGGAGCCCGGGGAGCCGAGCGATGGCGTGCCGGATGGGATGCGGCTCGATGCGAATGGCGACATGTTCGTCACCGGGCCCCATGGCATCTGGGTCTGGGACAGCCAAGGCCATCACTTGGGCACGATCGTCATGCCGGAGCAGCCCGCGAATCTCACGTGGGGGGATCCGGATTACGGGACGTTGTATATCACGGCGACCACGTCGGTCTATCGGTTGCGCACGGGGACCCATGGCTTTGTGCCGTATCGCAACCATGTGACCACCGCGTGCGCCGCCACGGATTCGACCGAGACGCTGTCTGTCCCGCACGTCGCCTCGGCGCCGGCATTGTCCGACGATCCAAAAGATTGGACCACGGTCGCGACAACCCGTATGGACCGGGACTGCGCGCGGGTGATGAGATATCCGAAGATCGCCACGGAGATTCGCGGATTCTGGACCGATAGCTCCTTGTATCTGCTCTTCAAGGCGCCGTATGAGTCCCTCAACCTCTGGTTGCCGACAACCAACGACCGCCCCCGTCCCCATCTGTGGGATCGCGATGTAGTCGAGATCTTCCTCGGCGACGACTGGAAGAACATCCGCCACTATCGTGAATTCGAGATCGCGCCGACCGGCGACTGGATCGACCTGGCGATCGATCTCGATCACCCGGCCGAAGACTATAGTTGGCGGTCGGGCTGGCAGACGAAAGCGAGGATCGACCGTCGGGCGAGAGTGTGGTATGCCGCCGCCCGCATCCCGCTGCGCGCGATCAGCGACCAGCCGGTGGCCGCCGGCACGCGGTGGCGGATGAATCTCTATCGGATCGATGGTCAGGGCGCGGACCCGCAGCGTCATTTCCTCTGTTGGAATCCGACGTGCACGATCTATCGCGACCCGAATCACGTGCCCGAGCATTTCGGCACACTCGTGTTCACGCAATGAGAGTGGTACTGATCGCCGCACTCGCCTCGAGCACGGCGCTGGCGCAGGACGTGAAACACGGGGAGCTGGTGTTCGCCGCCCACTGCGCCGGCTGTCACGGCGCGAACGGCGCGGGCGGCGAGCTCGGACCGAACATCACCGACGGCGTCGACGACACATTGTTCACGCAGCCGCTCCCGACGTTCATTCGCCAGGGCGTCCCAGAAGCCGGGATGCCGTCGTTCGCGACGCTCCCCGCGGGCGACCTCGCTGCGGTTGTCGCCTATATCCAGATGCTGCGTTCGCCCGCCTCGGCCAAACCCATGGCCGGGAATATCACGGCCGGCGCGGCGTACTATTTCGGCGCCGGCGGCTGTGCGACCTGCCACATGATTCGTGGTCAGGGCGGCGTGCTCGGCCCGGATCTCACGGGTATTGGCGACCGCCGCCGGATATCACGACTCGAGCAGGCGCTATTGCACCCGGGCTCACCACCCCGCGAGGGGTATCGCGTCGTTTCCGTCACGCTACGGGATGGAGGGTCGTTGCGTGGATTGGCGCGGAACGAGAGCAATTACGACCTGCAGCTCGAAGACTTGAACGGCCAGCTCCATTACTTCTCGCGGGAGGAGATCGCGGCCGAGCGACCAGAGTCGACGTCGCTCATGCCACCGGTCACCGCGGGTCGAGACACGGTGCGGGATCTGCTGGCGTTCCTGAGTCGTCTCACGATCACCGGTGGTCCAGAACCGATCAAGTCGGCGAATGAGTCGGCGATTGCCCCGGACACGGCGACAGGAGACTGGCCGACCTACAACGGCCACATGAGCGGCAACCGCTACAGCGCCCTCCACGAGATCGACACGGCGACCGTGCGTCGCTTGGCGCCAGCCTGGCTCTTCCCGATCCCCAGCGCCCGGCATCTCGAGGGCACACCAGTCGTCGTCGACGGCACGATGTTCGTGACGACGGCGAATGAAGCGTATGCGCTCGATGCCCGCACGGGGCGTCCGGTCTGGCACTATGCTCGCGCGTTGACCAGCGGCGTCATCGGCGACGCGGCCGGCGCAATCAACCGTGGCGTCGCGGTGCTCGGCGATCGCGTGTTCATGACCACGGATCACGCGCACCTGATCGCGCTCGCGCGCGGCAACGGCGCGTTGCTCTGGGATGTCGAGATGGCCGACTACCATAAGCACTATGGCGCGACGGGGGCGCCGCTCGTTGTGGGTGACCTCGTGTTATCGGGGACATCGGGCGGCGACGAAGGCGACCGGGGGTTTATCGCCGCATACGACACGCGGACCGGGCGCCAGGTCTGGCGATTCTGGACGGTGCCATCGGTTGGCGAGCCAGCGGCGGCGACATGGCGTGGCCGGGCGCTGCCTCACGGGTGCGGGGCGGCATGGCTCACGGGGACGTACGACGTGACGACCGGCGTCGTGTACTGGCCCACGGGCAATCCCTGTCCCGATTACAACGGCTACGAGCGCCAGGGTGACAACCTGTACTCGAGCTCCGTGCTCGCGCTCGAGGCCAAGACCGGACGACTCGTGTGGTATTACCAGTATACGCCGCACAACCTACACGACTGGGATGCGGTGCAGACGCCGATGCTCGTCGACGACGGCGCACGAAAGCTGCTCCTGCAAGCGAATCGCAATGGCTTTTTCTATGTCCTCGACCGGGTCACGGGGAACGTGCTGTTGAGCCACCCATTCGTGCATAAGCTCACCTGGGCGAGCGGGATCGGCGCCGACGGCCGACCGATTCTTCTCCCCGGCTCGGACCCGTCGCCGCTCGGCACGAAAGCGTGCCCGTCGCTCGAGGGCGCGACGAACTGGATGTCGACGTCGTTCAACCCGTCGACGCACCTCTACTATGTGATGGCGCTCGAGGCGTGCAGCATTTTTTCCAAGTCGTCGGCATGGTGGACCCCGGGGCAGTCATTCTATGGTGGCGGCGCGAACCGCGTGCCGGGCGAGCATCGCCAGAAGGTCCTGCGCGCGATCAACCCGGAGACCGGCGAGACGGCGTGGGAAGTCCCGCAAATCGGGACGGGCGACAGCTGGGGAGGCGTGCTCAGCACCGCGGGCGGTGTCGTGTTCTACGGCGACGATGCCGGTGCACTGGCAGCCGTTTCCGCTGCAACCGGTTCACCATTGTGGCACTTCCATACGAACGCGGTCTGGCACGCGTCACCAATGACGTATGCCGTGAACGGCCACCAGTACATCGCGGCCGCCGCGGGCGGGACGATCATAGCGTTCGCATTGCCGCAATGAGCCGGGTGGCCTTCGCCGCGACCGTGGCGGCGCTGTCGCCCGGCTTGTAGATCGCCGACCCGATCCCGAACCCGTTTGCGCCGGCTTTGACCCACGGGGAAAAAGCCGCGGCGTCGATGCCGCCCATCGGCAGCACGAGCGTCCCTTTCGGCAACACGGCGCGCATGGCGCCAAGCGCGGCGGGACTCGTCGCCTCGGCCGGAAATAGCTTGAGCGCATCGGCCCCCGCATGGATCAGGGCAAACGCCTCCGTCACCGTAAAGAACCCCGGCATCGCGAGCAATCCGGCTGTCTTCGCTGCCCCGACGACGTCCGTTGCGGCGTGCGGCGTCACGATGAGCCGACCCCCGGCGCTCGCGACGTCTGTCACATCATTGGTCCGCATGACGGTGCCGGCGCCGACCAGCGCGTGTCCGGCGAATCGGCGGACGAGTCGTTCAATGCTCTCGATGGGGCGTGGAGAGTTGAGCGGCACCTCGATGATCACAATGCCGGCGCCGACCAGCGCATCCCCTATCGCCTCGACCTCATCGGGCGTGACTCCGCGCAGAATGGCGACGAGCGGGCACCGCCCCAGCCAGGAGGTCAGTCCGTCCATGCGACCTGTGCTCCGATCATCGCCAACCCGCGTGCCGCGGCCTGCTCGGGTCCCGGCGTCGCGCGTCCACCGCACGCGTCGATCGCTCGCACGTAGAGCGCGACGAGCGCCGGAGCGCCGACCACGGTCACCGCCGCTCGTGGCGTGAGCGCACTCCGTATCTCGTGACCGATCAGCAACCCGGAGAGATACGACTGGGACTCCGCTGGTGTGATTCGTCCAGCCAGCCCGAGCGTACGTACGCCGAACAAGTGATGCAGCAGCCCTTCGCCCTCGGCTGACCGGCTCACGCCGGCGTCGAACGCGGGGCCCGCGACGGGCGGTTCGGGTCCCATGAGCTTCGCCAGGAGTGTATGCGCACGGAGCGCGGCGTACGCCTCACCCGTGAGATAGGTCGCATATGAGATAATGGCCCCGTCCTCGACGCGGACCCACTTGCTGTGCGATCCTGGTAGACAGACGCACCCGGCGGTGATGCGAGCGCCGACGATCTCGACCTCTTCGCCCCGCATCACCTCGGGCACGCCATAGGCATCCACACCGGCGACACCGGGCGCGATCCGGACGCATGCCTCATCAAACGGGACGGGTTCCACCGCCCGGGCGAGATCCTGAAGCCGCACGGGACACTGGACCGGTCGCGTCTCCCGCCAGCCGTTGCGACTGCCGACGGTGCCAGAGAGGAGGATGCGCCGTTCTCCGTCGGCGATCCACGGCCCCACGAGCTCGCGCAGGACCTCGGGGAAGCGTCCGGGTTCGACCGTGAGGACGCCATCGCCAGAGTCGCGCTGCGCGACGATCACGCCTGTCGCCTCGTCGGTCAGGCGATACGCCCGCACATGACTTGTTCCCCAGTCGACGCCGATCACCAGGAACCACTCCAACGGATTGCGTGTAGGAAGCCCCACTCTCGCGCACGAGCCTATGCGACGATCCGCGATCAATCTACTCGTCCTGGCAGTCGTCGCGTGTCACGCGCCAACGACACCGCTCCCGCCCGGCGCCGAACGTTTCTCGCCACCGGCGGTTTACGCGGAGTGGTGGGGCCTGACCGAGGCGTGCTCGGGTCTGACCGGCGATTTCTCGGGTGTCGCGTGGTATCGCATCCCGAAGTCGGAGACGGTCCCCTTCGGCGAAGGAGGGGTCGTGAATGGCCTCTGGGAGGGGGATGGCAATCGTATCATCCTCGGAGGCGATGACCTCGACGCGGGCGACCTCGTTCGCCACGAGATGTTGCACGCGTTGCTGCAACGCGGCGGCCATCCGAGATCGATGTTCATCGGCCGTTGCCGGAGTACGGTCGTCTGCACTGGTCAGTGCATCGCCGATGGGGGTCCGGCGCCCCCGCCGGATCCCTCGGCGATCGCGGTACGCCCCCAGTCCTTGGGCGTCAGTGTCGAAATCGTCCCGACCGCGCCGGGTGGTGACGTGAACGGCGGCTACTTCATGATGATCGTGTCGGCGCGGAACGCCTCGCCTTTCCCGGTCATCGCGCAGTTGCCGCCGTCGGGCGACGCGGGACCTAGCGCGAGCTTCGACTACTGGATCAGGGGTCACTCGACCGGCTACCAGTACGCCTTGCGGGCCGAAGTGCCGGAGGACAGCGAGTTCGCGGCCTTTGAGACGAAGCGAATGATCTTCGACTTTCATGTCGGCGCGGGGAACACGCGCTACGATCTCCCGCCAGGCGCATTCTACTTCGGCGGTTACTATAGCTCGGTCGGGCCGCCGATCGTGCCGCTCGTGACGGTGTCTCCGTAAGGCGCGCTCATTCGGCCTCGCGCCGCGACCGGCCAGTGCGTCTCGACGACGTCGCCGCGGAGGCCGACGATCGCCTCGTGGAGATGCACGACGATACAGACGTGGTTCGGCACGATGCGCACGCGCTCGCCGACGTGCGGACGCCACGATGTTTTCGCGAGGTCGAGGACGCCGTGCTCCTCTGACATGCTCACGACGAGCACCTCGGGCCGGCCGAGCACACTCCCGAATCCTTCGCCGGGCACGCCGCGCACGGGCTCGCGCCCGAGCGCCTTGCAGCCCGCGTCGACGACGGCCTGCCCTGGCACGGCCGTGCTGACGACCGTGGCGAGGACGGTCAACGCGCAATCGTCCTCGGTGCACGCGCCGATCTCCGACGTCCCCCGATCATTGTAGACGTACGTGCCGGGCCGCATCTCGGTGAGATGCGCGATCTCGTGCGTCTGCCAGATCGTGGGCGTCGAGCCGCCGCTCACGACCGGCGGAGCCAACCCCGCCTTTGTGAGCTCGCCGACCGCGGCCTCGACATCATGGTTCAGCCGGTCGAGCTTTGTGTGCTGATCGCTCACGCGATCGCGGATATGCCCGGCGTAGAACGTGATGCCACCATAGCGGAGCGAGGGATACCGACCGATTGCCCGAATGACGCCGATCGCGTCGGCCGCGCTCTGCACACCGACGCGATGCATGCCGAGATCGAGCTCGACATACACCGCGACATCACGTCCGCCCGCCGTTGCCGCCGCGCCGAGCTGCTGGACCGCCTCGACCGAATCGAGCGCCACGGTCAGGCGCGCATGCCGCGCCACGTTCATGAGCCGCTCGAGCTTCGACCGGCCGAGCGCGGGATACGCCAGCAACAGGTCGTCACTCGCCGCGCTCATCACCTCGATCTCGCGCGGCGTCGCGCACGTCAACCCTCGCGCGCCCGACCGGATCTGGCGCTCGGCGATGAACGGCGCCTTGTGCGTCTTCACATGCGGTCTGAGCGCGAGATCGTGCTCCTTCGCGTACGCCGCCGTGCGCGCGAGGTTGCGCTCGAGCCGGTCCATGTCGACCACGGGGACCGGCGTTTCCAGGTCTTCGATATCAATCGGCATGAGTCAGGATTCTGCCTCATGGTGGCGGGAAGTTGGCCTAACGTAGGCGCACATGTTTCTCAAATTAGTGTGCATGTACGCTATTGCCCACTATCTCCTCGCCGCGACGGTCGTCTCAGGCGCTGGCGGCGACACGACCAAGACCACGGCGCCCGTGCCGCCACTGCCACTATGCGACGCAGACACGCGGAACATCTCGCGCGGCGCACCCACGATCGATTTGAACAATCCGAAGTATTTCGCGCAGGTCTATGAGCGCGCGGCGACCGAGACCGCGAAACGCATTATTTCGGTGCCGCGCGACACTCAGGTGACTGACACGATTGTCACCCCATCGGGCGACTTTCCCTGCCGGCGCGTGACCCGCAGAGTCCAGCAATATGTCTACGCCGAAGTCGACTTGGACAGTAAGATCATCATTGACTTCGACCGCCCGTGGCTCGTCGAGCACGGTGCGAACATCGACGCGGAGATCGGGATCGAGGGAACGGTCGGGAGTCGGCAATTTCAGATTCAGGGCTATTCGGTCATTGGCCAGAAGATCCAAACCGCGAGCGTGCGGGTGCAGTCGAGTACTGGGGCGCTCGAGACAATCGGCGATATCCTGATTGGGCGTAGCGCGTTCAATTACTTCAGGCAATATCGTCGCAAGACGTCAGATACCCTGAAATTCAACGCGGTGATCGCGCGAGAGCGTCGACAAGTCGACTCGCTCGGGAAGGCGGTGGCGGGAGTCGCGGCGTTGCTCGCGTCGGCCCGTGCGCGTGTCGTCGCGCCCACGACTGACACATCCGTGACCAATGCGACGCATCGCTTGCAAAGCGATTCCGAACGAACCGTGGCGACGCAACGCATCGTCGAGGACCAACTGAATCTGGATACCCTCACCAAGGCGTATAACGACACGACCCTGGCGCTGCAGGCCCGAGACTATGCACTCAACGACAGTATCCACATCCTTGGCGCCCTCGGTGCGATGCGCGATACCAGCGCCTCCATGTTCCGGGCCGCGCTCGGCCGCCTGTTCAATCGCGATACGAGCATCATGGTCAAAGACAGCGCGATGGCGAAGATCCAGATCGACTCCCTGAGGAACATGCGCAATATCAGGATCGACTCGCTGAGGAAACCGGGCACGAAGATCATTTACGAGGATTTGACGAAGACCTTGAACGAGCTGTACTTCGTCGTGAACGAGTACAACCCGTGCACCATCATCTACCCTGACCAACCGGATTACAACTGCAACTTGCTCGACTCGGCGACTCGGGCGGAGTTGAACCGCCGGTTATCGAACATCTTCGTCGGCTCGCTGAAAGACGCGGACGTGCTGGTATCACAGACTGGCGCGAATGATGGGGATGACATCCTCATCACGATTTGGAACAACCAGAACACCCAAACAAAGCAACGGGCGTTGACGATTCGGCTGCGCGCCCGCCGGTTTGGTGTCGTGCGCCGGATCACCGACTCCTTCCTGTTCATCAACCGCCTCGGCGCGAGCCAAACCAGCTCCAACGCGGCGATCGCCGCCGCGAGCAAGCGGGCCAGCTCGGGCACCGACACGGCGTCGGCCAATACCGCGGACCCGGCGCAGTTCGTGCCTACCGCCGGTGTGACGTTGGGATGGACGTACTACGCACGCACCGACAAGTTCTGGCGGTTCGTGGAACCTGGGGGTGGCATCAATGTGTCGTTCCCCCAGTTCAAATCGACCATCACGTCGTTTACGCCATCGGGAACCGCCGGGACAGCGCCAACCGTTACCGTGCAGCAGCAAGGGTCAGTCGACGTGGCGGTCGGGCCGGTTCTCACGCTGTTCGACAACGCCGTCCAAGCCACGCTCGGGTGGGATCTCACGGCACCCAAGAAGCAATTCTATTGGGGGCTCGGATTCAGCTTCATCTCGCTCGTCCAGAAAGCCGCGAACGCCGCATCAGGGCCAAAAGCCAGCACGGCGGCCACCCCGTCGAATACCCCCTCGACGGTGGTGACCCCCTAGCGTACTGGGCGCTGGCGGGCAGGGTAAGCACGCCGTACGTTGGGTCGCACGTTCACGCGCACCTTTCGCCGGACCGACGTCGGAATCTTCCTCCTCGCGCTCGGGACCCTGCTCCTCGAGCTCGCCTTGACGCGCGTATTGTCCGTCGCGCTCTGGTACCACTTCGGATTCCTGGTGATCTCGACGGCGCTGCTGGGCTTCGGCGCCTCCGGGGTCGCCCTCGCCATGTGGACGTCTCTGCGGGAGCGTGCGCCGCTCGACCGCGCCGTGGCGGCCCTGTCTCTCGCCTTCGGCATCGTCACTCTGGCGAGCTTCTGGCTCCTGCAACGCATTCCGTTCGATCCGTTCAGCCTGTACACGGACCGGCGCCAGTTGCTCTTCATGCCGCTGTACTACGTGATTATCGCCGCGCCGTTCTTCTGCTCCGGGCTCGCCATCGCGCTCCTCTTGTCGAGGGCGAGCGCGGACGTCAACCGCCTCTATGCGTTCGATCTGCTGGGCGCCGGCGCGGGCTGTGTCGCGATCACGTTCGTGATGCCCGCGGTCGGTGGCTCGGGCGCTGTCGCCGTCGCGGCGGCGGTCGCGTTCCTCGCGGCCGTCGTGTTCGGCGCGCGGCAGGCACCGCGCATCGCCGTCGCGAGCGCGGTGTGCGCGGGCGCGGCGCTGATCGTGGCGCACGACGCGGATCGCGTGCTGCCGATCGCGATCACGCCGAACAAGCGAGCGCCGAAGGAGAAGCCGCTCTACACGGCGTGGAACACGATGTCGCGGATCGACGTGTACCAATTTCAGAAGCATCGGCTGCTGCTGTTCGATGCCGGCACGGCGGCCACAAGCATGGACGATCTGAGCAGCGGAGTCCGAGCGTACCTCGCGCAGCCGGAGGACACGACCGATTTCGATTCCGGGCTCGCGTACGTGGGGAAGGTACGGCCGCGCGTCCTCATCATCGGCTCGGGCGCGGGAGGCGAGGTGCTGGATGCCCTCCGATACGGCGCGTCGTCGATCACCGCGGTCGAGGTCAACCCGATCGTGACCGACGTCGTCACGCACCGCATGCGGGACTACTGGGGCGGGTTGTTCGAGCAACCCGAGGTGCGCATCGTGACGGACGAGGGGCGGAGCTTCGTCCGCCGATCGCGCGAACAGTACGATGCCATCATTTCGGAGCACACGATCAGCAACGCCGCGATCGCGTCGGGCGCGCTCAGCCTGGCCGAGAACTATGTGCTGACGCGCGAGGCGTTCGAGGACTATCTCGATCATCTCTCGGCCGACGGCGTGATCTTCTTCACGCGGCCCGAGGCGCAGATTCCCCGGCTCGTCGCGACCGCGCGCGAGATCTTCGCGCGCCGCGGCCTCGGCGACCCGGCCTCGCACGTGTATGCATTCCGGCAAACCGACGAACCCGGACGTCTCTCGTTCGTCGCCGGATTCGTGCTCAAGAAATCCGCGCTGACCGGGTCGGAGGTGCAAGAGATCGGACGGCGGCTCGGCGTGACGCCCGACGGCTCGGGCGGACGGCGGACCCAGATCCTGTACTCGCCGTTTGCGCCGCGGGCCAGCACGATCTACGACTCGCTGCTCACCGCACCCGATATCACACGCGTCTATGCCGGTTCCCCCGTTGAGCTCGAACCGGCCACGGACGACCGGCCGTTCTTCAACCAGCACGCACGGTGGGGGAGCCTGGGACTCGGCGCCATCCGCGACGTGCTGTCGCAGCGACGGATGGGCCGAATGGCGCTCGAAGATCGGCCGGTCGCCGAAGTCACGCTCATCCTGCTGCTCGCGCAGTCGGTCGTGATCGCGGCTGTGCTCATCCTCCTGCCGCTCGCGCGTTTCGGCCGCGAGGGCCTCGCCGTGCCCGATCGGTGGCGATACCTCACCTACTTCGCCGCGCTCGGCCTCGGATTTATTCTGGCCGAGATCGCCCTGCTCCAGCGCTTCGTGCTCTTCCTGGGGCAACCGATCTATTCATTCGCGATCATCCTCGGGAGCTTGCTCATCTTCACGGGCGTGGGGTCGGCGCTCGCCGGCCGTATCACGTCGCCGCCGCGCCGCGCGCTCGCGTGGGTGCTGCCCGTGGTGATTGCCGTGCTGCTGGCGACGGCGATCGTCACTCCCGCGGTGTTTCGCATGGCGCTCGGACTCCCATTCTTCGCGCGAGCCGTCGTGGCAGTCGCGGTCGTCGCGCCACTCGGCGTCGCGCTCGGCGCGCCGTTCCCGACCGGCTTGCGCATCGCCGCGCACGATGCATCCGCGATCGTTGCTTGGGCGTGGGGTGTCAACGGCTTTTTCACCGTCATCGGCTCCGTGGCCGCGATGATCCTCGGCATGGCCTTCGGATTTACGACGGTGATCGTCCTCGCCGGCGCGTGTTACGTCATCGCGTTGATCGCGCTCGGGCAACGGCGCGATCAACGCGACAGTGAAGTGCTCCCGCCGGTCTAGTGGGCGCGAAGAATACCGTGCCGCAGCGCGCGCACGCGCTCGAACGTGGTGCCGTGCGTCGCCTGCAGACGCACCCCGCTGATCACCGTCGAGGTCAGGTCGATATCCTGATACTGCGTCGCGACGCCGGCCGCGGGCTGGAAGTGCAAGTGGCCGCCGATGGTGGCGCTGGCCGGCGTGCAGGTGGTGTTGGCTGGATCGTACGTCGGAGCGAACGAGTACACGTGCGTGACCGAAATGTTCGTCGCGCACGATGACGACTTGACGGTCGGAGCGGCGGTGACGGTCGATGAGTCGGCGCCGCTTTCAGGACCCGACGAGAGAATGAACAGTCCCGCCTCCAGTGCCGGCAAGCTGGTTGCGCTCGCCTCGGCGAGCATGAAGGCTGACGCGACCGTGTCGGCCCACATCGAGATAAAGACCTCCGAGTCCGATTGCGCGGAATCGACGAAGATCGCCGCGTTTGCGTACCACGTCTGAGCGACGCCGCTGGCGCTGACGCCGATCTTGGTCGGCAGCTGCCCGTACGCGATCGGGCCATCAAGGATGCTGATGAGCTCCGCGTCGATGCTGTCGGCACCGGTACCGGCGGCGAGGTGTGTGCCGGCGAGCGCATCATAGTACGCGGCGACCTGGGCCGGCGATTGTGCCTTGGGGCTCGTACTGCTGCTGCCGCACGCGGTGAGGAGCAATGCGGTTGCTCCCGCGATCGCCGTGCCGAGTGCCGATGTCCAACGCGAGTGAGTCATGACGGGTGCTGCTCCGCGTGAAAGGCTGAATGAGAGGTCAGTCACGAGGGAGACGCGTCACACGCCGGAACGTCAGCGAAACTCGACGGGGACAAACCGTCCCTACCTATTTGACGTCCGGGTACTCCTGAACGGTCAGGGGCTTCGCGACGGCGGCCGCGAGGATCGGAGCGACGCGATCGAGCGCATCCGTCTGGTCGCCATTGGCGATCGCCACGCTCACTTGATGTCGGCCCAGGAACAGGGCCTTCAGCGACAGCGACGACGATCCGGAGAATTGTGCTGGCGTGAGCCGCGTGAGGATGACCTGTTGTATCTCTTCGATGGGGATGCGTACGCTTCGATCCTCGGCGCGAATGATCAAGGCGCCGTCGCGCGTTCCTACCACGACGGTGTCTCGGGCTCCCGCAACGCGATTTCTCCGGGTGTATTCGGGGGATGCACAGACCAGTGTGTACCCGGGTGCGGAGGTGAACAGCTCCTGCAGGGGCTGGGCGGCGTCCTCGGTCGGATGAGCGAACGGAAAGTCCGGCCGCACGTAGATCTTGGCGTCCGTCCACAAGTACGGGTTGTGTCCCTCGTACACGTTGCTGTACATCGCATTCTTTTCTTTGGGCCATGCGATCGCGCGAATCGTGAAGAGTCCGATCCGCCAGCAGCGCTCGAACGCATTGCTGGCTGACGCGTTCTGACCTTGGCCGAAGACCGCCGTCAGCTGGTCCACCGCCCGATCGAAATTCGTTTTCATGTCGTCGGTCGGATGGAACTCGTGGACGTACGTCGTGGGCGGGAGGTCGAAGTTGACGTCTCGACTCACCGGCACCTTCCAGATCGGCCCGAACCCGGCGAACGGTTGCGTCAATTGAAAGGGCAGCACGACGACCGACGGCACGCCCCAATCGAGCTCTTGGGGAAACCGCACCGCGATATCGCGGACGGTCGCGGTGAAATCGAATCCACAGGACTCGAATAGCGCCAGCAGCTGTGGCTCGCTCGTCACCATATCGGATCTGGCAATATTTCCCGGTGATAGCATATTGCTTCATGCAAGTGACGCGACCGCTGGTTCACCTCGCGATCATCGCCAGCGCTGCCCTCGCGGCGGCGTGCGGCAGCAGCACGGCACCTGGCGGCGTCCACTCCGTGGTCATCGATGCCGACCCCGCACTCGTGTTCAAGCCGACGCCGGATACCGTTGCGTCCGGCGACACCGTGCAATTCGCGTGGCATTCTGTCCCGCACAACGTGGTCTGGGACGCCACACCAACCGCCGTGGCGAACATCGGGGGCGGCGACACGGGCTATACGAGCGGGGACTCGAGCCGCGTGCTCACTGTGCCAGGGACGTATGCGTATCATTGCGACATTCACGAGGGCATGACCGGCGTCATCGTCGTACAATAGCCGGACGAAAGAGGAAATAGGCAAAGAGCACGAAGATCGCGCCATGGATCACCAACTGTCGTGGTGAATTGAAGCGGATGGCGACGTGAAACGCCATCCACGCCATGACGACCCAGCGCGCCCAGCTCTTGCCGCGCAGGAGGAACGCGCCACCGACGACGGCCACGAGCTCGGTCGCGAGGACCCACGGATTCTCGCCTTCGAGCGCGTGCCGCGGCTTCGCTTCGTACAAATGGAGCACGAAGCCGCTCACGCCCACCACCACCAGTAACCAGCCGATGATCGTCACGGCCAGCGGACGCTTCATACCGCTTGGCACGTGCCCATGACGAGCCGCACGCGTCCCTCCATAAGGTTACGGCCAAGATTCGCCGCCATCTCGCGCATGCGCTCACCCATGACCGTTCCGAGTGTGAGCGCGTTGACCTGTCTCATCTGCTCTTGCTGCCGCGCAATCCACTCCACACCTATTGGCGTGATGTCGTCGAAGGCGAGCATGCGAAAGCCCGCATCCTCCAAAGCGGCGATGGTCGTCTGCTTGGTAAGAAGCGTGCTCGATGAGGCTGTCTCGGCCCAGGGCACAGGATACAGTGGTGCGCCACCCGTGTCGGGCAGGTACGGATCGTAAAAGGCGAATGTCCCGCCCGTTTTCAGTACGCGCCGGAGCTCGCGATAGAGCGGGACCCTTGCCGGGATGTTCATGACCACATGCTGGCTCCAGACGACATCGAAGCTGCCATCCTCGAATGGCAGCTCGACGATATTGCCAACGCGGTAACTCACTGTGTCGCTGAGGCCGGCGCGGTCCGCTAGGAGGGTGGCGACAGCCACATAGGCCGGAGTGAGATCCACTCCAGTGATGTGACAACCGATGGTCTCGGCGAGAAAGCGGGACGGACCGCCGAGCCCGGATCCAGCATCGAGCACGTGCATGCCACGCGTGATGCGCGCGCGCTTCGCCAGTTCCGCTGTCGCCGCCAGACCCCCCACATGAAATTGATCGAAGGCCGCCAGCTTCTCCGCTGTCAGCGGCGGCTCCATGGCGTCGATGGCACGAGTGACTGTGGCGAGCAGCGCCGTCTGGTCCGGTATCCCGGCCTGGTAGTGGTCGCGAACGGTCATGCGATACTTTTGAGTGATGGACAGTCAACGTCACATTGTGATCGTGGCGGTACCTCCAGTACGAATACTCGATGTGTTCGGTCCGGCGGAAGTGTTCGGCGATGCCAACCGTCAGCACGGCGGCGATCCGGCATATCAGGTCACGATCATCTCGGGTGGGCCGGATCGCGTGGTCGCGAGCGAGATCATCTCGCCGGTCCACGCGGACCACACGTACCGGGAGTACCGCGGCCCGATCGATACCCTGCTCATCGCCGGCGGCACCGGCGCGAGCGAGATGCGGTATGAGCGAGGGTTTTTGGATTGGCTCAGACTCGCGAGCCGCGATGCGCGACGCTTTGGCTCGGTCTGTACCGGTGCACTGGTCCTGGCAGACGCTGGCTTGTTGGACGGGAGACGCGCGACGACGCATTGGAACTGGTGTCGGCAACTCGCCCGCGATTACCCTCGCGTCACGGTCGACCCCAACCCCATCTACGTCCGCGACGGCAACTGCTACACGTCAGCGGGGGTAACCGCGGGCATCGATCTGAGCCTGGCACTGGTCGAGGATGATTTGGGCCGCGCGGTCGCGCTCCAAGTTGCGCGAATGATGGTGGTGTTCTTGCGGCGCCCCTCAGGGCAGTCGCAGTTCAGCGCCACGCTCGCGGCGCAAACCGCCGAGAGCCGCCCGCTCGGCGAGCTGCTGGCGTGGCTCCCGGACAACCTGCGGCGCGACCTCACGGTCGCCCAGCTCGCGCGCCGAGCCGCGATGAGTCCGCGCAATTTCGCCCGGCTGTTCCGGCAGGAGGTCGGCAAGACGCCGGCGAGACACATCGAAGATCTGCGTATCGAGGCGGCGCGCCGTCAGCTGGAGTCGACGTCACGGAGCCTCTCCGAAGTCGCCACCGCCAGCGGGTTCACCAGCGCAGAGGTGCTGCGTCGCGTATTCGCGCGACGGTTGCGAACCACACCCGGCCAGTACCGCGACTCGTTCGGCCGGCGCGGGATCCGCTAGTTGGCAGCAATCGTGGGCTCGTTGTCAGGAAAAGCTCTCCGAGATGCGAGCGCGCCCGTCTAACGTACGGCATGTCGAACATCACGCCGTTGCTGGAGCGCAATAAGGCGTTCGCCACGAGCGGGACGTGGCGGAACACTCCGCGCTTGCCGTTCCTCCCCTTCAAGGGTCTGTACGTGATCACGTGCATCGATCCGCGGACCGACCCTGCAGAGTTTCTTGGGCTGCGGTTCGCCGATGCCATCGTCGCCCGGACGGTGGGCGGCCGCGTCACGGACGCCGTGATCCAGGACCTCTCGTACATTGGCTACCTCGTGGAGACCAAGGCGCCGGAGGGGCCCTACTTCGAAGCCGTCGTCATCCACCATACGGACTGCGGGAGCCGACTGCTCGAGGATCCAGGGCTCCGTCATGGCTTCGCGCAGCGCTCGGGCTATGACGAAGACATGCTCGCGCGTCTCCCGGCGACTATGCCGGCCGAGACGGTTCGCTCTGACGTGCGAAAGATTCTCGCTGCGCCTCAGATTTCGCCATGCATCACGGTTTCGGGGATGGTGTACGACACGGCGACGGGACTGCTGGAGATGGTGGCCGACCCGGCGCACCCGGGTCAGGTGAACCGCGTGGTTCGCCACAGCGTTGTCGCCCAGACCGCGAACAGCGAGAGAGAGACGGCGACGAGTAGGTAGAGCCACTCGACGCGGATGGCAAGTTGCGGAACCCGCGCGAGCGACGCGAACGCGATGAACGTGCCTGTGGCCAGAGCGACGATCACCCAGTCTGCCCAAGTGCGTCGCTGGCGACCCGCCGTGAGCTCGGCGCCGACGTTATATCGGGTGGTCTCGCGCGCGGCGGCAGCGTCCCACCGGTCGTGCTCGCGGTCGTCCGCGGACGCGGATGCGATCGCGCCCGCGGCGAGCAGCATGAGCACTGAGCCTCCGATGACCATGAAGCGCACGGTGACGGACGCCCCCCGCAATTCGCCGAACACGAGGACGCCCCACAACAA
The DNA here is from genome assembly GCA_035570055.1 of Gemmatimonadaceae bacterium. Classification (GTDB taxonomy): domain Bacteria; phylum Gemmatimonadota; class Gemmatimonadetes; order Gemmatimonadales; family Gemmatimonadaceae; genus DASRDS01. Next base: position 88,636 of record DATMLM010000006.1, read on the forward strand.
TCCCCACAGTTGATTCGTGTTCGATAGGGGAATGCCGCGACTGATCCCGACGTATTTCACCGCATATTGCTGTGCGAGGTCGCCCAGGACCCACACGAATCCGCCGAGCAAGAGCCAGAAAAGCGCGGATCGGGCCGCGGTGAGAGCATGCCACAGCGGCACCACACCTCCGCTCTCGCCCAGCGCGAGCACGGACATCGTGACGACTTCGCCGATCGTGAAGAATGTCAAAAAAGACAGCGGGTTCATGCCGGTGAGGTACGCCTTGCGGTAGGGGATGTACATCGTGCCCCACAGGACGCCCGCCGCGAGGGCCGCGGCGATGCCGTGCGCGACGTCGCGGCGCGGCGCTTGTGCGGCGGATGCTTCAGCAATGAGGAGCGCGGCGACGAAGAGGACGAGAACGCCGGCAACGACGGTGATTTGGCGCGCGCGCCGCGCACTTCGGAGCTCACCGAAGAAGAGCACGCCCCAGAGCATCCCGATGACGCTGTTCGTGTTCCACAGGGGGAACGCGATGCTCAACCCCACGTCGCGGATCGCGTAGACCGTCAACGTGTTCGCCACGGCCCACAGGCACCCGGCGAGCACGCCCCAGACGATGAGGTGCGGAGCGCGCCGCGCATCGTCGCCGACTGCGCCGAGGCCGCGCACGAGCGCCGGCGCGCTCCAGCGCGCCAAGAACACGCCGATGACCATGCAGAAGGAGACGAGGATCGGGCTCAATCCCGCCACGACCAATTTGGTCGGCGCCTCCGCGGCGCCGAGCCAGGCGCCAGCCGTCAGTCCCGAGAGGACGCCGACGATTTGCAGTCGACGCCGCCGCGCGGCCTCGGTCGCGCTCAGCGAACCCATTCCAGCACGAGCACGCCCGCCACGAGCACGACGACCGGTATCCAGAACTGCGCGTCGTGCAGGAGGGGCACGACCCAGGACGGCCGCGGGGATTTCATGCGAGGTAGGCAAAGAGCGCGACGATGACCGCGCGCGCGGCCACGTTGGCCAGTATGGCGGCGCTCGCGCCACGTGCGTAGGCGTATGACTCGAGGACGCCGGTCGACGCATGAAAAACGATGCAGCTCCAAGCGATGAGCCGGAGTGCTCGACGGTCGCCGAGCCGGCTGCCGCCGAAGGACAGAGCCGCGAACCCGAATTCGGCGCCCGCCAGCAGGTAGGCGAGCATATTCGCTCGGGGATCGAGATGGATACCGACGATGCCTGGAATCAGGCCCGGCGCCACGCTGAGGACGATGCCAGCGGCCAGGGTGATGCAGCCGTGCACCACGAGTAGTGTGCGCAATCCCGCGTACTCGGTGTGCCGCGGATGTATGCGTATCATTGCCGAGATGCAGGACGATATGCCTGGTGAGCCCCCTTCGCCATAGTCCTCCGGCTGGACCGGCCGACGGTGGTACCATACATTGCCGACAACGAGGTAGCGATGGCGCCCCTTTTTTACCTTCAGCGGTATCACGTCAAGACCGAAGCCGCGTTCACGGCGCCCGATCCCTGGAACCAGAATCGCTCCGCACCGTTTACGGTCGAAGACTATACGATAGCAATCAGCGGATCGACGATTCGGGCGGATTTCAAACCGCGAGTCGATTACGTGCGCGGCATTCGTTCCAATCTCGACGGAGTCGAGCGATTGCTGCCCGAAAGTCTGTCCGCGCTGTGGCGCGACAAGCGTGTGCCCGCGGAAGCGCTGCCGCGACTCCTGCGTGAGATGGAACCGACGTTGGAAAATGGCGATCACCTGGTGCTCAACGAGATCAAGGAAGATGCGGTCATGCGCGTCGTCGCCTGGGTCGGGTTCGGCTTTGTGTCCGTGGTACCGGTCCTCGCGTACCTGTACACACCGGACGGGTTTCCGCTTTCGTTGGCGGCGCCTGTCGCGATAGGGCTCGCCGGATTCGGCTGGATGACTCTCTACTTCAAGTTCTACCGGAAAAAGTGGCGGAGGGCTCGCCAGACGAAATGGATTCTGGCTCGGATCTGAGGCGCCGATGACCAGCGTGCTCCACGTCGGCGGCCAGACATACGATCTCGGACCATCCGAGATGGTCGACGGTCTCTTTGCGACCATTAGTTACCGCCTGGAGCCCGACGGCCGCGGAAGCCGCTATCCGATCGTCATGAATCGCCTCTATGCCGGCGTCGCGATGAGCCCTTCCGATGCTCCGGCCGCGAAGCGCGAGCTCCAGGAGATCGACGCCCGATTGGCCGCGCTGCCTCCGGATCGCGTCGTGTGGAGTCTCTCCAACCTCCGCCGCCGCGACGACACCCTGCTTCCGGTAGATCACGCGGCCCGCAATGTGCGCGACTACTTCATCGCCAACGGTCGGCCGCTCATGACCATTTTCGGCGAAGCGGTAAACTTGGGTCAGGACCGCGGTGAGCCGGTCGCGTTAGCCAGCTCGGAGGCGAAGGATCCGTACGGAGGAGCCAAGTTTGCGCTGATCGCGGGGTTCCTGTGGACCGCTGTGGGCTACTTGTTCTTGCGCGACTGGGTTCTCGCGCCCTATGGGTCTGATTCCGCTCAGGGACCGCTGCTCTGGCCGGCAGGCATTTGCATCATGGCGGCCGGCGTGCTCAGTGCATTGAAGGCACGCTACCCGAAGTTCCACGCGTGGTGGAACGGCCACGTCTGGTTCTCGACCGTGGTGATCGTCTCGCTGCTCGGATCGTATCTGGCGATGGGTATCCTGCTCAAGCATCGGTAACCTGGCCTCAGAGCGGCTTCTCCCACGAGGCCACCAGTGCCTTCGCCTGCTCGAGACCCATGCCGCTCGTCTGCCGCACCAGCCGAATCGCACCTGTCGTGTTCCCGCGCGCGAGCTCGAGTTTCGCGGCTTCGAATCCGGACGCGAATCGCTCATCAGCAACGGAGCTGACGGCAGCGGGTCGAGCGGGAGCGGGTTGAGCGGGAGCGGCGACAGCGTCAGCGAGCCGATTGCCGTAGGACACCGTTATTTTCGTGCCTTGGCTTCTTGGGTCGTGAAAGGAACTGACGGCTCCCCACGCGAACGGCCAGTCGGTCGAGTGCTCGAGTAAGGCCACGTCGTCGGACAGTTGGGCCACGTGAAACGTGTCGCTCGTCTCGTGCTTCGAGAATAGATGCTGGAGCAAGCGGTCGTGAAAGTCCTTGGCCGCGGCTTCGATCTTGTCCGAATACGAGTCCCAGGTCTTCGCGCCAGGTCCATACAGATTGACATTGATGTCGACCGACACGATCACCTGAGCGTGGAAACACAGTCCGAGTGATATCGCCCGGCCATCAACCGTTCCCCCGGGCAAACGGTAGGTGATCCACGGCGGGGCTCCGCGATCCACTCTGGTGACGGTGCGTGAGGCGGGGTCAGCCTGAAATGCCTCTTGGGTGAGGCTCGCGGTGATCACCAGGCCGTTGGCGAGGCGAATGGTGCCGTCCAGTTGGTCAATGTCCATAGACAGCTAACATGGGACCCCGGGCTCACCAGTAGTGAGGAGCCGGCGTATGCTTGTGCCCACACTCACTCCCGGACCCGCGACATGAGGCTCCCTCCGAATAAGCTGGTCAATCCCAACGGCCCTGTGAAGGTGCATGGCCTCAAACCAGTCCCCCCACCGTTGGTCGGTCCCTTTCTGCCGCTCGGCGGCGACTATGCCGATGTGCTGGCGTATTTCGTCGAACGCGGGCGACCAACGTATCAGTTCACCGGCATGCCGGTGACCAAGGCCCTGGTGGCGATCGAGCTATGGGCGCCGGTCGCGATTACGATCCTGCCATTTGTCTATCTCTTCTTGGACGCTTCCCTGGCCAGTCAGTCGTGGTACTACGTCTCCGTATACCTCAACAACGGGGAGCAAGTAGACAACCCGAGCACTGGAGCGGTCACTGGATCACCCGGGCCGATGACGCTCATCTCGAACGATCTCACCCTACCGCCGAACGAGGGGATCATGTTGGCGTCTATCCCGTCGTCACAAGGCTGCACCGTCTCGAACGACCCAGGCTACACGTTTCCCGGCTTGAACAACCCGATGCTCCAACAGGTCACCTTTGGTGCGGCACCGGCTCTCGAGCCGTCGTGGTGGTAGCATCGACTTCTGGCCAATCGACAACCACCGCCGATCCCACGGCAAATATGACCGAGTCGGGCGTTGCCGTATTCAAGAACGCCCACTCGGATCCGTACAGCGCGCCGAAATCGACGTCTATGTCGACGTTCACTACAGCGCGCACTGGCCACTCCGGATGTCTGACCCGGTAGCGGAGGAGCCGCCCGCTTCGCGTTCGGCCGAACCCCCATTCATGCTCCTTCGTCAGGAATGCGTCGCCGCCAAACGCAGGAAGCGACGTCTCCCGCGAGCCCGTTACGGCGAGCCGATGCCCGCCGCCGCCGAACTGCCAGTCGAACCGTGCCCGCACCGAACCATCCGCACCGGGATCGACGCGGGCGGTCAAATGGGCCGCCTCGTACGGTTCGTTGTAGAGAAGCCGCGCCACACCGGCCACGACTCGACTCGGGACGAACTCGCGAACGAACATCACGCCACGGTCCGAGCCGTGCCGCACGTACGTGCGCAGGTTCACCTCGGGAAAACTCCGGTAACCCGGTACCGGCATGCCAAGAATGCGTGTTTCGAGAAACCGGAACGCCACGAGGCTGACGTGCGCAACGCCGCCCCATAGATCCAGCTCCAGCGCCGGGTGCAGATGGGGCGCGAGCGCGTCCGCAGGAACCACGTACGTGACGAGCAGCAGATCGGACCAACGGGCGGTGAGGAACGTCATGCGTCGAGTTTCTGATCAACGACGCACGTACGACGTCCCGTGGACCGAGTCCTCCGTGTCGCGGATGTCGATCAACAGGCGAGACGGCCGCGCGATGCGGAATCGCTGTCCCGTGCCCGGGCCGTTGGATACCGCGATCGTCCAGGCCGTGGAATCGGCGTCGATCACCCGCACGGTCGTCCGAACCACGATGCCTCGATCAAGGGGATAATACACCGGCACCGTGGTTGACAATCCTGGCGCGAGCGGCAGCGCCCCGATCACCATATCCAACTCCGCGCCCGCGAATGGCGCGACGGCGAACGTCGTATCGACGGCACGCATCGTCGTGCCGGAGTCGACGACACCGTGCACGTGCGCGCCATCGTATGAGAGATGGGTCAGCCCGCGCCGGTTGTGACGTCGCTCGCTGACCGGGTAGAACGTCGCCGCATCGAGGCGCAGCGAGTCGACACTGGTGACCGTCTGCGGCCGCCGCCGATACGTGACCACCAACTCCCACACCGCACGCCCCTGGGCCGCGGTCATCGAGCGAAACGACCGCTCCATGGTCCCTGCGTCGCCGCTATCCATCGTCGTCACCTGCAACGTATCCTCGAAGGCGTTCGGCGGGAGCGACGGCAACGGAGCCGGTGACGACTGGGCGACAAGCGCCGACGTCGGCCACGACCCGCCCGGCTCCGTACTGGTCCGAGACACGAAGGTCACCGCCACGCGCGAGAGCGCATCGGGGTGCGCGTAGTGCGCGTAGGCGAATCGCGCCACGCTGAGCGCGAGCGCGTCGCGATCGGCGGCCGAAAGTTTGTCCGCCGCCTGGTCCACCATCGATACGCTGAGCGCGCCGCCCGCGATGTTGATCTGGACCGGCATGTTGAACTGCGTTTGCAGCGCGGCCCCCAACTGCATCACATCGTTCAGCTGCGTGCGCACCTGCTCGCACGCGGCAAGCGCCAGGCAGAGGACACAGCGGGACACCCATCGTAGCCGCCGCATAGTAGGCACGAACGTAGCTCCGGCGCGTGACATTAGTTAGCCCGGGCCAGAATCCATTTGGTCTGGTCCATCCGGCGTCGCCATACCTTGTAGATGGCGCCATAAAAAACTCGTGGTCCTAACAACACGAGTAGCACCGCGCTTGGAATTCCCACGGGCAGCCCTCCGAGCATGACGGCAAACCCGATGCACGCCACGATGGCGAGCGCAAGCCAGATTCCGGCAATCCAGACCGCCACGGTAAATGTCTTGTTGCTCCACTGGATCCCGAAATCACCGTCTTTGCCACTTTTCAACGTCGGCTCCATCTCGTGCAGCAACCGTGGCAGCGATTCCGCCTTGATACTCCCTGCACGCCACGCGTAATACAACGAGTCAGGCAGGTCGTGTTGGACGCCACTCAGCTTGGCCTGGATGCCGTGCCGGCGTTGACCCACGGCGCCCGGGGACGTGGACACGTAGTAGTCGAGCGAAAACGTGTCGCGCCGATTCTCGTGCCACGGATCGTCCGCGACGAATGTGGCTTCGGTCGGTGTGGCGAGGCGCGTCATACCCGGGCCAGAATCCATTTCGTCTGCGCCATCCTTCGCCGCCATACTTGCCAGACGGCGCGATAGAAGAGGTGCCCTATGATCAACGGAAAGACCGCGGCGAACGGAATCGCGAGCACGAGCGGCATGGCGTAGCCCCTGACTTCATCGATCCACACCGCGTCCGCGGCCACTATCCACACCACGAGGATCCACACGACCGCGGTAAATGCCTTGTTGCTCAACCCTATCCCGTAGTCACCCTTCCTGCCCTTCTTCAACGTGGGCTGGATCTCGTGCAGCAGCCGTGGCAGGGATTCCGCGTTGATGCGCCGGGCGCGCCAGGCGAAGTACAACGCATCGGGCAGGTCGTGCGCGACGCCACTCAGCTTGGCCCGGATCCCGTGCCGGTAGGCGCCGGCCGGCTTGGAATTCGGCCGCACGATCGTGCCTGGGGTTATGTAGACGTAGTAGTCGAGCGCAAACGTGTCCTGGCGATTCGCATTCCACGGATCGTCCGCGACGAAGCTGGCTTCCGCCTTCAGCTGGTGAATTTCCCACTTCGTCGACACGCTGTACTCTAAGTGAGCCGACTCACCATATTCACCACCTATGGAGGGTACATGACTAGTGGTAATGCCAATCTGACATATCATGTTCGTACCGGCAGGCTTACCGGTATGGTGGGCGGTAAAGCTGTAAACAGTTCGGTGCTGCTGCCGAACGGAG
>DATMLM010000007.1:0-23744 GCA_035570055.1 Gemmatimonadaceae bacterium
TTCGTCAGGAACTGCTGCCCTTCGGTCACCCGTCCGATAGCGGTCGTGAGATCATCGATCGCCACTTCGACCCGCGCGAGGCGCTTCTCGTATGCCTCCAGCGCGCTCGGCGAGGCGCCGCGCTTCGATGTCTGCTTGACCAACTCGAGGATCAACCCCATGCCGCAGGCAATCGCGACAATGGCGACGACCATATCGAAAGGGCTGTTGACGAAATGCATAGTCACTCCTCCCTACGGTCCCAGCCGCCTCGAGGTTTCGGGGTCCGCCAGGACCTTCGTTAGGAACTGCTGACCCTCACCAATCTTGGCGATCTCGCCACTCAGATCGTCCAATGCGACTTCAACGCGCGCCAGGCGCCGTTCCAGCGACTCCAACGCCTCCGGTCCCGCCGAGGAACTGCGCTTGTAGCCGATCCATTTCGTGCCGATGACCAGGACGGCAATCATGCCGAACATCGAGACGGGTACGGCGACTTCGGGTCCGATATACATCATATCGTATCTAACGTCATCGCGAACCGCGTGGTGTCAACTGGCTTGGTCGGCCTCGGCAGGACCGTGCGCAGCCAGCGCCCAGTATGAGACGACTCGACCGCGGCCACGTCCTCGGGCCGGCCCATGGCGACGACCCGGCCTCCGTGCATGCCGGCCTCGGGTCCCAGGTCAATGACCCAGTCCGCCAGCTTGATCACATCGAGGTTGTGCTCGATCAGGACCAGCGTATGACCCTGATCGACCAACCGGTCCAGCACGTTGGCCAGCCGGCGAATGTCCTCGAGGTGCAAGCCAGTCGTCGGCTCATCGAGAATGTAGAGCTTCCGCCCACCCGATCGCGCGGATGCCGCGAGCTCGCGGGCGATCTTGATCCGCTGTGCCTCGCCACCAGACAGCGTGGTCGCGGGTTGCCCGAGGTGGAGATACCCGAGTCCGACCCGCTGCAACTGCCACAGGGTCGAGGTCAGACGATCTTGGCCGTGAAAGAATCGCACGGCTTCCTCGACGGTGAGGTCGAGCACCTGCGCGATGTTCTTGTTCTTGACCGTCACTTCCAGCACATCCGACCGGAATCGTCGCCCACCACACACGTCGCATGGAACGAACACGTCGGCCATGAACACCATCTCGACTTCGATATACCCCGCGCCTTCGCAGTTCTCGCATCGGCCGCCTGGGACGTTGAACGAGAAGGTGCCTGGCGTATACCGTCGCTCCCTCGCCAGCGCCGTATCCGCAAAGAGTCTCCGGATCTCGTCATACGCCTTGATGTACGTCACGGGGTTCGATCGTGGAGATCTCCCAATCGGAGCCTGGTCGATCAATACCACGTCATCGAACGACTCTGCGCCCGTGAGAGACGTGTAGCTGCCGACCGCCTCGCCCAAGTGACGTTTCGCCGAGTTGTCTCCCCGAAGGCGCGTCTCCAACGCCCTATACAACACATCGTGCACGAGCGTGCTCTTCCCCGAGCCCGACACACCGGTGACGACCGTCAGCGCACCGATGGGGATGCGAATGTCGACGCCCTGCAAATTGTGTTGGCGCGCGCCGGTCAGGGTCAGCCACGGGGGACCGACGGGCCGTCTCTCAGGGATCGGGATGGTCTTCAGGCCCGTGAGATATTGACCAGTCAGCGGACTCTCACTCGCCCGGGAAATTGGGCCGGCGAACACGATACGGCCGCCGTTGTCACCGCTTCCCGGTCCCAGCTCGACCATGTAGTCCGCGTGCCGCACCGCTTCGAGATCGTGCTCGACGACGAGGACGGTATTCCCGGCATCGCGAAGCCGCGTCAATAGCTTCAATAACCGATCGATATCCCTCGGGTGCAGGCCAATCGATGGCTCGTCGAGCACGTACAGCGTATCGACCAACCGCGAGCCAAGCGAGTTCGCGAGCGCAATACGTTGCGCTTCGCCGCCCGAGAGCGTGCGCGCGGCTCGATTCAACGAGAGGTAGCCGAGCCCGACGTCGACGAGAAACTGGAGCCGGTCGCGGGCCTCTCTGAGCACGGTCGTCGCGATCGTCTGCTCGAACGGCGTCAGTGGCAGCCCATCGAGCCAAGGCAATAGCACGTCGACCGGCAACTCCGCCACTTCGGCGATCGTGCGGTCGGCGATGCGCACGTGCAGCGCGGCCGGCTGCAGCTTTGCGCCGTGGCACGACGGGCAGACTTTCGCCGATTGATACTGCCGCAGAAAGACCCTGATGTATTGCTTGTAGCGCTTGGCCTCGAGGCGCTTCAAGAACGGGAAGATGCCGACGTACGGCTTCGTTTGCCCGCGGATCGGAGCGTGAAGCAGCACGTGGCGCTGCTCGGCCGTCAGGTCGCGCCACGGCACATTTAGCGGGATCTTGTCGCGACGCGCGAAGTCGGCGAGCGTCCGGCGCGTGCCGTCGTAGCGTGGCTTCTCCCACGGATCGATCGCGCCATCGCTCAGCGTCTTGCTCGGGTCGGGGACGATGAGCGACTCATCGTACTCCAGCACCGCGCCGAACCCATTGCACGTCGGACAGGCGCCCCTGGGATTGTTGAACGAGAAGAGCTGCGGCGTCGGCTCGGGTGCCACGGTCCCGTCGTTGGGGCACTCGAATCGCTCCGTATACCGGTGCTCGACGTCGCCGACCAGGATCACGCAGTCGCCGTCCCCTTCGGCGAACGCCGTTCCGACCGCATCGGCTAGGCGGGATGCGATGTCCGGGCCCATGACCAGTCGGTCGACGACCACCAGCGGATTGACCGCCGTTGTCAGATCGATCGTGAGCTCGTCCAACTGACTGACAACGCCACCTACCTTGACGCGAACAAACCCACGCGCTTGCAGGTTCTCGACGACCACGGCGTGAGATACTTGATCGGAGACCCGCAAGGGGAAGGCGACAGCGAACCGGGTTCCCGCCGCAAACCCCAGAACAGCGTCAGTAACCGATTGAACCGTAGAGGGCCGCAACTCTCGGCCGCAAACAGAACAGAACGTATGCCCGATCCGGGCCCACAGCAGCCGGAGATAGTCGTAGATCTCCGTAGCCGTCCCGACCGTGGAGCGCGAAGTCTTGGTCGGGTTCTTTTGCTCGATCGCGACGGCTGGAGACAGGCCGTCGACGATGTCGACGTTCGGCTTCTCCATCCGCTCCAGAAACTGCCGAGCATAGGCCGACAACGACTCGACGTAGCGCCGCTGCCCCTCGGCGTAGATGGTATCGAAGGCGAGCGACGACTTCCCCGACCCCGACGGACCAGTGATCACGGTCAGGGCTCGGCGGGGAATGTCGAGGTCGAGATTTTTCAGGTTGTGTTGCCGCGCACCGCGAACGATCAGCCGGTCCTTCACACCCGAAAGATATCCGAAAGAAGGGGGGTCCGGGGGGCGTAGTTGGGGTTTGCCCCCCGGAGGCGAACCGACCAGTTGAGCAGCGCGAAGCGCTGCGTCAACGCGCCGCGGAGCGGCCGCCGCGGAGGATGCGGCCGAGGATCAACACCAGCACGGCACCGAGCGTGGCCAGTGTGAGCGATCGCGGATCGAAATGGTCGGCCGTGACGGTGCCCCAGCCGAGTCTCGTTCCGATGTAGCCACCGAGAAATGCCCCGAGAATCCCGAGGCCGGTGGTGACGAGGCACCCGGCGGGGTCGCGGCCGGGCAAGAGAAACTTGGCCAATGCACCGGCCACGAATCCGAGGATGACCCAATGGAGCCAGAGCGGCACGTGTGTCAAAATACTAGCTTTTAGCGATGGCAGGGGAGGCAGGAACAGGCATTCACGAGGAGGATGCCCTCGGCAAGGCCTACGATGGGCGGCTGATGCGCCGCTTGCTGGCGTTTGCCAAGCCGTATTGGTACTTGATCGTCCCAGCGATCCTCTTCCTGTGCGGCGAAGGCGCGCTCCAGTTGGTCGGCCCCGTGCTGACGAAGCGCGTGATAGACGTCGGAGTGCCGCACCATGATGGGCATCTGATCCGCATCTCCGTCGCGCTGTTTGTCCTGTCACTCGTCTTGCAGTTCTGCTGCTCGTACGGCGAGACCCTGCTCACGAGCCTTCTCGGCCAGCGCGTCATGCGGGACCTCCGGATGCGCATGTTCGCGCACGTGGAGAACTTGCCGGTCGCATTTTTTGATCGGAATCCCGTGGGGCGCCTCGTCACCCGGGTGACATCGGACGTCGAGTCGCTGAACGACCTGTTCACCGCCGGCGTCGTGTCCGGACTCGGCGACCTGTTCACGCTCGTGTTCATCGCGATCTTCATGGTCCGCGACGACTGGCGGTTGGCGCTCGCCGCCTTCGGGGTTATCCCGTTGGTCTGGCTGACGTCCGAGGTCTTCCGGGTCAAGGTCCGGGCGTCCTATCGCGACATCCGGACGCGCATCGCGCGCATCAACGCGTTTCTCAACGAGCGTCTGACCGGCATGCGGATAGTGCAGCTGTTCGGTCGCGAGAAATGGGAAGCCGATCGCTTCGATGACCTGAATCGCGGGTATCTCGCCTCGAACCTCAGGTCGATCACGATCTACGCGTTGTATTTCCCCGCGATTGAAATTCTGACATCGGTCGCCCTCGCCAGCTTGATCGTTGCCGGCACCGGCCGAATCCATGCGTCCACGTTGACCGTAGGGACGCTCGCGGCGTTTCTGCAGCTCGTGCGGCGATTCTTTCAGCCGCTCCAGGACTTGTCGGACAAATACAATACGCTGCAACAGGCCATGGCCTCATCGGAGCGCATCTTCAAACTGCTCGACGAGCCCGAAGGACCTCCACAGGGCGTTGTGACCGGTATGCCGCGTGGAGGCGTGACGGTTGAGTTCGAGGACGTATGGTTCTCGTACGGCAACGCGGAGGCGCCGCAATGGGTGTTGCGGGGCGTGAGCTTCCGCGCGGAGCCAGGACAGACGATTGCGCTCGTCGGACACACAGGGGCGGGGAAGACCACGGTGGTGAGTCTCCTGATGCGATTCTATGATCCGCAACGAGGCCGGATTCTGGTCGACGGCGTCGACATCCGCGAGATGTCGCTCGCCGACCTCCGCGTCCGTATCGGGTACGTCCAGCAAGACATCTTTCTGTTTGCCGGCGACGTCATGACGAACGTGCGCCTCTCGAGCGCGCTGTCCGACGCGGACGTGCAGCGCGCCGCGGCGCGGGTCGGCGCCGACCGTGTCGTCGCCCGACTCCCCGGCGGGTGGTCACAAGAGCTCGGCGAGCGCGGCGCGTCAATCAGTGTCGGCGAGCGCCAACTCCTGTCGTTCGCCCGGGCCATCGCCGCCGACCCGGCGCTCCTGCTGCTCGATGAGGCGACGAGCGCGGTCGACAGCGAGATAGAAGCGGAGATTCAGCAAGCGCTGGCAGTCCTCATGCAAGGAAGGACGACGATCGCGGTCGCCCACCGGTTGAGCACGATCGTCAGCGCGGACGAGATTCTGGTGATGCACCACGGGGAGATTCGGGAGCGCGGGACCCACCGCGAGTTGCTGGAGCAGGGTGGATTGTATGAGCGTCTGTATCGACTCCAGGTCGGCGACGACGGACGGGGAAGTGTTGCGCGTGACGCCCTTGCCGCATCTAACTGATGCTACCATCGGCGCTTGCCAGCCTCGGCGGGCACCCCTAGCTTGTCCAACTGGTCATGCCCTACCTTCAACTCAATGAACGGCAGTTCGCCCTCCGCGTTGGTGAGACGCGGGTTGGCGGGGGCGCGGAAGCGGATGTGCTCGTCCCTGGGGGCGACACATCCGTGCAAGCCGTCGTTGATCTGTCCCGCGAGAGTGCCGTTTCTATCCGCCGTGCGTTCGCCTCGGCGGCCGTTCGGGTCAACGGAGTGCAGCTCGGAGCGGAGCCCACACCACTCATTCATGGCGACAAGATCGAGATTGGTGGGGCTGAGCTCTTCTTCGGAGATGACCGGAAAGGGGGCAGTACCCAGTTCATATCCTCCGTCAGCCTCCCCGATTTCCAGAAACTCAAGCCGCCCGCGCCGGGGAAAGCGACGCTGGCGACTGGCGGGCGCGTGATCTCGCTCGTCGACGGACGCGAATATCAGATTCCCGCAGCCGGCATCTCGTTTGGCCGCGACGCGGGCTGTGACGTCGTGATCCCCTCCTCGGAGGTCTCCCGTCGCCACGCCGAAATCGCGCCTGGCGATGTCGGCTACGTCCTGAGCGACACGAGCACGAACGGGATTTTTGTCAACGGCCAGCGCGTCGACGCGATGCAAGTCCTCGGTCGAGGTGACGTAGTTCGCATCGGCACGGAAGAGTTTCGGTTCTACGCCGACCAAGCGAGCGCGTCTCCAAAGGTGGAGGTGCCAGCGGCGGACCCTGCGGCGGCGAGCGCGCCCACCCCGGCCGTGGCGGCGCCATTTCCGCGTCAGGCATTGGCCACGCTCGAAGTGGTCGGCACGAGTCCTATGAAAGGCCAGACGTTCTCGATCGTATCGGTCCTGGCGCACGTGGGGCGCGGGCCGCACAACGATATCGTGATCGTCGAGGAGAGCGTGTCCGACTCCCACGCCAAGCTCCAACGGCGCGAGGGCACGTGGTACGTCACAGACCTCGGCTCGACGAACGGGACATATATTGGCGGCCGCCGGATAGCGGCCGAGGAGAAGCTCGCGACCGACGCCGATATCCGATTCGGCGGCGTGCCGTTGGTCTTCCGCTCGCTGGTCACGGAGCACGTCACTGAGCCCAAGGGCGGCACCCGCCAATTAAGCATTGACGCCGTCAAGCGCGCCGCACCAGCAGCGCCGGTCGCTGCTCCCGCTCCGCGCCCGCGCCCGGCCGCACCGCCACCAGCGCCCAAGCGCGCTGGCGTGCCGTGGTGGGCCTGGTTGGTGGTGATCATCGTCGTCGGCGGCGCGGCGTTCTTTGCCATGCGGATGCGCTAATGCAGTTGACGTACGCCTGCCGAACAGACGTGGGGATGGTCCGCGTCGGGAATGAGGACAGCATGTATGCGGAGGCCAATCCGTACCGTGGTGTCTTTATGGTTGCCGACGGGATGGGTGGGCACGCGGCCGGCGAGGTCGCCAGCGCCATGGCCGTGCAAATCGTCACGCGCGACATCGCGCCGCTCTCCGATATCTCCAATTCCGGCGCGCCGGAAGTCCTGCGCGAGGCCCTCCAGGATGCGAATCGCGCGATCTTCGACCGCACGATCTCCGAGGTCGACAAGCAGGGCATGGGCACGACGGCCTCTGTGCTCGTCCTGAGTCGCAATCGCTACCTGATTGGCCAGGTCGGCGACTCCCGGATTTATCGGGTCCGCAATGGCGTGCTGGAACAGCTGACCAAAGACCACTCCTACGTACAGGAGCAGGTCGATGCCGGCTACATCACGCCCGAGCAGGCGCGCTATCACCCATACAGCAACGTCATCACGCGCTGTGTCGGCGCGAGTCCCGAGGTCGAGCCCGATGTCTACTCTGGTGAGCTCGCGGTCGGCGACATCTTTCTGGTCGCGAGTGATGGACTGACCGGGATGCTCGAAGACTCGCACTTGCAGCGTCTCATGCTCGCCCGGCATTCGCCTGGCCGCCTCGTCGATCATTTGATCGGCGAAGCGAACCGTCGCGGCGGACTCGATAACATCACCGCCGTCGTCGTCCAGGTCACCGCGCTCGACGACCCGCGGCTCGATTCGCCGACGGCCGAGACTCCGGTCTATCGTCCACCGGAAAAATGAGCGAGCCGACAGTCGGTGCAGTGGCCGACCTGTACCTCGGCAACATCCTCTACGCGCTGGAGTTGGCCGCGACGAGCCTCGAGACCGATGGCAAGCGTGAGGACGCCGCGTTCTATCGCGGCATTGCGCGCAAGCTCGCCGATGCCAGGGGTCGCGAACTCAAGCAGTGACACCCCGCAGGGAACGGGCGTCTATCTCCCGTGCGGCAAGCCATTGTATTTGCACTCTTTATCGCTACAGGCAGCGCATCGGCGCAGGATGCCGCTCGCGCGTTGGCGCAGTCGGGCCACTATCGTGCGGCCATCGCGCTCTATGACTCTGTCCTCTCGCGCGAGCCTCGAAATTGGGATGCGGCCCTCGGTCGAGCCCAGACCATTGCGTGGAGCGGCCGGTTTGCCGAAGCCGAGTCGACGTATCGCGCGCTGATTGATTCTGGCGCCGGTCCCGATGCGCAAAAAGGTCTCGCCCGTGTCGTTGCGTGGCGCGGTCGCTTGCCGGAGTCGGAGCGCCTGTATCGTGTAGTCATCGCCCACGACTCGACCGATAGCGAGGCGCTCACGGGCCTCGCACAGGTGCTGCAATGGGAGGGACGGCCGCGCGAAGCGCGTGCCGTATTGAAGCGAGCACTCGCCGCGCACCCAGACGATGGCGATGCCCGCGAAGCATGGGCAAAGCTGCGCCCCATGGTGTCACCGTGGATGCGTCCCACCATCACCACCTGGGGCGACAACGAGGACAACTCTGGCGAGGCCGGATCGCTCGCCGCCCAAGATGGAGCGTTGTCGTTTGCCGCGACGTATCGCAACACCCAAGGGCCGCACGACGTCTACGGTCACACGCAAACCGATCGAGTCGGCGTCGCACTGGGCACCGGACCGCTGATGATTCGGGCTGATGGCGGCGTCGGTCTGGGAGAGGGAGAGTACGCGGAGGCGATCGGCGCTGCTCACGTGGCGGTGACGGTCGGTCCCATGACGTTCACCGCCGGCGGATCGCGCGAGCTGTTCGACGAGACGGCCGCGATGATCGCCTCGGGTCTCGTGCAAACGACGGCCGACGCGGCCCTCGATGTCGGTGGCCATCTCACCGGCACGTTCGGCTACGCCACCGTGAGCGGCGAAGACCATAGCGACGAGCGCGTCGAAGGCTCGATGTACATGTGGTCCAGCGCATGGCACGGGCTCGCCATTGGCGCCGGCGCGCATGGGTATGGTTACGTGCGACCAGACACCACGGACGGATACTTCGCGCCCGCCAGCTTCATCCTGGCGGAGGGCGCGCTGAGAATGACGGCGGGCGGGGAGCGTGGACTAGCAGGGACCCTGGAACTCGGGGCCGGAGCGCAGCGTATTGCGGCTTTTGGCGCACCGGCGTCCATCAAACCAGCCGAGCGAGTCAATGCCGCCATTCTGTACCGGTTTGCCCCGGGGGTCGAGTGCGGCGTAAATGGCGGATACGCCGTGGCTGCCTCGCCGAACGCGACGACCGCGAGTGCCGCGGCCGCGTATCGCGGTTACTCGGTCGCCCTCGTCGCGCGGATCATCCCGTAGCGAGCGCCCGCCGGACTTCAGCGGCAATCGTCAGCGGGTCGAACGGCTTCGTGAGGCATGCGACCGCGCCGATCTCCAGCGCCCGAGCGACCTCGTCGCGCTGCGTCTTCGCCGTGAGGAACACCACGGGCACATTAGCGGTTACCTTGTCGGCCTTGAGGCGACGGCAGGTCTCATATCCGTCGAGACCCGGCATCATGCCATCCAGCAGAATGGCGTCGAACCGCGTTTCTTTTGCTCGTGCCAGCGCATCCTGCCCGGACTCGACGATCTCGACTTCGAGGTCCGGATCGAGCCCGAGCGCGAGCTCGAGAATCGTCCGGATATCCGCTTCATCATCGGCGCATAAGAGTCGCATGAGCACAGAAGCAAGAGAGCAAAGTGACGGGCGACGGTCAGCGCCCGTCATCGCGGAGACGAGCTTCGCGCTCGGTCCGCAACCGGGACGAATATGAGCGAAATCCAATCTTCGGCAGTGGCGTCACCCGCGGGCACGATCCCGCCGGAGATGATGCGCGCCCTGCGCGAGCGATTTCGGGCTTCAACACTCCGCACCTGCGCGGCGTTCCGTACCCTCGGGATCCAATTGGCGGCCACCCCTGACGCGCCCGAGGTCGTCGACGCCGTCCGTCGCGAGCTGCATCGAGTGCACGGCACGGCCGGAAGCTATGGGTTCCGCGAAGCCTCGAACCTCGCCGCGAAGCTCGAGGAGCGAGCCATCCGCTGGGCAACCGACGCCGAGCTCGACCGCGATGCGCGCGGCGCGATGATGATCGAGTTCGCGGAGGTCCTGTCCCTCGCGGTTGGCGAACCCGAGACGACGGTGGCTCCCGCGCCCGTGGTCGAGGCGACAGTGCCGGTCGCGGCCACGCCCGACGTCATCGTGATCGAGGACGACGGGCCGCTCCAAGAGATGATCCTCTACGCTCTCCGCTCCGCCGGCCTGACGACGCGTGCCTTCTCCGACGGCCCCGAGGCACTCGACGCGCTCCTGGCGATGCCGGTGCCCGCCGACGGCCGCCGGCCGCTGGTCCTGCTCGATGTCGATCTGCCCGGGATTGACGGGCACTCGCTGCACGAACGACTGCGCGTCCAGCGTCCAGGCGCATTCGGATTCGTGTTCCAGACCGTGCACGGCGGCGAAGCCGAGCAAGTCCGCGCGCTCACGAACGGCGCGCTCGACTACGTCGTCAAGCCGCTCAACCTCCGCGTCCTCCTGGCGAAGATCCCGATGTGGATCCGACGCGGATAGCACCGTGGTTCTGACAACGATCGTTCTGTCGGTGATCGCCGCCGTACAGGCCGCGTTTTTGTTGGTACTGCTGGCGTACCTCGCCGCGAATCGTGTTCGGATGTCGCGCCTCACGCGCCGCGAGAACGCCGTGACCGCGTCGCTCACCGAGCCACTGCACGCGTTCTTGCTCGGCACCGGGAGCGCGGTCGAGGTCTGTGCTCACTTGGCGGTCCTCGGTCCCGACCAGGCGCTCGAGCAACTGACGCGCCTGTCCGCGCTGCGCGTGGCGGCCGAGCGGCAGGACGCGCTCGCCACCGCTCTCCTCAAGGAGAAATGGGTCCAGCGCGGGCTCAAGGGTGCCCGGTCTCCCCGCTGGTGGAAGCGCTTGGCGGCTGTTCGTCTGCTGGCGGCGGTGGGTCAACAATCGCATCGCGCCATGCTGCGTCGCCTCTTACTCGACCGGCATCCCGCGGTCCAACTCGCGGCCGCATCCTGCCTCGGTCGCGTCGCCGACAGCGATCTCGTTTCGCTGATCGTCGAGACGCTGCCGGGTCGGCCTGTCGCCGTCCGACATTATCTCTTCTCGGCGTTGCGCCAATGTTGGCAGTACACGGTACCGCTCGTGGCGCGACGCCTACGGGCCGACACGCCGCCCCGACGTCTCGAGGTCTGGGTCAACCTCGCCGAGTCGCTCGCCACGCCGGCCGTGCTCGGGCCCGTGCTGCGGTTGGCGACGCATCCCGATTCCGATGTGCGACTCGCCGTGGCGCGTGCGCTCAAGCACTACTTCCACCCCGAAACCCCGGCCGCACTGTACGGACTACTCGAGGACGAAGATTGGCGCGTCCGCGCGCAGGCGGCGCGCGCGCTCGGCGTGCTCAAAGTTACCGAGGCCATCGGGCCGCTCGGTCAGCTGCTCCGCGATAGCGCGTGGTGGGTCCGGTTCCGGGCCGCGTTGAGCCTGGCGCAGCTCGGCGAGCCGGGACGGCGCATGTTGCGCGAGGCTCGTGTGGGCGGCGATCGCTACGCGAGCGAAATGGCGACGATGATCAGTGGGCTCTCCGGCGGCGGCGTCCTCGAGCTGGCGGACGCATGATCCACTGGGTCGTGCTCGGCCTCGCGGTCGCGGACAAGACCGCGCTGTTCTATTTCCTGATCCTCAACTCGTTCTACGCGGTGTTGCTGATGTCGAGCATCCCCGAGGCCTGGCTGCACTGGCATCTGGCCCACGACGAGCACGTGCGCCGCTTGCTCGGCTCCGACGCGCTGCCGCCGCTCTCGGTGCTGGTCCCCGCGTACAACGAGGAAGTCACGATCGCCGCGAGCGTGTTGTCCTTTCTCACACTCGAATACCCGCGGCACGAGGTCGTATTGGTCAGCGATGGCTCGACCGATGCGACGATCCAGCGGCTCGTCGAGGCGTACGACCTGTATGAAGTCCCGCCAGCGTTCCCCATCGGCGTCCCCACAAAGACCATACGCGCCTACTATCGCTCGCGGCGCTACTCGAAGTTGTTGGTGCTCGACAAGGACAACGGCGGCAAAGCCGACGCTTTAAACGCGGCACTGAACGCCGCCCGGTATCCGTACGTGCTCGCGGTCGACGCCGACACGCTGATCGAATCTGATGCCCTATTGCGTCTGGCACGACCATTTCTGATGGGCGGTCACGTTGCCGCGGTGGGTGGTACGATACGCGTGGCGAACGGGTGCCGGGTTGAACATGGCCGCGTCGTCGAGGCCAGAGTTGATAGTCGGCTGCTTCCCGGCATCCAGGTTGTCGAGTACTTGAGAGCGTTTCTGTTCGGCCGACTCGGCTGGAACCGCCTAGGCGGCAACCTCATCATCTCCGGCGCATTCGGCCTGTTCCGCAGGGCGTACATACTCGCTATCGGTGGGTATCGTACCGGTCACATCACCGAGGACATGGACCTGGTCGTTCGGCTCCACCGCTACTTACGAGAGCACAAGCTGCCGGACCGGATGCCGTTCGTGCCGGATCCGGTCGCCTGGACCGAAGTGCCGACCTCGCTCCAAGTCCTCGGCCGGCAACGGGAACGGTGGCATCGCGGTCTCATTGCCACGTTATGGCAGCACCGCGACCTGATGTTCAATCGCAAGTACGGCTCGGTCGGCTTGGTCGCCTATCCGTTTTATTTCTTCGGCGAGATGCTGGCGCCTGTCGTCGAGTTGTTCGGCTACCTGGTGACCGCGCTCGGGCTCGCGATCGGGGCCGTCGACTGGTCATTCGCCGGACTGTTCCTGCTCGTGGCGGTCGGCTACGGGCTCCTTTTGTCGATCTGGACGTTCGTGCTCGAAGAGCTCACGTACCGCCGATATACCCGACCGGGCGATCTCTTGCGGCTCGTCCTGTACGCCATTGTGGAAAATGTCGGATACCGCCAGGTGACCGTCCTGTTTCGATTGATGGCGTTCTGGCGCACTCTGCGCGGCGTGCGTACGTGGGGGGTCATGAAGAGGGAGGGCTGGGCGGAGGTTCAGCCAGTCCAAAAGAGCGCGCGGGCCGTTTAGGTTGAAATACATGCCGAACAGACTGCAACTGCTCCATGACGCCGGCCAATCGATCTGGCTGGACTTCATTGATCGCACGATTCTGACGAACGGCGAGCTGGAGCGCCGTACCCGCGAAGACGCGGTCACTGGCGAGACGACCAACCCCACGATCTTCGAGAAGGCACTGGCCGAGGGAGCGGCGTACGACGACCAGCTCTCGGCACTGTCGGCCGACGGAGTGACGGACCCGAAGGCGATCTTCGAGGTGATCGAGGCCGACGATGTCCGCACCGCGTGCGACATCTTCCGCCCGGTCTACGATCGGACGAACGGCATCGACGGCTACGTCTCGATCGAGTGCTCGCCCGGAGTGGCGAACGACGCCAACGCGACGATCGCCGAGGCGCGGCGCCTGTGGAACCGCGTCGCTCGGCCGAACGTGATGGTGAAGGTGCCGGGCACACCCGACGGCGTGGTCGCCGTTCGGCGTCTCCTGGCCGACGGCATCAACGTCAACATCACGCTGTTGTTCTCGATCGACGCGTACTCGACGGTCATCGACGCGTATCTGGCCGGCGTGCAGGATCGGCTGCGCACCGGCGCGCCTGTCGATCGGATCGCGTCCGTCGCGTCGTTCTTCGTGAGCCGGGTCGATACCGAAATCGATAAGCGCCTGACCGCGGGTGATCTGAAAGGCAAGGCCGCGATCGCCAACGCGAAGCTCGCCTATGCGTTGTTCCAACAGAAGTTTTCGGGCGCCGTCTGGGATGACCTGGCGCGCCAAGGCGCACGAGTCCAGCGGCCGTTGTGGGCGAGCACCAGCACCAAGAATCCGGCGTATCGCGACGTCATGTATGTCGAGCAACTGATCGGCCCGAACACCGTGAACACGATGCCCGTGGCCACGATCGATGCGTTCCGCGATCACGGTGAGACCGCGCGAACGATTGATGCCGACGTCGCGGGTGCACGGCGGTTGATCCAGCAAGTCGAAGCGGCCGGCGTCTCCATGCGCGAGGTCACCGACAAGCTGCTCGCCGACGGACTGGCGTCGTTCCAGAAGTCGTGGGACACCATGTTGGCAGGACTGGCGAACAAAACCCGGGTCGTCGCGGCGCGCTGAGTGACCACTCCCGGTCTCGCTCGAACGAAAATCGTCTGTACGCTCGGCCCCTCGACCGCGACGGAATCCGCGATCGGGGACTTGCTCGACGCCGGGATGAACGTCGCCCGGATCAACTTCTCGCACGGGACGCACGCCGAGCACGCGGCGACGATCGCCCGCGTCCGCGCGGCCGCCGATGCCCGCAGCCTGCCCGTCGCGATCCTTGGCGATCTCCAAGGGCCGCGGATACGAATCGGTGATCTGTCGTCACCCGTCGAGCTCGCGACCGGCGATGACGTCACGCTCGCGCCGGAGGACGCACTCCCCGCCGGCGCCATCCCGGTCACGTACCATCCACTCGCCAGCGACGTCCACACGGGCGATCGCATCCTCGTCGACGATGGTCTGATCGAGCTGATGGTGCTCGACACCGCCGGCGATACCGTCCACGCGCGGGTGGTGCACGGCGGCCAAGTAAAAAGTCACAAAGGTCTGAACCTGCCAGGCATCCACGTCTCGGCGCCTTCGATCACCGAGAAAGACCACGCCGACATCGTGTTTGCCGTCGAGCAGGGTCTCGATTATCTCGCGCTGAGTTTCGTGCGACGGGCCGAGGATATCGCCGATCTCCGGGAGCGCATTCCGAAAAAGTTGCTCGTGATCGCGAAGATCGAAAAAGACATCGCGCTCACCAATATCGAGTCGATCATGCGAGCGGCCGATGGTGTCATGGTCGCGCGCGGGGATCTCGGAGTCGAGCTCCCGTTCGAGGAAGTCCCGATCGCGCAGAAGCGCATTATTCGTCTCGCGAATCGCTTGGGGAAACCGGTGATCACGGCGACCCAGATGCTGGAATCGATGGTCGAGCACCCGCGCCCGACGCGCGCCGAGGCGAGCGACGTCGCCAATGCGATCCTCGATGGGACGGACGCGGTCATGCTCTCGGCCGAGACGGCGGCTGGCGCGTTCCCGCGACTCGCGGTCGAGGCGATGCGGCGGATCATCTGCGAAGTCGAATGCCACCCGCTCCCGTGGCGGTCGCGCGACGAGGAGCGGCGGGACCCCGGGTCATCCGTGGCCACCGAGGAAGCGATCGCCGCGGCCACGATCGCGGCGCAGCGGATGCTGGCGACACCCCTGGTGGTTGTGCTGACCAAAGGCGGATTCAGCGCGCGCGTCGTCTCGTCGCACCGTCCGAGGGTGCCGATCCTCGCGTTGACTGACCTGCCGCAGACGTATCGGCAGCTCGCGCTCGTCTGGGGCGTGGTCCCGCACCTCGTGGCACATTGCACGACGTATGACGAGATGGTCGCACTGGCCCGGCAGGCGGCGGTCGAGCTCGGGCTCGCGCGGCCCGGCGATCGCGTGCTCGTCACGGCCGGAGTTCCGTTCGATGTGCCAGGCACCACGAATCTGCTGAAGGTCGAGACGGTGTGAAGCTCACGTTTCTCGGCACGGGGACCAGTTTTGGCGTGCCGATGATCGGGTGCCACTGCGCGGTGTGCCGGTCGCCCGATCCCCGGGACCGTCGAACGCGCGTAGGAGCCGTCGTAGAGACCGATCATGGCACGCGTCTCTTGATCGACACGCCACCGGAGCTCCGGGTGCAGCTGATCGCCAATGGCATCGACCGTGTCGACGCGGTGCTGTTCACGCACGACCATGCGGACCACACGCATGGGCTCGATGATCTGCGGGCCATCTCTGTCCGCAGGGACGGCGCGTTACCAATGTTCGGGTCTGCCGAAACGCTGACCTCGCTGATGCGAAAGTTTCCGTACGTGTTCGACGAGAACATCAAGCCGGCCCCGGGCACGACGAAACCGGAGGGCCACGCGCGCGTTCTCTCCCCGTACGAAACGATCCGCATCGGCGACGCATCGGTCACCCCGGTGCCAGTCCCACACGGGGACATGATCGTGTACGGCTATCGTATCGGCGACTTGGCCTACGTGACCGACGCCAAAAGCATCCCGCGCTCGGCGCTCGACGCGCTCAAGGGCGCCAAAGTATTAGTCGTGAACGCCCTGTTCCGTACGGAGCACCCGACGCATTTGAGCGTGCCGGAGGCGATCGACGTCTCCCGTGCCGTCGGCGCCGAGCGCACGTATCTGACGCATCTCACGCACGACAACTTCCACGCCGATCTCGAGGCCGAGATGCCCCGTGGCGTGACGCCGGCGTTCGACGGACTGACGGTACGGATCGACTGAATGACGGACCCAATCGTCGCGGCGTTGTGGGTCGATCTGCTCGGCAAATTGGCGGGGCCGGCGGCGCACGCGGTCAACAATGCCCTGAATAATGTCGCGATCAATTTGGCGGTCCTGCAATCACGCCCGAGCGCCACGGCCTATGTCGAGCGGGCCGACGACTATCTCACGGAGGCCACCCGCCTGACCCAGGCTGTGCTCGCGTTGGCCCGTCCCGTTCCCATTCCTGTCGAGCCGGCATCAGTCCTGCATCAGGTCGTACGTGTTCTCGAGGCCAGTGGCCGCCGCATTGAGGTTGTCCAGGAGCACTTGAAAGCGATGGCGACAGGGATAGACGGGGGTGCGGTCCGTTTGGTCCTCGCGGCGGCTCTCGCTGACGGCACGGCCAGCCATGTTTCTGTGGTAGAGGGCGGTCGAGAGATAAGAGTGCAAAGCGGGGTGTTGCGGGATGACGTGGCGGACGCCGCCCGCAGGGCCGGGATCGGCCTGCGAGTGGAACCGGGCCAGGTTACATTCACGTTTTCAGGAGCCCAAGAGTCCGCATGAAGTCTGCGAAGATACTGATCGCCGATGACGAGCCCGCAATCACGTCGGGCCTGAGCGCTATCCTGAGCGACCTCGACTACGATGTCGAGGTTGTGCAGGACGGGCAGCAAGCGCTCGACCGCCTGGCGGCCGATCAGTTCGGGCTCGTGCTGGCGGACCTGAAAATGCCGCGCATCGGCGGTCTCGCGTTGCTGCGCGAGCTCCAACAGCGCGGCGTGCCGACCGAGTGCATCATCATCACCGGTCAAGCCACGATCGACTCGGCCGTCGAGGCGATGCAAAGCGGCGCCTACGATTACATCGAAAAGCCGCTGAACACCGAGAAACTGAACCGCCTCAAGGCGCTCATCCCGAAGGCGCTCGACAAATACAGCGTCCAACAACGCAATCGCGAACTGTACTCACAGCTCCAGGAACTGACGCACTATGCCGAGCTGACCGGCCAGTCCGAGGCCATGCGTGAAGTCTATAAAATCATCGAGGCCGTTGCGCCTTCGAGTGCCAGTGTACTGATCCTCGGCGAATCAGGCACAGGCAAAGAGCTCGTTGCGCGCGCGGTGCACAGTAAGAGCGAGCGCGCCAAGGGGCCATTCTTCGCGATTAATTGCGCGGCGCTGCCCAAAGAGATTCTTGAAAACGAGCTGTTCGGCCACGAGAAGGGTGCGTTCACCGGGTCCACGAACGAGAAGCCGGGCGCATTCGAGATGTCGAGCGGCGGCACGTTGTTCTTCGACGAAGTCGCCGAGATGGCCCCGGATATTCAAGTCAAACTCCTGCGGGCGATCGAGACGCGTACGGTGCGGCGCTTGGGTGGCAAGAAGGAGATCGAGGTCGATATCCGTATCGTCGCGGCGACGAACAAAGACCTGCAGAAGGCGCTCGAGGACAACCTGATTCGCGAAGATCTCTACTATCGCCTCGCGGTCGTCGAGATCTATCTGCCGCCGCTCCGCGAGCGCGTGGGGGACATCCCGCTCCTGGCGAACGAATTCCTGGCCCGATTCTCCCACCAAAATGGCAAGAAAATCCAGGGATTCGACGACGCCGCGATGGAGTGGGTCGTGAGCTACGCCTGGCAGGGCAACGTGCGCGAGCTCAAGAACGCGGTCGAGCGCGCCGTGGTCATGTCGCGCGGACCCGTGATCACGCAGGCCGAGATCATGCCGCGCCACATCCGAACGTCAGTCGAGACACCGACCTCGGTCGTTGTGCAGGTCGGAACGACCACGGCCGATGCGCGTCGAATGCTCGTGCTGAAAACGTGGGCCGTCGCCAACGGCGACCTGACGCGCGCGGCGACGATGCTCGGTATCGAGGAACAGACGTTGCAATCGGAGTTGGCGGGATATGTCTCGAACGGCGAGTCCAAGCCCAAAAAAAAGGGGAAGAATCATGCGGGACTATGATGCCGATGAGCCGTATGTCGTCATTCAGGAGCGCTCGAGCGACGTCGGCTCGTTCTTGATGGGACTGGCCGTTGGCGCCGGCATCGCCCTCTTGTTCGCGCCACGCTCGGGCGAGGAAGTCCGGGGCGAGATCAAGCGCCGCGTGAAAACCGTGCGCGACAAAGCGTCGGATTCGTTCTCCGAGGCGCGCGAGCGGGTGGAGCAGCGATTGGAGTCCGCGCGACTCAATCTCGAGGAGAAGAAGCAGCGGATGACGGACGCGGTCGCCGCCGGCCGGGCCGCGGCGCGCCAGGCGGCGCGCGATGCCCGGCGCGAGTTGTCCAAGCGTCCCACCAGCCCTGAGGACTGACCATCCGCTCGCTCCGAGCCGCATGGCGCGACTCGGCGCTGCGCGACTACCTGACGAGCGTATGGAGCAATAGCGGCGAGGACAACATTTTCTTCCTCGCCAGTGGCGTCGCGTTCAATATTCTGCTGGCGGCCGTGCCGTTCGTGCTGCTGCTCGTGAGCGGCCTCGGATACTTTCTCGACCTGTCGCCGGCCGCGTCGCTCTCTCGCATCTCCGTGCTGGTCGATAGGCTGCTGCCGGCCGAGTCGGGGCGGATGGGCACCGTGGTCACCGCGCTCATGAACGAGGCGATTCGCCTGCGCGGCACCGTCGGCATTGTCAGCGCGGTCACGTTCGTGTGGTTCTCGACGCGACTCTTCGGTTCGCTGCGCGCCGTATTGGCGCTCGTGTTCGATCTCGACCGCGATCGGGGGATCATCGACGGGAAGATCTTCGACGCCAAGGTCACCGTCGTGGCGACTCTCCTGGTCGTCGGCTACACCGTGCTCAACGCCTACCTGGTGGTCGCGACGAAAAACGGCGCCGCGATGCTCGCCGACATCGGCCTGCAGCACGCGGCCATGAACCGCTTCGAGTACTGGACGGCGCGCGCGTTCGAGTTCTTGTTCGTGGCCGCGACGTTCTTCGCGCTGTATCGCTTCTTGCCAGCCCGCGGCGTGCGCGCTCGCACCGCCGCCCTCGCCGGGACGTTCAGCGCCGTGTTACTGGAGCTCGCGAAGCTCGCCTTCACGACCTATCTCCGCCACTTCAACCCCGGTTCGCTCTACACGGGGACATTGGCCGCGATCGTCATCGTGATTATCTGGCTCTACTACGCGGCCACCATTTTTATTCTCGGTGGAGAAGTCGGTCAGGTGTACGAACTCCGGCGCATCCGCCGATTGCAATGGGAGGCGGTTGAATAGTACGTTTCGCATGCCCCAGGTCCGTAGGAGGGCGCGAGCCCGCTAACCCCGTCAGGACCCCGCAGGTAGCAGCGGCATGAGGTGTCTTGCGTCGCTTCGCCGGGCCTGGGGTATCTCTCCTCTGACATGCCACTGGCCCTCGCCCGCAAATATCGACCGAAGACGTTCGCCTCGGTCGCCGTCCAATCGCACGTCTCGAACACGTTGAAAGGCGCCATCGCGCGCAATCGTGTCGCGCATGGCTATCTCTTCTGCGGCCCGCGCGGCACGGGCAAGACCACGCTCGCCCGCGTGCTCGCCATGGCGCTCAACTGCGAGCGCCGCCATCTGCGCGACGACGGCGAGCCCTGTGGCGAGTGCACGTCCTGCACGCGGATCTGGAGTGGCAGCGCGAGCCTCGATGTCGTGGAGATCGACGCGGCGTCGAACCGCGGGGTGGACGACGCTCGGGAGCTTCGCGAGCGCGCGATGTACGCGCCATCGGGGGCCGATCGCTACAAAGTGTATATCGTCGACGAAGCGCATATGCTCACGCGCGAGGCGTGGAATGCCCTATTGAAAATCCTGGAGGAACCCCCGCCACGCGTCGTCTTCGTGTTCGCGACGACCGAGCCGCAGAAAATCGCCCAGGCGGCCGCCCCCGTCCTCTCGCGGCTTCAGCGCTTCGACCTGAAGCGCATCCCGTCGTCGGAGATCCGCGCGCGACTGGCGGAAGTGTTCGACGCTGAAGGGCTCGAGGCGGATGCGGATGCACTCGGCCTGTTGGCTCGCGCCGCCGATGGCTCGATGCGCGATGCCCTGAGTCTCACGGACCAGGTATTGGCCCTCGATCCCGCCGCGACGGTGACCGCGGAGCGGGTGAGGGAAGCGCTCGGCCTGGTGCCCGAGGACGAGTATATCGCCATTCTCGATCTGATCGCCGCCCGACAAGCGGGCGAGGTCTTCGCCGCCGTGGCACGACTCGCGGACCTCGGCATCGACTTCGGCCTCTTTCTGGCCGGCATCGCCGACACCATCCGTGCACAACTCGCGATTGTGCTCGGTGCTACGCCGCCCGATATCTCCGCGTCACTGCGCGCCGCGCTGACCGAGCGGCGTTCGGCATGGTCCTCGGGTGATCTCCTCCGGATGCTCCACGCGATCACGGAGCTCGAGCAGCAATTTCGAAAGAGCGTGCAGCAGCAGCTCCTCGTCGAGACGCTACTGCTCCGATTTGCGTTGCTGGACCGATCGGTCGAGATAGAGGCGGTGCTTCGAGAGCTCGGAGGCGGTGGCAGCGGCGCATCGGCGCGACCCCAGGTGCCGCCACCCGCTCGGCCGGCTCCCACTCGACCGGCACCCACTCGACCGGCACCCACGAGAGGGCTCGAGGCACAGTGGGGCGATATCGTCGCCAAGCTCCGAGGGCCCTCGCCGATGTTGGCGGCGGCGCTCGACCATGCGAAACCTGTTGGCATGTCGGACGAGGGAGACCTGACCATCCGGCTGGACGAGGCCAATGACGTTTTTCAGAGAAAGATCGAAAGTGGCCGGGATCAGATTCTGGGCGCGGTGCGGGAGGTCATTGGAATGGGGAAAAGCGTCCGGCTGGTGCTGGGGGAAGAGGCCAAGGCCCCCGCGGCGCCTCCGAAGCGGCTGACCCAGGAGACCCTCAAGACCGACGAAGTGGCCCGGCTTCGCCGCAGCGACGCTCTGTTGGGGGCAGCGATCGACGCCCTCGACCTAGAGTTGATGGATGAGTAGTTAGATTTCAAATATGGCTGACATAATGAAACTGCTACAGCAGGCCCAGCAGATGCAGGGCCGGCTCCAGCAGATCCAAGATGAGCTGCAACAGCGCACCGTTTCGGCCTCGGCCGGCGGCGGCATGGTCACGGTGAACGCCGACGGAAAAGGTCAGATCCGCTCGATCAAGATCGACCCGAGCGTCGTCAATCCAAGCGATGTCGAGATGCTCGAGGACCTGATCGTGGTGGCGATGACCGATGTGCAACGCCGGGCGGCTGCCCTGGCCCAGGAAGAAATGGGCAAGCTCACGGGTGGACTCGGGCTCCCGTTCCAGCTGCCATTGTAAGTGCCGGCGATCGACGATCTGACGATCGAGCTGGCCAAGCTCCCTGGGATTGGCCGCAAGACGGCGCTCCGGCTGACGTATCATCTGCTGAAGCGCCCGGCCGACCAGAGCCGCCGGCTGGCCGAGGCGCTCCTGACGCTCGCGGATCGCGTTCGCCAGTGCGATCGGTGTCACAACCTGACCGAAGACACGGTGTGCGCCATCTGTCTCGACCCTCGTCGCGACGCGACCCTCATGTGCGTCGTGGAGGAAGCCGCTGACATCGGCGCCATCGAGCGGTCTGGTGACTACCGCGGCACGTATCATGTCCTGGGCGGTCGTCTATCCCCTCTCGATGGGGTGGGTCCTGACGACCTGACCATAGACGCGCTCGCGAAGCGAGTCGCGGCGGGGGGCATAAAAGAGGTGATCGTGGCGACCAATCCCAGCCTCGAGGGAGAGGCGACGGCTCTGTACCTCCAGCGCCAACTCGTCCCACTCGGGGTAACGGTTTCCCGAATTGCCCGGGGACTGCCGGTCGGCGGTGACCTGGAGTACGCTGACGGCGTCACTATCGCGCAGGCTCTCTCAGCACGCCGGGAGATGCCATGAGGGTACGAAAGGTCGTTCGGAGGAGCGGGACCCGGACCGCACGGCTGGTCGCGACCGGGTTTCTGGGAGGGCTCGCGGTAGGTGTCCTGTTTTGGAGCCGGCAGCAACACCGGCACCGGCGGGACCTCTTCAGCAAGCACTCGCTGAGGCGGTTGGCGGCACTCGGGTATCTGTCCGGTACCCCGAGCGCTCATACCGCCAGGCTCCTCAGGGACTACATCCAGTGGGAACCACGTTCGGTCCTCCGACGACGCGGCCGCCAGGTGCTGCGACAGGTGGAGGCGTCACTCGACTTGGGTTAGGTCATGGCCGTCGGCTCAGCGAGCTGGTCCTTCACCGAAGATGATTACGGGGCGATCACTCAAGCCCTGCACCGATTCCTGTACGAGAGCAATGCCCGCTGCGCTCTCCTGGTCGATCGGACTGGCCAGCTGGTGACGACCGTCGGCGAGCAACCGACGTTCGACCCGACCGCTTTCGCGACCCTGACGGCCGCCGATTTCAGCGCCAATGACCAACTGGCGAGGCTGATCGGCGAGACCGACTTCAATACGCTGTTTCACCAAGGCGAGAAAGAGTCGATGTATCTCGCCGATGTGGCCCGCCGGGTGATCCTCGTCGTGCTATTCGACAACCGCACCACCCTGGGCCTCGTGCGACTCAAGATGAAGATGGCCGTCGACGACCTTACGAAGCTGTTCGAGCAGGTCTTCGCGCGGGGTCAGACCGCCGGGGGGGCGGAGCAGCCGAACATCCTCTCGGGCGCGGATGACGAGATCGACAGACTGTTCCAATAGAGGACGACAGTCATGTCGATGATCAACTACGCGTCCCGCGAGATCAACTGCAAAATTGTCTATTACGGCCCAGGCCTCGGCGGCAAAACGTCGAACCTGGAGCATGTCTACGCCAAGGTCCAACCAGAGACCCGCGGCAAGCTGATCTCCCTGGCGACGGAAACCGAACGCACGCTGTTCTTCGATTTCTTGCCAGTGGACCTCGGCACGATTCGTGGCTTTAAGACCCGTTTCCACTTGTACACGGTTCCGGGCCAGGTCTATTACAACGCCAGCCGCAAGCTGATTCTCAAAGGCGTCGACGGGATCGTGTTTGTCGCCGACTCCCAGATCGAGCGCATGGAAGCGAATCAGGAGGCCATGCAGAATCTGTACGACAACATGGCCGAGTACGGGTACGACCTCAGGAGAATGCCGTTTATCGTGCAATACAATAAACGGGATCTCCCGAATGCCGCGGCGATCTGTGACCTGCAAGCGTCGCTCAACCCGGGCTGGGAGGTCGAAGACCCCGCACGGCAACGGGTGACCCCGGACGCGGCCCATCCCGGCGAGAACTTGATCGAGCAACTGCCCACTGGGGAATGGGTGGAGCGCGCGCCATATTTCGAAGCCGTCGCCGTCAGTGGCGATGGTGTATTCGATACGCTCAAGGCGGTGAGCAAGCTCGTGCTCAAGTCGCTCGCGTAGGTCGAGCCCGAGCCGCCGCCGCAACCGGGGTGGCGCAGTGAATCTTCCGAACGCGATCACTGTCGGGCGCATCGTCGCCGCGCCCGCGATCGCGTTG
>DATMLM010000008.1:0-30368 GCA_035570055.1 Gemmatimonadaceae bacterium
GTAGGCAGCACCGAGAACAAGGACCAAGGTGTCGTGATCAACACGCGTGTATGTCGTAAAGCTGCGCTTGGCGGCGAGCCCTAAGCGTTGGGCGAAATCGCGGGCGTCCAGAACCAGCCGGAGCTGGGACTGAGCGGCCGGAGGGGTAGACGGATCCGCGATGACTTCGGTGATCGGCCGCCGGTGAGCCAGGATCTTTCCTTCTTCCCAAGCGGCTCGGAGAAGGTAGCGGCCGGTGGGTGTGCCCGTAGCGAGCACGACAGTAAGGAGGGCAACGAGGCCTAAGAGACGCCAGGCGGTCCCGATCATACTATTATAAAAGTCTGATGTCTTTCGTCCATCTCCACTGCCATTCGGAGTATTCCCTCCTCGACGGGGCCAACCGAATCGACGATCTGATCGAGCGAGCGCTGGAATTCGAGCAGCCCGCGCTGGCGATCACCGATCACGGGAATATGCACGCCGCCTGGGAATTCCAGGAAAAGGCGAAAAAAGCTGGCCTCAAGCCGATCATCGGGATGGAGGCGTATGTCGCGCCTGGCTCGCGCGGTGCCCGCCAGCGGCAGTCGCCTGGAGCGAAGCCCTACTACCATTTGGTGCTCCTCGCCCGTGACGCCACGGGCTACAAGAACCTCATCAAGCTCTCGTCCCTCGGGTACGTGGAAGGGTTCTACACCAAGCCCAGGGTCGATAGGGAGCTACTGAAACAGTTCAACGACGGCATCATCGTCAGCTCGGCCTGCATGGCTGGCGAGGTCGCCAGCAACCTTCTGAACGGCAACATCGCGGGGGCTCGTGATGCCGCGACGTGGTACGCGGAGACGTTCCCTGGCCGGTACTATCTGGAGGTCCAGGCGCATGACACGGAAGGCCAGCGCGAGTTGAACACGCGGGTCTTTGCGCTTGCGGCTGAGCTCGGTTTGCCGGTCATCGCGACGAATGACTCGCACTTTTTGCGGCGCGAGGATCACGACGCGCACGACGTGCTCCTCTGCATCGGGCTCGGCAAGGACCGCGATGACGCGGACCGGATGCGATATGACCGCGGTCTCTACTTCAAGTCTGCTCCCGAGATCTCGGCACACTTTGCCGACCGGCCCGACGTTCTCGAGAACACGCTCAAGATCGCGGACGAAGCCGACATCACGTTCGCCAAGAAATATTATCTGCCCTCGTTCCCGCTCCCGCCAGAAGCCGCGAGCGAAAACGATCTGCTGGTGCAACTCTCCGAGCGCGGCGCCAGGGAGCGATACGGCGATCCGTTGCCTGCGGCGGTACGCGAGCGGCTCGATTATGAGTTGGGCGTCATCACAAAAACGGGGTACGCTGGGTATTTCCTGATCGTCGCTGACTTCATCAAGGCGGCGAGAGATCGGGATATACCCGTTGGACCGGGGAGAGGATCGGCGGCTGGGTCCTTGGTTGCGTATGCGCTCCGGATTACCGACATCGATCCGCTCGTGTTCGATCTGCTGTTCGAGCGGTTCTTGAATCCCGACAGAGTATCCATGCCGGATATCGACGTGGATTTCTGTTTTGAGCGGCGCGGCGAGGTTATTGATTACGTCCGGCAGAAATATGGCCGGGATTCCGTCGGACAGATCGTCACGTTCGGGACGCTGAAATCACGGGCGGCCATCAAGGACGTGGGGCGAACACTGGGATTCACGCCGGCCGAGACGGATGCGTTGGCCAAGCTGATTCCCAATCAGCCGAACTATTCGCTGACGATCCAGGAAGCGACCAAGCAGATCCCGGAAGTGAAGCGGCTGTACGCACAGGACGAGCGCTATCGGCAGCTGCTCGAGTACGGGATCGCGCTCGAAGGGCTCTCGCGCCACTCGGGCGTGCACGCGGCCGGCGTCGTGATCGCACCAGGTCCGCTCGACGAATATGTCCCGATCTTCACCACGACCACCAAAGGCGCAGGCGGGACGTCGAGTGGGGATGAGACAGTTGTGGTGACGCAGTATGACATGACGGCCCTCGAGAAGGCCGGCATGCTCAAGATGGATTTTCTCGGGTTGACGACGCTGACGATTCTGACCTACGCGGTGGCGTCGATCGCTGATCGCACCGGGCAGAGGCTCAACCTGGACACGCTGGCGCTCGATGACGAGCCGACGTACCGGATGCTGCGCGCGGGTCGAACCTCGGGCGTGTTTCAATTTGAGTCACCGCTCGCGACCGACATCCTGCGCAGTATGCGCTGCGACCGGTTCGATGACCTGGTCGCCAGCAATGCCTTGATGCGGCCCGGTCCTCTCGACGCGGGCATGCACCGGGTCTACATCCGGCGCAAGCGCGGCGAAGAGCCGGTCACGTATGCGTTGCCCGAGCTCGAGCCCATTCTCTCGGCCACGTACGGGGTGATCACCTACCAGGAACAGGTCATGCGCATCGCGCAGGTCCTGGCGGGGATCTCACTTGCAGAAGCCGACGTGCTGCGCAAAGCCGTGGGAAAGAAAGACGCGGATCTCATCCGGGCCGAGCTCGGGAAGTTCATCTCGAAGGCCATCGCCAAGGGTCACCCGCGGCCGGTCATCGAGGAGATCGCGGCGCAGATCGAGACATTCGGCCGATATGGATTCAATAAATCCCATTCGGTCGCCTACTCGATCCTGTCGTACCAGACGGCCTGGCTCAAGACGCACTATCCGGCCGATTTCATGGCCGCGCTGCTGTCATCGCAGATCGGCGATACCGATTCGGTCGTCAAGTATATCAATGAGGCCCGTGAGCTCGGGCTCGATGTGTTGCCGCCTGACGTCAACGAATCCGGATATCGGTTCACCGTCGTCGGCGAAAACCGGGTCCGGTTTGGGCTGGGCGCCATCCGGAATGTGGGGCGGGGCGCCATCGACAGCATCCTGGCGGCCAGGAAGCAGGGGTCTTTCAAAAATTTCTTCGAGTTCGCCGAGCGCGTCGATTTGCGACTCTGCAACAAGCGAGTGTTCGAGGCGCTGATCAACGCCGGCGCGCTCGATTCGCTCGGAGGGCACCGGGCGCAGTATCACGATGCCCTCGATCGCGCGATCAACGAAGCAGCCTTCGTGCAGGACGAAATGGCGAGCGGCCAGGCGAGCCTGTTCGGGAGCTTCGGCGGAGAGGCACCCGCGATGGACCGACAGCAACTCAAGCTGGCGAATATCGCGCCCTACTCGGAAACCGAACGTTTGGCGAAGGAGAAGGAGATCCTCGGGTTCTATACGTCCGGGCACCCGCTGGACCCCTATCGGGCTGAGTGCGAGCTATTTGCGACCCATAAGGTGGCCCAACTGGGGGTGTGGTCGACCGACCGCATCAAGCTCGGGGTCGTGATTACGGCCGTGAAACGACAGGT
Organism: Gemmatimonadaceae bacterium; assembly: GCA_035570055.1. Taxonomy (GTDB): domain Bacteria; phylum Gemmatimonadota; class Gemmatimonadetes; order Gemmatimonadales; family Gemmatimonadaceae; genus DASRDS01. The sequence goes on from DATMLM010000008.1 coordinate 3,344, forward strand.
GAGCAAGCGCTCTGGCGCGGAGTTCGCCAGGTTGACAGTCGAAGATTTTTCTGGATCTTCTGAGGTACTGGTCTTCCCAGAGACGTGGGCGGCGCTGCAGGATCGGTTGAAGCCGGATGTGCCCGTCCTCCTCGAAGGCAATTACGGCAAACGCGATCAGGGAGGCGACAACCCGACCTTCATCGTCGAGACGGTCAAGCGGTTGGCGGAGTTGCGTTGTAATGGTCAGATGGTCGTGTCGATCGACCTCGGACCAGGCACGACGCTCCCGCCGGAAGTCATGACCGACGTCCGCGCGGTGGTTGATGCCCATCCGGGCACGGCGCCGCTGGAAATGCGATGGTCGGACGGCAACGGGACGCGCGCGCGGCTCCGGTCGCGCAGCATGGCGTTGTCGGCGTCCACCGCGGCTCTCACGGAACTGCGCGCGCTCTTGGGATCCGAACGCGTGCGTCTCGTACGGGGAAATTGATTCCCATGGCCACGACCGCCAACACGCTGGAATTCGAGCGACCGATCGCCGAGCTCGAACGGCAAATCGAGGAGCTGAAGCGAATTTCCGGCGGGCAGCAGATCGAAGTCACGGAAGAAATCGCACCACTCGAAAAGAAACTGACCGAGCTCCGGGTCGAGATCTATCGCAACCTGACGCCGTTGCAACGCGTCCAGGTTGCGCGTAGCTCCAAACGTCCCTTTACCGCCGATTATATCCGGCTCGCCTTCACCGATTTTATCGAGCTGCACGGCGACCGGGCGTTCCGCGACGACGCGGCCATCATCGGTGGCTGGGCACGGCTCGACGGCGAGACCGTCATGATCATCGGCCATCAGCGCGGCCGTGATACGAAAGAGAATCTGCGCCGGAATTTCGGTATGCCACATCCCGAGGGGTATCGGAAGGCGTTGAGACTGATGAAGATCGCCGAGAAATTCCGCGTGCCCGTCATGACATTTATCGACACTCCTGGGGCATGGGCCGGACTTGGCGCCGAGGAACGCGGACAGTCGGAGGCCATCGCCAGGAATCTCTTCGAGATGAGCGACCTCGAGGTCCCGATCATCGCTACGGTGATTGGTGAAGGGGGATCTGGCGGCGCGCTGGCGTTAGGCGTGGCGGACCGGGTGCTCATGCTCGAGAATGCCGTCTATTCCGTCATTACGGTTGAGGGATGCGCGGCTATTCTATGGAAGGACGGGAAGAGTCCCGAGATGCGGGAAAGGGCGGCTGACGCACTGAGACTCACCGCACCCGACCTGTTCGAGCTTCGCGTCATCGATGAGATTATCCCGGAGCCGCCAGGCGGCGCACAGACGGATCACGGCTTGGCCGCGAGAAACGTCCAGCAAGCGCTGACGAAGAATCTCGAGGATCTTCGCAATCTCAAGCCGGACAAGCTCGTGCGGCGCCGGCGGGAGAAGTTCCTCAAGATGGGGCAAGTTTCGGAGACGTAGTTGCCGCACCTCGTAGAAGTCGCCTTCAAAGGCAATCGAAAAGAGTTCTTCACCTGGGACGCTGACGAACCGCCGCCGCTCAAATCGGCGGTCATCGTCGACGCCGACCGGGGTGAGGATCTTGGCACTGTGCATTCCCTCGGCGAGCTGGCGCAGAAGCGGTGCGTCGGCTGCGCGCATGGCTGCGGCGCGGCTCCCCCTCCCCGCCGGGCACTCCGCGTCGCCACGTCGGCCGAGGTGCGCCAAGCACGCGATGTCCGCGGCCAGGATGAATCGGCGCGCCGAAAAGGGGCCGAGCGGGTGAAGGCCCACGGGCTCGTCATGAAAATGTCGGACGCCGAGTGGCAGTGGGATAAAAAGAAATTGACGTTTTATTTCACCGCCGAAAAGCGGGTCGATTTTCGTAACCTCGTGCGCGATTTGGCCTCGCTGTTTCGAGCGCGAATTGAATTGAAGCAGATTGGCGTTCGGGACGAGGCCAAGCGGCTCGATGGCGTCGGACGATGCGGACGCCAATACTGCTCGGCGTCATGGTTGCCCGAATTGCGTCCGGTCAACCTCGGCGTGGCGAAGGACCAGCGATTGAGCCTCAACCCCAGCCAGATTTCCGGTGCGTGCGGACGGCTCATGTGCTGCCTTCGGTATGAGCACGAGTTCTACGTGCACAGCCGCAAGAAATTCCCGAAAGAGGGCAAGACCGTCACGACCGCGAAGGGCGAGGAGAAAGTCGTCTCGAATGACATCTTCAACGAGCGGGTGACGCTGCGCTCGCCCGAGGGCGAGACGCGCGTAATCGGCTTGGTGGCGTTCCGCACGGAGCTCGACGGCGGTGACGCGGTGGCGGCAGACCTCTCGGTGTCGGCCGAGGCCCCGGAGCTCGCCGAGATCGATGAGATCTTGCCGGACACGGGAACCTACGCGGCGACGATCGCCGCCCGTGCCGCGTTGGTGGTACCGCCTCCGCCTCCTCCCCCTCCTCCGAGCGAGGAGGAGCCGGCAGCGCCGACGGCTGGGCCGAAGAAACGGCGGCGGGGCCGCCGGGGCGGACGTCGTGGGCGTGGGAAGGGTGGTGGGAGTGCACCAACGGACGAGGCGCCGACGGAATAGTGGCGCGCACGTACCTCACCACGGCGATCGACTACGCGAACGGAGAGCCCCATTTAGGACACGCCGTCGAGAAGATCGGCGCCGACGTCTTCGCGCGGTATCGTCGCTTGGCCGGCGGTGACGTCTACTTCCTCATCGGCATGGATGAGCACGGGACGAAGGTCGCGCAGGCCGCGGCCGCGCGCGGGGTCACACCGCAAGAGCAAGTCGACACGATTGCCAGTCACTTCAGCGCCATGTGGGATCGGCTCGGCATCTCGCGCGATGTCTTCTATCGCACGACCAGCCCCCAGCATCGGCGCGGCGTCACGGCGCTCCTGGAACGTATTCTCGAGCGCAATCCCAGCGACTTCTATGAGAAATCGTACGAGGGCTGGTATTGCGTCGGGTGCGAGGCGTTCAAGACGGACGCCGAGATCATCGACGGTCGATGCGAGCTGCATCCCACCCGCGTGCTCGAGTGGGTGACCGAGCGCAACTGGTTCTTTCGGCTGAGCCGGTATGGGGACTTTCTGCGGCAGTACTACGCGTCGCATCCCGACTTCGTGTTTCCGGACATCCGAAAGAACGAGATTCTCGCGCTGCTCGATCAAGGCCTCGAAGACGTCTCGGCGAGTCGGGCGAGGCTCGCGTGGGGCATCCCGTTTCCGCGGCCGACGAGCGACGGGGTCGCCCAGACGGTGTATGTCTGGTTCGAAGCGCTCATGAATTATCTCACGGCCACTGGGTACCCTGAGCCTGGGTACGAGAAACGCTGGCCGGCGACCGTGCATTTTGTTGGGAAAGACATCACACGATTTCATTGTGTCATCTGGCCGGCGATACTGGAGTCGGCCGGGGTGGCCCTGCCCGAGCACGTGTGGGCGCATGGCTTTGTCACCATGGGTGGCGACAAGCTCAGTAAGTCAGCGGGAGTGAAGATCGAATTGAGCGATATCGTCGAGCGGCACGGGCCCGACGCGTGTCGTTACTACCTCATGCGGGACGTGCCGTTCAATGGGGACGGCGAGTTCACGTGGGAGCGGTTCGACGCCGTCTATAACTCCGATCTGGCCAACGCGTGGGGAAATCTCGCCAGTCGGACGATCGCCATGGTCGAGCGGTATCGCAACGGTATCGTGCCGGCGGGTGCGAACCAGACGGTCCTGGGCGACGCGAGCAACCTCGCGGAGTACGAGCGGTACATGGGCGGCGACCGCGGCTATCTCCCACACGAGGCACTCCGCGCCGTGTTTCGCAGCGTGGCCCGGGCGAACGAGTATGTCGACCGCGAGGCGCCATGGAAGTTGGCCAAGGCACCGGAAGCCAGCGATCTGTTGGACGAAGTATTGGCGACGCTGATATGGTGGCTGGCATGGCAGGCCGTGTATCTCGCGCCATTCATGCCCAACAAGTGCGCCGAACTCTGGCGCCAGCTCGGCGCACCAGGGTCGGTTCACAGTCTCAGATTCGATCGGCCGAAAGAGATCGACCCGACCGGCTGGCAGGTAACGAAGGGGCCTCCGCTATTTCCGAAGGTTCCTGACGCTACGGGTTCCGATTGATACAACCGTGATAGTTCGGGTTGTTCGCCTCGTCGGATGACCCGGGCAACGTCACGTCCGAACCGTAGGTGGTACCGGTGATGACGTCGGGTCCGACGGGAAAGACCTGATCCTGGTTGAATCCATACTGCCGCACGAGCCGCCGCAGATCGCTGAGCCGGTGCGCGGTGAGATAGAGATCGAACGCGCGCTCGCGGAAGAACGTGAGGATCGCACTGTTGCCCGCGGCGCCAGATACCGAGTCGAGCGGAATCGGCACCGGCGTCGCGAACGTCGGCGGCAGGAACTGCGCGCGGGCCGAATCGAGGTTGGCTTGCTCGGTGGCGTAGTCCGCCACATTGAGGGCGGCCTCGGCGATGATCAACTTGGCCTCAATGCCATCGGCGACGTCGACGTTGCTCGACGCCAGCGGAAACTTGAGCTGGTTCATGAACGGCTCGCTGAAGCCATTGAACCCGAATGCGCCGGTATTTTGGACGGGCACGCGCGGATCGATCGTCGGATTGTTGCCGGTCGTCGTATCGGTGAACTGCAGCCCGTTCGTGCCTTCCTGGTCGGAGACGGAGAACAGGTATCCACCGGGCGCGCCGAAGTACCACACGCCGTTGTTCTGTTTGACGGTGTTGGTCGAGAACTCCATCTGATACGCGAAGTTGGCGGGGACGCCCGCGACCGCGGCGGCCGCGGCGGCATACTGCCCCTCGTCGAGCAGCACCCGGCCAATGCCCACCTGCGCCGCATATAGATAGATCTGCGCCTCGGCCGCCGTCGTCGCGTCGTTGGTATCGTTCGCCGCCGTGATCGTCCCTTGCGCCAGCTGGGCGGCGCGCTGGAAGTCGGCGAGCGCGCGCCCGTAGATCTGCGCGGTCGTCAGCGGCTGGCCATAGGTGATCGTACCATCGAACGCCAGCGTACTGAAGGGAACGCCCGAACAATAGTTCTCGGCGAACATCACGTAATCGAATCCCGCCAGGTCGACCACTTCGGCATGGCCGACGTTCAGCGAGTCGAACTTCTGGTATGCCGTGTCGGTGCGTTCCGCCGACACGCGCGTGGTCTGCAGGTCGAGGAACACGCCGCGCAGCGACGCGTTCACGGCCGGTGCGATCCGCTGGTCGACCTGAATCCGCGTCGGGAACGTCTCTTCATCGGTCAGCTCATCGACGAAGAGACCCGTCATGTTGATCTGGCCTTCGTGCCCACCGCCCTGCTCGTCGGCCGAGCCCCCGAAACCGATCTGGAAGTCGCCGATCGCCGAGAGGCGCGCGGTGGGCAGCGTCGCCTTGCTGCCGTAGAGCTGCTGCGGCGTGATCGTGCTCCGGTCGGTCGGGTGCAGTGTCGTACCGGGATCGCACGCGGCCAGGGCGATCGCCAACACCACGTAGCGCTTCACCATGTGATGTTGACCCTACCCGTCCAGTAGCGGACCGGAGGCTGCGTCAGGAAGTCCGACGACGTGAAGTTGTTCTCCGACGTATTCCCGCCGTTGTATCCGAAGTTGATCTCGGGATCGAAGCCTTTGTAATTCGTCCAGACGGCGAGGTTACGGCCGGACAGCGAGAAACTGAGATCGGCCGCACCGATCCGGTGGGCCCAGTCGGACGGGGCCGAGACGGTAATGGTCAGCTCGCGCCATTTCCAGAACGACCCGTCTTCGTACCAGCCCGCGTCGCTCAACCCGTTGGCCGAGGCGACGGCTGCCGCTTGCCACTTGAGGGGCGTGCTCTTGAGATAGAGCTCCGGGCAGACCTGGATGGAGAATCCGCACCGAAACTCCTCGGTGCCGTCGTACGTCAGCACGCCCGCGTGCCGGTCGAACACGGACGAGATCTTGAGGAACTTGAAGATCACGATCTCGGGACTGATCGTGTACTCGTCAGACGGCTGCGAGTTGCCGAAGAAGACGAGATTGCTGCCGACGGTGAGATCGTCGGGCGTGATGATGCCGTTGTGGTGCAGATCCTTGTAGGTGTAGGGATACGACCAGAATCCGCCGAGGGAGTAGCCCTGATAGAAGCCTTGGGTGTCCGAGGCGTTGCCGGCGTCGAACGTGATCGGCGCGATGCCTTGACCCAGCTGCAGCAGCTTGTTGTGGTTCACCGATGCGTTGGCGGTGACATCGGCGCGGAACGGCTTCGTGTCGATCAGCGTCGCGTTGATGCCGAGCTCGAGTCCCTCGTTCTGCACGAGTCCGAGGTTGACGAACTGCTCCGACGCCCCGGTCGACGGCGCCAGCGTCCGTTGCACCAGCGCCTGGCTCGTGCGCTTGTTGTAGACCGTGAACTCGACGTTGATCTTGTCGCGCCAGAATCCCGCGTCGAATCCCCCTTCGAATTCGCGCGTGCGCTCGGGTGTGAGATTCGGGTTTCCGAACGTGCTGTCGAAGACGGAGGCCTGGTCGGAGCCGAGTTTCTTGGTGGCTCGCGCGGCCTCTGATGAGCGGTCCTGACCGAACGTCGGGAACTGTCCGGATTCGCCGAACGCGGCGCGCAGGCGCAGCGAGCTGAGGATATCGGTCTTGGGGAAAAACGGCTCCTCCCCCATCACCCAGGAGAGGCTGACCGACGGGTACCACTGGATGCCGACGTTCACGCCTTCCGAGCTCACTTCGTCGCCGCGCAGGGCGCCCGTGAGAAAGACTTTGTCGCGCCACTGGATCTGCTGTTGGGCGAATCCACCTTCCTGCACATCGGTCGGCTGCAGCGCGAACGGCAGCGACAGGTTCGTCGTGCAGCCCGCGAGCGTCGACGTCCCCGGCACTTGCGTCAGGCAGTTGGCTTGCACGCCATTGGTCACGCTTTCCACGAACTGCATGCCGAGGGACGACGTCCCCTTGAGCGACGGATCAATCGGGTACTGGGCCGAGGCCGTGCTCGTCACCGTCCAGGTGTAGTGCTTGAACGGGTTGTCTTGGGCCTCGCCTGCCCCGAGTTGACTGCCGGACGGGAAGACGTTCGGCGGCAAGTCGACGAGGTCGAAGATCGTGCTGTAATCGAGACCGGCGGTGTTGATCCATGAGAACCACGAGAGCGGATGCCAGTTGCCCGTGGCGCCGACGGTGAATCGGTCGGTCGATTGCTGCGTGTTGTACGTCGCGAGCTTGGCCGGCGTCACGCCCGACGAGAATCCGTGTGTCAGCGAATCGTTGAATGCTTGCCCGAGCAGGCCGCCACTCAGCACGCCGAACGAGGCGTTGTCGTTTTGCGGCAGGCCGAGGACGCTCGCCAGGTATCCGACGTTCACGGTCCCATCGAACTTCGGCGAGAGCGTCGTGTGGACGTTGGCGCGCACATTCGCTCGCTCGACGGTGTTGTTCGGGTAGACGCCTTGTTCTTTGTAGTAGTCGCCGCTCCCGAAGAAGCTCGCGAGGTCGCTGCCACCCGAGACGGAACCGCCATACCCCTGGCGGTAACCAGCGATAAATGGAGAGTAGGTGGTCAGTGGGTTGAACGAGATCAGACCGCCATCCGCGCCGGTGGGTGTGCACTGGTCGGTCGCCTCGAGCACCAGCGTACAGAATGACGTCGCCGAACCGTCGGCGGTGTTCGTGCCGTTCCGGCCGTAATTGGCCGGCATCTCCGTGTAGTTGCGAACGGATCCGTATTCGCCGTGCGCGTCCCACTGCGTATGGCCAGCTTTCCCGTGTTTCGTCGTGACCTGAATGACCCCGTTGGCGCCGGCAGAGCCGTAGAGCGCCGAGGCGGCTGGACCTTTCAAGATCGTGATGTCCTCGATCTCCTGGGGATCGAGGTCGTCGAACCGGGAGGGCGCCTGGCCACCGACACCGACGCTGGTCGAGAAATCCGACTCGGCGTTGTCGACGCGCACGCCGTCGATGACGAGCAGCGGCTGATTGCCGAGCGATGCGCTGTTCGATCCACGGATGCGAATACGTGAGCCGCCGCCCGTGGTGCCGGATTGCATCTGCACGGATACGCCGGCTTCGCGGGATGACAGCTCGTCGGAAAAGTTGGCGACCGCGGATGGGGCGATCGAGTCCGCGGTCAGCGTCGCGACGCTCATGCCCTCTTCACGCTTGCGTTCCGACGTCCCGGCCGCGGTGATGACGACCTGGTCGAGCTGCACTTTGCTGGCCGAGAGCGCGAACTCGACCGTCACCGTTCCGCTGTCAGGAACCGTGATAGTTTTTGTCAACTCGAGGTAGCCAAGCCTCAGTGCCTGGAGTGTCACGGCCCCCGCCGGCACTCCGACCAAGCGAAACGTGCCGTCGGTATGCGTTAACGTCCCGAAGGTCGTACCGGGGACTCGAACCTGAGCGGCCACGACGCCGGCGTTCGATTCTGCGTCGGTTACTCGTCCAGTAATGACGGCCCGCTGCGACCACACCGGGGTGGCCCAGAGTGTGAAGGCCACGATACTGCCCAGCACCACTTGTTCACTGCGCCGACGACTCATAAGATCATGCTCCGCCCTCCGCTGTCACAGAACTGGACAGTATCGTCACAGCGATTGCATGGTCGCCCAGGATATGACAACGACACCTAAAGTCAAGCTCCAGATTAACGTGTCATGATGAAGCGAACCTGGACCGTTGTCATCGTCCCGCATGGGAGCGAGTCGCCCCGACATCTCAATGTGTCGGAGCGGACGGTCCGCGTCGCGAAATGGGGTGCTGGATTCGCGGGTGGGATCGTCGTGGTCGCGGCCGCGCTCATTGGCCTCTCGATCGCGCGCGGCAGCGTGTTGGGCATCTTGGGCCTCGACTCGCGCGCGCACGAGATGGCCGTGATGCAGAAGCGCGTCGCGGTGCTGCAAGACACGATCGCCTCGCTCGCCAAACGTGGCGATCAGATGCGGTTGCTCGCGGGACTGCCCGTCTCGGATTCCGTCGGGACGACGCCAGTATCAGAGATGGTTGCCGTCGACATGGACACCCTCATTCGTCGCGCGAACGATCTCTCGGCGAGCTTCGCCGAAGTGTCCGACCGTCTGTCGAAGAATGTCGAGCGGTTGGCGTCGACGCCATCGATCATGCCGACGACGGGATGGTTGTCGAGTGAGTTCTCACGCAGCCGCTTTCATCCGATCTTGCACAAAGCGCGGCCGCACGAGGGTATCGATCTCGCCGCGCCGTATGGTACGCCGGTGGTGGCACCGGCCGCGGGGACCGTCGAGCGCATCACGACGCAGAACGGTTACGGTCTCGTGCTGGAGATCGATCACGGCAACGGCGTGGAGACGAAGTACGCGCACCTCTCACGCGTTCTTGTGCACGTCGGCCAGCGCGTCACGCGCGGCGAGCCGATCGCGGCGATCGGCAACAGCGGCCTGTCTACGGGCCCGCACCTCCACTATGAGGTGCACGTCAACGGGAAAGTCGTCGATCCGTTGACCTACGTGCTACCGGGCGCGATCCCAGACTAACGGATCGCACCCGGCGGCACGCACTACTGGAGCGGTGCCTACGGGCACACCGCCGCGAAGTTGTTGTTACGCTGCTGACGCTCGACGGCTGGGATGTTCTCCATCGTCGTATGCTGATCCTTGGCGCCCCAGGTCGTCAGGTCGGTCACGATGAGACCGTAGTCCCGGATGGCGACGACCATCTCGCCCGTGCCGTCCATGATTACCGATGGCCGCAGCTCCCGCATCAAGAAGTCGCGGACGCTCGTGTACGATGTCGGGTCGAGGACGAAGATCGTGGTGTCCTTCTTGTCCGCGCTAATTGCGGTGTCGGGGATGAAACCCGTCCGGAGCCCACCGACCGTCGTGCGCACTCCGTCGACCGTCTGCGCCGCTTTCAGCAGCTGATTCGTCCCGAGATACGCCCGCGCGAGCAGGAACTGCAGCTGCACGTTGCGGGTGATGGTGATCGGCGTGTTGGTGCTGATGTTGCTCAGGTTCATCGAATAACTCGACGCGGTCGAGGCCCCTTCCGACGTCGGTTGCGCCGCCGCGGGCGCAAACATCGCCAGGAACCGTTGGTCATGCACCGAGTCGATCTGCGAGACGGCGAGCTCCAACGCGAAGGTGCCGCCGGCGTTGCCGAAAATCGGATTGGTGATATCGCCGGACGCGGAGCTGAAGGCGAAGAACACGCCGAGATCGTTCGCGGCGACGGCTTCGGACGCCGATAGCGTTGAGCTGTAGAGCGACGACGCCTGAATATCGGTGATCGCCGAATCGAGCTGGCTCTGGTCCGGCGAACCGGGCGTGCCCGCCGTCGGCGCCGTCGCCGCGCTCCGGCGAGCAATCGCGTACGCGAGCTCGACGCGCGCGCGTCCTCTCAAGGCCAGCGTCAGCCCCTCGAATCCGCCGGCCGTGTTACCCAGCGCGGCATACGTGGGAGGCAGCGTCAAGTTGAAATTGGTGCCCGGAATGGACAATGTCGTTGACGCCCCGGCCGCATTGAGATCTGCTACGGCTGAGTCGAGCATGGCGACGATGGCTTTCCAGGAATCAGTGGCGCAGAGAATCGGCGCCAGCGTTCCCGTGTACGGCTGGCCAGGCGCGCCGATCGCCGTACCGTTCGTGTCGTGGGCCAATTCGATGATCATGTAGTCCATCGCCTTGGTCGTCTCGATCACGCCCAGCAAGGCGTTGAGACTCTTGGCGGGGATAGGCGCGCCGTTGGCGGTGAGCGTCGGGAGGATCCCCTGCACCGAGTCGGCCACCTTGACCGCGTTGTATTCGAAATCCCAGTCTCCGGCGCCGAAGTTGTCGTCATCCAGCGGCGTCTGCCCGGTCAACTCGGTGACAAAGCGCTCCTCGGAAGGTGTAAAGTACGCGGCGTCGCGCGCGAAGCCCTCCGTAGCCTGGACAAAGAAGCCGATGTCGCTTCGATCGCGGCTGAACGCCCCCGAGAACTCGTTTTGCAGCGAGGCCGCGGAGTGCGGGAATGCCGTCAGGTTGTTGTAATCCGGCACCAATGACTCGTTGCAAGCCGTGACAGCCAGGCCCGCAGCAGCCAGAGTGATCAGTCTGAAATATGCTCGCATCGGTCAGAAGCCCAGGTCGAGGGAGATGAAATAGCTCCGCGTCGGCGGATAGGGCGTGACATCCTGGCCACGTCCGAGCTGCTGGGTGCCGAAGTTGCTGACTTCGGGATCCAGTCCGGGATACTTCGTCCAGGTCACGAGATTGCGGCCGGTGAGGGAGAGCGCGGCGTTCCGCACGAAGCCGTGGCCGACACTGGCGATGAAGCTGGTCGGGAGCTCGTACCGCGCCGTCAGCTCGCGCAGCTTGAGGAACGATGCGTGCTGCACGTATTCGGTAATGCCTTGGCCCAACCCGGCGTAGCGCGCCTTCGTCCCAGCCGTGTCGGCCAGGTTGCCGAACGCGAACGGCAGTCCGAATCCGCTGTAAGCCCCATCCCAGTACTGCTCGGTCAGATCGGCGACCGATTGACCCAGGCGCCAGTCGAATTGCACGTGCACGTGCAGCGGACCGAGGCTCAGGTCATTGCCGAGGGTGGTAACGAACGCCGGCTGGGCGTTCCCCATCTGCGCCAGCGTTCCCGACGCCCCTGCCGCGGCGTTGGGATATCCGTAAATCCCGTTCACCGACGCGCCCGGCTGGATATAGTAGCCGCCGAATGGGAAGTAGCCGAAGAACTGGCCAGCTTCGAAAGCGGGGACCGGCAGATTGTCGACCCGGTCGTAGACGCGGGTAAAGGTCCCGTTCATGCTCCACGTGAAATGCCCCACTTGAACCGGAGTCGCGGACACCCCCAGCTCGAGTCCCTGGTTCGTCAGCTGGCCGCCATTCAAGTAGGCGGTCTCGAACCCGGACGACGGCAAGACGCTCTGTGGCAGGAGCAGATTGGTGATCCGCTTCTGGAAAATCGTCGTATTGAGACCGACGCGCCCCTTGAACAACGTGAGGTCGAAGCCCGTCTCGATGCTGGTGTTCGTCTCCGGGCGCACGCTGGGATCGCCGGCGATCTCAGAGGGCGTGAGGGCGGAGATGCCTTCGTAGTTCGTGGACGTGATCGGATTGAACCGCACGGCGTACACCGGCAGGTTGCCAGACTGTCCGTAGGCGGCGCGGACCTTGAGCTCGGTGTTGCCTTCGAGCACCCGGTACGATCCGGCAACCTTCGGATACGCGTAGAACTTGTTGACGTTGCCGTTGTTCGTGCTGCGCTCGGCGTTGACACCGCCGGTCAACGAGAGGCGCTCGTTGAACAGGAGCAGCTGCTCCTGGCCGTAGAATGACGTGTTGTTGGATTCGGTCTGGAAGTTGTACAGGTTCTGGACCGTCCCACTCGTCGGCGACAGGTTACCGACCACCAGACCTTGGCCGGCCTCGACCGCCTGGTACGTCGCATTCTTGTCGCGCGTGAAGCCGAGCGACGTCGTTGCCCCTAGGAAGCTGCTCGGTGTCCAGCGGTGGATCAGGCTGACCGAGTAGTTCGAGAGGCGATTATAGCCGCTGTTGGTCGTAGCCACGCCCGGGGTCGTGACGAGCGTCGATTGCTGGACCTGCAGGTTCGGCGGCTCGTAGAACTGTACGCGCTCATTCACGAAGTCCGCGCCACCCAACAGCGCCAGCTCGAGGCTCTGTTTCTCGGCGGTGAACATCTTCCAGTTGACCGTACCGGAGAGCGTCGTCCGGTTCACCTCGTCCGGCGATTGGATCTGGTTGGCATCCTGGTACGCGTTCGCGGGACCGAAGGGATTCGTGACGTATCCACCGCCCTGTACGTGGCAGCTCATGCAGAAGAACGACGGGGTGTACGACAGTACGTCGTAGCCCGCGATGCCGAGGTTGTCGTTACCGTTGACGTTCGTCCGGGTGAGCGACGACATGTAAGCGATGTCGGCGCCGGCCGTCACGGTCCCAAACAGCGACTGCTGCAGGTTGGCGCGCGCAGTCTGCTTGTTGTACCCGGTATTGATCTCGGCGCCGTTATCGTACTTGATGAGACCACCCAAGTAGTACGTCGTCGAGCCCGACCCGCCGCGCACGCTCAGATCCGTCTCGTCGGACAGCTCGCCGCCGCCGTAGAGCGATTTCTGGAAGTCGCAGAATCCCTTGCAGGCGGCGTAGTTGGCCGCCACCTCGGCGTTCGTCAGGCCGACGTCTCCACCGAGGACATCCGCTTGCGAGAGCGTGAAGTGCCGCGCGGGCAGCTCATTCTCGAGGTTGTACGTCCCGAACTTCTGCGTGGCGTCGATCTCTGGCTTCGAGACCGTCCCCTTCTTGGTCGTAATGACGATGACACCGGCCGCCGCGCGGCTGCCGTAGATCGAGGATGCCGCGGCGCCCTGGAGCACCTGAATCGACTCGATGTCGTTCGGGTTCAAGTCGGCGATGCGGTTGACGCTCTGATCCTGGTTGCCAGGATTCATCCCGCCGTTATTGCTGCCGGCCTGACTGACCGCGTTGAGCCCCGTCGGGAACGTGAAGTTCGAGACGATGACGCCGTCGACGACGTAGAGCGGGTCAGAGTTGCCGAGGATCGACGTGACGCCCCGAATGTTGACCTGGAGGCCACCGCCCGGTGCGCCGGAGTTCTGGTCGATTTCTACGCCGGCGACCTTTCCTTGCAGCGCGTTTTCGATCGTCGCCGCGGGTGCGCCGTTGAGCTGCTCCCCCGTCACGACGGGGTCATACGTCGCCGCGTTTTTCGACGACACGCTCGTGGCGACGCCGGTCACGACTTCCTGCTCCAGCTGCAGCACGTCGCGCGTGAGCGCGATCGTGTAGTCGGTCTGATTCGGGACGAGCGCCACCGTGACGCCGCGGTAGCCGATGCGGCGCACGCTCAGGGTCTTGGCGTCGGACGGCACGTGGCGGAACGTGAAACGGCCGCTGTCCGTGGTGAGCGCGCCGATCGTGGTGCCGGTGACGGTTATGGTGACCGCGGGGACCGGCTCTTTGTTGGCCTCGTCAACGACGCGGCCGGTAATGACTTGCGTGGCTTGCGCAGACGCACCTCGCACAACGGCAAGCGCGAGCGCTACGGCCGTCAGGATAGACGAACGTATTCTCAAGGTTCCTCCGTCAGATTTTTCTTGGGGCGAACGATGGGGTGGGACGAACGGACAAGAGACGTGGATGCCAATCCTCCAACTATGTATGTAGTAGGTCTATGAGCACTTACGGGGCGTTTGCCCACCGCGATCGTACGGGACGGGCCGGCTATCGTCAAGGATATGTACGGACTCCGTTAGAACGGAGTCCGTATCACATCAACTAATTGCTTATGGCCGCGCTGCTTACGCCCGTCATTAATTTTTCATGAAGATTGACCGGCCAGGCCGGTCATTTCGTCATACTACCCGGCGTTCCGCTGCTGTTCGATGAGGTCGACAGGCCGATGCTGACGGCGACCGCCGCGCTGAGACCCGTGATGAGCGCGACCAGCGCGATCGTCTTGCCACTGGCGAACTTGCGCTGCTCGACGACCGCCATGGCAGAGTTCGGTACGGAAACAACCTCCCCATTCCACTCAGCCTCGGTCCCATCGATCAGCACCGTCCGGCTCATTGCGAGTGTGACCCCGGTGCTGTCTACGGAACGAAGCCGGCCGGTGACCGACTTGACCTGCGTCCCAACCTGACTGGCGAGCGTCGTGCGGGCCTCCGGCGTGAGCGTGATCCGCACATCGCGACCCGGCATCAGGTGGGTGGCCTGCGACTCGCGATAATCCAAGCAGCTCGCCGCGAAAAGGATCAGCAGCAGCGAGCCGTACGGGCGAAAGCGCGCCAGGACTGCGGCGCGCTTTCGCGTGTCTCTACCGGTTACCACGCGGCCGGTGTTGACGAGTACGTAAGCGTCAGACACGCCGTGGGCTGATTGGCGTTCAGCGCGGCGGAGCCGATGTTCGGGGTGTTCGGGTCGGCGTTGATCGCCGTCAATCCATAGGGAATCCGACCCGGGAGGTTCGCCCGTGTCACCGCGGACGACGGACTGGCTGGAGCCGCCGCGAGCCACGGGAAGCACGTCCGCTTGTAGTTGTTGTAGACCTCAGGTGTGGCGAGGAGGTCGATGTATCCCTCCTCCATGATGTTCTGGAGCGTCGCCGCCACGGGAGGCTGCGCGGTGAACGCGCACTTCGGCGTACAGAGGGGTGTGCCATCGATCGCGTCGGCGCCATACACTTCATTGGCGCGTACCTTGTTCAACGCGGTCTGCGCCAGCCCGGCATTCCCGGTCTGGAACGCGGCTTCGGCGACGATCAACTGGGTTTCGGCGAACGTCACCGCGGGCGCATTGAGCGACCCGAGATTGTTGAAGGCGTAGAAACTCGAGTTGCCGCTTCCATCCGGCAGGACGCTGTTGGCACCCGGCCGGTTGCCCGTGCAGCCCGCGTTGGCCGCCAAGCTATCGGCGACGTTCAGGACGCACGGCGTGCCCGCCGCATCCGCGAAGTAAAAGCCGAAGCGCCCGTTGTCGACATCGAGGCCCGCCGCGATCCGCGACTTCATGAGATGGATCATCGCGGACCCGGGGTTGTTGTCGCCGCGGGCGCCCATGAACGCAAACCACGCGTTCGGAACGAGCGCCGCGTTCGCGTACCAGTTCCAATCATCGCCGGTCGAATCGATCCCCTGCTGCGCCTCGGCCAGCGCGCTCGCATAGGCCGACGCGTTCACTGAGGCTTGATCCATATAGAACCGCGCCTTGAGCGTGTGCGCGACCGCCGTATAGACCGCCTTGAGCTGCGACGGCGTCCGCCCGGAATAGATGACCTCGGCGGCGCGCGCGACACCCGCGATCTGACCAGTCGGTCCGATGTTCGTACTGGTCGGATTCACATCGTTCGGCGTGCTCCCGAGGTAAATCAACGCGCTGTCGAGCGTGGTCTCGACTTCCTTGAACACCGTCATCTGATCGTCGTACTTCGGCGTCGGGTATGTCGTCGGATTGAACGCCTGGCTGTACGGTACGGCGCCCCAGATCGAGGCGGCCTCGCCGATGATCATGGCTTCCCAGACCATAGCGATGCCTTTGAACAACGAGTCATGAGCGGCCGCGGCGAATATCTGGATGTTCCGCGCGTCGGCCGCGCCGCCGCCGCCTTCGCCATTGCCGGCCCAGAATGCCGCGAACACGCCGTCGGCGTCGCTGGGGCCGACCACGTAGATATCGTACCCCGCTTGCTGCCGCGAGACGCCCGCGGTCTGTTGCATGTACTCGCCCATCCACCGCGAGAACTGCGAGACGAAGTTCTGAGCTTGTGCCGCCTCGAGACCAACGTACAGCGAGGTCGCGTCCTTGAGGCCCTGGACGGCGTTCGGGTTGTTCCCGCCGAGGCTCGGGCCGGACAGGTAATCTTTGCACCCAGTCGCGCCGATCAATACAGCGGCGCCGAGTGCGATCGCGTGTGCAATGCGCATGGGAGTCGGTGTCCTGTCAGCGGTTGAGGGTGACGGTGATGACATAGGACCGATCTTGCGGAATGTTGAAGTAGTCGATCCCGCGGATCGGCGAGGCGGAGCCCAGGATGCTGGTCTCCGGATCGATACCGGTGTAGCTGGTCCACGTGTGGAGGTTGCGGCCCGAGAGGCGGAGCTCGATGCTCGAGAAACTCGTCACGCGCTGGATCGCCGGCATGTCGAGCGTGTAGCCGACCGAGATCTCGCGCAGCTTGGCGAAGCCCGACGGCTGGACGAACAGGGAGGTCGCGCCGGTATAGATCCCGTCGGTATTCTGGAACCAGGACTGATCGAGCGTGACCGACTTGCCGGCGCCCGGGCCGGCGACTGGACCCGGCATGTAATTCGACCCGTACACGACGTTGTGGCCACGCAGCAGGGTGACCGCCGACGTGCCGAAGTAGTTCAACGCGCCACTCGTGCCATTGTAGCTGTCGCCGCCATTCTGCACGTCAACCAACGCCGTGACCGTGAACTTGAGGATATGGAAGCCCGTGTGCAGCGAGCCGATCCAGTTCCGGTTCGGGTCGCCGATCACGAAGTTGCCTTTGGTCGAGACTTGCGGCAGACCGGTGGCATCGAGGTAGACCGCGCCCGGCTTCGAGCCTTTGCAGTAGCCGGCGGTCGCGTCGAGGTTGACGCCGTTAATGGTTTCGCCGTGACCGCAGCGCACGACGTCGGTGCCGTAATAGATGCCCACCTGCTGGCCAACGAGCGCCGCGCCGGTGATACCGCCCAGCCCACCGGTGCCACCCATGTCGACGTACTGCACGCCTTTCGGCAGGCTCGTCACATCGCTGCGGTTGCGGGACCAGTTCACGCCGACATCCCACGAGAGCAGCTTCGTCTGGATAGGCCGAAGGTTCAACGCGACCTCGAAGCCGTGGTTCCAGAAGTTGGCCGCGTTCTGATACTGTTCGCTGTAGCCGGTGAACGACGCGACGGGCACCGGGAAGATGGCGCCGCTCGTGTTCTCATCGTAATACGAGAAGCTGAGATCGCCGAAGTTCTTCAGGAACCCGATGTCCGTTCCGATCTCGAACTCCTTCTGGCGTTCCGTGGCGAGGTTCGGGTTCGGCTCGATGGCCTGCGTGACGACGCCGCCCTGGCCATTGACGCTCGCCGTGCTGATGGTGGTGTATCCGTCACCGAAAAGCCCCGCGCCGAACGAATTCGACAGCGTGTACGGACGCGGTTGCGTGCCGCTCTCGCCATACGCCGTGCGGAGTTTCACGCTCGTCAGCCAGTTGTTGCTGTTGTCGCCTTGCCGGATCACCTGCCACGCCGCGCTCACCTTCGGGAACCAGCTGAACTGCTGGTTGATACCGAACGTCGACGCACCGTCATCGCGCAGCGCGCCGGTCAGGGTCAGTTGGTGGAACAGGCTCGCCTGCGCCTGCCCGAAGAATGACGCTAGCCGAATCGCCGACGTGTAGACGCCCGGGGACTGGGGCAGCGCCGTATTCGACAGGACGTACGGCTGCGGCGATGGGAGCACGAGGCCGGTCGTCAATTCGGTGTTGTACTGCTTCACGTTCTCGTTGTTGCCCAGGGTGAGTGACCCGTCGAAGCTCTTGGAGAACGTATGCGACGCCGTCGCTGTGACCGTTTGGTCAATCGACCACTGCTTGATGTAGCCCTGGTTGACATTGCCCGTGGCGAGCTTGGAGCTGATCGGATTCTCGCCCGCGCTGTTGCCGGAGGTCCACGGCTCGGAGGTCAGGCGCTCATCGTTCGAGTAGTCCGCGCCGAGGTTCTCGCTGAACCGCAGCCACGACAGCGCCTGATAGTCCGCGGTGACGTTGCCGAGTGTGCGCGCCACGTTGGAGGTGTTCTTCTGGTTGTTGGCGACGAAGAACGGATTGTCGTACACGCGCGAGATCTCGTCCGTGCCCGGCGCCGGGTTCTCGAAGCGCGTCGACACGGGCTCGCCGTTCGGGGCGAGGTACGCCGCGTTATTGAACGTCGCCGGCGTGCGCCAGGCGCCGAGGAGCAAGCTGGACGTGCTGTTGCTGCTCTCGAGATACGCGCCGTTCGACGCCGAGAAGGCGACGTTCGCCGACAGGCGCAGATCGGAGTTCACTTGCTGCGCGCCGTTGAATCGCAGCGCCGTGCGGCCATAGCTGTCGTTCGGACCGGTCAGCATACCGCGATTGAGATTGTACGCACCGGACACGTAGAAGGTCGTGCGATCGTTCCCGCCCGACGCCGTAATGGCTTCGTCGTACACGTGGCCGGTCGTGAACATGTTGTTGTAATTGTTGTACTCCGGCGTGCCGGCCGGAATCACGGCGCCCCAGGACGCTCCGCGGCCCGGTGGCGAGCAGTTGACGACGCCGGCGCACGAGAACGTGGCACCGTCCGAGCCCAGGTTGTACACGGTCTGATTCGCCGGGAGGTTCGAGACGTTGTCCCACGAGGTCGAGCTCTTCCCCGAGTAGTGGGTCTGTCCCGCGCGACCGCGCTTCGTCGTGATCAGGATGACGCCCTGACCGGCCCGCGATCCGTAGATGGCGCCGGCCGACGGGCCCTTGAGGATCTCGACGTTCTCGATGTCATCCGGATTGAGATCCATCGCGCGGTTCACCGTCTCGGCGCCGCCATTCCCGGCCGCGGCCGAGCCCGGCGCGTTTCCCGCGAACATCACGTTCGAGTTGTCGATCGGCAACCCATCGACCACGATGAGCGGTTGGCCGTCGGACGCCGTCAGCGTCGTGAGACCGCGCAGCTGGATGTACGTGGACGTGCCGGGCTGACCAGAGCTCGAGGTGACCTGGACACTCGGCGCCTTCGCCGCCAACGCCGTGACCAGGTTCGACTCGTTGCTGCGCTGGATTTCGTCGGGCGTGACGTAGCTCCGCGTCGTACCGAGCTGCTCGACCGTGGCCTGCGTGCCCGCACCGGTCACGACCACCGTTCCCAGTTGGAACGGATTCAAGACGAGCTTGAAGGGCTGGGTGACCGTGCCGCCGGTGAGTGTGATCTGGGCTGACGCGCTCGTGTACCCGACGAGACGAACGGACAGCGTGACCGTCTGCCCGGCAACGCGTGCCGAGGGAATCACCAGCGTGTACTTCCCGTCTCCTCGAGTCTGCGTCGCCAAGTTCATCGTTTGGATGAACACGCTCGCATCGGGGAGCGGTGTGCCTGCATCGCTCGTCACATCACCGGTGATCGTCACCGGTTGCTGCGCAGTGAGCTCTGTCGGAAGCGACAGCACACTGGCGGCGGCGACCATCAGTAGGACGCCTGGGTTGAACCACCTACCTCGCTGACTGGACATGGGTCTCGCGGCACCTCGCAGTGAGAGTGGAGGAGCGAATGACCCCGCCTGCTGGGCGACTACTATTTCCCTAGTACTAATTGCGTAGTACTACGGACGTAGTCGTTGGCGGTGCGCCACGTTACGGGCGTCAGCCGATCATGTCAAGAAGTGGTTAGCAAACTGACCAGAATCAGTATGCCGCCGGCGTCCCGAAGAAAGAATACGACGGACACATCCGCGGAGAGTCCGCGTTGTGGGCAGTCGGGGCGACGTTCGGCGTGTTGGGATCGGCCGCTATCGTCTGCCCGTACGGGAATCGCTCGGGTAAGCTGCCAGCGCGCGGGACCGAATCCGTCACCGTCGCGGGCGCGGCCGCCATGTACGGCAAACACGTGCGCCGGAAGTCCGACCAGACCTCGGCGCTCAGAAACAAATCGATGTACTTCTCTTCTATAATGTTGCGAAGCGTCGCCGGGACCGGCCGTTGTGTGACGAACGTACACGGACCGCCACAGGCGACGGAACCGGACGCGAGCCGGTCTCCACTGACGTCGGCCCCATACACCTCGTGCGCTCGCACCGCCGTCAGCGCCCGCTCCGCGAGCAACGCATTCCCCGTCGCCAGGGCCGCCTCGGCCAAGATCAACTGCGTCTCGGTCCACGTGACATACGGCTGTCGGAATCCGGCGCCGAAATTCAGCAGGTCGAAATCGGACGTCCCGGCACCCCCCGGCTCGGCCACATCGCCTCCCGGCCGGAATCCCGCACACGTCGAGTCGCACGATCCCGAGGCATTGACCAGGCTCACGAAGTAGAAATCCATTCGATCCTGATTCGCGTCGAGCCCTTCCGCCATCCGCTGGTGCATGAGATTGATGAGCGTGGCCGACGGCGCCAGTTGTCCGGCGCTATGGCCGGTCACGAGCGTGTACGTCGCGTTGTTCTGCGGCTCCGTGCCGTCGTTGTACCAATTCCAGTCGTGCCGCGGATCGGAGACCCCCTGCTGCGCCTCCTGGAGCGCCAGCGCGTAGAATGACGGGTCGCTGCCCGAGCGATGGAGGTCGTATCGCGCGCGCAACGTGTGCGCGACCTCCGTATAGATGGTGGCTAACGACTCCGGCGGCTGGCCACGATAGATGAGCTCCGCCGTGTCCGGTCCGCGCTGCGATCCGGGCCGTGCCGCGAGATAGTACCGGATCGCCGAGTCGAGTTGCGCATCGACCATCTGATACACGGTGGGCTGCGGGTCGAACTCCGGATCGGGGTAGTGCTCCCGATCGAACGCCTGCGTGTACGGGATCGCGCCCCAGATCGAGGCGGCATCGCCGACCGCCGCGGCCTCCCAGACTTTGCCGATCCCGATCCACAACGAG
Source organism: Gemmatimonadaceae bacterium (assembly GCA_035570055.1). Lineage (GTDB taxonomy): Bacteria > Gemmatimonadota > Gemmatimonadetes > Gemmatimonadales > Gemmatimonadaceae > DASRDS01. The sequence continues at coordinate 24,432 of DATMLM010000008.1, forward strand.
TCGTTGATCTTGTGCCCGAGCGTCTGGATGGTGCGCGCGCTCGTCGCCGACGCGAGGATCGCCTGGAACCCCGGATCGGCATCGGACGCGAGAAATCGGTACAGATCGAACGCCTCGGGCTGCGCCGCGATCCCCGCCATCTGCTGGGTGTAGAGGCCGACGGGCATCCCGAGCGTCGCCTCCCACTCCTGCATCTGATCGTTCTCGAGATTCTGGTACGTCTCGGCTAACACCCGCACCGTCACCGTGTCGGGTGGCGGCCGCATGATCCTGGTGCCGGTGACCTCATGGCACGCCGCGAGGATCGGCGTGACGAGAAAGAAGAGCCTACGGCTTCGTCGAGAAGTCGACCTTGGGTGCTTCCTGCGCGGCAGCGGTGGCCGTGAAGTACGCACGCGGCTTGGACCCGGAGAGACGTGCGGTGACGACCTGCGGGAACTGCCGGATATACGCATTGTACGTCTCAACCGCTTGATTGTAGTCGGTCCGGGCCGTCGCGATGCGGTTCTCTGTACCCGTCAGCTCGTCCATTAGCCGAAGGTACGCCTGATCCGACTTCAACTGCGGGTACGCTTCCGTTACAGAGCGATTGAGGATCGTCAATTGTGATGACAGTTGCAGGTTCGCGTCGGCCTCACGCGCCGGGTCATGACTCGAGATAGCATCCGTCACTCCGGCGCGCGCCTTCGCCACGTCCGTGTACACGGCGAGCTCCTGCTTCGACTGTCCCTTCACGGTCTCGACGAGGTTTCCGATCAGATCCGACCGGCGTTGGAGCTGCACCTCGATGTTCTTCTGCGCCTGCGCCGCCGACTCATCCAACTGCTGGATCTGGTTGTATCCGCAGCCCGTGAGTGACAGCATCAAACCGGCGACGACTACGCGCGACAATTTCATTAGCTCCCCCGGAAACTCATCTGCACGACGTATTGGCCCGAGTGGACTTCACCAGGTTCTAATTTCCACGCGAGCTTGGCTTTCTCGTTGAGACATTGATCGACGCCGGCGCCGGGTTGCTTTGATGACCAGCGGCTGTTCGCGACTTTGGCGTCACTGACACCTTGCGAGTTGATTGTGACCAACATCGCGACACCGCCACGGAGCGTCGGATCCAACTTCTCTCCGTACTCCTCGAAACAAAACCGGGAGAACGCCGATTCGCGATTGACGGACGCCATCAACGGCTCGGGCGCGGGGGGATAATCCGGCGCCTGGACGACGTCGCTCTTCGGCTTTGGAGGCGGCGTGAAGGTATCGGGTGCTGCTTTGGGCAACGTGGTCTGGACCTTGGACAGGTCGACCGGAGTCGTGTCGACTGGCGGCGCGGCCGCAACGGCGGCAGCGGGCTTCTTGTCCCCATGACAAGCCATGGAGAGCAGCAGAACCAGGGGGGTCAGCTTTTTCATGCTTCGTAGGCGTCGAGATAGGTGACCAGGCGCTCCAGCCCGACCAGATAGCCGGAGAGCACATCCGTCGCTTCGCGCGCGGACAGCTTCGGAGCGGAGCGGACGTGCTGCACGGCGCGCAGGAACGGCCCGGGGTCGAATCCCACCCGCCCCGCCACCGCATTCGCCAACGCGTCGTTCTCCGTTGGCGGCGTCGCCCCGTGCAAACGTTCGCTCGCTCGGAAGACGATCATCACCTCTCTCACGCTATCAGCCAAAACGTCACGATGCGCTTCGGCCGACGTCCCCAGGAGCCGCCGACGCAGACGCTGGAGCGTCGACCTGGCCTGGTGCTCGAGCTGCAGCCGGAGATCCGTCGCGCGGACCGCGATACCGGCGAAAGGCGGTTCACCGGTTAGCACACGATGCCGAGCCAGGATATCCGCGTACTCCATCGGGAACGCGTCGGCGCCCGTCCGCCACTCCTCGACCGTCATGACCTGCGGCGGCGAATGCCCCGCCGCCCTCCAGCCGCGAAGCGCCGCCTCGGCCCCCCGCAGCTTTTCGAGCGGGGCCGAGTCGACCAGAACGAGCACGTTATAGTCGGACCGGCCGGCAATGTGCTCGCCGCCTGCTCCTGAGCCGTAGAGGAGCACGGCAGACAGACCGCGCTCCCAGACGTGTTCCAGTTGTTTCACGAGATCGGCGAGCGCCGTCTCGGCGTCAGTCTTTGCGGGCACGCCGAAGTTTACCAGCTTGATCCGCCACCGCCACCGCCAAACCCTCCGCCTCCGCCGAATCCACCGAAGCCACCCCCTCCGCCGCCGCCACTGGACCAGCCGCCGCCACCGCCGCCGCCGCCACCGAAGAAAAAGGGTATCGGCACGCAACCGCATCCCCGCCTCCCACCAGCCACGAGGCGCAGGATGAAGAACACAATGAGAAAGCCGATGAAGAGCTCGAACGGCGTGATCCCACCCCGGCCGCCTCGGTCCTCGACGTTGACCTGGGGCTGGGTCTGCGAGGGACTGAGAGCGGTGTCGAGCGAGAAATGAAACTCGTCGGCGAAACGCTGCGCCGTCCGATACGTGACGAGGTCGAGTCCGTCGGAGTAGTCGCGATCGCGGAAATCCGGTGTCGCCTCGCGGCAGATATCGCCGGCGTCACCGTCGGTGATGAACCCTTCCGCGCCCCTTCCCGTGGCGATGAAGCAATGCCCTCGTCCGTCGCTCGACGTCTCCTTCGGTACGAGGAGAATGACCGCGCCGGCATTTCGCGTCGGATCGCCTGGATTCCCGATCTTGCCGACCTTCCATTGGCGTCCGATGAGGAGCGCGACCTGAGCCGGATCCTGGTCGCCAATGTCACGGAGCGTGACGACCGCGATCTCGCCGCGCGACTTGTTTCTGACGTCGCTCGCGATTTGCTCGATGTGCGCCGACGCGCTCGGCGTGAGCACGTGCGCGAAATCGTTCACGACCCCGACGGGTGCCGGGATCTGCTGCACGAGGAACGCGATCGCTATCAGATTTCCGAGCATGCGGCTCGTGGTGCTCCTGGTGGCTGTCCTGTCGGCGTGCTCGAAGACACCCGAGCAAAAGCTACCTGCCGCGCCGCCCACCGCGCAGCCGGAGACCACCAGTACGTTGGAGAAAATCAACGCCGAAGCGCGGGCGATGGACACACTCCCGCAGGCGGCGCGGTTCACGCCAGCCTATGCGGCCCGCTTCGACTCACTTCGTAAAGTTGAAGCTGAACTCGTAGGTGCCGCCGCCCGCCGATGAGGCCGGGAAGTGCCACCCGCGCGCGCGCTGCAGGATGCACGCTTCGGTCGCGTCGGCACCCGGGCCGCTCCACGTGCGGCCGGTGATCTTGGCGTCTGTCACGGCCCCGCCACCGGTCAGCGTCAGGGCGATCGTCACACTGCCCGCGAGCGCGGGATTCACCTTCAAGCCGAACTCGTCGTAGCAGAACCGTAGCTGCGACTCGTGGTCGCGCACCTGCGTGCCAAGCTCGCCGACGTCGCGCGACGGCCCGCCGAGACTCGGCGCGTCGATCACCTTCGGCGCGGAGATGCGCACGGCCTGCGCGCCGAACCCACCGGTGCCCTGGACGGCGCCAATCGACCCGGTACCGCTGCCAGCGCCAGCATCGCGGCCCGGCGTGCGCGAGCCTGCGCCACCCTGACCATAGGCGAGCACCTGCTTTCCACCCGCCGCCGCACCTGGAGTGGCCGGCGAGTTCGACGCGACCGACACGCCACGGAGCACGTTCGAGACATCGCCGACCGGGCCGTTCGACGCCGCCGGAGCGCCGAACGCGGCGGCCGCGGCGGCGGCGCGCTTTTCCGCCAGCGTCGGCCCCGACGGCTTCGGTGCCGCGGCAGCAGCGGGTTTCGGCGTCGGCTTCGATACGGTTGGCGCGGCCGGCGTCGGCGCGACCTTCGGCTCCTCGGGCGGCGGCGACTCGAATGTCACGTTGATCGGCCGCTCGTCCGCCGACAACAAGTGAGCGGTCTCGGTCTGTGGACCGAAGATCACGAGCAGGATCCAGATGAAGCCGATGCCGGCCGAGATGCTCGACGAGACCACGAGCGCGCGGCCTTCGCTGCTCGCCAGCTCGTGCCGAAGCTCGCGTGTGAAGCTCGTCTCATCGACTGGCGCGCGTACGCGACCCGAGCGCCGTTTCGGCGGGGGCGCCGTCACGTGTTGCTGGCGCCCCCGACGCGCTTGACCTGCAACGAGATATTTTTGAATCCGGCCAGCCGCGCGGTCTGCATGATCCGCGAGAGCAGATCATAGTGCATCGTCTTGTCGCCCTGGATCGCGAGCGGCTGGTCGACAGGATCGGTCGCGGGCGTGCCGCGCTGGGAGCGAATCGAATCCGCGCGCTCCTTGAGCACCGTGTAGAGCTGCGGGATCAAGAGCGGCTGGCCCGGCATGTTCGACTGGGCCTGGGCCGCGTCGACCGTGCTCATGACCGGCGTGTTCGCCACCGTCACCTGGGCGCCGACGCCAAGCGTGAGTTGCTGCAGCGCATTCCCGCCGACGCTCGACTCCGGCAACGTGACGCCGGCCACGACCGGCGCGAGCTCACCGACGACCGCCGTCACGAGCGCGAAGAACACGATCGACACGAGCGTGTCGACGAGAGGGACGAGGTTCAGCTCGGCCAGCTTGAACTTGGAGAACTGGGCGCCGCGGCGGGCCTCTCGCGACTGCTGGAAGCGACTGGTCTTCGCCATGATCAGGTCTGCCGCGCTTTCGTGCCGAGCGCCACGTTGGGATACTTGGCCACCTTCAATCGTTCCAGCACGTGGATCACATCATCGTACGCGACATCGTCATTCGGAATCACGAGGACATCGTTGTTCTGCGGATACTTCGCCTTGATGTCGACCATCAGGGCTTGCAACGTGTCCAGCGAGGTCGAATCGAGCCCCTTGATCTGACGACGGAATCCACCCTCTTCCGAGTGCTCGACGAGCAGGCCGTCGTTCGACACGCGGACGGCGAGCAAGAGGTTGAGTTGGGCGTTGTCCGGCTTCGAGACGGCCTGGGGCGCGTTGACGACTATCGGCGGCAAACTGAGGTCATAGCTGGTCAGGACCGCAACGAGGCCTTGATAGGTGACCAGCGAGAAGAACACGATCGACGTCAGGATGTCGACCAGTGGCACGAGATTGATGCTGCCGTGCCCGAGCTGGCCCTGACTGAGCTCGCGGCGACGGACTTTCGCTCGATGAAAGCGAGTGACCATGGCGGTCGCTCCGCTTGGGATTCGATTAGCGAGTCGCTATGCGGACATCCGGACGTTCCACGAGCGCATTGATCAGCCGCACCGAGAACTCGTCGACCTGCTCGATGATCTGCTCGGCCTGGGCCGAGAGATACGAGTGGCCCACGGTCAGCGGGATGGCCGTCAGCAGCCCGAAGCCCGTCGCGTTGAGCGCGATCGCGATACCGGCCGCCAGCTTCTCCGAGCGCTCGGCCGCCGAGGCGAGCGCGACGGACGCGAACGCGCCGCGGAGACCATAGATCGTGCCGAACAGACCGATCAGCGTCGCGACGTTGGCGAGCATCGGGAGATACTGCAGGCGCCGCGTGAGCCGCGGGATCACCGCGAGGGACGCCGCGTCCGCCACGTTCTGGAGCTCGCCCTCGTCGTGGCTCTTCGAGCGCAGGATGAGCAAACCCATGTCGGGTAGCGTCGCCTTGGACTGCGTGCAGAGGCGAATCGCTTCGTCGATCCGGCCCGCGCGCACGAGTTGCATCACCCGATCGATGAACGCCGGGCCGTTGATGCGCGACCGCAAGACGATCACGTACAGCCGCTCGAGAAAGATCGCCAACCCCGAGAGGGCGACGATCAGAATCGGGTACATGATCGGGCCGCCATCGCGGAACCACTTCAGAAATGCGTCCATTGCCTATTCTCTCGAGGGAGGGGGAGACGCGGCGGCCGTGTCCGGCGCCGCCTCCGGTGGACGATGAGCCGACTCGCTCGGCAACGTCGGGACCACGCGATACGGCGCCAGAATTGACGGCCAGAA
>DATMLM010000009.1:0-212887 GCA_035570055.1 Gemmatimonadaceae bacterium
CGCGCCCGTCGAGGCCGAGGAGCTGGGCCTCACGCAGGCGAACGTCGCGCAGGGCCTCACCAGCGCTGATCCCGAGGTGAGACGGTTTCTCGGTGTCGACCTCGGCGCGACGACGGGCGACGGACTCGATCCGAAGTGGACATACAACGTCATCGCGAAGATCGGGAACTATGCTGACATCTTCGACCGTGATCTCGGGCCGAAGACATCGCTCGGCATGGATCGGGGCGCGAACAAACTCTGGACCGCAGGAGGACTTCTCTACTCGCCGCCGTTTCGATGAGACGGTGGATCGGGTTTGTTGTCGCGGCCGCCCTGATCGCATGGTTCATTCACAATGCCGCGATGAACCTCGAAGCTCGGGGACTCACCCTGGGGTTCGAGTTTCTCACGCAACCCGCGAACTTCGCCATCGGCGACACCGCGTGGCTGCGCTTCACCCCGGAAGACACGATGGGGCGCGCCATCCTCGTCGGCCTCACGAATACCGCGCGGGTAGCATTCCTCGGCTGTCTCCTGGCGATCGCCGTGGGCTTCGTCGTCGGCATCTCGCGCCTATCGACCAACCCGACGCTGACTGGACTCACGCGAGGATACGTCGAGATCCTCCGGAGCACGCCGCTCCTCCTCCTCTTGTTGTGGCTCTCGGCGCTCCTCCACGGGCTGCCGTCGGCTGATCACGCGTTGACGCCACTCCCTGGTGTCTTCCTCTCCGATCGTGGGCTGTTTCTTCCGAGTCTGACCCTCCATGGACTGGAGCTACCACGGCACACGCGATTCGACTTCACAGGCGGCATCGCACTCTCGCCCGAGTTGGCGGCGTTGCTCATCGCACTCGTGTTGCACCAATCCGCGCATATCTCGGAAGTCGTGCGCGGAGCGATTCTCGCCGTCTCGCGGGGGCAGACTGAGGCTGCCCACGCACTGGGTCTGTCGAGGTTTCAGGCACTACGATTGGTGATCATTCCGCAGGCGCTCCGGGCGATGGTCCCGCTGCTGGCCCAGAACTGCGTGAGCCTGATCAAGAACTCGAGCCTCGCGGTGGCGATCGGATTCCCCGACGTCGTCAGCGTGCTGAACACCATTGGGAATCAGACCGGGCACAACGTCGAGACGATGCTCATCATGGTCGCCGTCTACTTGGGCGCCAGCCTGTCGGTCGCCTACGTGCTCGGCCGGTACAATGCGCGCATTACGGCGTAGCTTCGCGACGCCACTCAATGGCGCCTTGACGCTGGCGAGCGTCACGGCGCTGCTCGCGCTGGCGATCCCATTTGTGCGCTGGGCGCTGATTGACGCGACCTGGACGGGAACGTCCGTCGATTGCCGCGCGGGACACGGCGCGTGTTGGGCGTTCATTGGGCACAAGCTGTGGTTCATCGTTTTTGGCCTGTATCCGGCGAACGAGCGATGGAGAGCAGCCGCCGCCATGATCGTGCTGCTCGCGGTCGTGGTCGTGACCCTCACGCCGCGATTCTGGCGGCGGACGTTGATGCTCGCGTGGGCTATAGGGCTCGGCTTGGCCTACTGGCTGATGTCGGCCGCGTCCACACAAGAATGGGGCGGGTTGCCGATCACGATCATGCTGACGACAATCGGCCTGGCGCTGGGATTCCCGGTCGCGATTCTCCTCGCGCTCGGACGCAGGTCGAGACGACCAGTCGTGCGCGGCGTCGCGACTGGCATCGTCGAAGTCGTACGCGGGATCCCACTCGTCGCCGTGTTGTATCTCGCCGTGCTCATTTTGCCCTTGGCGCTGCCGACGGGCATTCAGGTCGACAAGCTGTTGCTCGCGCAGGCGGCCATCGCGCTGTTCGCGGCAGCATATCTGGCTGAGGCGGTGCGCTCGGGGCTGCAGATGGTGCCCAAGCCGCGACTCGAGGCCGCGCTCGCCTTGGGTCTCCCATGGGGTCAGGCGATGCGCCTCGTGATCCTCCCCGAGGCGCTCCGGATCGTCGTGCCGTCGTTTGTCTCGATCGCCGCCGGCTTCTTTCAGGACACGAGTCTGATCGTGATCATCGGACTCTTCGATCTGCTCAACACGGCACGCCTCGCCACGCAGGACCCTCAGTGGCTCGGATTCTCAACCGAGGCCTATCTCTTTGTCGGCTTGCTCTATTTCGTCGGCAGTGGAGCCATTGTGCGGTACGGACGGTGGCTAGAGCGGCGGCTCAATGCAGGTTGGGGTTCGCATTGATCTCCTCGGGCGGAATGGGCGCGCAAAACGTCTTACCGAATGTCCCACCCGTGGGGCCTAGATATGGTGCGCCGACCGGGTCGGTCAGAATGCTGGCGAGCGATACCGATGGGTTCCGTCGGATGTCACCCAGTTTCTTCGCTTCCATCCAGAATTCGCGCGCGCGCTGATTGAGCAGCTCGGTCAACACCGACAGCGTGTCTGTGCCCCCGGTATACGCTCCTTCGTTCCCCGCGGCGCGCTCGCTCGCGATCACGGTCAGCGCGGGGCCGGTCGAGCCGCTGCCGTGCAGCTGCGCTTCGGCCGCGATGAACTGCGCTTCGAGACCCGACGCCAGCCGGATGGGGTCGCCGTACGTCGAAAATTTCGCTTGGAGGACGCAGGGCAGGCCGTTGGTGATGGTGCACCCGCTGCTGTCGGTCGGGACCCGCGGGTCGTTGAGATCGCGGTACATCTGCGGTACGACGAGCTGCTCACTGTTCTGCTGGACGATCATGACGTTGCCCAGCGAATCGGCGGTCGCGGGATTGGCGCTGTTGATCTCGTACGCCACGAACGAGGTCGGCACGGATCCGGCGGTCGACGTCGCGTTGGCCCAGCTGCCGAGTTGCAGGTACGCGCGTGCCAGCCCGACTTGCGACTCTTGCACGATCGGCGGATTGCTGGCCGCATTGCCCACCGCGATCGCCTTCGTGAAATGCGTGATGGCCGAGTCCAGGAGCTGCGCGTCCGTGAGCTGCGGCCCGTCCTGCACGTCGCTGACGCACATGGTCTCGGCCATGAGGAGGAAGGCGTAGCCGGCGTTCATGGACACACGCGCATAATTCGAGTCGCTCGCGGAGCCTGTGGCGGCTGCCAGAACGCGCACCGCGTTGACGTTGTTGGCCACCGCCAGGCTCAACAACGCAAAGATATCGGCGTTGATATCATCGGTGCCGACGAAGTTGCGACTATTGAGGTGGTTCGTTTCGGGCCGGATGGCGCCCGTCCACAGCTCGTCGGAAATCCAGCCCCCGCTCAGCGCGATCGCCTGAAAGGCGCGGTACGAATACGTCTGCGCCGACATGGAGAGCGTGAAGCCATCGGTATTGGGGTTGAATTTCGACGCATCGATCACGTTTGGATTCGCGACGTTGAGATCGCACCCGGCGAGTACTAGGGACGCGAACGAGATCGCCAATATTTTTCGCATGGCTCAGGTCCCCTAGAACTGGAGGTTGAGGCGGGCAAACAGCCGCCGCGGTTGGGGCACGCCGAATTCATCCCACGTGGTGTTTTGATTCGCCGGATTCTGGCTCCCCTCACCCGAGATGATCTCGGGATCGTACCCCTGATACTCGTCGGACTTCGAGAGCCAGAGGTTCCGCCCGCCGATCGTGAGCGACGCACTGGCCCCGTGCAGCAGGCGAGCGACGCTCGGCGGCAACAGCAGCGTGGCCGAGAGCTCCTGCAACCGCGTGAAGTTGCTGGGTTGCACATACGCGGCGTAGACGCCACCGACTGCCTGGCCGGACGCGGTCAGGAAGGGCCCGAACCGCCGCAGCGAATCCGCGTGCGTATAGCCGCCTCGGCTCACCGGCTCGTTCGTCTGCCGGCTCATCCCCGTGAGATCCTGGATCCATTGCGTGACGTCCAGAAGCTTGCCGCCGCGCTGCATCGTGACGTTCCCATAGAGGCGCAGGACTTTGAACAGGGTGAGTGTCGTATTGACGTTCCCCTGATAAGTCGGGAATTGCGGCCCCGCAAAGACCGGCGTGTTCGACACGGTCGCGGAGGTGGCTGTCGTGCCGAGAATCTTGCTGGAGAAGAACGACCCCAGCGGCTGGCCGATGTCGTACTGCTGCGTGAGGTCGGCCGACAGAAGCTCGACTTCCGAGATCGACAAGCCACCCAGGCTCGTCAGACGGTTCTTGAGTGTGTTGCCGGTGAACGCCGCGTCCCACTGGAAATTGCGCGCGGCCACCGGCGTGGCGCGCACCGTGAATTCGAAGCCGCTGTTGTCGACCGAGCCCGCGTTGACGTACGGTTCGGACGTGTAGCCGAGTGACGGCGGGATTGGATTGAGGAGGAGGAGATCGTTCGTCTTCTTGTTGAAGTACGTGAGCTCGAGACCGACGCGATCGTGGAAGAACCCGGCGTCGAGCCCACCTTCGAACTCGGTGCCGCGTTCCGGTTTGAGGTTCTGGTTGCCAGGGCTGAACTGCACCACGCCGGGCGCGAAGCCCCCCGTCGGCGTGATGTAGGAGATCGGCGAATAGGTCGCCAGCGAGGCGCCGGGGAGCGGTGATCGTCCGGTGGTGCCATACGCAGACCGGAACCGCAGCGTCGAGACGGCCGGCGCGAACGATTGCCAGAAGGGCGTCTGGGAGAGGACGAACGATCCGCTCACCTTGGGCAGGAAGAACGCGCCATAGGCCGTCCCGAACGAGGAGTTCTGATCGACGCGGAACCCGCCTTGGACGAACAGGATCTGATCGAATCCGAGCTCTTCCTGAGCCAGGAAGCCCAGCGACTTCGTCTCGTCGAATTGCTGATAGGAGGCCGTCGACGCGGCCGAGGACACGAGCGGAGTCTGGTTCGCGGGCAGTCCAATGCCGGCGCCGGCCAGATAGTTCTCGACGCGATCGATGTACTGCGTGCCGAACGAGGTGTTCGAGGCGATCCAGTTACTCTTGCCGAAGGTCAGGCGGATGTTGCCGAGGTAGTCGACCGTATAGACGTTGATCGGGTGCTGGGCGTTTTCGACATACCCGTTGATCTGGTCGCCGATGTACCCCGGGACGCCGGTCGGAAAGAACGTCGTCGCGTTGGTCGATATGAGATCGGCGCCGAGCGTGAGGCGGTTCGTGAACCACGGGAACGGCACGTACTGCACCTGAAAGGTCGGCGTGGTGCGAATCGATCGAGAGTCGTTATTGATCTGTTCGAGGCTCGCGATCGGGAGGGCGGGGCTGTCCGTGAATGGATTGGTCAGATACCCGGCATCGATGAGGTAGCCGTACTCGGAGTCGTCGCCCATGGGGACGCGGGCATCGTTCTCGGTAATGGTCGCCGTGGCGTCGATGGAGAGCGCCGGGATGACCACCCAGTGCATGTTGGCGCGCGCCGTGCGCCGCCGAACATAGTTGTTGGGGGTCGTGCCCTGCTCGTTGTTCGCGCTCGCGGACAAGAAGTACCCGAAGTTGTCCGATCCTCCCTGGCCGGTCCAGGCCAGTGATCCGAGGTTGCCATCCTTGTAGACACCGTCCTCGACCAGGGGATTGGCCGAGATCACGGACCCCACCGCCTTGCCCTTGCAACCTGGCGTTCCGGCAAGCGCCGAAATGCAGGTTCCATAGACCGCATATGGCGTGAAGGCCGGTTGGACCTGATCCCACTCTCCCGTGAACGACTGCCGGAAGGCGTGTGAGCCGAGCCTGCCTTTCTTCGTAATGATCTGGATCACGCCCGCGGAGGCGTCCGCGCCATAGAGCGTAGCGGCGGCAGGGCCTTTGACGATCTCAATGCTTTCGATGTCGTCGGGCGAGAGATCGTTGAGCGCGCTCATGGCCTGGCCGCCCAACCCTTCGAGGCTCGTCGAGTGCTGGCCGATATCGTTGCGCTCCTGGCTTTCCATCCGCACGCCGTCGATGAAGATGATCGGTTCGTCGGAGAGCGAGATCGACGCGGGGCCGCGAATGGTGATGCGCGACGACGTGCCGGCCGTCCCCGAGCCATCGGTGACGTTGACGCTCGAGACCCGGCCTTCGAGCACTTCGGTCAGCGACTGCACCGGCGCTTTCTGCGTCAGGGAGTCCGCGCCGATCGTGGCGACGACTGCGCCTTGCGCGGCGCGCGACTGGTCGCCGGCAGTGCCGGTGACGACGATCTCGGTGAGGTTGGCCGGGGCGTACTGGAGCGAGAAGTCAGCCGTCACTTCCGCACCCGCGGGTACGGTCACCGTCTGGCTCCCCAGTCGATACCCGATGCCGCGTGCCGTCACGTTTTGACGGCCGGCCGGCACGCGCGTGATCCGATAGCGGCCGTCCCGGTCTGTGGCGACGATGAGCGCGGTGCCTTCAATGCGTACCGCCGCCGAGTTGATTGGCTCACCCGACCGCGAGTCGGTCACACGGCCAGTGACAGTGCCAGGTTGGCCGGCGAGTAACCCGGGCACGAGCAACACCAGCGCGAACGCGACACGGAGTCCCATGGTTCGTTTCCTCGCTGCCCGATTGGTACGTACAAATTGCATTCGTCCGGACAAATGATAATAATGAAGGAATTATTCCGCCAGACGGGACTCTGATGCTCTGGATCCTCGCCTTCTCGATTGGTTGCCCCTTTCACGCCGATCTCACGCGTGCGGGCGCCGTTGGTCGTGGCGCCACTGGGCGCGATCGAGCGCGAAGCGCCGATAGCGCGACCGTAGGCGCGCCGACACCTGATTCCCTCACACGGCTCGTGTTGACCCGTTTCGCGACGGGGAGCGCCGAGGCATTTGACAGCGTCTACCCGGACCCGGTGGGACGGATGATTGTCCACCGCGCCGTGGATGGCCACAGCACGCGCGAGCCGGGACTCGGTCGGGTGCTGGCCGTCGACGGGAATCGGGCCGTGGTGCTCATCACGGGTACCGTACACGAAGGCAAAGGGCATGGGCTCTCGACCGGCGGGGACGAGACGAATGCCGTGCGGCGATTCTCGGGGTTGTACGAAGCCCGGCGCTCGGGCGACGACTGGCGGCTCGTGCGCCAGATCCCGTTCGATACGCTGAACCAGATCCGGACACAGGCCTTACAGGTGGCTATCGTGCCCGGCAAAGAGAGTCGGATGCTCGACACGCTGGGGCTGGCGGTCGGGAGTCCGTATGGGCTGGCCGTGCGGCTCAACAATGCGGCCCGCATCTCGTCCCTGAAGCTCGACAACCAGTCGCCGCAATATCTGTTCGGCGGAGGAGTGTTATGGGTGCACGCTCCGCGTGCCACCCACTCGCGGCTTGTCTTGACCTACACCATTCCGGCGGACAGCGGCGATACGACCCATGCGTATGGCGCCATGCACAATACGGACGCGTGGCACCCGTTCTTCAATTACGACAGCGGGAACGATCTCGCCACACTGACGGTCACCGCGACGATCCCTGCCGAGTACCACCTGTCGACGACGGTCCGTCAGACGGAGCGGGTCCTGAATGGCATGCGGGTCGTCCATGGCGAGAGTGTGCGGCCGGAGTTCTTGCTCGCGCTGATCTACGACCGCGACTGGCGCCCGGCCACGAAAACCATCGGCGATCTCACATTTGAAACGTTCCTCACGCCGGGCTTCACGTACTCGATCGACACACTCGCCGACATTGCCGGCCGAGAGTACGCCTACCTGCGGAGCCGGTTCGGCGAGCCGCCCAACCCGCCGCACTACCAGGCCGCCGTCGAGGACCGCGAGCTGCACGGGAGCGGGTTCGCCGTGCGCATGAACGATGCGGTGGTCTCCGGCGACCACGCGATCCTGCTGGACGACCCCAACCTCGGGCCTTCGTACGCGTACGCCCACGAGATCTCGCACATGTGGACGATGAACGCATCAGGCCCGGCTTCGAACTTCTTGCGCGAGGGCTGGGCCACGTACGCCGAAGCCTCGATGCTCGGCCAAACCTACGGGCCGGATCTCGAGCGCGCGTTCTGGGAACGAACCGCCACCGGGTACTTCGCCGGAAAGCGATTCGAAGGGAAGCAGAGCATCCTCGGGAATCCCGACAACGGGCGCGTGCATTATACGAAAGGCTCGTGGATCCTCCACTCGTTGAACGCAGTGCTCGGCGACTCGGTTTTCGATCGCGGTATGCGCGAGTACATCGGCCGATGCGGCCTCGGGCCGGACGGCTACCCCGAGCTCATCGCTGCCATGTCTCACGCCGCCGGGCGCGATATGGCCCCGTTCATCATGCCCTGGCTGACCGGTCAGTACGTGCCTGACGTCGACGCGAAGGTCGAGAACGGGCGACTCATCGTCACGCAGACCCAGCCCGACGTCGTCTTCGACCTGCCGCTCGACATCGAGCTCGCGACATCCGGCGCTGTCGAGCGACGCGCGGTGCATCTCACGACACGGGCGGATACGACTGACGTGGCGGAGCTGGGAGCGATCTCGCGCGTGCACGTGGACCCGGACCACAAATTTCTCCTGAGACCGCATTGGGGCGAGACCGTCACGTTCGCACTCGTCGCGCCACAAGCGAAGACGGTCGAGCTCACGATGTCACAGGCCCCAATCCCCGCGACCCGCGTCGGCGACCGCTGGACGGTGACGCGCGCGCTACCCGAAGGCCGCTACGTCTACCTGTGGCGAGTCGACGGCACGCCGCCATCGGATGACGCAGCCTTGGCGGCGATCAAAGCAGGAGTAGCCGATTCCACCGCGCGCGCCGGCGTGCGCACGGTCCGACCCTTGGAGCGATTGGAGAACACCCATGATTACTAAGATCGCGATGGCACTGACGGCCGGTCTGGCGTTCGCCGCCTGGCACAAGGCGAATGAACCGACTCGTTTTCAAGAGATCTCCGTCGAGCGCATCAACCTCGTCGAGCCCGATGGCAAGTTGCGCCTGACCATCTCCGACGCGGCGCGATCACCCGGTTGGGTCTTTCATGGCAAACTCTATCCCGGACGACCGAAAGGTGCCGGGATGATCTTCTTCAACGACGAGGGCGAAGAAGACGGCGGGATGGGCTTCGGTGGCAGCACCCGGGATGGCAAGTTCGGAGCGTACGGCAGCCTGTCGTTCGATCAGTACAATCAGGACGAGACGGTGAAGCTGACCTACCAGGATGAGAACGGGCAGAAGCGCGAGGGCCTCTTCCTCACCGACCGGGCCAACATCCCCATCACGGATATGATCGCCAAGCAGGACTCACTGCGCGCCCTGCCGGCCGGCCCCGCGCGTGATTCGGCGATCAAAGCGTGGGCGTACAACAACGGCCACCCACTCGCCGCGACGCGCGTGGCGGTCGACCGCGATGCGAGCAAGAGTGCCGTCGTGAGCTTGGCTGATCCGCAGGGGCGCCCACGCCTGCGTCTCGCGGTCGACTCGACCGGCGCCGCGAGCATCCAGTTTCTCGATGGCGAGGGCCATGTGACGAAGAGCGTGACGCCGTGATCGCCGTCCCACCGCCCTCTCATATAGAAGTGACCGTCGCCGCGTCAGCGCACACGGGACCGCTGACGGGGCGCCTCGTCGTGTTCATTGCGAAGGACTCGACACCGGAACCGCGCTTGGCGCTCTCACTCCGCGGTCCGGCGGTGTTCGGCGCGGACATGAGCGGGCCCACGGGCGTCATTACCGATACGAGCGCCAGCTATCCCAAGTCGCTCTCGGCGTTACCGCCTGGCGACTACTACGCCCAGGCGGTCGTGAACGTCTACGAACAGGTGCACCGTTCGGATGGGCACACGATCTGGGTGCACATGAACGACGGCACGGTGGAGTTTTTCAACACGGCCGCTGGCAACCTGTACGGCGATGTCCAGCGCGTGCACATCGGACGAGGGCCGATCCATCTCACCGTCACGCACGTCATGCCGGGAACGCCCCGCCCGGCTGATACCGAGTGGCTCAAACACGTCCGCATGCAGAGCGCGATGCTCACGAAGTTCTGGGGCCGCCCCGTGTATATCAACGCCACCGTTCTGCTGCCGAAAGGCTATGCCGAGCACCCGGATGCCCACTATCCGAGCGTGTACGCCCTCGGCCACGGGACCGAGCCTTTTGGGTTCACGACGGACTCGACGGACAAAGAACGGGGCCCGACCGAGGTCAGACGGGGAGCAACGATTGGGAAGACGTCGGGCCTGGAGAGCGGCTACGACTTCTACAAGGCGTGGACCGCCGATGCGTTCCCGAGGGTGATCGCGATCACGCTCGAGCAGCAGACACCGTACTTCCCTGATTCCTACTCGGTGAACTCGGCCAACAACGGGCCGTACGGCGATGCGATCATCAACGAGGTCATGCCGTACCTCGAAGAGCATTTTCGCATTGTTCGGCAACCGTATGGACGACAGATCGAGGGAGCGTCGACCAGCGGGTGGCAGACGCTCGCGCTCGCGTTGCAACACCCGGATGCCATCGGCGGCGCGTGGGTGCTCCAGCCGGACCCGATCGACTTCCGGCACTATCAGCAAACGAACATCTACGACGACACGAACGCCTTCGTCGTCCAGACCGGCCAATTCACGATCGCCGAGCGGCCGTTTCAGCGCACGGTGGCCGGCCAGGTCCTGTGGACGGCGCGAGATCTGAGCCGATTCGAGGATGTCCTCGGGAGCCACGGCCGTTCGAGCTATCAACTCGAAGCCTGGGAGGCGGTGTACGGACCCGTCGGCCCCGACGGGTATCCCGTGCCGCTCTGGAACAAGCGCACGGGTACGATCGACCGCACGGTGGCGGCGTACATGCGCGACCATGGATTCGATCTGCGCGACTACGCCGAGCGGAACTGGTCGACGCTCGCGCCCAAGCTCGCGGGGAAGCTCCACTTTTTCGCGGGCGACATGGACAATTATTATCTCAATCTCGCCGTGTACGATTTTGAAGACCTTCTGCAGCGGAAGGGTGCTGAGGTCGATTTCACCTACGGCCGGCCGGAGAAGGGCCATGGGTGGCATTCATTTACGTGGGCCGAGATGGTCCAGAAGATGGCGGCGAGCATCAAGGCGACAGGAGCCGACCCAACGCCCTGGAATTACTGACCCCTTGCGCTTCTACAGGAGAGAACGCATTCTGCCCGGGTGAACCTGCCGCAGGGCACGCTCGACCTGCTGATCCTCAAGGCGCTGTCGCTCGGCCCGCTCCATGGCTGGGCGATCTCCGAGCGCATTCACGACGTCTCGCGCGCGACGCTCGAGATCCCGCAGGGGTCGCTGTACCCCGCTCTGCACCGTCTCGAACGTCGCAAGTGGATCGCGGCCACGTGGGGCGCGTCCGACAATAATCGGCGCGCGAAGTACTACGAGCTGACGCGGGCCGGCCGAAAGCAGCTCGGCGAAGAAGTTGACGCGTGGGCCAAGCTCACCGCCGCGGTCGGGCTCGTGTTGGATATGACCTGATGTGGCTGCGTGCCCTATTTCGCCGTGCTGAAGTCGAGCGGGACCTCGACGACGAGGTTCGCTTTCACCTGGAGCGCGAGACCGAGAAGTACGTTCGCCAAGGGATGATGCCGGCCGAGGCCGAGTTGCGCGCGCGTCGTGCCTTCGGCGGAGTCGAACGGATCAAGGATGACACGCGCGACACCCGCGGGATCGGGTGGCTCGAAGCGCTCGCGCAGGACATGCGGCACACCATACGAGGCTCACGCAAACGGCCCGGATTCGTGCTGGCCGTCGTGCTGACCCTCGGGCTGGGACTTGGCGCGAACACCGCGATATTCACGATCGTCGACCGACTGCTCTTCCGGCCGCCGGCGTTTCTCAATGACCCGGGCCGTGTCCATCGCGTGTACCTCGTGGAGCGCCACGACGGCTCCGACGTGACGGACGGCCACATGGCGTACACGCGCTACCGCGACCTGGCGCGTTGGTCTTCGGCGTTCTCGACGATTGCCGCATTCCAAGACCGCGAGCTGGCGGTCGGGCGTGGCGAAGAGACCAGAGTCATGGACGTCGGCGTCGTCAGCGCGAGTTACTTCGACCTCTTCGATGCGCACGCGGTTGCGGGACGATTCTTCTCGTCGCGAGAGGACTCGGTCGGCGCGGGCGCGCCAGTGGCCGTCCTCTCGTGGACGTTCTGGCAGACGCGGTACGGCGGACGGCCGGCGATTGGGGACGTGCTCGAGATCGGAGAGCTCCGCTGCACGATCATCGGTGTCGCCCCGCCCGGATTCACCGGCGTGGACAGCGACCGGCCCGTCGCCGTGTTCATACCGGTCAACGCCTTCGGTGTGCACGCCGGGTTTTTCCAACACCCGACCGACTATTATCTCAAGTACAACTGGCAGTGGATCGAGCTGCTCGCCCGGCGTCGGCCACGCGTGAGTCTCTCCGCCGCGGACGCCGACCTGACCCACGCGTTCCGCATGAGCGTCGAGGCCGAGCGGGCCGTTCGCGCGGGCACCCCGACCGTCGACGTCTCTCAACCACGCGCGGTGGTTGCGCCCATCCAGAGTGGGCGCGGCCCCAAAGCCAGCAATGTGTCCCGCGTCGCGCTGTGGACGAGCGGTGTCGCGCTCATCGTCCTGCTCGTCGCGTGCGCGAATGTCGCGAACCTGTTTCTGCTGCGCTCGCTCGAGCGTCGGCGCGAATACGCGCTCCGCGTCGCGCTTGGGGTCAGCCGCGCACGACTCCTGGCGCACGTGGTGACCGAGATCGCCATGCTGGCCGCCCCGGCCGCGATGCTCGCGGTCGGCATGGCGGTCGCCGGCGACCGGATCCTCCGGGTGTTGTTCCTGCCAGGGGCGCTCTCGACGACCATCACCGGCGATCCGCGCACGTTGCTCTTCGCCGGCATTGTCGCGGTGGTCGCCGTGTGCCTCACGGCCGTCGCGCCATCCCTCGAGGCCGGGCGCGTCAATCTCTCCGGGCTGATCAAAGACGGCGCTCGCGAATCGGCCCGCGGCGGCTCGCGGGTGCGCATCGCGTTGCTGTTTCTGCAAGGCGCGCTGTCGGTCGTCCTGCTCGTCGGCGCCGGCCTGTTTGTTCGCAGTCTGTACAACGTGCGCACGATGCGGTTGGGCTACGACGTCGAGCCGGTCCTGTACGCGAACCTCGCGTGGAGGGGCGTCACGCTGTCGGACACGCAACGTGTCGCGCTGTCGCACCGATTGTCCGACGAAGCGCGGACGATACCCGGCGTGTCGAGCGTCGCCCTCGCGCTCACGGTGCCATTCTATAACTCGTGGAGTGAAGAGCTGTACACGGTACACCGCGATTCGGTGGCGAAGCCAGACCGCTTTACCCTTCAAGCCGCGTCGCCCGAGTATTTCCACACCGTCGGCACGCGCATCACCCGGGGACGATCGCTGACCGAGGCCGATCGTGCCGGCTCACAGCCGATCATGCTGGTCAGCGAAGCGATGGCCAACACGCTCTGGCCCGGTCAGGACGCGATCGGCCAATGCGTGCGGGTGGGCGCGGACACGGCACCCTGCCGGACCGTCGTGGGCATCACCGAGGGCATCAAGCAGTCCAGTATCAGTGACGACCCGGGCACACAGTACTACATGCCGATTGGCCAGTACAATCCGGATCAAGCCGCGCTGTTCGTGCGGATGACAGGCGATGCGAGCGCCTCGGCCGAGACCGTGCGCCGGCGGCTGCAGCGCCTCATGCCGGGTGCGTCCTACGTCACCGTCACGCCCATGCGCGACATCATCGATCCGGAGGTGCGCTCGTGGCAACTCGGCGCGACGATGTTCGTCGCGTTCGGGGTACTCGCACTCGTGTTGGCTGCCGTCGGACTCTATAGCGTCATCGCCTACGGCGTCACCCAGCGCACGCGCGAGCTCGGCGTCCGCGTCGCGCTCGGCGCCCAAGTACCCGACGTGTTGTGGCTCGTGCTGCGCGACACGATTCGCTTCACGATCCTCGGGCTGCTGCTGGGCAGCGCGATCGCGCTCGCCGCGGGACGATGGGTGGAGCCGCTGCTCTTTGGGGAGCGCGCGACCGACCCACTCGTCTTCGGCGCCGTGACCGGCATCCTGGCGCTCACCGCGGCAGCCGCGAGTCTCCTGCCGGCACGCCGGGCGGCCCGAGTGGATCCGAATATCGCGCTCCGGGCAGACTGACGGTGAACCTGCGTGCGCTGTTTCGACGGTCCGAAGTCGAGCAGGAGCTGGACGACGAGTTTCGCTTTCACATCGCCCGCGAGACGGAGAAGCTGATGCGCCAGGGAATGAGTCCTGAGGAGGCCGAGTTACGCGCGCACCGTGCGTTCGGCGGAGTCGAACGGATCAAGGACGACGCCCGCGATGCGCGTGGGATCCGGTGGATCGAGGCGTTCGCGCATGATGTGCGTCAGAGCGTGAGAAGCGCGCGGAAAAGACCGGGGTTCGTGTTGGCTGTGGCCCTGACCCTTGGGCTCGGGCTGGGCGCCAATGTCGCGATGTTCACGATCGTCGACCGGTTGCTCTTCCGGCCGCCGGCGTTTCTCGAGGATCCCGGCCGCGTGCATCGGGTGTATCTCACGCAGCGCACCGGTAACACCGATGGGACCAGCCCCAACACGACGTACACACGCTACCGCGACCTCGCGCGCTGGTCCTCGTCGTTCTCGACCGTCGCCGCATTCAGCGTCAACCAACTCGCGGTCGGACGTGGCGACGAGACGCGCCTCATGGAGGTCGCCGCCGTCAGCGCCAACTACTTCGATCTCTTCGACGCCCGCCCGGTCGCCGGACGGTTCTTCACGGCACGCGAAGACTCGGTCGGCGCCGCCGTGCCGGTCGCCGTGCTCTCCTGGGCGTTCTGGCAAATGCGATACGGCGGCCGGTCCGCGCTCGGCGACGTCGTGGTGATCGGATCGCTCCCCTACACGATCATCGGGGTAGCACCGCGAGGGTACACCGGAGTCGATAGCGACCATCCCGTCGTCGCCTTCATACCGACCAACGCCTACGGCCCAGCGCAAGATCAGATCCCGGGGTTCTTCCGGCACCCGTCCGACTACTACATGAAGTACGACTGGTCGACGTGGATAGAGATACTGGCGCGACGCCGGCCGACGGTGAGCATTGCCGCGGCAACCGCGGATCTCACGCACGCGTTCGAGCGCAGCACCGAGGCCGAGCGCGCCATCAGCACGGGAGCGCCGACCATTGCCCAGGCGCGACCCCGTGCGGTCATCGCGCCGATTCAGAGCGAGCGGGGCCCGACGGCCAGCAGCGTATCACGGGTCGCACAGTGGACGAGCGGTGTCGCCCTCATTGTCCTGCTGGTCGCCTGCGCGAACGTCGCGAACCTGTTTCTGCTGCGCTCTCTCGAACGGCGACGCGAGCACGCGTTGCGCCTCGCCCTCGGCGTCAGCCGCGCGCGACTCCTCGGACATGTCGTGACCGAGATCGCGATGTTCACCGCGCCGGCCGCCCTCCTCGCCATCGGCATCGCGGTCGCTGGTGACCGTGTCCTGCGCGCGCTGTTCATGCCCGGGGCACTCTCGACGACGATCGCCGCCGATCCGCGCACGCTCGTCTTCGCGGGCATCGTCGCGCTCCTCGCCGTGGGACTCACCGCCGTGGCGCCGGCGCTCCAGGCCGGACGCGCGCCACTCGGGGCCCTCATCAAAGACGGCGCCCGGGAGTCCAGCCGGGGTGGCTCGCGCGTTCGCATCGTGTTGCTGTTCCTGCAAGGCGCGCTCTCGGTCGTGCTGCTCGTCGGCGCCGGGTTGTTCGTGCGCAGCCTGTCCAACGTCCGCGCGACGCGGCTGGGCTACGATGTCGAGCCCGTGCTGCTCGTCAGAGCCGCGGCGCGGGGCGATCCGCTCCCGGATTCGCAACTGGTCGCTCTCTCCCGCCGCCTACGCGACGAAGCGCAGACGATACCCGGCGTGTCGAGCGCGGGGCTCGGTCTGACGGTGCCATTCTGGATTACGCTGGAAGAGTACCTGTTCAGGGTGGGCCGCGATACGGCGCCCGGGGACTTCCTCCTCCAGGCGGCGGCGCCGGAATACTTTCGGACCGTCGGCACGCACATTCTCCGCGGGCGATCGTTCACCGACGCCGACCGCGCCGGCGCGCCGCTCGTCGTGCTCGTGAGCGAGGCGGCGGCCAAGGCGCTGTGGCCCGGTCAGGACGCGATCGGCCAATGCCTGCGGATGTTCGCGGACACGATGCCGTGTCGGACCGTCGTGGGTATCACCGAGACGATCAAGCAATCGAGTCTGAGCGATGACCCCGGCCTCCAGTACTATGTGCCCATTGGCCAGTACTATCGGCAGGATGCGTCGTTGTTCATCCGGATCGAAGGCGATGCGAGTCGCTCGGCCGAGACCGTGCGGCGACGCCTCCAGCGACTGATGCCGGGCCAATGGTACGTCACGGTCACGCCCATGCGCGACATCCTCGGGCAGCAGACCCGCTCGTGGCAACTCGGCGCGACCATGTTCGTCGCGCTCGGTGTGCTGGCGCTCATCCTGGCGGCCGTCGGACTCTACAGCGTGATCGCGTACGGCGTCACCCAGCGCACCCGCGAGCTCGGAGTCCGCGTCGCGCTCGGCGCCCGAGGACCGGACGTGTTGTGGCTCGTGCTCCACGACACGATTCGATTCACGGCCCTCGGGCTTCTGCTGGGCGGCGCGATCGCGCTCGTCGCTGGACGATGGGTGGAGCCGCTGCTCTTTCGAGAGCACGCGACTGACCCGCTCGTCTTCGGCGCCGTCACCGGCATCCTGGCGCTCACCGCGGTGGCCGCGAGTCTCCTGCCGGCCCGGCGAGCGACGCGCGTCGATCCGATTACCGCGCTACGGACAGACTAGGCCGAGCTGCGCGAACAGCGTCGCGACGGTCTCGGCCGAGATCGCGTCGGGATCGAGCGCCAGCTGGTGCGTGATCCCGCGGCTCACGGTGAGTAACGCATCGAAAAATTCCGTGGCCGGCAGCGGTGGCGTCTCGCCGCGCTCCTTGTTCACCGCTTCGAACTCGACCACGAGACCGGCGACCTCTCGCCGCTGGCTGAGACGCATGGCATCGCCCCACGCCTTATTGCGCTTCGCGTAGACCTGATACTCGAAGTCGAGCAAGATGGCCTGTCGCGTCACCCCGCGGAGGAGCGTACCGACCTCTCGCCCGAACAGCCGGAGCCGCTCGTTTAACGGAAGATCCGCCCGGAGCAAGGGCCGTATGCTCGCCGGAGCGCTGTGCGCCTTGGCGACCGCTTCGATGAGCTCGCGCTTGCTCGCGAAGCTGCCGTAGACGGCGCCTTTGGTGAGGCCGACCCGCGCGGCGATCGCGTCGAGCGACGTGGCTTCGATCCCCCGGCGGGCGAAGAGCCAGGCCGCGGCGTCGATGATGGCGTCGCGGGTCTCGGTCTTCCGGGCGGCGCGCGAGAGGGGTTGTTGCCGTACCGATGGGTATGTCATATACTGTTCGGTATATGAATCTACTGTGCCTGTTGCTGGCTGTCACGACCGCCGCCGATTCCCAGCCGAAGAAGCCGGACTACTCGCCCCCGGCCGGCGCCCCGTACATCGCGGTGAACGTCACCGTGCCCACCGACCGGGGATACACACTCTCGGGCACATTGACGCTCCCCAAGGGCGCGAGCCGCGCGCACCCGGTGCCCGCGATCGTCACGATCACCGGATCCGGCCCACAGGATCGCGACGAGATGAGCACGAGCCTGCCGAGCTACCGGCCGTTCCGCCAACTCGCGGACTCGCTGGGACGGCGTGGCATAGCGGTCCTGCGCATGGATGATCGCGGTGTGGGCGCCTCGGGCGGGAAGTTCAAGGGAACGACCGATGAGGGATTCCGCGACGACGTGCGCTCCGGCCTCGCGTTTCTGAGAACGCGCCCCGAGATCGACACGACGCGCCTGGGGCTCGTCGGCCACAGTGAGGGCGCGTTGATCGCGCCAATGGTCGCGCTGCAAGAGCCGGCGATTCGAGCGGTCGTGCTCCTGGCCGGCGGATCGCGCTCCCTGCGCGTCATCCTCGAGTATCAGTTGTCGAATGGGATCAAGCACAACGCCAAGCTCAGCGCGACGCAACAAGACTCGGCGCTGGCGAAACTCCCGGCCAAGATCGACTCGATCGCGGCCAGCGACCCCTGGTGGGCGTTCATCTTGAGCCACGATTTCACGGTCGAGCAGAAGCAGCTCGCGAAACCCGCGGTGCTGATCCTGACCGGCGCCAATGATCAACAGGCCACCCCGGACCAAAACCCTGAGATCGCCGCGAATGTGCGGTCCGCGGGAAACACCGACGTGACGGCGCGGATCATCCCCGGGGTGAATCACCTGTTCGTGCCGGATAGCGACGGGTTTCCCGGTGGATACGCCAAGTTGCCGACGCCGCTGCTCGTGGAATCGGATGTCATCGGCATAGTCGCCGATTGGCTGGTGAGCAAGCTGGGTTCTTAGTATTGTTGTATACACTATGTGTACAAAAGCGTTGACCCTCCTGGCCGTCGTGACGGCGTGGGCCTCGGCCGCGGCGCAGCCGGCGGCCGATTTCGACAAGTATGTCGCGCAAGGCGTCCGCGACTGGCACGTTCCCGGCCTCGGCGTTGCCGTGGTCCAGGGCGACTCCGTGGTATTCCAGAAAGCCTACGGCGTTCGCGACGTCAAGACGGGTGAGCCATTCGACATTCACACCCGCTCGGCCATCGGCTCGACGACCAAGGCCATGACGGTCTTCGCGCTCGGCATGCTGGTCGACGAAAAGAAACTCAGTTGGGATGACCGGGTGATCGATCACCTCCCGGACTTTCGGCTGTCCGACCCCTATGTCACTCGGGATCTTCGCATACGGGATCTGCTGACACACCGCAGCGGCCTCGGGGGATCGGGCGACCTGCTGTGGGTCAATCCCGACCTCTCCGAGCAGGAGATCGTGCGACGCATGCGCTACATGCCGTTCGAGTCGCCGGTCCGCACGAAATTCAGCTACAACAACATTATGTACCAAGTGGCCGGTGACGTTGTGGCGGCCGCCTCGGGGATGTCGTGGGAGCAATTCTTGACCACGCGGATCTTTCAACCGCTCGGCATGACTGAGACCATCCCTCTAGTGGCCGGGACGGTGGCGCAACCGAATGTCACGTCGGCACACGACTATAAGAACGACACGCTGCACGTGATCCCGTTCCAGAGCACGGATCAGGTCAAGGCCGCGGGCTCGGTGTTCTCCAGCATCTCGGACATGACCCGGTGGGTGCAGTTCCTGCTCGACAGCGGGAAGGTCAACGGGCGTCGGCTGGTGAGCGACTCGGTGTTCCGCGAGATCTTCAAGCCGGAGATCATCGCGGACCGCAATCTCTATCCGGCACTGTCGGTCTCCAACCCGCACTTCTTCGCGTACGGCTTCGGGTTCTTCCTGCAAGATTATGCGGGCTACGAAGTCGCGATGCACACGGGCAGCATCGACGGCATGTGCGCGCTCATCGCGATCGTGCCGGAGAAACACCTCGGCTACTACATCCTCGAGAACGTGGACCACGCCGAGCTCCGCCATGCCTTGATGTACAAGGCGATCGACGAATGGCTCGGTACCGGTCATCGCGACTGGAGCGCCGAGCTGCATCCCCTCTTCGCTCCGCGTAAACCCAAGGCCCCGGCAGCGAAAGATTCGACCGCTGCGCCCGCGTCGCTGTCGCTCGAGCACTATGCCGGCACGTACCGCGACTCGGTGTTTGGCGATGTCGTCATCTCGACGCAACCGGGCGGCCTACGGCTGCAGTGGTTCTCGAGCAACGCCACGCTCGAACACGATCGCTACGACGCGTTCAAAGCCAACCACGGGTCGAGATCATATCTCAACGGCCAGACGGTCACGTTCCAGCCCGACGGCTCGGGCAGTGTCGCGTCGGTCAAGTTCTTGAACGAGAGATTCACGCGAGTCCCGACACCCGAAGGGTTGGCGGTCATTCAGAAGATGCACGACCGCTATGCGTCGACCTGGTACTCGAGCCTGATGTTCACGGAGCTGGCCGAGCAACAGTCCGCTGACGGAAAAAAGACGTCCGAGACGTGGTGGGAAGAGGGGAAGATCCCAGGGAAATTGCGCATCGACGTTGGCACGACGCCAACGGACACCGTGAAGCAGCGACGCATTGTCGTGTTCGCGAACGACAGCGCGTACGTGAAGGCACCCGGCCAAGCCCTGCGCCGCGCCGGCCGCCTCAATCTCCTGCTCGTGCTGGGATTCGATATCTACCGGCAGCCAGTGGACCGGACCGTCGCCGAGCTGACGTCAGAAGGATTCGATCTCACGAAAGTGCGGAGCGATGTGTGGCACGGGCGACCGGTCACCGTGGTCGGTGCTGGTGAAAAAGAATTCTGGATCGACACCGAGCGGCAGGTGTTCGTGCGGCTGATCGACTCCAAGCGTGATGCGTATTTCGATGACTATCGCCCGCTCGCCGGCGGGTGGATCGCGGCCGAGGTTGGCATCACCGACAATGGGGTCATGACGTTGCACGAGGTCTACTCCAACATCAAGGCGAATGTCGCGTTGCCTGACGCGATGTTCGATCCCTCACGCCTCCGCTAGCCGTGGGACAGGCGCGGCGCGGCCTCGCGATCTACTTCGCGGTGCTGATCCCTGTTTCCGGGATCATCGAGACGGCGGTGCTGCGCTTGGGCGGCAACATCGGCCACTACGGGTGGCTGATCTTCCTGCTCATGTGGACGCCCGCGATCTCATCGATCGTGGCCCGGTTGTCCCTGAGAGAGGGCTTTGGCGACGTATCGTTCCGCCTCGGCGGCCCCGAGGCGCTTCGCACGATGGTGGCCGCCGTCGTCTTTCCGCTCGTCGTTGGCACGATCGCGTACGGCACGGGCTGGGCGACGGGACTTGTCGGGTACCAATCGCCGGGGCACGGCGGATTCTTGCTGAACATGGGACGGGCGATCGCACTCGGCTGCACCATCGGCGTCGTCTCGGGCGCCGGCGAGGAGATCGGGTGGCGCGGTTACATGCTGACGCGGCTCGTGGATGGCGGCGTGCCACAGCCGCTTCTCGTCAGCGGCATCATCTGGGCGCTGTGGCACTTTCCCCTCATCCTGAGCGGCCAATACGCGGCCGGTCCCCACCCGGGGATCTCGGCCGGGATCTTTCTCGTCGACGTCATTGGTATCGCGTACGTGATCGGGGTCCTACGACTTCGGTCGGGCAGCGTCTGGCCCGCGGCGCTGCTCCACGGCGCGTGGAACGGCATTATCCAAGTCGGCTTCGACCCCGCGTCCACTGGACCTGGCGCGACGACCTGGGTCGGCGAGTCGGGCATCCTCGTCGCGGTGATCAGCCTCGCGATCGGCCTCGCCGTGGCGCGCTACTGGACTACGCGGGACGTATCGACCGGGAAGTCCACGTAGGACGAGCGGAATACGCGCTGGCGGGCGACCTGGAAATCGGCGTCCGTCGCGGTGAAGATGTTCGGCACGAACTTCTGCGGGTTCCGGTCGATCAGCGGGAACCACGTGCTCTGGATCTGCACCATGATCCGGTGGCCCTTCAAGAATCGATAGCACTGCGTGTGCATGTCGACCGTGTACTCGTCGACATGATCCGGCACGGCAGCGATCGGATCGCGATATCCCTTTCGGAAGCGTCCCCGCAGCACGTCATTCGCGACCATGAATTCGTAGCCGCCCATCTTGGGGTCGGCGTCGTACTTCTCCGGATAGACGTCGATCAACTTCACGATCCAGTCGCTGTCGGTCCCTGAGGTCGACGCGAAGAGGTGCGCGGCGATCGCGCCGGACACGGTGACGTCTGCTGCCAGCGGCTCGGTCTCGTACGTCAGGACGTCGGCGCGGCCATCCGCTATGCGCTGATCTTCGGACAACCACGTCGGCCATCCGGAGTGCTCCGTGAACGTCGACGGGATTGGCCGGTGACGATAGGGGACCGGGTGGGCCGGATCGGATACGTACGCGTCGAACGCACTGTCTCCCCCCTGTGCCTGCTCAAACCCCAGCCGCCCACCACCGCCAAAATACAGTTTCCGGCCAACCGTATTCGCCGCGGGCCAGCGATCGTACGATTTCCAGGCATTCGCGCCCGCTTCGAACACGAGGACCTTGGGCTCGTTGAACGCGCCCTTGTCCTTCAGGAAATGCGCGAAGAAGGGAGCCTGTACGTGCTCGCGAAAATACAGCGCGGTCGGCCCGCCAAAGTCTATCGGCCCCAACTTCTGGCCATCACCAAATCCCCAGCCGCCATGGTTCCAGGGGCCCACGACGAGATAGTTGAGATGCTTTGTGTCGTGCGGCTCGAGCGCCTCGTAGATCGTGATCGGGCCGTAGAAGTCTTCTTGATCCCACCACCCGGCCACATTCAGCGTTGGAATCGTGACCTTGTTCATGTACGGCACGGCCGCCTGACGTTGCCAGAACGCGTCGTAGTTCGGGTGCGAGGAAAAATCGCGCCACGAGGGTAACGTCGCGTGAATATTGCTGAGTGCGCCGAGCTTCAGGTACCAGTCGTACGTGTCGTACCGGTCGAACGCGAACGGCCGGACGGTCTTATCCGTTTCCATCGCCTCGGCATACTCGAACCCGTAGCTCAAGCGAAACGCGCCGCCATGGTGAAAGTCGTCGCCGATGAACATGTCCGCGGGCGACGCCTGCGGTGACACGGCTTTGAGTGCGGGATGCGGGTCCAGCATCGCCATCACGGTGAGCCACCCGGGATACGAGATACCGAGCATGCCCACGCGGCCGCTGTTATTCGGCACATGCTTGAGCAGCCAGTCGATGGTGTCGTACGTGTCGCTGCCCTCATCGACGGCCTTCGGGTCGTTCTTGTCGCGCGGAGGACGGAGCATGACGAACTGGCCTTCGGAGGCGAACCGCCCGCGGATGTCCTGGAAGACGAAGATGTAACCCTCGTCGGCCAGCTCCTTGAGATAGTTCTTGAACATCCCGTCGGCCCCGTCAATGCCGTACGGCGTGCGGAACATGATGATCGGCAGTGGGGCGTGCTGTCCGGCCGGGACGAAGATGCGCGTGTGCAGGTGCACGCCGTCCCGCATGGGAACGCTGACCGTCGAGGAGTCGAACGCGGCTTGCAGCAGCATCATCGCCAGCAGCTTCACACCGTTCTCCGTTGTATACGTGCTGTATACAATACTAGGCGTGTAGAATTATCAAGTATGACTGATACCTGGCCGGAACTCCCGTTCGCCGCGTGGCGGGACACGTCCGACACGCTGCACATGTGGTTGCAGATCGTCGGCAAGACCCGTCTCGCCCTCGCGCCGATGGAGAATCACTGGTGGCAAGTGGTCCTGTATCTGACGCCCCGTGGTCTCACGACCTCGCCAATGCCGGAGGGGACCAGAACGTTCGCGGTCGACTTCGATTTTCTCGACCACCAGCTGATCGTTCGAACGAGCGACGGCGCCGTGCGCACCATGGCGCTCGCGCCGCGAACCGTGGCCGATTTCTACACCGAGTATCGCGAGACGCTGCGCGCGCTCGACCTTCCGGTGAAGCTCTATCCCGTGCCGGTCGAGGTCGAGCGGGCGATCCCGTTCGCCCAGGATCGCGAGCACAAGTCGTATGACGCCGAGTACGCGAACCGGTTCTGGCGCGTGCTAGCCGAGAGTGATCGGGTGTTGAAGCGCTATCGGGGTCAGTTCATCGGCAAGGCGAGCCCCGTGCACCTGTTCTGGGGCGCGATGGATCTCGCCGCGACCCGATTCTCCGGCCGCACGGCGCCGCGATACTCCGGGGCCGTCATGAACTGCCCCATCTCCGTGATGGTCGAGGGCTACTCCCACGAGTGCGCGAGTTGCGGGTTCTGGGCGGGAAGCGACGCGTTGCCGGAACCGGCGTATTACGCCTACGCGTACCCGGAGCCCAAGGGGTACGGCGAACGCAAAGTCGAGCCTGCTCAGGCCTACTATCATACCGGCCTGCGCGAGTTTATCCTGCCCTATACAGCCGTACGCACGGCCGCGTCGCCGGACGATGCGATTCTTGCGTTCGCCCAGAGCACGTACGCGGCCGCGGCGGATCTCGCGAAGTGGGACCGTCAGGCGCTGGAGCGATAACGAGCCAAGGTCAGACGAGCCAAGATCAGTCGATCTTTGACGCTCGAGCGATCGATGTGATCGCCGTTGCCGCGGGTGCGTGGTATATCATGTCCCCAGCCGCGTTCGGGATGATCGCGTGGGATACCAGTCTCTGGAATAACGCCGTGGCCGGCGGCCTCGTGATCGTCGCCGGCATCGCGGGCCTCGCCTGGGGACGATGCTTCGCACCAACGCGATGGATCATCGGCGCGCTCGGCGCCTGGATCACGATCTCGCCGTGGATTTTCGGGTACGCCGATGACTGGGATCGGCTCCTCAATACGCTCGCGGTCGGCGTCGTTCTTCTCTTCGCGGTCGCGCGCTGCGCACCGGCTCGAAGCTAGGTCGTTCGCTCACTCCCACGCTCCACGCGACGATTTCCAGCACGCCGATCGCGAGCCGGAGCACGACCCTAATCAACCACCCGGCAATCGCGAGCACGAATCGAATTTCATTCATGCTCCGACGATAGCGCACTCGCCGCAACTGGTGTCATCGCTACTTCTCTGTGCACCATCGGTGCAACCTGCGTTCCGAACAATTCGATCGAGCGGAGCCCTTGCGCGCGCGGCATCGAACCGAACGCCAAGGAGAGCAGGAGGCGTTGATGGCCGAATGCCTCGTGCTGGCGGATGATCTTGTCGGCAACGGTCTCGGGATCGCCAACGAATAGCGCACCCTCAGGAGCGCACATCGCCTCGTACTGCTGCCGTGTCATCGGCGGCCACCCGCGCTCGCGGCCGATGCGCGTCATCATCGCGGCATACGTTGGGTAGTATTCGTCCATCGCCTGTTGCGTCGTCTCGGCGATGTGTCCGTGCGAGTTGAGGCCGAGCGTCGTGCCGCCTGCCCGACGATAGTACGCGGCGAGTGGCACGAAGCGTTCCCACGGACCGCCGATAATCGCGAGCGCCATGGGGAGGCCGAGGGAGCCCGCGCGCACGACAGATTGCGGGGTACCGCCGACGGCGATCCAGACCGGCAACGGGTTCTGAATCGGACGCGGATAGACGCCGAGATTCGAGATCGGCGCGCGATACGTCCCTGACCACGTGATGCGTTCGCTCGCGCGGAGCTGGAGCAGGAGATCCAGCTTCTCGGCGAAGAGCGCGTCGTAGTCATCGAGGTCGTACCCGAACAGCGGAAACGACTCGGTAAACGAGCCGCGGCCGGCCATGATCTCGGCGCGCCCACCCGAGAGGAGATCGAGCGTAGCGAACTCTTGGAAGACGCGGACGGGATCGTCCGAGCTCAAAACAGTGACGGCGCTCGTGAGGCGCAACCGCGACGTGCGCGCCGCGATCGCCGACAACACGACGGCTGGCGCGGACGCCGCGAAATCCGGGCGATGGTGCTCGCCCACTCCAAACACCTCGAGCCCAACCTGCTCGGCGAGCTCAGCTTCCTCGACAACTTCCCGAAGCCGCGATTCGCGCGCGACGTCGGCGAACGTGTATAGACCTAGCTGCATGTCATACTAATACATGCATGAACTGAATTGTTCCCAATCACCGTGAGGCTGGAGGGACGAGCCCGTTGAGCCGGTAGTACATGATGAGCTGACCATAGTGCTCGCCGGTGTGTTCGATGAATGACACGACCGCGTCCGCCGACGCCGCACCGTCTTTCGACAGCGCCGCGCGCACTTCGTCGTCTGTTTCTTTCAGCGCGCGAACGATTGCATCCTTGGACGGATATTTCTTGGCCGGCAGCGTGTTCGCCGCGCCGTCCGGGTTCTCCTTTCGCACCGTCGCCGCGAGGTATGCGTTCCAGAATGCGACGTGCCGCAACTGATCGGCGAAGGATCGCACGTCTGGTGTCGGCTGGAATTCGTATTTGTCCGCGGGAAACTCGCGCGCCACAGCGTGGAGCCGATCACTGATGTCGGTCCACCGGGCCAGTAAAAGCTCTGCTGTCGTCATGCACTAGATTTAGCGACCCTCCGGAGGCAAATCTTGGAGAAAATTGCGGTCGCTGAAGGACAGGGTTGGCGTGTGACGGACATCGTGTGCACCGCCGGGCCGCGGGATCCGCGGTTCGAGGAGCAGCACACGTGCGCCACGATTGCCATCGTCGTCGCCGGCAGCTTTCAGTACCGTACCGCGGCCGGTCGCGCCGTCATGACTCCCGGGTCGCTGCTCCTCGGCAACCCTGGGCACTACTTCGAGTGCGGACACGAGCATGCGGTTGGCGACCGCTGCATCTCGTTTCAGTACGATCCGGCGTACTTCGGCGACGATACACCATTTCCTGCGTCGACCCGCGTCCCGCCTGTGCGCGCTATCGCTGCGCTGACATCGCAGGTGCAAGCCGCGCTCGCCGGATCTTCACGCGTCTCCTGGGAAGAGCTGGCGGTTTCCCTGGCCGGTCAGGCAGTCTCACCACAGACCTCCGGCGCGACAGCGCCGTTCGACGCCGAATCTCGGGTGACGCGTGTGGTTCGTTTGCTCGACGCTGAACCCGCGGCCGAGACATCGCTGGGGCGCCTTGCCGAGGAGGCGAACCTGAGCCCATTTCACTTCCTGCGCGTGTTTCAGGGCGTCACAGGGGTCACACCGCATCAGTATGTCCTTAGAACCCGTCTCAGACTGGCCGCCGTGCGACTGGCGACCACGTCGGACCGAGTGAGTGACGTTGCGTTGGGGAGTGGGTTCGGCGACGTGTCCAATTTCAATCGAACATTCCGCGCCGAGTTTGGTGCGAGCCCTCGAGCCTACCGACGTCAGTACGCGTGAAGACCCGACCACACTGGACATTCTTCTCGGCGCTCCCGCGCGCTGATAGTGCCCTGGCGATCGCCTGGTGGGCGGTGTTAGTGCTGCGAGGACTACTCCCTGCCCTGTTCGCGATCGCCATGGGCGTGCTGGTGAGCGCGGTGCAGCACGGCACCGCACTGGCCGCGCCGCTGACGATCGTCGGCGTCGTGTTCGTGCTGCTCCACGTCCTGTCGCCCTTGCACCAGACGATCGGCTCGAACTTGGGCTCGCGCACCGCGGCCTGGCTCTACGATCAGCTGGCGACCACGTGCGTGACGCCGCCGGGGATCGGTCATCTCGAGACGCCGAGTCTCACGAGCGACCTCACGATGGCGCGGGATTTCGATCTCGGCATTACCGGGCCGCCGCTCGCCATCTCGATGGGGTTCATCGCGTCGGGGCTGACCGAGATGGTCGGCGGGTTCGCGTCCGCGGCCGTGCTCGTCGCGTACCACTGGTGGGCGCCGATCGTGCTCGTCGTCGCGTGGCTCGCCACGCACTGGCTGCTGCGCGAGAGCGCGATCTGGAAGGATCGCGACACGCCAGAGGTGCGCACGGCCCAGCGGCACGCCGACTACGCCTATCGGCTCGCGGTCGATGCGCCGTCGGCGAAAGAGCTCCGGTTGTTCGGTCTCGCGCAGTGGGTCGTCGACCGGTTCGCGAGTCAGCGCCGCCTCGTGCTGGATCTGCAGTGGCAGGCAACGCGGCTTCGCGAGCGGTCGGTCCTGTTGAGTCTCATCATCGTGCTCGCGGCGAACACTCTTGTGTTCTTAATGATCGCCGCCGACGCCGCGGCCGGGCGGCTCGATCTGGCGCGTACCGTGACGTTCGTGAGCGCGGCCGCCGGGGCGAGTATGATCGCGTTTGGCGGCTTGTCGTGGGCGCTCGACG
This sequence comes from Gemmatimonadaceae bacterium, assembly GCA_035570055.1. Lineage (GTDB taxonomy): Bacteria > Gemmatimonadota > Gemmatimonadetes > Gemmatimonadales > Gemmatimonadaceae > DASRDS01. The sequence continues at coordinate 27,549 of DATMLM010000009.1, forward strand.
GCGCCGCCGCTCCGGTTGCTGCCGTCGCACGGCTGCGTGAGCCTATGGCACGGGCCGGCGCGCTCTCGCGCATCGGCAGTCGCTCCCCCACTCTCGCCCGGGAGATCCGGTTTCGTGGACTCGGGTTCGCGTACCCGGGGGCTGAGCGTTCGGTGCTCGATCAGTTCGATCTCACCATCCCCGTCGGATCATCGCTGGCGATCGTTGGGCAGAATGGCGCGGGCAAGACGACGCTCGCGAAGCTGCTCTGCCGTCTCTATGACCCCCAGTCCGGTTCGATCGAGATCGATGGCGTCGACCTTCGCGAGCTGGACATCGACTCATGGCGCGCTCGACTCGCCGCGGTATTTCAAGATTTTATTCGCTATGAGTTGCCCCTTCGCGACAACGTCGCTCCACATGGCGCGCCAGACGAGACGATACGAGAGGCATTGAGGGCCGCGGGGGCCAGTGATCTCGCCAGCCTGGATACTGTGTTGTCGAAGTCATACGCCGGCGGCACAGATCTGTCGGGTGGCCAGTGGCAGCGCATCGCCTTGGCACGGGCGTTGTGTGCTGTCAAACTCGGCGCGGGGTTGGTCCTGCTCGACGAACCGACGGCCCAACTCGATGTGCGAGGTGAGGCCGAGATCTTCACGTCATTACTCGCGGCCACCCGCAACGTGACGACGATCTTGATCTCGCACCGCTTCTCCACGGTCCGCCACGTCGACCGCATCTGTGTGCTGGAGCACGGTCGCGTGATCGAGCTCGGGAGCCACGACGAGCTCATGGCCGCCGGCGGCCGGTATCGCACGATGTTCGACCTCCAAGCATCGCGATTCGACGAGGAGCCCGACACCGAGACACTCGATGCCATCGCGTAAATGGGGGGTCCGGGGGGCGTTCTTGGGGTTTGCCCCCCGGAGGCGAACCGACCAGTCGAGCAGGGCGAAAGCGCTGCGAGACGAGCCGCGGAGCGGCCTTCCCCCAGCGCTGCCGTCGATGTGGCGCGCGCTCCGCCGCGCGTACGAGGCCGAGCCCGCGCTCTTGGGCGTGTCGTTCGCGCTCGCGCTGGCCTCGTCGTTGCCCGACGCGCTGCTCGCGCTCTGGATCAAGCTCCTCGCCGACGGCATCACGAAGCCCGACCGCACGCTATTAACCGTCGCGGCCATTGGGCTCAGCGCATCCGTCCCCGCGACGTGGTTCTTGCGGGTCATCTACGACCGCACGCAACGACGCTTCCGCGACCGCGTCGCCGTCGCCCTCGAAGCCCACGTCGCGAAGCTCCAGGCGTCGGTCGCGACCATCGCGCACCACGAGCGCCCCGAGTACCTCGACCGGCTGGCGATGTTGCGCGACCAGGTCTTCGTGCTCGACCACATGTACATGTCGCTCTTCACGACGTGCGGTTGGCTGCTCCGCCTCGGCGTGACGATCGCGCTGCTCATGTCCGTGCACCCCGCGCTGGCGCTGCTCGCGGTGTTCGCGCTCCCGACCGTCCTGACCTCGACCTGGCGCCCGGGCGTCGAGCGCGCCGTGCAAGAGAGCGCCGCGCCGTCGAACCGGCTCGCCCGCCACCTGTTCGACATCGCGACGACGGCGGCGCCAGGCAAAGAAGTGCGCGTGACGCGCGTCGGCGATCGCCTCGTGCGCGAGCGCCGCGCGGTGTGGGAGCGATGGTATGCACCCGTCGCCGCCAGCCGGTGGAGCAGCGCGCTCTGGCACATGCTCGGCTGGGCGATCTTCGGCGGAGCGTACGTCGCGGCCATCGTCCTCGTCGCCTCGCGCCCCGCGGCGAGCGCCGGCGCCGTGCTCCTCGTTCTCGCCGCCGGCTCGCGTCTCTCGGCGTATATCTCGGCCACCGTCGGTGAGATCGGATTCCTGCGCGGCTTCTGGCTCGAGGGATCCCGCCGGTTGGCGTGGCTCGAAGACTATGCCGCTGCTGCGACCGACGGCGCCGACACCTCGCCGCCCGAACGGCTCGTCAACGGGATCCACTTCGACCACGTCTCCTTCTCGTACCCCGGCACGACCCGCCGCGTGCTCGACGACGTCACGCTCGATCTCCCCGCCGGATCAGTCGTCGCCCTGGTTGGTGAGAACGGTGCGGGAAAAACGACATTGGTCAAGCTCCTCTGCCGCTTATACCCGCCGGATGCAGGACACATTCTCGTCGACGGGATCGATCTCGCTCGCATTCGGCCCGACGAATGGCGCGCGCGGCTCGCTGGCGCATTCCAAGATTTCTTTCGGTTCGAGTTTCGCGCGCGCCACACGGTCGGCCTTGGCGATATGCCGAGGCTGGATGACCAAAGCGCTGTTGCTACGGCACTCGAGCGGGCGGGCGCGGGCGATGTCGTGGACCGCCTCCCAACGGGACTAGAAACGCAGCTCGGCGTGACGTGGCCTGAGGGCGCCGAGGTCAGCTTCGGCCAATGGCAGAAGTTGGCCCTCGCACGTGGGTTCATGCGCGATACGCCACTACTCCTCGTGCTGGATGAGCCGACGGCTGCCCTCGACGCCGAGACCGAGCACGCGTTGTTCGAGCGCTACTCGGCTGCCGCGCGCAACGGCACGGCGTCGGGGCGGATCACCGTCTTGGTCTCGCACCGGTTCAGTACCGTGCGCATGGCCGATTACATAGTGGTCTTGGATGGCGCTCATGTCGTCGAGACCGGCACGCATGATGCGCTGATGGCCAAAGGCGGGCAGTATGCCGAGCTCTACGGAATCCAAGCCGCGGCCTATAGATGATTCGAATCGCGTTGGCCCTGTCGCTGTTCGCACGCGTTGCGTCAGCGCAATGGTGGCAGCATGCAGTGGTCTATGAGATCTATCCTCGCAGCTTCCAAGACTCGAACGGGGATGGCATCGGCGACCTCAAGGGAATCACATCCCGCCTCGACTATCTCCATGACCTCGGCATCGATGCGATCTGGCTGACGCCAATCTATCCGTCGCCCCAGGTCGACTTCGGCTACGACATCTCGAACTACGAAGCCATCGACCCGCAATACGGCACACTCGCCGATTTCGATACGCTGGTCCGTGAAGCGCGGAAGCGGGGGATTCGGATACTGATGGACATGGTGATGAACCACACGTCGGACCAACACCCGTGGTTCATCGAATCCCGATCATCGCGCACGAACCCGAAGCGCGACTGGTACGTGTGGCGTGACGGCAAGGGGCCGGGGCAACCACCGAACAACTGGCTCGCGCTCTTCGGCCACTCGGCGTGGCAATACGATAGCGGGACCAGCCAGTACTACTATCACAAGTTCTATCCGCAGCAGCCGGATCTGAACTGGCGGAACCCGGCCGTCGAGAGAGCGATGTTCCGCGCCGTGCGATTCTGGCTCGATCGCGGGGTGGCCGGATTTCGGCTGGACGCCATCACCAATCTCTTCGAGGATCCACAACTCCGCGACGAGCGGGTACTGGGCGGCACGAACGCCTATGGTGATCCCAACGAAGACGACGCCCGGACGGATAATCTGCCGGAGGTCCACGACGTCCTCCGCTCCTTGCGCGTCGTGATCAATACGTATCCGGGCGACCGCGTGCTCATCGGGGAGACCTATCTTCATGGCCCCGAGGATCTCAACAGGATGTACGGCAAGAGCAACGATGAGCTTCAGCTCCCCATGGACATGCAGGTCGGCCTCATCGACACGCTCGATGCGGCTGCCTTCAGGCGCCGCATCACGGAGGCCGAGACCATGGTGCGCGGCAACATGCCGCTCTTCGTGTTCAATAATCACGATATCCACAGAAGCTGGGATCGCTATCACCCGGCCGCCGCGCGCATTGTCGCCACGATTCTCTTGGCCACCAGAGCGACCGCTCAGATGTACTATGGCGAAGAGATCGGCATGACAACCACAACCCCAACGCGCAAAGAGGACGTGCGCGATCCGATTGGCGTCATCGGGTGGCCGCGCGAGAAAGGTCGCGATGGGGAGCGCACGCCGATGCAATGGGATGCAACCGCCAATGCCGGCTTTTCGACGAGCGGAAGCCCGTGGTTACCGGTGCCATCGTCGAGCGACTCGGTGAATGTCGCCCGCGAGCAAGCGAATCCCGGCTCGTTGTTGTCGTGGTACAAGCGGCTCATCGCGCTGCGTCGGACGGATCCGGCCATGGCTCGTGGCGACAATACCATGCTGGATAACGACAGCCTGAATGTCCTGGTTTGGCTTCGGAAGACCCCGGGGCGAACCGTGGTCGTTGCGTGCAATCTGAGCGCGCAGCCAAAGACCATTGTGCTCCGAGGCGCGCTGCGGCCGATCCTCCGCTCCGACTCCGCCGCTACCGGACGCGCGCTGCCGCCGTATGCGGTCTACATCGGCGCGGTCGAGTAGTCCAGGAACTCGACGACTCCGGTCTCCAGCGAATATTCGGCGCCGACGACCATGAGCCCGTCGGTCTGCCCGAATTGCTCGAGGATGGCCGACCCGTGCCGCAGATGGTCGACCGACGCCCGGACATTGGAGCGTACGGCTTCCCGAGCGAGCGCCTCGGGGTCATTGCGGAGCTCAGTGCGCAAAAGCCCTTCCACGGACGGCCGCACGCGATCGACGATCGAGCGCAAGTTGAGCGATTGGTGATCGGCCGGCTGCTTGAGCTCTTCGATCGTCGCCTGGATCGCCCCACACCGGGTGTGCCCGAGCACGACCACGAGCCGCGTGCCGAACCGCGAGGCCGCGAACTCGACGCTGCCAACCTGCGACGGCGCCACGATGTTGCCCGCGACCCGGATCACGAACAGGTCGCCGAGCCCCTGGTCGAACACCAGCTCGGCCGGCACGCGGGCGTCGGAGCAGCCGAGGATGATGGCGAACGGATTCTGGTCGAGCGAGAGCTCGATCCGGCGGCCGCCGCTCGAGCGCGGCCGCCGGCCCACATCGGCCACAAACCGGCGGTTGCCTTCGCGAAGACGGCCAAGGGCCTCGAGTGCAGAGATCATCGGAAAGGAAAACTGCTATTTTGATGCACGATGCGCGACACCCGGGTGCTCGCTCTTATCCTGGCGGTCTGCCTTTCGCCGGCGGTGGCCCGGGCTCAGGCCATGCAGTACGCGGCCCATGGCGACGCCGACACGGTGTTCGCGCAGATCCGTTCCCGGCTCGAGCACCTCAAGTATCACGAGGACGCCGTCGACGCCCCGAACCGGTGGATGGTCGTGGAGCCGCCCGGCTACAAGACCAAAGTGGAGATTCGCATCGATGCGGTCCGCGACTCCGCGAGCGTCACGATCAAGCCGCTCGACGCGAAAGACATGGTGTCCCAGTTGCAAGCCATGCTGATCGTGACCAAGGACGCCGCGATCGAAGACGACTCCAAGACATCGGGACCTTCAGCGTCTGGCGAGCTGCCGCCTTCGCACTGGCGCCCCCAGTTGTTCCTGTCACCTTTGGGACGCCTGTGGATCGCGCGCGGCGCGCTCTTTACCACCGATTCTTTGCGCGGCAGCTGGCGTCCCAGCTTCGACCCGAGGCGTGTGGGGATCGACGGCTTTTCCGTGAGTCTCGGGTCGAACATGGCGTTCGTCGACGAAGACACGCTCTTCATGGGCCTGAGGCAGGTCCTTGACAACGGACCGCACCCACGCCTGTACCGGTCGACGGATGCCGGCAAGTCGTGGTCTACAGTACCAACGGGCGGGATCGATGGCGTGGATGCGATGGAGGCCGTCGGGGGCTCGGTCTGGGCGTTCGCCATGTATTTCGATCACGAGGCCCGCCACACGGCATTCCTGCGCAGTGCCGATGCAGGTGTGACCTGGACCCGCGCACCACTCCCAGTCGATCTGCGAGATGTCACGCACATCTATCGTCTCACGTCGACGGTCGCGTACCTCGCGACGCTGGGCGATAGCGCACGCCCCGCGTTTTGGTGGACGGGCGATGCTGGGACTACGTGGCGGTCGATTCAGACTCCACGCGATCAGAAGGTCAACGATGTCCCGGACTTCGGAACACGCATCGAGCGTATTGCAACCGTCGGGGAGTGGCTCGTCGTGCGTGAGTATGGCGCGGTCTTCGTCACCCGCTCCGACAGCATACGCTGGCGCCGATTGCGGGATCTCGAGGACATCGCCGCGGATCGCGAGCGCGATCAACTGTTCGCGCTGAGCAAAAGCCATCAACCCGAGATGCTCGACGCCCAGCTCAAAGTGATCTGGCAGTCCCGCGACAAGATCGCGCATCCCGATAACATCGAGGGCATCCTGGCGCGGGACGGCGTGGGCTACGTCTGGATGAGTGGCGGCACGATCTACGAGGCCCGGGATGGGACCCTTCGCGAGCGCCAGCCACGGCCATAGCCATTCGCCAGCGCCACATCGGCGCGGCGCTCGGCGTCGAGTGCCGCTTCCCGGTCGCCCAACGCGAACTGTGTGCGCGAGATGAGCAGATAGGCCTCCCCGGCCAACGCGCTGCGGCTGGCGGCCAGGGAGTCGACCATCGCCGCGCGGAGCCCGAGGCGCGCGAGCGAATCCGCGCTGCGGACGTCGCCGGCCGCGAGCCGCCACTCGCCCGCGAACACGTATGGCATCGCGAAGTGCGTGAGCGGCGGCCGGCCATCGGCGGCGAGCAGAGCGAGCTCGTGCTCCAAGGCCTTCGAGGCACCGGCGTGATCGCCCGTCGCTCGTCGGATGCGCGCGCGCAGCAGCGCGGCGCTCGCGCGCTCGCCGCGCGTCTCGGCCGGCAGGTGAGCGCTTGCTCGCTGCGCCTCGGCGACCCGGCCCTGCTCGAGCCGCAACTCCGTCATGGCGGCGGGTAACCACAACGGTATCATGCCGGCGCCTTGCGTGGTGTCGAGCGCGGCTCGACTGAGCCAGAGGTCGGCGGTGTCGATCTGCCCGAGGCGGAGCTTGGCCTGGCCATAGAGCAACGCAAGGAGCGTGGAGACGTGTCCCGCACCGTGGGCCAGCTCCTGCTCGTGCACGAACGGCGTGAGCTCGGAATCCACCGCGGCGAACTCGCCCAGTTCCGAGAGCGAACCATAAAGGAACGTCAGGACATTCGGGACTTGCTCCGCCGTGCCGTAACCGGCCGAGTCCAGCTCGGCGATGACTTGCCGATGGTACGGGAGTCCCGCTCGGGTTCGTCCGGACAACCGGAGCGCGCCCGCGAGATCATTGATCGTCGACAGCCGATCCGTGCTGCTCCGATCGACGTCGACGATCGCCACCGCGCGCCGGAGCAATGCAATGCCCGAGTCGGGCTTGCCCGCGGCGACCAGGTACTGCCCTTCGGCATCGAGGCAACTGGCTTTGACTTTCGGATCGACGATCCGTTGGGCGTGGGCTTCCGACAGGTCGATGCTCGCGGAGTCCAACATGTCGTCGAACGCGAAACTGTACACCATCAGACAGTCGGTCAGGGCAATCTGTTCCGGTAAGTTCGCGCCGCGCGCGATCGCACGCGCCCGGGCCAGCATACCGCGCTGCGCGACGCGATCGCCAACTTCGTAGAACCGTCCGGCCAAGTCGGCCATGACCTCAGCGACGAGCCCCGGTTCGCTGCGGAATTGCGAGGTGAGCACGCGCTCGGCTAACGCGATGCGCTGGACACTGGAGAGCGGCCGTCCATCCGGGCCACGCGAGTCTCCGGCGAGCACGAGTTGCAGATCGGAGAGCGCCGCCGATCGCCTCGAGCTCTGGACTGCAACGTCGCGTTGCTGTCTCGCTTCGCGCATTTGTGCGATCGAGAAACCCGTCGCGCCGATGAGGGTGGCCGCGACGACTGCGCCCGTCGCCGTCGTGACGCGATTGCGCCGCACGAATTTCCAGGCGCGATACGCGAGCGACGCGCGCCGCGCGCTGACGGGCTCGCAGCGCAAGTATCGCTCGAGATCGTCGCCAAAGGCCGCGACGGTTTGGTAGCGCTTCTCGGGCGGTTTGCTCAGCGCCTTGGAGAGGACCGCGTCGAGATCGCCGAGTCCCAGTCGCGCGGGTTCGACGGTCAACAGCGCGCGCGGGGTCTCGCCGGTCGGGTGGCGACCCGACAGCAGGATGTACAACAAGACACCGAGCGCATAGACGTCGGTGGCGGTCGTGACGACTTCGCCCCAGAGTTGCTCCGGCGCGGCGAACTCCGGCGTCAGGACCCGTGTCCCCTCGACGGTGAGTTTGGCGGTTCCGCTCGCGTCGGGTTCGAGCATCTTGGCGATACCGAAGTCGAGCAACTTCACCGACCCGTCGCGCGTCACGAGGATGTTGCTCGGCTTGAGATCGCGATGGACGATGAGATTCGCGTGGGCATGGCCGACCGCCGCGAGGACCTGCAGGACGAGACGGACGCGCTCCTCGTGCGTGAGCGCCCACTGCTCGGCGAAGACATCGATCGGCTCGCCGTCGATGTACTCGAGCACCAGGAACGGCTGCCCGCTGGGGCTCAGACCCGCGTCGAGGAGTCGCGCGATGCCGGGATGCGCGAGTCGCGCGAGCACCGAGCCTTCGCGGCGGAAGCGTTCCTCTCCGGCGGCGCTGTGGAGCGCGCGATTCAAGAGCTTGACGGCGGCGCGGCCCTCGAAGCGTCCGTCCGTGCGATGGGCGAGCCAGACCGTCCCCATGCCACCCTGGCCGATCGGACGCTCCAGTGAATAGGCGCCGAGCTCGAGACCGGGAAGCTTCGTGTCGATGGGTGCGTCCAAGAACCCGCGCTCGTCGGCGACGGTCTCCGAGTCGAGAAGCGCGATCAGTTCCGCCGCCATCGTCGGCGATGTCGACGTGAGCTCCGCAAGCCACGCGGCACGCTCGTCGTCTGGAAGATCGAGCGCGCGGTTCAGCAATGGCTCGAGTGCGGCCCACCGGTTGGCGTCGAGACTCAACACACTATGTTATACGAAATGTCCGACGCGAATGTGTCGCCACCAGGGACTGATCGTCCCAATGAACTGTTCACCGCGCTGTACAGCGAGCTCCATCGGCTCGCCGAGTACAACCTGCGGAGGAGCGGCGGCGCGTTGACGCTCGGCGCGACGACGCTCGTACACGAGGCGTATCTCAACGTCTCGCGCCACGACAGCGGGTTCGCCGACCGCGCGCATTTTTTGGCGTATGCGTCGCGCGCGATGCGCACACTCGTCATCGATTACGCGCGTCGACGTCAAGCGACGAAGCGCGGGCGGCATCTGGAGATCACGCTGAGCGGCGAGGAGCCGCCGACGGCGGCCGCCGAGCGAACCGCCGTGGAGCTCGAGGAGCTCGGCGATGCGTTGGACCGGTTGGCGACGCTGGAGCCCGGGCTCGCCGAGCTCGTGGATCTGCATTTCTTCTGCGGGTTCACGTTTGCCGAGATCGCCGATGCGCGGGGCATCTCGACACGAACCGTCCACCGCGACTGGCGGAAGGCCCGCCTGCTCCTGCAGCACGTGCTGTTGTCGGACTCGGAGGCCCATCTGCGATAGATGGGTATGCCGAATGAGCCGAACAAAAGCGAGAAAGAACCCGAGCTGACAGGTTTCGAGATCCTCGGTATAATTGGCGGGTGCTGATTCTCTTAGCCGCCCTGCATCTCTGGGGCGGCGCTGACAGCCTCGATCGACCCGGGATATCGCAGGCGCTCGCGATGCATCGCGCGCGTGGGATTCAGGACGTCCAGTACGACCTGCGGCTCGACATCCGACAACGCGATAAGCGGGGCAAGGCGACCGGACACGTCACGATCCGGTTCAATCGCTCGGACTCGGGCGATGTCCTGCTCGATTTTCGCGGGCCAGAGCTGCATGCCCCGCCCGGCATTACGACAGACGGCGCGCATATTCGGGTTCCCGCCTCGTATTTGGCACCCGGACAAAACACGCTGGACTTCGATTTCTCGGCGAACATCGCGCCGTCAGGCGCGAGCATTATCCAGTTCCATGACGCGACAGATGGCGCCGAGTACCTCTACACGCTTCTGGTCCCCGCCGACGCCAACGCGCTGTTCCCGTGCTTCGACCAGCCGGATCTCAAAGCGCGAGTCACGCTGACGTTGACGATGCCGCCAGGATGGAATGCGGTCGCGAATGGCGCGGCGACGCAGACGGATTCGACCGATTCGGCAGTCACAACGCATTTCGCCTCGACAGAGCGCATCAGCACGTATCTCATCGCGTTTGCCGCCGGACCGTGGGCGCGTATCACCAGTACGACGACCTCGCGACCCATCACCCTGTATGTGCGGGCTTCTCGGAAGGCCGAAGTCGAAGGGGATTCGATTCTCTACCAAAACGGCCGCGCGCTGGATTGGCTGGAGCACTATTTCGATCGACCGTTTCCGTTCCAGAAGTTCGACGTCGTCCTCGCGCCATCGTTCCCGTTCGGCGGCATGGAGCACCCGGGCGCCATCTTCTACAACGAAGAGAGCTTCATCTATCGCGAGCGCCCGACTCTCGTGCAACGACTCGGGCGCGAGGCCACGATCTTCCACGAGGTCGCCCACCAGTGGTTCGGCGATCTCGTCACGATGCGATGGTTCGACGATCTGTGGCTCAAGGAAGGATTCGCCAGCTACATGGCGGCGGTCATGCAGGACGCGCTCGACCCGGCGTCGGGCGCGTGGAAGACGTTCTACGTGCGCACGCGACCCGCGGCGTACGCGGTCGATGTGACGGACGGCACGACGCCGATCTGGCAGACGCTCGGGAATCTCGACCAGGCCAAGAGCGCGTATGGCCCGATCGTCTACAACAAAGCGCCGGCGATCCTCAAGCAACTCGCATTTCTTGTCGGCGATACGGCGTTCCGTGATGGATTGCGTTTGTACTTGCGTGACCACGCGTATGGGAACGCGACATGGCAAGATCTCTTGTCATCGATCAGCACCGCGTCGCACCGCCCGTTGGACGCGTGGGGTCGCGCCTATATCCTGCGCCCTGGTGTGCCCATCGTCGAGCAGCACGTGAGCGGAGCAACCATCACGCTCGTGCAACATCCCGCGCGACCGTTGTCCGGACTTGGACCGTGGCCGATCAAGCTCGATGTGGACGTCGACTCACACGCGCGACCGGTGGAGCTCCGGGCCGATCGGACGACGATCCCTGGGAACGCGCATTCGTTCGTTTTCGCCAATGCCGGCGACTACGGATACGCCGTGATCGTACTCGACACGGCGAGCGCGCGATGGGTTGAACATCATATTGGCGACGTCCACGACCCCTTGTTGCGGGCGCAGCTCTGGGGCGCCATGTGGGATCTCGTGCGCGACGCACGACTCCAACCCGATCGGTTCGTCGCGATGGCCGCGCGCGCCATCCCCCATGAGCTCGACGAACAGATCGCGACGTTTGTCCTCAACCGCACCGTGCGGGCGGTGACCGCGTATCGAGCCAGTCCGGCGAGTTTGGACGCGTTGCTTCCAGCGATGGTGGACGACACGACGCGCGCGTTCGGCATTCGCAAGGCGAGCCTCGAGGCATTTCTCGGCATTGCCGCGAGCCAAGAGGCCATGAGCCGGCTCGATCGATGGCTGGACCGTGATTCCGTTGCCGGCACGCCACTCAGGGAACCGACCCGCTGGGGGATCGTCACCGCTCTCGTCGCGCAGGGCGCGCCGACCGCCTGGGACCGATACCGTGACGAGCAGAAGCGCGACCCGGGGACCGAAGGGAAGCGCCGCGCGTTCATCGCGCAGGCGGCATCGCCGGATTCGGCCACCAAGCACGCGTACTTCACGCGGTATCTCAGCGACACGACGCTCAACGAAGAGTGGGTGACGGCGAGCCTGCGCGCGTTCAACGATCCGGAGCGGAGCGCCCTCACGCAGCGATACCTCGGGCCGGCACTCGACACGTTGCCGTGGATCCAGACTCATCGTCGGATCTTCTTCCTCGGTCAGTGGCTCGGCGCGTTCCTCGATGGGCAAACGAGCGCCGAGGCACTACGCGAGGTCGATCGGTTCTTGTCGACGCATCCCACGTTACCGATCGACCTCCGTCAGAAGATCCTACAGTCCGAGGACGAGCTGAGGCGAACGGTCCGAATCAGAAAGTCTGCAGATATCGGACGAGCGCCTGCTGCTCTCGCTCCGGCAGTTGGGTGAATCGCATACGCGCGGTGGTCGCCTGACCGCCGTGCGCCAGGATCGCGGCGCTGACCGTTTTTGCCCGGCCGTCGTGGAGGAACTCGGTCCGCAGGCTGAGTCCCATCAACGGCTCCGTGCGGAACTCCGATGGCTTTGCCGCACCCAAGCAGATGTCGGCGAGTGCGGGGCCCATGTCGTGCAGCAGAAGATCCGTGTACGCGTGCACGGTCTTGCGACTGAGCGCCGCAACGGCGTTCGCGCCGGTCTGCATCGATGGGACGTGGCACGTCGCACAGCCGGTCCGCTGGAACACGGCCTCTTGGTAGTCATTGTCCGGCGCAGGCGGTGGCGGCGCGAGGAAGCTCACGAAGTCCGTCGTCTGCTGCAGCTTGGCGAGTGAGAGGTTGGGCTCCGGGCCCAGAGCGACGCCAGGCGGGACGACCTTGTCGCCAACTGGTTTCTCGACGCTGTCGTCCGACCCCGGCGTCGTGATGCCGATCTCGTACAAGAATGCGTCGGTGTTGAAGTCCGACACTGACGATCCTTGGTCTTTGCGCCCGAAGCGACCAATGGTTCCGTCGGACATGAGGGCAATGCGCCCGGCGGCTCGAGGGTCTTGGCGCTGCTCGAGAGCCGCTTGCGCCTCGAGCGCCGAATCGGTGATGGCGCCGAGGAGCCCGCGGCCGAAGAGCTGCGGGGTCGTGCGGTGTCCGGTCTGCGCGTAGCTCGGAATCGGCTCGCCATTGATGCCGAGCGCCGCGATGAGTTGTGGCGTGGAGAAGAGCTCGAAGACGAATCCGCCGACTGAGTCGAGCGTGTTGCACATCCCGTTGGCGTAGACGGAACCTTGTACCTCCACTTGGGTGCCAGCGCCGCCGTTCAGGTGACAGGTCGCGCAGCCGTTGGCGTTGAAGACCGGCCCGAGTCCTGTTTGCGGTGTGAAGACGCTGTCAAAGACCTGTCTGCCGAGATGAAAGTTCGCGTACTGTGCGGATGTGAGGCCGTAGAGGGCTTGCCCCGGTACAAACGCGGCGGCGAGCTGCTGACTCACATCGGCGGGTGGTGTCGTCGCGGTTGGCGTCCGATCGCACGCGATGACGACGAGCGGAACTACGAGCCATGAGGCGTGACGTAGTACTCGCATAGCGACTGCTCCTACAGTTGTGGACTCTTGCACGAACGGCGGAAATACAAAGGGCCCCCGTGCGAGGATCCCGTTCGGCGGCTCGACCGGCCTGGCACGCGTGAGCGCGCGGTAGCCTCGGAGCTTTGCGTCGCCGCCTTTCGGCGGGTTTGCCCTTATCGCGGGCCTCTGGGGCCCTTGAGTCGTGCGCGGTCAATATGCGAAACGCCGGTCGTGCTGGCAACCCAGATATGGCGTGTCGTTACTCCTGGTCACACCGTCGGGTCCGCTCAGTCAACGGCATCTGGCAGCGATACACGTGCTAGAACCGGACTGGACACATGGCGTGCGCGCGTGCAATGTGAAGGCAACCCCCAAACGAGAGAGAATCGTGCGCGTTATAGCCCTAGCGTTGGTCTGTCTCCCCGCGGTCGCCATTGCTCAGAACGCCCCGGTCGCCGAAGCATTTCGTGACAATGCGAAGAAGGTTGGCGACAACCTGATGGCGGCGGCTGCGGAGTTCCCGGCTGACAAGTACTCGTACAAGCCGACGCCGGCTCAGATGTCTGTCGGCGACATTGTCGTGCACCTCGCGCAAGGAAACGATTACTTGTGTGGGGCGATCGGTGGCACCAAGGCTCCCCAGCGCGCGAAGCTCTCGGGGACCGATAACAAGGATCAATTGATCGCGGCGCTCAAGGAAACGTTCGCGTTCTGCGATCAGGCGCTCGCGTCGCTCGATGATTCGAAGCTCTCCGAGCAGCTGCCGTTCTTCGGCGGCAAGACCCGCTCACGGGCCTCGGTCATGACGCTCACGACTGGCGACTGGGCCGACCACTACAGTCAGTTCGCGATCTATCTGCGGCTCAACGGCATGCTGCCGCCGAGTGCGCAGAAGAAGCCCGCGGCGTAATTCTGTTTACGGCGGCGAGGCGCTCAGCCGAACGTCCTTACTGGATGGACGGCTGAGATCGTCTCGCCGTCGGCCCGTACCGGGCCGAGGATGCGCTGGGCCTCGGCGCTCGCGCGGAACGTGTCGAGGTCGACCGCGTGACCGAAGTGGTAGACGATGATCGACCCCTTGTCGTCGTCGGCCCCGAACACGACAACCCCCCGAAACCCGTGCGCCTTCGGCGCGGCGGCCGCGAGCGCGCTCACCCGCTCGGGCGCGACAGCGACGTGCTCGAACGCGTACGCGTCCTTCGATTCCGGATCGATCGCCGCATCACCGGTGCTCGCGGCCACCCGATAGAGGCCGAGGGTACTCGACTCGGCGACATCGTCGCGGTGGGCCACGAGATGGTGATCGTCCCACGACGACCGCAGATGGTGGAACGCGTCGTGTCCTTCGATGTCCACCATCGCGATCACGCGCCGATCGTTGACGGACCGAAGCACGGCGGCGACGCGCACCCCGAGAGGCGACGAGCGTGCCTTCTCGATGAGCGTCTCGTACGCCGAGATGCCGGCGTCGACGCGCTCGGCCTTCGTATGCACGACGTCGATGGCGCACCACGCGCCCGGCGCGAACGTGACCGGCACGCCGCCGGGTCGGTGATCTGCGGGGGTGTGGCGCTGCAGGTCTTCGTGTGGTCGGGTCATGTGGTATTCTCCATGCGTCCGGATATCATGCACCCACTTCCCCCGGAGGACAACTATGGACCCGACATGGCGACCTCATGAGAAGCACGGACAACTGACGACGCAGAGCGACTTACCCGATACTGTGTACGCGTTCCCGAAGGAGCGAAAAGAGCCGTTGACCGACGCGCAGCACGTGCGGAACGCCGTGGCGCGGTTCGACCAGGTCGAGGGCGTGACGGACTCCGAGCGTGAGCTGGCGTTCAAGAATATCGAGAAAGCCGCATCGCATTACGGCGTCAATCTCTCCGAGAAGTCCTGGAAAGAGCTCATGAAGTAGCGGTACCGTAAGCGCAGACGCAGCAGTAGCTTGCTGCGTTTGCGCGACTCGGAACGCCTCGCGGCACTCGACGCCCTGCGGGGCGCGGCCATCCTGCTCGTCCTCGGCCGACATTACCACTTCGATCCCGGTTGGGTCGGGGTGGACCTGTTCTTTGTGCTCAGCGGCTTTCTGGTCTCCGGACTGTTGTTCCGCGAGTACCAGCGGATGGGCAGGGTGCGCGTGGGCCGGTTTCTCGCCCGGCGCGGATTCAAGATCTACCCGGCGTTCTACGCCTTCATGCTCGTCACCGCGATCTACATGCGGCACACGCCCACGCCGCCGGGCGCGTATCTCGCGGAATGCTTGTTCCTCCAAGGATACCTGCCGCACATCTGGTGGCATACCTGGTCGCTCGCGGTCGAAGAGCACTTCTATCTGCTCTTGGCCTTGGGCCTCGCACTGATCGTTCGGCGCGGTCGAGGAGCAGACAATCCGTTCGCTCTCGTCGTACCGGTAACGGCTATCGTTGCACTCGCGGAGCTTGCCGCGCGAATCGTGACGGTGAGTCGTCACCCTGGCGATCTCCTGGCCGACCTCTACCCCACACATCTCCGCCTCGACTCACTGCTCTTCGGTGTGCTGCTCGCCTATTGGTATCACTTCGACGGCGAGCGACTGCGACGGATCGTCACGTCGCACCGGTGGATCATCGCCGCGGCCAGTGCGGCGGCCGTCGTGCTGGTCATGGCGATGGACGTGACGAGCTCGTTCACGTTGACCGTCGGCCTCACGCTGCTCTACCTGGGGTTCGGCGGAGCGCTGCTCGTGGCGCTCATGACGCCGATGCATGCGGCGTGGCGGCCGCTGGCCTGGATCGGGACGTACTCGTACGCGATCTACTTGTGGCACCTGGCGATTCTGTGGTGGGCGCCGCACGTGTTGGACCGGCTGTTCCACTGGACGCCGGGTCCGATCCCCGCGTTCGCTATCTACGTTGGCGGCGCGCTCGGCGTCGGCGTCCTCATGACTCGCCTCATCGAGCGGCCGTTCCTGCGCCTGCGCGATCGCTGGATCCCGTGAGCAATGCCTGGCCGAAATCGATCGGGATGGCGAAGTTCGATCCGCCGAACTGACGCAGGATGGCGAAGTTGATGCCGATCACTTTGCCTTGGTCGTTGAACAACGGGCCGCCGGACCCGCCGGATGTCGTCTGGGCGTCGTAGACGATCTTGTCCGCGAGCACATCGCCGATGTGACCCTGGGTCGTGGTCGGCCGAATAAGATGGCGCCTGGCGAGCTCCTCCATGACCTGCGATGGATCGCCTTTCGAGGCGTGCGCGATCGACTGAATCGTCTGTGACCCCGCCCGCGCGAGAATCGCGTCGATCGCGGTCGGATACCCGAGGAGGACGACGGGCGCGCCACTGATCGCCGCGCCCTGCCCGTCAGCGAGGGCCACGGTCTTGATGCCGAGTCCGGATACGTCGCCTCTCACGATCGCGACGTCCGCGGTCGTGGAAATCCTCTCGGTATCGATGGTGATTCCGTGCGGGACATCGGGGAAGTAGGCGCGCATCTCGGTCACGACCGGATCGAGCCCCTGGCTCAAGAGCTCTTTGATCTCGTCATTCTGCCACCACGGCTCCGCCACGTGATGATTCGTGAGAATCTCGCCGTTGGCCGAGGCGAGAAACCCGGTGCCGAATGCATCGATGTGCACTTCCGGGCCATAGCCGGTCAAGCTCACCAGGGGATTGTTGTGCTCGTCGAGAGTCGGCCCGCCGCTGTCGGTCATACCAGCGTAGTGGAGCTTTTGCCCGCTCGTGTGATCGCGGAACGCGAGCGTGATGTGAATCAGGCACACGCTCGGCTCGTACGTCTGGATGATCGTCTGCGCGACGCTGCCCTCGGACTCGAGCTTCGAGAGACGGCTCTGCACCACGCTGTCGCTGGCCTTCCGCGACATCTGTATGAGCTGGGATTGCGTGAGCATGCCCGACTGCAGTCTCGTGATCGCGGCATAGACGCGGGCATTCTGGGCTTGCGTGCGCCGGTAGAAATAGACTGAAACCAGGCCGGCCGCGAGGAGGACCAGAACAGTCACCAAGGCGCCAACGCGAACCGTGCGGCGCTCTTCGTTCACCGCCGTCACGACCTGCTCCGTCGCCTTGCGATCTTCTTCGGCGCGCCGCAGCTGCTCCCGTTCGCGCAACTGCGCCCGGATCCGCGACAGGAGCTCATGGGGCTCGAAAGGCAGCGACAGCGCGTCGTCGGCGCCGAGGTCGAGACCGCGGGCCCGCTCGGCAGCTCCGCCGTGCGAGAGCATCACCACGCGAATCTCGCGCGTGCGCTCCGTGCCTTTGATCTCGGAGAGGAGGTCGCAGCAGTCGAGATCCGGCGGGTCGGCGCCGAGCACGACGAGGTCCGGCTCGAACGCCAGAACTGACTTCATGCCGGCGCTCACATCCGTCGAAACCTCGTAGCCCGCCTCGTTCAGGGCGGAGACGATGCTCCCCCTGAGCTGCTCGTCGGATTCGACCACCAGCAGCTTGCCCGCGTTGGTTGCCATGCGTGCAATTTGACAGGTGCACCGATTCGATGCGTAGGTGAGTCGAATCGGGCTACGTCCCGGCGAGGGTCACTTTGACCTCGGCCACTTACCTGCTTGCGGGACCGTAGGTTACGGGCGTGTTAACAACTGGTAGCGCGGGCCCGGCACCTGCTTGTAGTACCGGGCATGACGCTACGACTCCTGCTCACCGCTACGCTCACGGCGGCCACGGCGTGCACGCTGCGCGGCCAGAGTGCCCCGGCGACTCGCGATCCGCGCTTCACCTGGGGTCTCATCGGTGGCGCCGCCGGACTGCGCTCCGATGCATCGCAACAAGCCGCCAGCGCGCTGTTCGAATACAAGCCCGTCACGTGGCTGACGCTGTCCGCCACTCCATCGGCGGATCGCGTCACCGTGCCGTCGACCACCGGCAAAGGCTCCGTCTCGAGCATCGGTCCCACCGACCTGCCGCTCGGTATAGCCGCGGAGCATGAGATCCCTCACGTGCCGTTATCGCCAACGCTCGGCGCGGGGGTCGAGCTCAGTCTTCCGACGGGCAATTCGTCGGTTGGACTCGGGAGTGGACAAGTGGGTGTGGCCGGTGAGCTCGGCGCGGGCATATCGCCGACCGACAACCTCTCGCTCGACCTCAATCTCTGGCATCCGTTCGCCGGCGACGGCATCAATGGAACGCTCGATGCACCGCGTGCGACGTCGATCGACCTGGAAGCGGGCTACGACTGGACCGATCGACTCACGACGAGCGTCGGTTACTCGACGGACGTCGGCCCGGCCGACTCGGGCGCCGTGTTACCGCAGTCGATCGCGGCCGGATTCGTCGTAGCCTTCGCCAAGCCGCTCGCCCTGACCGTGAACGGCGCGCGCGGCATCACGAGCGGCGCGCCGCGCTGGGTGGTATCGGTGGGGATCGGCACGGCGTTCTCCGGTATCAATCCGGTCGGACCAAACTCACTCTTCGGGCGACTCAAACACGCCCTTGGCCGGAGCGCCAATCGTGGCAATGGCAAGAATAAAGTCGGGAAGTAGCTCGCCAGCTACAGATGCACGACGGCGGACGCCCAGGTCGCCCCATCTTCGTCACTCTTGTGCATGGCGTCGACATCGACGGCGATCATATCACCGTCTCGCTGCACGGTGAAGCGGTCCATGTTACGCGTCGCCCGCCCTTCGATGAATGTCCCGTCCGGCTGGTACTTGGAGTGATGCTTCGGGCACTGAAATCGCCCGTCCGCCCCATCCCAACGCAGCGCGGTGTTCTGGTGAGGGCACGACAGGTTGAACGCATACACCGCGTTCTGCCACCGAACGAGTATGACCTGGTTGTCGCGGTCGATTTGTACGCCATCGGTCGCGGGCACCGGATAGCGCGGGCCGTCGCGCCCGCGCTCGCGCGCCGAGAGCACGCTCACCGGAAGAGCGACAGCCGCGATCATCGCGCCTACTGCTTCACGTAGGAAACCGCGCCGATCGCGCAAGATGCACTGCGCGCATTCGGACCTCTGCTCCATCTCATCTCCTCAACTGATACTGTTCAGCACGGTGCCCGCGAGTACCACCGACGCCCACAGCGCCATGCTGGTGATGGCGGTACCCCGCAGTCGGCGCCACAGACGCTCGCCATGGTCGGCAGGGTCGCCGGTCCGGAGCGCTTGCTCGGTTCGCATCAGCCGATAGCCATTGCCCATGAGCAACGCCACGAGGCTGGCCTTACACCAGAACACGGGCGACAGCGCGAACGTCTCAACGTCCGCCGTGAACAACAGCACGCCGCTCAGCGCCATGATCGCGAGGCCGACCAGCACCGGACGGTGGACCGCCGCGAGGTCGTCCAACAATTGACGCCGGTTCTCCGGCGCTCCGCGACTCAGCCGGAGCGTGGCGCGATCGGCGGCGACAGCGAACCCGCCGGCGAACAACAATCCCGCGAGGTGTGTGTAGGTGACGGCATCCGAGACGACCTTGGAGTTGCTGTACAACGACTGCCACGGCGCGAGCAAATGGGCGACGGCGTGAATGACATTATGCACTCAGTTTCTCCACGCCCACATCATGACCGTGCCCGCCAACCCGATTCCCATCGACACCTCGGCCAGCCTCTGGTGAAGCTGGTTGTTCGGCGGCCTGTACGGCTGGTTGCTCAGCTGATCATGGTGATCGCCGCCACCATTGGCTGCCGCCGCCGTCGCGAAAAACCCCCCGTCAGCCGCCAGCATCAGCACCGTATGGAGTATGCGTCGGGTGCGACCGGCGGGGTCTTTGCGCGACTCCCACAGATTCCATCCACCCGTCACGGTGTTGAACGCGAACAGCGTCCCCAGGCCACCAGCGACCAGCACGTGCGCGGTCTTGAGACCGGACGGCGCACGCTCGTACTGCGTGTAGTGCAGCAAGCGCTCGCCCAGGACGTATTCGCCGGCGAATAGCGGGAGCTCGGCATAACTGGCAATGCGGTGCATGGTCAGACGCCGGTAGTACCAATCGCTATACTCAATGGCTCGCGGTCGCTTTGATCGGGGCGGGACCGTGTCAGCGGGAAATGCGTCGCGCTGGAATCCGGACGCCGAGGGACGAGGACCGGCGACGATACCCCCGGACGAATCGCTGGTTCCGTCGGGCTCGGTATCCGGATCCGCGACAATGACAGTTGCGGCGGGCACCGCGAGCATGGCAGCATCCAGGGGGCGCTGTGCCACTCGAAGGCTACCGGCCATGACTGAGACGATCAGCGCAGCGTGAATCATTCCCGGAAGGAACGGTCAAGCGGCCGGTTTGTGACAGCCGCCGGTGTGCGCGCCTGCGTGCGTCTCGTCGTGCTGACAACAGCGTCCGGGGCCTCCTTCACCGTCGCCCCTCTCTCCCTATCCGGCCGCCAGCGATGGTTCGAGCCGGCTCCTCGGGATACGATCACTCCGGACACGACGACACAGGCCGCGACGATTACCGGCGTCGTGCGGAACAGCGCCTCTGGAACGGCGGTCCCCGGCGCGCGTCTGGAGCTGACCGAAGCAGGAGCAGGCGTGTGGTCCGACAGTTCCGGCGCTTATCGACTCACCGGCGTGCCGCCCGGCACAGTCATGATACGCATCGCACGCCCCGGTTACGACTCGATGTCGGTCCTGGTGACGGTCGCCGCGCGCGGTCTCGTCCATGTCGATATTGCGTTGTCGCCGCAGCTGGTGGTGCTCGACTCGATCCATGTGCGTGGATCGCCGATGCCGGTGCAGGATGGCGATATGTGGTCGTGGCGCGGTGACCCTGGACTGTCGCCGGTGTCGACAGGAGAGCCCGATATGATGCGCACGCTGAGTGCGGATCCGCATCTCGCTCTACGGCCGGACTGGCCAGGGGCGTTGATGGACCGCGGAGGCGCGGCAGACCAACTCCTGGTGCGACTCGATGGGCTCCCGGTGTGGAGTCCCGTGCACGGCAGTGGAACCCTGAGCGCGATCACCCCTGATGCCATTGGCAGCGTCACCGTCCACGACGGCGCCATCTCCGCCGATCTCGGTGACCGATTGGGTGGCGTGGTCGATGTCGAGACACGCGCACCGCCCGTGCTCGCCTCGACAGGCGCGGCGTCTCTCGGCCCAGGCGCCACGCGGGCAACATGGGCCCACCCGCTTTCGCTCGGCGATTTCAGCGGAGGGTTCCGCATCGCCGCTCGCCGCAGCTACGACGATCTGCTGGCGAATGATGCGGGACCGTTGCACGACCATTGGAACGACGGGGTGGCAACGGCCGAATTGGCGACCAGCGTCACGCGCGTGCGACTCATCGTGCTGGCGAGCGATGATCGCGCCTCGCCTTACGCAGACAGTCCCTCGTCAGATACACCGTCGTCAAACGACATATCGTGGGGCACCGGCACGCTTGGTCTCGTATGGAACCAGCGTCTCGGGTCCGCGGTGCAGATGGAGTCCCACGTGTCGGCTGCCCGGTTCAGCGCGACCGTTCCCGCGGCGGCCGACAGCACACGACACAGTCTCGCTGACGGCGTGAGTCAAGCGGAGCTCGCCACGCAGTTGACCTGGGCGTCGGTACGTCTGGGCGCGTCGCTCGATGTACTCAGCGTCGGTTATCGGGTGATGGATGCGGCGATCCCCGACCTGGCCCGGCCGCCGCTGGGTCTCGCGGGTGCTCCGACGATTCTCTCGGCGTTTGCTGAGCGCCATTGGGGCCCGACCGACGGCGCATGGCGGATCACGACCGGCGTGCGCGGCATGGCACTCGTCGGACTCACCGCTCGCCTCGAGCCGAGAGTCGACGGTGCGCTGCGCGTGCTCCCGGGCCTCACGGCGACGGTCGGATACGCGCGCACGCACCAAGCCGTGCAATCGTTGCGCAACCCGGAGTCACCGCTCGGGGCCGAGATCGGCGTCGACTTACCCGTGGTCGCCGGCGCTGGTGGTGTGCCGCTCGCGCAGAGCGATGTGGGGACCGCGGGCATCGTCGCCCAGCTCGGCACCACAACCCGCCTTTCATTCGATGGCTACGCCCGGGCGCTCTCTGGGCTGGCCGTCGCCGACCCCATGCAACGCTCGATATTCGCCGCCACGGGCTTTGCGCGGGCGTCAGCGCACATCGACGGACTTGCCGCGCAACTCAACGGCGCGCACGGCCGCTTGACGTGGCAAGCGAGTTACGGCGTGGGGCGCACGATCGAATCGGCCGGCGGCGTGAGCTATCACGCGACCTCCGAGCTCGGTCAGACGGGATCGGCCGCCCTGGGCATTGCGGTGGATCGCCTGACGCAAGTCCGTCTCGCGGGCTGGGCAGGATTTGGGCAGCGCGCGCCGGGACTGGACGGAACGACGCTCGGACACGACGATGATGATGCAGTCACCGGACCGGGGGCGGTCGACCACGATCTCGCGACCTCGTGGGCCGTAGCGGCGCGGCTGCCACCGTATCTCCGTGCTGATCTCCAACTCACTCACCAGTGGCGGACGGGGCCGGCCCGCGGCCGACTGTCCACGTTCGTCACCCTCGCCAACATCTTCAATCATGCGAACCTGTCCGGTGAAGTCCCCGCGAGTCCCGGCGGTTCGCTCCGTAGCGTGACGCTCATGCCCCGGACCGTGCTCCTGGGACTGAGCTGGGCGTACTGACCGTGCCTCAGCGCCTGTCACAGCATCGACCGCTCAGCCGTTCCTTTCTTTAGAGATGCCCGACGCAGACCCGTTTTCCGACGCCGTAACGGCGCTCTATCACGCGCAGTTCGCGTCGCTGTTCCGCTACCTGGACCGGTTGACCGGCGATGTGGAGTTGGCCAAGGACCTGGCGCAGGATACGTTCGCGCGGCTCTACCGGCGCGGGGCCTTGCCTGATGATCCCCGGGCCTGGCTGGCGACCGTGTCCACCAATCTCGTTCGCGATCACCAGCGGCAGGCGCGCCGTCGCGCGGAGCTGGTCGTGCAGTACGCGGCCGACGCGGCACAGGTGAATGAGCCACCGGCCGCCGACGCCAGCGTGATGGTGCACGAGGCACGCGCTCGGGTCCGGGCCGCGCTCGACGCGTTGCCTGAGCGCGATCGCATGCTGCTCCTCCTCCGGCACGAGGGGTATAGCTACCGCGAGCTGGCCCGCGTGATCCATGTCGCCGAGGGAAGTGTGGGCACACTGCTCGTCCGTGCAACGCGAGTCTTCCGTCAGGCCGTCGGCGCCGAGTCACCGACAGGAGTTGTGCCATGCGTCTGACTGACGCGGATCTCGCCGAGCGCGAGGTTGCCGATCTCCTTCGCCTCCTCGACCACGCGACACCACCGCTGGACTTCGCGTCGATCCAGCGCCCGGCCGGCGATCGCGATCGCGCGCGCGGATTGGCGGTTCGGTGGGGCGCGATCATCCTGGGCCTTGGCGCGGCCGCGGCTGCGGCGGCACTGCCGCCCGTGCGGCAATTCGTCGCCCACGTCGTCAGCGCGCGCCAAGCCGCTCAGCCCGTACCGGCGCGCGTCGTGCAGTCGACGGCGCCGTCAGTCCCCAGTGCGCCGGTCGCTCCGCGAGGCGTCGCGATCGTCCCTGACGGACGTGTCGATCTCAACTTCCACACCGCTCAGCCGGGCGGCCTGCTGCGCATTCGCTCTGGCGCCGGCACGCGCGTAGCGGTCACGGCAAACGCCGACGGCTCGAACTACACGGTCGGGCACGAGACGATTGTGGTCGATGCGCGCACGACCGGCGTGACGTACGACATCGAGTTGCCAACGGCGGCGGATCTTCCTGACGTATTGATTCGCATCGCCGGCCGCGCGGTGTTCGTCCGTCGTGGTGCGATCGTACGCACCAGTGGAGCACTGGAGCCCGATGGATCGTACCGTATCTCGATGTCACCCGAGGATTCATCGAGCCGCTGAGCGAAGCCGGCGACGGCCCACGCGCGCCGCCCGGGCATCGGCTGTCTTCCACCTCACGAGCTCGCCGCTGCCGTCGTTGCAGTACACGGTGGCACCGACACGCCAGAACGTCCAGGGCCGCGGGAGCAGACCGTAGGCGCGGACATTGTACACGGTGTGGACGTCGAGACCGAAACGTTTGGCGATGGCCTTCGGCGAACGGCCGGCGCGCAACGCCATCAGGATCGCCATCCGCCGGCGTTGGATATCGCCTAGCGCCCCACCTCGCATGGCCATCGCTATGGAGCGATTGACGCGGCGGATTTATGACACGCGCATTAGAACCAGGTTTGGGCGCGATACGCGCGATAGGCGTCGCCGAACGCCGCGTCCAGTACGCGCGCTTCCGCGCGCGCGCGGAGCGCTTGTATGGCGATCGTGACGGGAAAAGCCAGGAAGAGCCACGGATTCCCGAAGAACACGAACAGGCCAACGTTGAGCAGTTCGCCGAATAAGTAGATCGGATTCCGGATCTTGGAATAGAGACCGTGTGTCACGAGCGCTCTGGCCTGGGGTCGCACCGTGAACGACGCGCCGAGCTGATGCCGAGCGATGACCCACAGCGCGAAGGTCGGCACCATAATGATTACACCGATCGTATGACGGACCGTCCAGATTTGGTCATCGATCCACGTCCACCAGAGAAAGGCGCTGCTGGCAAGCCCGATCAATACCACGACCGGCCTCCAATGCATGAGCGCACACCGCATCACCCGTATTGAGCGATCGATGCAGCGGATTCATGACACTGCGTCCGGCCGGCGCCACTAATCCCGCCGATCGCTTCGTCCTTCTACCGCCATCATGGTCGCTTGCATCATCGCGACGACCGACTCCGAGCCCGCGACGCGCAGGTCGCCGGTGCACACGGTCAACGTACGACCAGCTCGCACGACTCGCCCGCGCGCCTGAAACGTCGCGCCCTGCGCGGGAGCCATGAGGTTGACCTTGAACTCGACGCTCAGAACCTCCCGGTCCGGTGGCATGAGCGTCAGCGCGGCGTATCCACAGGCGCTGTCGATGACCGACGTGACGACGCCGGCGTGCAGGAACCCGTGCTGCTGGGTCAAATCGGCGCGAAACGGGAGCTCGATCGAGACCTCGCCTGGCTGAACGGTCGTCAGGCTGGCGCCCAACGTCGCCATGAACTGTTGCTTGGCAAAACTCGCCCGGACGCGGGCCTCGTAGTTCGGGTCGGCGGGTGGCATGTCGGGTCTCGTTGGCCTTTTGCGTTTGCTTGAGGAGGAGGCCAAAATGATACGTATCCCACAATGGAATATCACCATCGCGTACTCGTTCACGGAAACGGCGCGGAGTCAGGCCGCCAAAGTGTACGAGGAACGGGTCCGGCTCGCGGTCAACGCGATCATGAGAACGGACACCGGCCGCGCGCTCTTGCAGACGTTTCGCAGCGGACTCTCGAAAGACCAGTCCATCTGGATCGTGCCGTACACGGACGAGAACGACTACTGCAACTCGCGCACGGGACCATTTTACTCGGCCGATCCCGAGACTGGGAAGAAGTGGACCTACGAAGGCGCCCGGATCCAGTATTCCCCGGATCGCTGGGCCGTAGATGATTGCGGTTGGTATCCCGGACAGCGGTATGATGAGGTGCTGTTCCACGAGATGGTCCACGCGTCTCGGAACATGAACGATCCGGCGTACGACAACACACCCCTCGATCTCATGGGGGACTACGAGGAGTTCCTGGCCGTCCTGTGCACCAACATGTATCGCTCGAACAATAAAGCGACCACGTTCCACCGGGACTACGTGTACAAACTCCTCGTCGAGAAGCGCGAGGCCTATCTCTTTTTGTCGTCGCGGCGTCAATACGTCACGGCGCTCGACTCGCTATCGGACGACAATTTGGTGTCCGCGATGACGCCGATGAAGACGGACTACAACCCCTTTCGGGACTTCGACCAGATCAAGGCGGATTACACCGGGATCCAGGAGTTGTGGCGCGAGATCAACCCGCTCGTTGGGCTTCGCGAGTCCGAGCGATTGCGGAAAATCGGCGAGCTGCTCGAGCAGCAGCAGGACACGTCGGTGAACAGCTCATCGAAGGTGATCCAACACCGATGAGTCGGTCCGGCGAGGTAGCGTAGCGAAAAACGTCGCGCCGGCGCCGAGGGCGCTCGTGACACCGACGGCGCCGCCTTGGGCCTCGACCAATCGCTTGACCAGCGCGAGGCCGAGCCCGGTGCCCGCGTGGCGCTTTCGGGTTCCGGCGTCCAACTGCTCGAACGCCGTGAAGAGACGCGGGATGTCCTGCGGCGCGATCCCGATGCCCGTGTCCGTTACTTCCAGTCGGAAGGTCGCGCCGGTCGCGAGCAAGCGGACCGTCACGCGCCCGCCGGCGGGCGTGAACTTGATAGCATTGGATATGTAGTTGTAGAGCACTTGCTTGAACCGGGCGGCATCCACGACCACGTCAGTCAGCTCGCCGTCGACATGCGACTCGACATCGATCTTCTTCTCCGCGGTGCTCGAGCGGAGCACGCCGAGAATCTCGGCCACGAGCCGCGGCAGATCGACCTGCTCGGGGAAGAATTGCAGCTTGCCAGCCTCGATCTTCGAGAGATCGAGGATGTCGTTGATCAACTGCAACAAGTGCCGGGCGCTCGTGAGCACGTCACCCAGGTATTCGTCGTGCTCCGGACTGGTCGGCGCGACCTTCTTGTCGTGAAGAATTTCGCTGAAGCCGATGATCGCGTTGAGCGGTGTCCGCAACTCGTGCGACATGTTGGCGAGGAACTCGCTCTTGAGACGGCTCGCCTCCTGGGCGCGCCGCGATTCGAGGTCGGCCCGCACGGCATGCATCTGCAAGTCGGCCGCCCGGCGCTCGTCGGTCTGATCGCGGAAGACGAGGACGACGCCGCTCGGCTGCCGCGAATCATCGCGGATCGGCGCGCCGCTGTCGGCGATCGGGATTTCTGTACCGTCACGCGCGACCAGGAGCGTGTGATTCGCCAACCCTACGACGGTTCCGCGACGGAGCACCAGCTCCACTGGATTCTCCACCCGTTCGCGTGTCGTCTCGTTAACGATGTGAAAGACCGTCGGCAGCGGGCAGCCGACCGCATCGGCTTCGGACCAACCCGTCAGCCGCTCGGCGACCGGATTCATGCGCACCACGCAGCCGGCCAGATCGGTCGCGATGACGGCATCCCCGATGCTGTCGAGGGTTGTCGACAGGCTTCGCTCTGATTCGCGGAGCGCCTTGTTGCTCCCTTCCAATTCGTCATTCGTGGCCTCGAGCTCCTCGGCCAACGCCTGCGCTTCGTCCACCTGCTCTTCCAAGGCATGCCTGGACTCGACCACGCGCGACGACATTCGCGTGAATGCGTCGACGAGGCGCCCGACCTCGTTGCCGGGCGCAGACTCGACAGCGATGGGAGTCACGGTCAGTTCTTCGCTCGACGCCATGCGCTCCGCGGCGCCGGTCAATGCCACGATTGGCCGCGTGATGCGGCGGCTCACCACGATGCCGCCGGCGATACCGATCAACGTGAAGAGCACCGCCAGGACTCCCATGTCGATCAACAACCGCTGCATGGGCGCGAAGAGCGCGGCTCGAGGTTGCGCCACCCAGAGGATCCAGGATGTGCCCTGAATCGGCAGTGCCACACCCAATCCGTCGCCCCACGCCGGCGAGTTGTATACCGTCGTCGTCCCGACCTTAAATGGCGGAGGAGCCGGCTGTGGCCGCTCCAGGTCCGACCAGACGCCGCCCGGCTCGGACGTGCCGACCAACAGCACCGAGTGCTGCCCGATGAGATTCTGGAGTGGTTTCGCGCCGGCCGTGACGATGTAGGACGACCAGGTGAGATACCCAATCGGTTGACCGCCGCGTGTCACCGGAGCGAAGGACGCCAGATACAACGAGTCCCCGGCCGCCAGAATCGGAGAGATGGCCGCTCGGGTCGGACGCGCATCCAGCGCATGCCGGAGCCATCCATCCGGCGGTGGGCGCCCCGTTATGGTATCCACGGCGATCTCACCGTCGAGCCGGCGGATCTCCACGCGAGTGCCCACCGTGCCGGCCGTTGATTGCAGGGCGGTGATTGCGCGCCGCGCCGAGGACGGATTGCCGCCGGTGGTCAAGTAGCGCTGGATCGCGGTGTCCGCGGCGACCTTTCGCGCCCGCTCGAAGTCCTGAGCGGCGGATTGCACGAGCAGGTTCGCGACGGTCTTTGCTGACGCCGTGATCCGCGCGCTGGCATCGCTCAATATGATCCGCTCCGTGCGGACATAGGCGGTCCACGCGAACGCCGCGACGGTCGCCAGTACGAGGGCGGATATGAGGAGCGGCAGCTCGCGCTCTATGGAGCGCCAGCGAACGGGCGGCCGCGGCGTCATTGCGGGTGAAGCATGGTGTTGTCAAATGACCGGGACAACACTACATACGTCACGCGCTAGAGACGCGCCACGAGGTCCCCGGGCCGCATCATCCCGACAATGGCGCGTTGATTTGGCCAGGCGACCGCCGGCACGCCGGTCGCGCCGGCCATGCGGGCCTGGTCAATGAACGTGTCGACGGCGCGGCGGTACCGTCGCTCCTGCCACGCGGCGTCCACGTCCGACGGGGAAACGCCATAGCCCTCGGCGATAGGATTGAAGATTTCGGGTTTCGAGATGTCGGCGCGTTGTGTGAAGAAGGCGCGCGAGACATCGCGATGAAAGGCGCCCGAGGCGTCGTCGCCGTGCTGGGCGCGCACCAGCTCGGCGGTCTCGAGCGCGAAGCGTGAGTTCACGTTCCGGGTCGGTGGATCGATGGGGAGCCCGACTTCACGCGCCAGTTGCTGGATCCGCGGCGAAAATGGCTTCGGAGCCCCACCCGGCGGCGTCTCCGGATGGACCTCGAACGGAAGCACTCGCAGCGTAGCCTGGAGCTCTCGCGCCGCTTCTTCGGCCCAGACCGAGCCGAGGTAGCAAAAGGGTCAAATGACGTCGGACCACAGGTTAATGATGCGATCCATGGCTCGCTCCTTTGTGCGGAGGCTATGGCTACGAGCGGCCGCATATTCTATTCCACCCGGGCCTTGATCTTGCCCGAGAGGCATACCAACACCCAACGCCGCGACGAGCTGGCCGAAGACGCGCCGGCCGACGCTGGAGTGTACGAGGCACGAAAGAGCGTGAAAAAAGATACGCGCCATATTGCGTCTTCTTCGACAGCCGCTCGCGATGTCCGCTCGCGTCGTTCGCGTGGTCGGTCACGGATTGCGCACTCGGGAGCGCCAGGCCAAGGCCGAGGTCCCACCACTCGTGCGGCGTGCCAAGGCAGCGCTGCTCGTCTCCTGTCAGTCGGTGCCAGTGCACATTGAGCGAGCGGGAGGGTTTCGCGCCGCCCGCGGTCTCGCACCGACACGCTCCGGCGATTGGAAGTGTGGCTCGGCAAGGATCACGATCTGGCGACGCTGCGTTCACTCATTGTGGACGGGGACGATCGCTTTGGCGATGCCAAGAGCCGGACGCCTTGGCGCTCGCGCCTTCGCGCCGAGCCCCAAGGATTTCAAAGCGTCCGTGACCCATTGGTGGCGAGATCGATAGAGGCGGGACGCGAATCACGTTCGTCGGCGTGGCTTCGATCATCGAATCTGCTGACGGAGAGAACATGATGCTGTATATTCTCGCCGCCTTCCATGACCGATCCCCTCTCGCCCGATGTCGTCGTGAGCAGCCTCTACGCCGCGTATCCGATGTTCGAAGCGCGGCTGGGTCCTGCGTGGCCGGAATTCCGACAACGACTCGACCCGTTGCTCAATGCACTCGCCGTGAGTGCGGAGAGCGATGTACCGAGCGTGCTCCAAACGATCGTCCTGATTGGCATCGCCTTCAGTGTCGCCGACATCTTCGACCACGTGCTGGGCGCAGGGGGAGCCGCGGGCCAACGGATCGCGAATATTGCTGCCCCCACCCAGCATACGCGCCTTGCGGCGCGTCACGCGTTCGCGGATGTGGAGCTCGACATCAACCAACCCGCGCCGCGGTATCTCAACGTGCACGTGGCGCGCACAGCGAACGGGGTCGCGACCCCGCGAACCGCAACGCTGGAGCAGAGCACCGACTACGTGCTTCGGCTCGACATCGGTGAACGATCCGATGCGAGCGTGGTTGACAACAGCGAACATGAGCCATTTCCGGTCGATCAGCTGCCACCGAAAGACGAGGGGCATTGGTTGGAGGTTGTCGTCGCCAGCCAGTCCGTCACGTTGAAGGAACAGCGCTTCCCGTTGTTCCTGCCGGAGACCGGCGGTAGTTGGGTCTGCGCCTGTACACCGGGCGGCCCGCATACATGTCAGCCCGAGGATCGACAGCAATGGCTCGTCGTACCCATGCGGACGCCAGACCGGAGCACGCGCGTCGCGCTCCGCATTTGCGTCTACTTCGACCGGAACGTAGTCCAGTCGCTCGTGTTGAACGCCACGGTCGGGTCCGTTGCGGGCGATGCGAAAGGGTACAGCGCACACATCGACTACAGCCTGGCGGGTCGCTTCAGCTCCCTCAGTGACATGCCGGCGCGTGATCTCAACGTCTTCTTAAACGAGTCGGACGAGGGCACGCACACGCTGGTCTTCAATGGGAAGGACAGTGATCCGGTTGTGCTGTTCATTACCGAAGGTCAGATGGGCGCCGCGATCGGCGCCGCGCGCGCCAAACTGTACGCGCTTCACGTCGAGGAGTATGGCGGACACTTCGGCGCTGAGGTGCAGCGGAAGAATCGCTACGACGCCAACAACGCCAAGTCCAAGCCGGATTTCCAGACCGACCTGCTCGATCTGGCGAAACTCGGCTGGCAGCTCTGGATGGCGGTGTGGGGGGATCGCATTGGCGAATGGACGCAGCGGCGTGATGCGCTCATGGCTCCGTCCCGGACGATCCAGATCTCACGCAAGGGCGGCAGCAAGTACATATTCCCCTGGAGTCTCGTCTACGACATACCGCTCGAGGATGGGAAGCCCAAGGCGGCCCAGTTGTGTCGGCTGCTCAGCGACACGGCGTGGGCGGAGTTTATCGCCAGCGAATCTCTTCCGCCGGAATGCCCGTACGCGAGCACCCACGGCATGAACGTGCTGTGTCCATTCGGGTTCTGGGGGTTCCGGTATCAGATCGAGCAGCCGCCTTCCCTCAGCCTCAAGAGCAAGCTCCTGATGGAGATCCCGAGGGTGCTCCCCCCGATCAAGACACTGCTCGGCTACTCACTCGATCTCGAGCAGGACCTCTGGGAGCGGCACCTCAAAGAGTTGCAGGAACTCCCCGCGGGGTTCGACTGCCAGATCTGCGACTCGCGCGACAAAATCCAGGCCGGCCTCGCCATGCCGGATCGCCAGCTCGTCTACATCTACTGTCACGGATGGCGCGACGCGGCCGACGGAGGCGTCACGAGGCCATCGCTCGGCGTAGGACACGACGAGCGCATCACCGCCGGCGACCTCGGCGCCTGGGGCAGCACGTGGCCGTCGACGCACTGGAGTACGGTGCCGCCTCTCGTGTTCATCAACGGATGTCACACGGCCGAGCTGACGCCCGATGCGCTGGTGAGCTTCGTTGACATTTTCTCCGGGCTACGCGCCGCGGGCGTCATCGGGACCGAGGTGACGCTGCACCAACAGATCGCCAACGAGGCGGCGGAGCATTTCCTCGCATCGTTTCTGGCTGGGAAACCGGTCGGCGAAGCGCTGCGCATCATGCGCGCGCAGTTTCTCAAGAAGGGCAATCTCATGGGTCTCGCGTACACTCCGTACTGCTCTGCCAGCCTGAAGCTGGCAGTGGCCAACTGAACGCACAGGAGGCACGGTGACGATCGCGCAGATAGGGGCACTTTGCTTTGGGCTGGTCATCGGGTGGGTCACGTATCGGACGCTCCGCCGGCAGGAAGGCAAGGCCGCGCTCTCGGACATCGCGTCCGTCCTCGGCGCGGTCGGAGGCGGCGTCGTGACGGCGCTGTTCAAGACCGACGATATGTTCGGGTACTACTCCATCGGTCTCGCGATCGGGTTCGCGCTGTACTTCATCATCGGGCTCGCGGTGACTGGGAAAACGTCGGCCGGAGGGTGGATGGGCAGTTGATGCGCTCGCGCTCGGCATGCGTTATGCCCTTGCCGGCAGGCCGAATACAAGGAGCACGTTGAGCACGACCGACGCTACCGGACCGTGGTCAAGGAGCTCGATCAAGCTCGGCTCGCGATTCGGAAGGGATTTGACCGGCTGCTCGAAGCCGTGAGCAAACACGGCCGACCGAAGCCGGCGACGGCCAAACGCACCAAGAAGCGCGCAGCGAAGAAAGTGACCGGGCGCAAGGGCGCTCGGAAGAACCTCGGCCGGCCGCGGCGCGTACAGGATAAATGATTCGGCGGAATTCTGAAGCAGTACGAGACGCCGGGAGCTCCGTCGAGCGATGTGTCGAATCACTTCGATCAAGTCGCCTCGTTCCGCCAGCGACGCTAGCGGACGGCATCGCGCACGCGCTGCGTTCCGGGCAGACATCGGGATTTCTCTCAGACGGTCAGCGAACTGTTCGGCCGTGCGGACAGCGGCCCGCTGCCACTCGATAGGTCGCGTGGCCATGTACATCGCGTCTCTTGTCCGTCTGTCGGCGAACAGACGGTGAGGAGATGCCCGGGCGTTAGGGTGCGTCCATGTCGACCCCACAACGCCTGCTGGCGCTTCTCGTCGCAACCACGGCGGCCGTCCCAGCGCACAGCCAATCACCGATGTCATTGCCAACCGGAGTGTTTCGCTCCGGTCCCGCCACGATCACCGTGGCTGCTGACGGATCCACGGACATGGTCATGCCCACGGCCGAATGGAAGGGATCCGTCCGGACGCATGCCGACACGGTCTGGGTCTCAGACCAATCCCCTGCCTGCGCCGACGCTGGCGCGGGTCAGTATCTCTGGTCGGCGACCGACACGGTGTTGACGCTCCAGCCGCTCGGCGATCCCTGCCGGCCTCGTCTCGCCAGCGGCTTGCTCGTCTGGCACCGTGTGCCCAGCGAGCCGACGGTTCTGGCGATTACCGCGCGCGACTACTCGTTCGAGGCGTCCGACACCATCGCCGCGGGGCCGATCACGATTCGACTCCGGAATGCGGGACAGGACTATCACGAGGTGGATCTCGTCCGATTGGCGGACGGACACACGCTGGCCGACGTCGCTCATGCGATGGATGCCCGCCAACACGTGCCGTGGGCGGCCGAGTTGGGCGGCGTTGCGGCGGTCGCTCCGGGTGACGATGCGGCAGTCACCCTCGACGTCCCGGCAGGATCGTACGTCGTGATCTGTGGCGTCCCCGATGCGCACGGGACACCGCACGCGATGAAGGGCATGATACGCGCACTGGTCGTGACGGGCCCGTCGACGGGTCCGTCGACCGCCACCATGCCGCACCCCGACGTCACGGTCGACATGCGCGAGTATGGATTCGCGTTGTCGCATCCGCTCACGGCTGGAGCGCACATGGCACTCGTCCGGAATGTCGGCACCGAGCGTCATATGCTCATTCTCCTCCGCTTGGCCCCAGGCAAGTCCGCCGCCGAAGTCGTCGCGTGGGACCACCACCGGACAGGCCCACCGCCCGCGCGGCCGATCGGCGGCGTGGCTGAGATGGATGCGGGTGCCGCGGTACTCATGCCGATGCAGCTCTCAGCGGGTCGCTACGCGTTGATTTGCTTTGCGGACGCTCCGGACGGCACGACGCACGCCGACCACCACATGGTCAGCGCATTCACGATCGCGCCCTGAGCCCGGAGACCGCTACGGCAAGAGCGAGAGTTGGCCAGGGCCGGCCAACGCGATCATGAGGTTCATCGTCACGAGCGTCAGATCGTAGTGCCAGCCGTAGCCGTCTTTGCCCCAGAAGCCCGTGTGCCAGACGAAGATTTTCTTTTGGATGGCGCCGGCCATGATGAGCATCAGTCCGAGCGCCGCCCAGCGCGCGAGCACGCCGAAGATCAGTCCGGCGCTGCCGGCTAGTTCGGCGACCCCGATGAACATCATGAATGCCGGCGGCAAGCCGTTGAGCTTGCCGCGCCCGACGGGGTCCTTCACCGTGCTCCATCCACTGGTGAGGAAATCCGTCGAAATGATGAGCCGGAGCGCGAGCGCGCCGAAGTCGTACGGCTGCACTCGCTCGAATCTAGCACGAAACATCCTCACGCGGGACATCGTAGAGGAGGACGCCACACAGCGTTCGACACTCTTACCGACCTCCGATCATGCCTCCCCGCTGGCCGGTGTTCGCCGCCGGCATGCTGCAGATCGCCGCCGCGCGTACGACGAGCGCCGCGCTGATGATGTGCGACAGCACCGCTCCCGCGTTCGCCCTCGACAACACCAAGGGCGCGTGGCCCGCTTGGAGCCCGGATGGCTCGAATCGCCGACTCCAGAGCGTGGGCGCCGGCCTCTCCGCTACCGATGTCCCCAAGCTCGCCGTCAAGTGGGCGTTTTCCCTCGGTGGCGTCGCCAGCACGCGTGCGCATCCGACGGTTGCCGGAGGCTGGGTCTTCGTCGCCAGCGAGACCGGCGACGTCTGGACACTGGACGCAAGGACTGGATGCACGCACTGGTCATACCGGGCGCCGTCGATCGTGCGCTCAGGGATCGCGGTTGGATCCGCGGACGGCCGGCCGATGGCCTACTTCGGTGATCTGACCGGACAGGTGTACGCACTCGACGCGATCACGGGTGCCCTGCGCTGGAACGTGCGGGTGGACGATCACCGCGCGGCGATCATTACCGCTACGCCCGCGCTGGCGGATGGCGTTGTGTACGTCACCGTGTCGTCGTACGAGGAGCTGTTGGCCGCCCAGCCGACCTATGCGTGTTGCACGTTTCGCGGAAGCGTCGTCGCGCTCGAGGCGGTGGACGGGACGCGCATGTGGAAGACGTTCACCATCACGGCGCCGCCGGCTCCCACAGGGGTGAGCAGCGCCGGCATGCTGCGCAACGGTCCGTCCGGCGCCGGCATCTGGTCATCGCCGACGCTCGATGACCGTCAGCACGCGCTCTACGTCGCGACCGGCGACAACTACTCGGATCCCGCGAGCGAGACGAGCGACGCGATCGTGTCGCTCGACATGAAGACCGGACGCATCCGCTGGTCGCGTCAATTCACTACGAATGACGCGACGAACGCGAGTTGCCACAGGCCGGGGAATGTTAATTGTCCCACGGGAAATGGACCGGATTACGACTTCGGCCAACCGCCGATACTCGTCTCCCTCGGCAATGGGAAACGGGCCCTCGTGATCGGCCAGAAATCCGGCATGGTGCACGCCGTCGATCCCGATCACGACGGCACGATCCTCTGGCAGACACGGGCCGGACCCGGTGGAAGTTTCGGCGGCAGCCAGTGGGGCTCGGCGGCCGACGACAGCACGATGTACGTCGCGCTGTCCGGGCTTGCGGTCACCGGCGTGCGGGATTCGACCTCGCCGGCCGGGTTCAGGCTCGCGCTCGACCCGACGAAGGGTGGCGGCCTGACCGCGCTGCGTTTGCGCGACGGCTCGGTCGTGTGGCAGGCCGCGCCCGTGCCGTGCGGCGCCGTCACGCCCTGCAGTCCCGCGCAGTCCGCGGCCCTCTCGATGATTCCCGGCGTGATCTTCTCCGGGTCGGTCGACGGCCACCTGCGCGCGTACTCGGCGCGCGACGGCGCGGTCATCTGGGATGCGAACACCGCGACCGTGCAGCACACGGTCGACGGCACGACAGCCCGCGGCGGATCGCTCGACGCCGGCGGCGCGGTGATCGCCGGCGGCATGGTGTTCATCAAGTCCGGGTATGCGCAGTGGGGTGGGATGCCGGGGAACGTGCTGCTCGCGTACTCGGTGAACGGTCGCTAGCGGATCCGCGTACACACAATCCTCACAGTCTCGACGGAATACTGTGGGGAGCGCTCGAATAGATTGTGGCATGAGGCATCGGCTCCTGTCGGCGCTCATGGGAATCGTGTTCGTCCTTGCGACGAACAACCCCATGTCGGGCCATCCATGCATGGCGCAGGACAGCGCGCGTGGGGCAATGCCGCCCATGCCAGGCATGCCGGCTATGCCGCATGATCACTCGCGACACCAGTCGCAGCCGTGCGCGTGTCTCGACTCCTGTTCCTGTGCTGTGGCGGTGACCATCGCCGAAGACCGTCTGGTCGCGCTTCCGATCGTCCCGATTGCGGTGGTCGCGATGACACGCCCGATCGTATCGGCGACGATGCGTCCGACACAGCCCGACAGCGTTGTACTCCCCCCTCCTCTAGGCCCGCCCGCTCTCCTCGTCTGACAGCGGAGTTCGCGCAACGGGCTTTTCAACACATCCACATCAAATGGAAGGGGAGATTCACATGCAACGACGTGAGCTACTCAAGCAAACGGCGGCGCTCGGCCTGATGTCGGCACTGCCAACGCGATTCTTCGGCGCATCACCCGCGGCGGCGCGGTCCGTACGGTCGTTCGACGACAAAGACATCCCGGTCGCATTCGTCATCTCCGAAGGCGCGGTCGTCATCGACTTCGCCGGCCCGTGGGAGATGTTCGGCGCGGCCATGCCGACCGTGGACGGTAAGATGACAATGCCGTTTCAGCCCTACATGGTCGCCGAGACCTCCGCGCCGGTGAAGGCGGGTGGCGGACTGCAGATCGTTCCGGACTACACGTTCAGCAATGCGCCGGCGCCGAAGATCATCGTCATTCCGGCGCAGAACGACTCGACCGGCGCCATGATCGAGTGGATCCGGCATGCCTCGCAGACCGCCGATCTCACCATGTCCGTGTGCACCGGCGCGTTCGTTTTGGCCAAGACCGGACTGCTCTCCGGCAAGAAAGTCACGACGCATCATGGCTCGTGCTTCGAACTCTCTCAGCAGTACCCGGACATCCACGTGTTGCGCGGCGTGCGCTACGTGGAGGACGGGAAGATCGCCTCATCGGGTGGACTGTCCTGCGGTATCGATCTGGCGCTCCACGTGGTCGAACGCTATTTCGGCCGTCAGACCGCTACTGACACGGCTTTCAATGAGGAGTATCAAAGCAAAGGCTGGTTACACCCCGAGGCGAGCTCGGAGTTTGCGCACTTCTATATCAAGGGCCAGCCTATGTGCCCGGTGTGCGGCATGACCGTCAACGTGTCGACAGCCCCGAAGTCAGTCTATAAGGGCGAGACGTACTACTGCTGCATGGCGGCCCATAAGCGGATCTTCGACGCCATCCCCGAGCAGGTTCTGGCGGGCTAGCAGCGGCCTTTCATCTTTTACTGCTCCGCGCGCAGCGCGCTCACGGGATCCACGCGCGCTGCGCGTTGGGCGGGGATCCAACTTGCCAGCAGTGCTACGATCGCTGACAGCGCCACGCTCGCGGCCAATGTCACTGGATCGCGCGCGCTGATGCCGAAGACGAGCGCGGACATCGCGCTGCCCAGGGCCGTGAATGCCACTAGGCCGGCCACGATGCCCAGTCCCGCGAGTGTCGCTCCACTTTGAAGAACCATATGGACGACGGCGTCTGGGCGCGCGCCGAGCGCCAAGCGGATGCCGATCTCCTTCGTCCGTTGACTCATGCTGTAACTCAGTACGCCGTAGATCCCGAGCATGGCGAGCAACAGTGCGAGACCCCCAATGCCGCCGAGCACGATGGACGCGAGGCGACGTGGCGCGAGGGACGAGCTCAAGATCTCCGTCAGACGCGCGATGCCGGCTACCGGAAGCGCGGGATCCACGTCGTGCACCGCGGCGCGTAATTGTGGCGTTAGGGCGGTGAGTGGCATTTGAGAACGCACGAGGATCGTCTGGTCACTCTCGGCCGCGCCGCCGGGAGAGTAGATCAATCCAACACCTGCCGCCGCCATGTCGGCCTCTTTTGTCGAGCCGACGACACCGATCACGGTCAGCATTGGCACCCACGGTCCGATCTTCCTCCCAATCGGATCTTCCCCTGGGAAGAGTTTTTCCGCCAGCGTTTGATCGATGATTGCGACTGGCGCGCTGTTGGGCGCCCCGGTGCGGAGGCTCGCAACATCGGCCGCGGAGAACGTCCGCCCCGCGCGCAGCGGGATGCCAGCCGTCTGGAAGTAGTTGCTATCGACCCACGTCCACAGTGGGCGGAGCGTGGCATTCTCTTGAGCGGGCTTGTCCCCTGCCGTCGCCGAACGGTCCCCTTTGTTTTCCCGGTCGAACGGCGCGGCGCTCGCCGTCGTGATGTCCGTCAGGCCGGGGATTCCACGCAGTCGATCCACAAGCGCTTGATTGAACGCGAAACGACTGGGAATGTCCTTGTAGCGCGCGGCCGGCAGGGTGACACGCATCGTGATGAGTCCCGCCGGCCGAAATCCCGGGTCGACCTCGAGGAGTCTCATCAGGCTCCTCAACGAGACGCCGCAGCCCGAGAGCAGAACCACCGTGATCGCGACCTGCACCACGACGGCCGAACTGAGGAACCGGCTTCGGCCCACGGCAGCCGAGGCGCCCCGGGATGCGCTCGCCCGGAGCGCGTCACCGGCGCCGATGCGGGCCGCGCGAATCGCGGGAGCCACACCAAAGAGCAGGACGGACAGCAGCGAGACTCCGGCGGAGAATGCGAGGACGAGTGGATCGAGTTGCAGGTTGCCAATCGCCGCGAACAACCGCGGGTCCACCGAGGGAAGAACGGTGACGAGCACTCGTGCGACGGCGATCCCCAGTACGCCACCCGCAACAGCCAAGATGAGGCTCTCCGTGATGGGCTGTCGGGCGATCACCCATGTGTCCGCCCCGAGTGCGACGCGTACGGCGATTCCTCTGGCGTGTTGCGTCACCCGGATGAGTTGAAGGCACGCGACGTTCGCGCAGACGAGGAGCAGGACGAATCCGACGGCGCCAATCAACAGGAGGAGGATGGGCCGCAGCTCACCGGCCATTTCGTCCACGACTGGCGTGACGAGCAGGGTCTGGTCCACATCGCGGGGGTAGTATCGGGGCAAGCTTTGCCGCCAGCCGGTCATGGCGGCCGCAAGCGCCGCTCGGAGCCGCGGCATCTGGACTCCCTGCCTCACGCGAGCGACCGTCGTCGCGACTTTGCAGGCCCGACTCGACGAGTCGCGCCAGTCGAGTGAGTAGCACCTGTTCGCGTTGAGTTGCTTCGGTGTCCAGATCTGGACGCCGCGCGGGAAGCGGAACCCCGGCGGGAGCACGCCAATGATCTCGTACGACCGGTCATCAAGACGCAGCGTCGTTCCGATGGCCTTGGGATCGGCGCCTGTCAAATCGTGCCAGAGGCCATAACTCAAGACAGCGACATCCGAATTGCCGGTGTTCGCGGATGAGTCGTACAGCCGGCCCACATATGGGCGCACGCCAAACACGTCGAAGAGCGCGCCAGCAGTCGAGATCGCGCTGACGCGTTGCGGCGCTTCCGAGCCGGTGACGTTCACATCCGTCTCGACGTACCCCCCGACGGCATCGAACAGATCCCGCCGGTCGGCTACGTCATGGAGCTCGCCCGGGGTCAGAGCGTTGAGCTGAACGTCGCTCTTGGGGAAGTGTGTTTCAATGAATACGAGGTGACTCAGTCCTCGGACGGGCAGCGGCCGGAGCAGAAGCGCCTCGACGGCGCTGAACATGGCGGCGTTCGCGCCAATGCCGAGCATCAGCGTCGACACGGCGGCGATGGCGAACCCGGGCGAGCGGCGCAGGGTTCGAAAGGCGAGACGCAGATCGTGCCACATGGGCTAACGCTGAAGACGCGACGTTGAGAATGCAAGACGGATCACCGTTCGTTAGGTTCACGTGGCGACTATCCCTATGAAAAGCATCGACGAGATCACACGGCGTGAGTTCTTCCGCCTCGCCACCGCCCTCGGTGCGACCGCGGTTCTGGGCCGGACGTCCGTATTCGACGGACCGGTCGCGTGGCACGAACGCCGCGATCTCTTCCCTGAAGGTGTGGCCTCCGGCGATCCGGACCACCACAGCGTCATTCTCTGGACTCGTCGCCCCTATAGCGACAGTCGCGCGAGCGCCCGGCTGCGAGTCGAGGTCGCGCTGGACGAGCAGTTCACGCACATCGTGGCGACCGGTCCCGCGGTGGTATCGGCGGCCTCGGACTGGACGGGTCGCGCGCTCGTCGGCGGTCTGGCGCCTGCCACCGTCTACTGGTACCGGTTCACAGATATCGATGGCAACGGCAGTCGAGTCGGCCGGACGATCACCGCGCCGGCCGTCGACGATTCACGGCCGGTTCGATTCGTGTTCGTGTCCTGCCAGAGTGTGAACGACGGCGCGCAGAACGCCTACCGGCGGATGATCTATGAGGACGAGCGGGCTCCGGACGCCGACCGCATCGACTTCATCATCCATTTGGGCGACTTCATCTACGAGATCGTCTGGTACCCGGAGGATCGGTCCACCCGCTACGACCGCCGCGTGCGGGAGGTCGTACGCTATCCGACCGGAGAGAAGATCCAGGACTTCCATGTCCCGACGTCTGTCGGCGACTATCGCGCCGCGTATCGCGGATATTTGCGTGATCCCGACATTCAGGATGCGCGTGCCCGATGGCCGTTCGTGAACATGTGGGACAACCACGAGTTCAGTTGGCTGGGCTGGCAGTCCGTCCAAGTCTTCGGGGGCAAGAATCTGCCGAGGCAGACGCGCAAGCTGGCGGCCAACCAAGCGTTCTTCGAGTTCCAGCCCGGCCGCTTCGTGAAGTCGAGTGGACCATCACTCGAGCGATTCGACCCGCCGACGGTCGTCGATGCTCCGGTCGATCGCTTCGACGAGCATGGTTTTGGTATCGATCCGAACAATGTCGCGGCGGTTGGCAGCTTGCGCGGGTATCGCGCGTTCACCTGGGGCAAGAACGTCGAGCTGATCGTCACCGATCAGCGGAGTTACCGGTCGGAGGAACCGACCGTACGGCCCGAGGCCCGGAAGCTGTCGAGCGACGATTTCCCCGAGTTTCTGCCGCTCGAAGTGCTGGAGATCTTGGATGCGGGGAAGACGTACAACAACGGCCAGCCGCCGGCGACCATCCGCGTGGGCGACGTCGAGATCGACAACTTCTGGAAGGATCACCCGGCGCAAACGGTGCTCGGCGCCGAGCAGAAGGCGTGGTTTGTCGAGCGGCTGCGCCAGTCGAAAGCGACGTGGAAAGTGTGGTGCAACACGACCGCGCCGCTCGAGGCGCGCGCTGATTTGCAGAACCTCCCGGCGGGTCTCACGAAACCGTGGCCGGGGGCGGGCTATGCGCAGTCGCCTTTTCAGGATTGGAGTACGGCCTACTTGGAGAAGGGCGAGATCTACGATCTCGTCCGAACGCACGGGATCACCGGCTTCGTCACCTGCGCCGGTGACCGCCACAGCTTCTGGGCGGGACTCGCCGCCACATCGCTGCCACCCAAGCCTTTCACGCCCGTCGGCATCAGCTTCGTCACCGGCTCGATTTCAGCGGTAGGCGTTATCGAAGCATACGAACACGTCATCCCCAAAGACCATCCTTTGCACGACTTGTATGTCTGCCAGGGTCCGCACGACGACCGGCTACAGCCGACCTTCAACGTGCTGCTGCGGCACGGCGTGCGCGCGTGCCTCGAGTACGCCAAGAGCGGTGACATCGCCAAAGCGCGTGCGCTCTCGAACCCCGACAACGCGCCACACGCATCGTTCGTCGACATGGGCGGTCACGGGTACTCGGTCGTTCGCGCGACGAGCGACTTCATCGAGACGGAGTTCGTGTGCATCCCGCGCCCCATCGAGCGCATTGAGGCACTGGATGGCGGCCCCCTGAGGTATCGCGTCGCGTTTCGCGCGGAGAAGTGGTGGGAGCACGGCGCGAAGCCGACGTTGGCCATGCGAATGCTGGAGGGCGATGCGCCATTTTCCTACTGAGCAGTCGTCGTGGCGGTGCGGGGCCCAAGGTCCCGTTGATGCGTGACTCCATCCAGGCCGACGAAGAACGTCATCACGCCTGAGGACCGGTATTCGGCTGGATACGCGACGAAGGAGACCGCACCACCCTGGGCGCTCACTATACGATAGTAGTAGCCGTGGAATGGCGTCGGGTTATGCGCCGCGCCGGCCTGCGCGAGGAGTGGACCGATTGGGCTGCGGAGGCTCTCTTGGTCTTCCCAGTACAGGCCATTGTGCTGGCCGCTGTCGCTGACGAACTGGCGAGCATAATGCCCCATGGTCGCCAAGTATTCCTTCTCCGCCTCGACCAACTCCTGGCACACTTGCGCGGCTTTCGTCTCGTTCTCGCCGATTCTGCGCATTTGTATCTCCTGTCGCCCGATGGCCGCATCGAATGACCAGTGGCCGTCTTTGTACAGGAGCGGCACGGGGAATGGCCAGTTTTCCGCGCCGACATAGAGCACCGTCGTGCCGTCCGGCTCCCGCGTCAGGCGATGCATCTGCTGATATTTCTCGACGAACTTGCGCCGGTCGGTCGCGTCTTGACTGTCGTCGCCGGTGGTAGTGAGATCGGGGTCGCCGAGCACGTCCGCCAGGGCCCGCCGGTCATCGTTCTGGACAGCGGTTACGAGCGCCTGAACGGCGTCTTGGGCTGAGGGGAACGTGGTTTGCGCCGCGGCAATCGACGCGGTGAGTATGACGAGCGCGGCGCAACCGGCGTTCGCGTATATGCGAGTCATGATCGATGTCTCCCGATCGGGTTTAATGGTGTCCGCCGCCGCCGTGGAAGCCGCCGCCGGAGCTGGCGTGTCCCTGCGCTGAAAAGCCCCGGGTCGTTCCGCCATGTCCAAAGCCACTGAAGGCGCCGGACCGCGTGCCTCCACGGGGCATGTCGCGCGGCTGCGCGAAACCGCGCGCCGCTTGATGATCGAATACCGGCGGGGCTCGATTGACCGCGCCGCGCCGGTTGATGAACGTCGCGCTGTGCGAGACGTAGGCCCGATGATCGAAGGCCACACCGTGGTGGTGCCAGTCGGCGTCCCAGTGATGCCAGCCCCAGCCGAAGCCACCGTACACGCCTAGGCCGATGCCTACACTCAAACCCCATGCGAACCCGGAGCCGTCGTAAAAGATGCCAGGTACTCCAATCCAACCCGGATAGACGAGAAACGGGTCGCCGTAGATGGTCCACGGGTCATAGGCCGGGACATAGA
Source organism: Gemmatimonadaceae bacterium (assembly GCA_035570055.1). Classification (GTDB taxonomy): domain Bacteria; phylum Gemmatimonadota; class Gemmatimonadetes; order Gemmatimonadales; family Gemmatimonadaceae; genus DASRDS01. Next base: position 70,632 of record DATMLM010000009.1, read on the forward strand.
CGACGTCGGGGTTCGTGGGCTCAATGACGATCGTGCTGTCTTGCGTCGTGACTTGCTCTTGCTGATCGCTTTCGAGGTTGCCCGCCTGTTGGGCACGCTGACGCATCACTTGCACGGCGGTCATCACGTCGGACTGTTGATTGACGTAGGCGTCGCCGAGCGATGAGGTCCAGGCGATGTTCTTGTCCATGTTCGTGAGCACCGATGGGAACTGCGTAAGGGCCTTCACGCTCGGATCCCAGGACTGGCCGTCCACGGCATTGCCCAAGTCATCGCCCTTGAGGTCCGAGTGCTGCTGCATCCAGCGGTCGGCTTCGACGACCTCGGCCGGATACGTGGACGCGGTGAGGATCTGCGCCACGAGCGCATCTGGGTAGAGTGCGATCGGCGCCACGAGCTGTTGGAGTTGTTCTGGAGTTTGTTGTGCGGCCTGCGGCACGGCCTGCGAATCGGCCGTGGCCGGTTGTTGGGCGATCATTAGAACTAAGATCCACGTACGCATAGGTTACTCAGTCTTGACAGAAGAAAAGCCCAAGTCGCGCGCGTACGGCGCGAGGACCGGCCGTAAGAATCGTCGCGCGCGGAACAAACGCGATCGTACCGTGCCGATCGGGATGTCGAGGATCATCGACGCGGCCTCGTAGCTCTGTTGATCGACGTCGACCAGGATGAGCGCGGACCGATAGGGCTCCGAGAGCCGATCGATCGCGTCCCAGAGCACGGCCTTGACATCCACCCGGGTCAGCAGCTGCTCATCGCGCGGCCCGCTGTCGACCACGCTGACCAGATCCTGCATCGAGTCGAGCGACGCCGCGTCGCGGTCGAACGGACGGCGCGCGCGCTGTTTCATCCGCACGAACCGGTGATAGCAGATGGCGAACAGCCACCGCCGAGCGCTCCGGCCCGGCTGGAATGTGTGCCAGGACCGGAAGGCGCGGAGATACGTTTCCTGGACCAGATCCTCCGCGTCTTCGCGATCGCGCATCAGGGCCATCGCAAACCGGAAGAGGTCATCGAACCAGCACAGCGCTTCCCGCTCGAACGTCGCGTCGGGACAGTCGTCTTGGGTCATTGGTGGTTCCTCCGATGATCAGACTAGCGCGAACCAGCACCTCGACCCATTACAGGTTTCTGTTAGGCGTGGACGTAATGGAAAGACGTGATAGCGCCGTCCGTCCCCGCGGGCGAGCATGCATCATGTTGACATGCGTGTATGTGGTCGATGACGACGTGCGTGTGCGCGAGGCGCTCGAGGAATTGCTGTCGTCCGCGCAGTTCACGGTCATGACCTTCGGTTCGGCTACCGAATACCTCGCGTTTCCGCGGCCGGATGGGCCGGCGTGTCTTGTCTTGGACCTCGAGCTGCCCGACGCGAACGGCCTCGATCTGCAGCGTCGCCTCGCCACGGAGTCACATCCGCCGATCGTCTTCCTCACCGGGTATGCCGACGTGCCACGCTCCGTGCGGGCGCTCAAGGCGGGAGCCGTCGACTTCCTGACCAAGCCGTTCAGCGATGTGGAGCTCCTGGGCGCGATCGACACGGCGATCGCCCGTGACCGCGACGCGCGCCGCGAGCGTACGGCATTGGCGGCGTTGCGGCGCGGATGGACAGAGCTCACGCGACGGGAGCGGGAGGTCCTGCCCTTTATGGTTCGAGGGCTGCTCAACAAGCAAGCGGCGGCGGCGCTCGGGATCAGCGAGGTGACTTTGCAGATTCACCGCCGAAACGTGTTGCACAAGATGCAGGCCGGATCGCTCGCCGAGCTGGTGCGGATGGCCGGACGACTCGGGATCACATGACCGGCGTCGTAGCCGTCGTCGACGACGACCCGCGGGTGCTGGAGTCCCTGGAGAACCTTCTCGAATCGGCGGGCTACCGCGTCCGCTTGTTCCCCTCTCCAGGGGCGCTGCTGGTTGCATGCGACCTCGCGCACACCGACTGTCTCATTAGCGACATTCGCATGCCGATCATGGATGGCCTCGCGCTCGCGCAGGTCGTGAATCAACTATTTCCCGAGCTGCCGGTGATTCTGATCACCGCCCGCGACCTGCCGAGCGAGACCATCGCCAACCGCCCGGGTATTCACGGCTGCTTCCATAAACCGTTCGACGCCCAGCAGCTGCTGGCGTCCGTCGCATCAGCCATCATGAAGAGACTGCCGCCGTGATCCGAATCGCGGTATTGTCAAAGGGATGATCGCACTCCGAGTAGTGATCGTCGTCGCGGTACTCGCCCTCCTGTGGGCGCTCCACCTGCTCCGGGTCAGGACGTTGATGCTCCGGGAGCAACGGTTTCGGGAAGTCCTGGACACGCTTCCGGCGATGGCGTTCATCATGCTGCCGGACGGCACCCGGAGCTGGGCCAATCATGTGACGCGGAACTTTACCGGGCTGAGCCAGGACGTACCGTCGCGCGCTGCCCGACAACGGTTGGTGCATCCCGATGACCTCGAGCGCATGAACGCCACCTGGGAGCGAGCTTACGCGACTGGCGAGCCCCTCCAGTTGGAGTCCCGACTCCGTAGCCCGGACGGGACCTATCGCTGGTTCTTCACACGAGCCGTACCGATCAAGGACCAGCACGGACAGATCACGAAGTGGTGCGGTATCGCGACCGACATCGAGGATCGTAAGCAAGCCGAGCACGAGCGCGAGCGACTCCGCGGGCTGGAAGCCGAGCTGGCGCATATCAATCGCGTGAGTACGATGGGCGAGCTCACCGCCACCTTGGCGCATGAGATTGCCCAACCGATCACGGCCATGGTGACGAACGCCAGCGCGGCGTTGCGATGGCTCGGACGCGATCAACCGGATCTGACGGGAGTATCCCGGTCCGTGAAGCGCATTGTCGAGGACGGCGCGCGCGCGAATGAGCTCATCGAACGGGTCAGATCCCTGTACAAGAAGGTGCCCGTGCGCCACGAGCCATCCGACATGAACGACGGCATTCGTGACGTGCTCTCGCTCATCCAATATGAGGCGGAACGAAAGAGCGTGTCGATCCGCGCGGTTCTCACGCCCGACCTCCCGCCGATGACCGCTGACCGGGTGCAGGTGCGGCAGGTGCTCTTGAACCTGACGCTGAATGCGATCGAGGCGATGAAAGACTCGGGCGGCGAGCTCACCGTCTCCTCGGCGCTGGACGATCCGGGCCATCTCAGGTGCTCGGTGAGCGACACCGGCGTGGGACTGCCGGCCGAGCACGGCGATCGGATCTTCGATGCGTTCGTGACGACCAAGCCCACGGGCAGTGGCATGGGACTGGCCATCTGCAAATCCATCGTCGAGTCACACGGCGGCCGCCTGTGGGCCACCGCCAACGACGGCCCCGGGGCCACGTTCCACTTCACATTGCTCACGACCACCGCGGACGCGCTACGGGATGCCCAGCCGTCCAGCCATGCGTACCAGATCGGCTAGCGACGCCGCGCCCATCTTGTGCAAGATTCGGCTTCGATGAATCTGCAGCGTCACCTCGCTGATGCCGAGCGTCGCCGCGGCCTCTTTGTTGAGTAATCCTCTGACCACGAGCGGTAAGACGTCGCGCTCCCGAGGCGTGAGCGTGTCCCAGCGCTGACGCAGTGCGGACAGCTCCGCGCGAGCGTGGCGGCGTTCTCGATCCCGCGCGATCGCCGCATCGATCGCACCCAAGAGCTCCGCGTCGCTGAAGGGCTTCGTCAAGAAGTCGACGGCACCGGCCTTGAGAGCGCGCACGGTGCGCGGCACGTCACCATGCCCTGTGAGGAACACGATCGGGGGATGCTCATCCGAATCGAGTCGGCGTTGCAGCTCCAAGCCGCTCATGTCCGGCAGCTCCACATCCAGCACCAGACACGCCGGCAGATCGGGTCGCGCAAAGGCCAGGTACTCGGCCGCTGATCCGAACGTCTCGACCTCGTGATGCGCGGACGACAAGAGCTCCGCCACGGCGTCGCGCACACTCGCATCGTCATCGACCACGAACACGATGTGATCCGTACGAATCATAGAAATCAATGATAGGCAACGGAGGCGGGAGTCAGTAGCCTCCTCCCATGCGCCCGATCATACTGGTTTTCCTAGTCGCGCTCGTGGCCGCGTGCCACGGCAATCCCTCGCCGACTGCACCGGCGCGTCCAACCGTGACGGTGGCACCGGCCATGAGCGCAATGATAACACCCCGGCGTGAGTTTACGGGGCAGTTCGCCGCCGTGCAGGCGGTCGAGGTACGTCCCCACGTCTCCGGATACATCGCCCGCGTCGAGTTTCACGAAGGGACGGAGGTGAAGGCCGGCGATGCGCTGTTCGTGATCGACCCCCGACCGTACGAGGCGGCCCTCGCCGGCGCCCGTGCGCAGATGCTGCGCGCTCAGAGCGCGGTGCACCTCACGCAGGTCGAGACCGTACGAGCCGAGACGCTCTACGCCGTCCACGCGATGGCGCTCGAAGAGCTCGATACGCGAGCGAGCGCATACGCCCAGGCGATGGCGGATGTCCGATCGGCGCAAGCCGCCATGGACACGGCGACGCTCGATCTCGAGTGGACCGTCGTTCGCGCGCCGATCAGCGGCCGTGTCAGCCGCGCCGCGGTCACGGCGGGAAACTACGTGCAGACGGGCGTCTCTGCTCCGGCGCTCACGTCGATCGTCTCGCAAGACCCGATCTACGTGTACTTCAATGCCGACGAGCAATCCTATCTCGCCATGGGCCCAGGCGAACGGGGAACGGTGGCGATCGGGCTCGCCGACGAGACGGCATTCCCGCACACGGCGCGGATCGACTTCGTGGACAATCAACTCGACGGCACGACTGGCACGATTCGCGTGCGCGCCGTGGTGGACAACCACGATCGCCGGCTGACGCCGGGACTGTTCGCCCGCGTGCAGCTCGTCACGGGTCAGTCCTACCGAGCCACGTTGATCGAGGACCGCGCGATCGGCACGGACCAGGACAAGCGATACGTGTACGTGGTCAAGGCGGATTCCACGATCGACTATCGAGTGATCGAGATCGGGCCGCTCGACAACGGGCTGCGCGTCGCGACCAACGGTATCGCTCCGGGCGATCGCGTGGTCGTCGACGGACTCCAGCGCGTGCGGCCCGGGTTGAAAGTTGTCGCGCAACCGGAGCCCGCGGCCGCCGACACCCGCGTGCCGCGCTAACGCACTCACGACAGGACTCGACTCATGTCTCGTTTCTTCATCGACCGGCCGATCTTCGCCGGCGTGATCGCGATCCTCATGGTGCTCGCCGGTGCGCTCGCCATCTTTGCGCTGCCGATCGCCGAGTACCCGGAGGTGGTACCGCCCACCGTGCAGGTCACGGCCACGTATCCCGGCGCGAATCCGACCGTGCTCGCCGCGACCGTCGCCACTCCACTGGAAGAGCAGATCAACGGCGCCGAGCACATGCTGTACCTGGAGTCGGTCTCGCAGGCCAACGGCAATCTGACGATCACGGTGACATTCGCGATCGGCACCAACCCGGACGTGGCGCAAGTCGACGTCCAAAATCGCGTCGCGCAGGCGCTGCCCCGACTGCCGGATGTCGTGAAAACGTTGGGTGTGACCACCCAGAAGACATCGCCGGATCTCACGCTGGCCGTGGCGCTGGTCTCGCCGGATCACCGGTACAACGATCTGTATCTCCGCAACTATGCGACGATTCAGATCAAAGACGTCTTGAGTCGCATTCCCGGCGTCGGGCAGATCACGCTCTTCGGCTCCGGGGATTACGCGATGCGGATCTGGGTGGACCCGGTCCGGCTCGCCGATCGGGGACTCATGCCCGGGGATGTGGTGCGCGCCATCCGCGAGCAAAACGTGCAGGTGACGGCGGGAACCATCGGTGCTCCGCCCGTCGACCGTCCCAACGCGTTTCAGCTCATCGTGGACGCGCATGGCCGGCTCACGACCGAGGAGGAGTTCGCGAACGTCATCGTGAAGAGCGATTCCACCGGCGCGGTCACGCACCTGCGCGACGTCGCCCGCGTCGAGCTGGGGGCCGGCGATTACACGATCCGCAACACGGTCAACAATGAGCCGACGGTGGCCCTGGGCGTTTTCCAGAGTCCGGGCACCAACCAGGTGCAGCTCCAGCGCACCATCCTGAAGACGATGGACGAGCTCAAGCAGAATTTCCCGCCGGGGCTCGAGTACCGCATTGCCTACGATACCACGCCGTTCGTTCTCGAGTCGATCGCCGACGTGGTCCGCACGCTGTTGATCGCGATCGGGCTCGTTGCGCTGGTCGTGATCGTCTTTCTTCAGACGTGGCGTGCGTCGATCATCCCCCTCGCCGCGGTTCCCGTTTCGATCGTAGGTACGTTCGCCGTCATGCTCGCGGCCGGGTTCTCCATCAACACGCTCTCCCTGTTCGGACTCGTGCTGGCCGTCGGCATCGTCGTCGACGACGCGATCGTGGTGGTCGAGAACGTCGAGCGCCATATAGAAGAGGGGATGAGTCCACGAGACGCAAGCCACAAGGCGATGGCCGAGGTGAGCGGCGCGATTGTCGCCATCTGTCTCGTGCTGTGCGCCGTGTTCGTACCGATCGCGTTCATCAGCGGGCTCACGGGGCAGTTCTACCGGCAGTTCGCGCTCACGATTGCGTTCGCCACGATCCTCTCGACGTTCAACTCCCTCACGCTCTCGCCCGCGCTCGCCGCATTGCTGCTCACGGCGCGCGGCGCCCGGCCGGATCGTCTCACGCGGCTGATCGACGGCCTCGCGGGTTGGTTCTTCCGCCGGTTCAACCGCGCCTTCACCACTGGTGCGGAGCGCTATGGACGTGGAGTGGGGTGGCTCATCGGCCGCAAGGGTGGTGTGCTCGTCGTCTACGTCGGATTGCTCGCCCTCACCGCACTCGCGTTCGAGCACGTTCCGGCCGGCTTCATTCCCACGGCGGACAAGCAGTATCTCGTGGCGGTCGTCGAGCTGCCGAACGGTGCGTCGCTCGATCGGACGGATTCCGTCGTGCATCGCATGGTGCGCATGGCGCTCGAGAATCCGGCGGTCGACCATGTCTTCGGCTTCGCGGGCTTGTCGGTCAACGGATTTTCGAGCAGCGCGAGCTCGGGGATCGCGTTCATGGTGCTCAAGCCGTTTGACCAACGGACGCGGCGGGACCTGTACGGGCTCAACGTCGCGAAGCAGATGAGTCAGCGCTACGCGAGCCTTCGGGACGCGTTCGTCGCGGTCTTTCCGCCTCCCTCCGTGAGCGGCCTCGGTCAGATCGGCGGGTTCAAGCTGGAGGTCGAAGACAAAGCGGGACTGGGCGATTCCACGCTGAATCTGGCCACGCACGCGCTGATCGCGAAGGCGTCTCAGTCGCCAGCGCTCGCGGGCGCCTTCACGACCTTCCAGATCAACGTCCCGCAACTCTACGTCGACGTGGATCGCGAGAAGGCCAAGCGAGAAGGGGTCAATCTGGGCGACCTGTTCGAGACGTTGCAGACCGTGGGGTCCGAGTACGTCAACGACTTCAATCGCTTCGGCCGAACCTTTCAGGTGCTCGAACAGGCCGACGCACCGTATCGCGCATCGGGCGAGGACATCGTGCAGCTCAAGGTGCGGAATGCGGCGGGCGGGATGGTGCCCGTGGGCGCCGTGGCCAGGGTTCGTCTGTCGCACGGTCCCGTTCTGGTCACGCACTACAACGGATTCCCAGCCGCCGAGGTCAGCGGGCAGCCGGCGCCGGGCGTGAGCTCGGGTCAGGCGCAGGCCGCGATCGCGCAGATCGCCGGCGAGGTGCTGCCACGCGGCGTGAGCTTCGATTGGACCGAGCTGGCCTATCAGCAGATCCTGGCCGGCAATACGTCCATGTACGTGTTCCCCCTCTGCATCCTGCTGGCGTTCCTGGTACTCGCCGCCCAATACGAGAGTTGGTCGCTCCCGCTGGCGGTGGTGCTCATCGTCCCCATGACACTCCTGTTCGCGCTCACCGGTGTGCTGCTCACGCATGGCGATAGCAACATCTTCACACAGGTCGGGTTCGTGGTGCTCATCGCGCTCGCCTGCAAGAACGCGATTCTGATGGTCGAGTTCGCGCACGACCAGGAGACGCAGAACGGGATGGCGATTGTCCCCGCGGCCCTCGAGGCGGCGCGGCTCCGCCTCCGGCCGATCCTGATGACGTCGTTCGCGTTCATCATGGGCGTCATTCCGCTCGTCCTGGCCACGGGGGCCGGGGCCGAGATGCGGCACGCCATGGGTGTGGCGGTGTTCTCGGGCATGCTCGGCGTCAGCGCGTTCGGCATTTTCCTGACCCCTGTCTTCTTCGTCGCGATCCGTACCGTCGCCGCGCGTCGAGCCGAGCGGAAGGCGGCCACGGTTTTGTTGCCCGCGCCCGCAGGAGACGACTGATGCGATCGCTCATCATCATGCTGGGCACCGCGACCGCGCTGTCGGCTCAGCAGGACTCGCTGCCCACGGTGAGCTTGGCCGATGCCGTACACAAGGCGTACCGTGTGGCACCTCAGGTGGTCGCGGCCGCGGGCTTGGTCGGCACGACGACCTGGCAGACGCGCGCCGCGCTGCTCGCGCTCGCGACTCCGGCGTTGAGCGTGGGTGGCGATCTCTATTCGGTGACTCCGAAGGTTTTCAATTTCAATGTGCTGCCGCCGACGTCGGAGGCGCTCAGTAACGCGCTGCCGATCACGTCGCAGACCGCCGATGCGAACATCACGGCGTCCTACACGTTTTCGACGGGCGGGCAGACGATCTCGCGACTGCGCGCGGCGCACTTCGCCGAGACGAGCGCCGAGGCGAACCGGGACGCCGTGCGGGCGGATACGCGTGTGGCGATCGAGACCGCGTACTACACGGTGACCGCGGACGAGGAGCTCATGCGCGTCGCCGAGGAGCGTGTGCGGACGCTGACCCAGGAGTTGGGGTTGGCGCGGGTTCGCGTCACGTCGGGCGTCGCCGTCGAGACCGACTCGCTGCAGCTGATGCTCGAGTTGACGACCGCCGAGGTCAGCCTGCGTCAACAGGCAGCGGCGACGCGGGTGGATCGCCTCGCCCTCGGCCGCCAGATCGGCGTCAGCCACGCTATCGGCGCGGAGCCGCTCGACAGCGCGCCGCCGCCGGAGTTGCCGTTTACCCTCGATGAGGCCGTCGCACAGGCGCTCAAAACGGGTCCGCTCTACGCGAGAGCACGCGCCGGCGAGCGTGCGGCCGGCGCCTCGTTGGCCGTCGAGGCGGGGAGCTTTCTCCCGGACGTGACGCTGTCCGCTTCGCGCTTTGCGTACGGCAGCCAAGTCTTCCCGAACCAGCTGTATCGGGACCAGTTCGCGGTATCGCTGTCATTCCCGATCCTCGATCAAGGGCAACGCGAGTACTCGGTCGCCGTCGCCAGTGCCTCGCTCGACAGTGCGCGCGCCGTTCGCGCCGATCTCGATCGCGGTGCGCGGGAAGACGTGACGAATGCCTACGACGCGTACAACACGGCGCGCGCCACGGTCGAGCTCCAGGGGACCGCCGTGCTGGTGGCGCGAGAAAACCTGCGCGTGGCGACGCTCCGTTATACGACTGGCGTGGAGAACGTGCTCAATCTGCTCACCGCGCAGGTCTCGTTGACGCAGGCGGAATCGGATCTCGTGAACGCGCGCAAGAGTGCCCGGCTGGCGCTCGCTGCGCTGCAGGCGCGGCTCGGTCGCGAGCTCGTGCCGGAAGAAAGCCTCTAACTCCCATGATGAGAGTATTCCCCATGTCCGACGACGCGACGTTCGAGCAGCAGGCCCTCCGCTGCCTCGATGATGTGTTTCGGTTTTCGATGTCGCTGACGCATAATCGCGATGACGCGCAGGATCTCGTGCAGGAGACGTTTCTTCGCGCCTACCGCTTTTGGCACACTTTCCAACCCGGCACTGATGCGAAACGGTGGCTGTTCACGATCTGTCATCACTGCTTTCTGCGGACCCGTCAACGCAAACGCCGGGTCGTCGAGGAGGATGCGACGCCCCTCGAGTCCATCGGGAACGTCGCTGCCGCGCCCCGCGGCAGGGCGATCGATGAGTATCTGCTCACCCGGATAGACCTCGGCGAGGTCCTGTGGGATGCCATCGATCGCCTCGCGGAGCCCTACCGATCCGTCCTCATCTTGATCGATGTGCATCAGCAGCGCTATCAGGCCGCGGCCGAAATTCTGGGTATTCCCACCGGTACGGTGCGCTCGCGCTTGTTCCGTGCGCGTCGCCAGCTCCAGCCGGTACTCGAAGTGTACGCGCGTGATGCGGGTTTCTCGTTCACTGCCGCAGGAGGGATACGATGAACGCGATCAGACGGCCATTGGCGCAGCTCCGCCTGTTCAGAGGCGACTGGGATTACCATCTCATTCGCGCCGCCCTGGTCATCACATTCTTCTTTTTCGGATACCAGAAATGGTTCTCGTACGAGGCGGAGACCTTGATCCCCTACATCAGCAATGGCCCGCTCATCTTCTGGTTGTACCCGGCGTTCGGGATCCGGGGCGCCGCGTGGATCCTCGGCGGCGCCGAATGGTTGTTCGGGACGCTGATGTTCCTCGGATTCTGGAACAAGTCACTCGGCGCCCGTGGCGCACTCGGCGCCTGCATCGGCTCCCTGGCGACGCTCACGATGCTCGCGCGCATCCCCAATGCCTGGGACGCTGCCGTCGGCGGGTTTCCCGCCATGACCATCGTCGGCGCATTCGTGATGAAGGATCTCGTGCTGTTGGCCGCATCGTTCTATTTATTGAAGCAGGACGTGATGCGCGGGGCACGCAGCGAGGCGTGGCACCTGGTCCGCGCGAAACAGCGGGCGCAATCGGCGGCGGACCACGGACGGGGTACGGCGGCCTGAGACGGCACGCGAAATGCCTTTGCGCCGGCAGGCTGCATCCCCTTGTCCAGGAGGAGAAGTCGTGCCACCCAAGAAAAAGGCTCGCGTCATTGACTTGAGGGAAGTCGAGAAGAAGATCGCCGAGTATAAGGAGCATGTTGAGCACGACCGACGCTACAAGACCGTGGTCAAGGAGCTCGATCAAGCTCGGCTCGCCATACGGAAGGGATTTGACCGCCTGCTGGAAGCCGTGACCAAACACGGCCGACCGAAGCCGGCGACGGCCAAACGCACCAAGAAGCGCGTCGCGAAGAAAGTGACCGGGCGCAAGAGCGCTCGGAAGAAACCCGGCCGGCCGCGCCGCGTACGGAAGTGAGTCGGCACGGGTCGTGCCTTTAGGGAAGCATGAGCGCATCGCCGCGAGCGCCCGACGTTCGCGAGACGTTGGAGGCTGCCCAAGCCCCGCTGACGCGATCCGTCGCACTGATCGTCATCGCGACCATCATCGTCTTCGGCGCGCTCCACGTGGCGCGGGTGCTGTTCATTCCGCTCACCTGCGCGGTGCTGCTCAGTTTGGCCCTGAGCCCTCCCATTCGATTCCTGGCGCGATGGCACATCCCACCGCCGGCCGGGGCATTCCTGATCCTCGGCGTCTCGGCCGCCTGTTTGGCGTTCGCCCTCTCCCGCGTGGCCCCGGCCGCCCACGTCTGGCTCACCGAGGCCCCCGCGCGAGCGCAGGTAGCGGCGCGCCGACTGCAGGCCATCACCAAGCCGGTCGATCAAGTCACGCGCGTCGTTGATCAAATCACGAGCGCGCGGAATGCGCCGACCAAGGGCGCAGTGGTCGTACAGCCATCACCAGCATCCACCGCGCTGTACGGAACGACCGGTGCGATCGCCTTGGGTCTTGGCGAAACGCTGATCTTGCTCTACGCGCTGCTCGCCGTTGGTGACCTCTTTCTGCAGAAGATCATCGAGGTCTTCCCACGATTCGCGGATCGCGAGAAGGCGATTGCGATCTCGCGCGAGATGGAATCATCCATCTCCGGCTACCTGTTCGTGCTGACGGCGATCAACGTCACCGAAGGCGCGGCCGTCGCCGCGGGCCTCGCGGTGGTGGGCATGTCGAATCCCGTGTTGTGGGGGGCGTTGGTGGCGCTCGCCGAGTTCGTGCCGTATGTCGGGATGTTGAGCATGGTGGCACTCCTGACCGTCGCGGGCTTGTCGTCGTTCGACAGTACGTCGCATGCGCTGCTCGTGCCGGGAGTGTACGTCGTCATCAACGTGATCCAAGCCAATGTGGCCACACCGCTCCTCATGAGTCGCCGGCTCACGCTCAATCCCGTCGTGATCTTCGTCTCACTGGCACTGTGGGGGTTCATCTGGGGCGTGCCGGGCGTGCTCCTGGCCGTGCCGATCCTCGCGACGTTTCGCATCCTCTGCGATCACGTCGAATCGCTCGCGGGCATTGGCGCGTTCCTCGGCGAACGAGCGGAAAAAGAGCGGCGCAAGGTGCTGCGTTTCAACGTGTAGCCGCTGATGCTACCACCGCGTGCGGCCTCTGCCGAACAGCAGGTAGAGGATCACGATCAACAGAATCAGATCGATGACGCCGCCGCCGTAATAGCCGACGCCGGGGCCCATGTAGTAGCCGCCGCCCCCGACGAGCAATAAGAGAAGGATCAAGATGATGATCAGCATGCCGTCAGTGTAGAGGCAAAGCTCGCGCCATCCGGCTCGGCACGTTTGCTGCCAATGCTGGAGAGAGGCACGTATCACCAGCAGCGGAGGGATGTATGGCGGATCCAAAGAACACGTCAGGAAATCAGGGCGACAAAGGCGGTATGGGTGGTCAAAGCGGCAAGCCTGGGCAGAGCGGGGAGAAGGGCACGTGGAGCGAAGAGGACGAGATGGAGCAAGGTGGTAAGGGTCGCCAGCAAGGAAAGACCGGTGAGGGCAAGTCCGACCCGGGCGGAAAACACTAGAGGAGCGGCAGATGCTGACGGGCCCGGCGAAAGGGCCCGTTCGCATGTTGGTGCTGTTGATTGTGGGAATTGCAATCGCTGAGGCGATAGCGAGCTTTCGCGTGTCGGTCCACTCAGACGGTCAGCGAACTGTTCGGCCGGGCGGACCCATCGCAGATCGCGAACGGTCGTCGGAAGGCCGAACGCCGCCGCATCGAACGGCCGGTGATCATCCAATGGGATAGCGGGACTCGTTCCGTCCGCCGGATCGGCGCTGCGACAAACTCTCTGCTCGCCTCCATCGATGCTCCCCTGGTTTGCAACCCTTTCCCACTTATGAAAAACACCAAGACCACTATTGAGCAGGCGTATTCCGCATTCAACAAGCGTGACATCGACGGTGCACTGGCACTGATGACGGACGACGTGAGCTGGCCCAAGGCGTCGGAGGGCGGCACGGTTGTCGGAAAAGAAGAGGTCCGTGCCTACTGGACTCGACAATGGGGCGAGTTCGATCCCCATGTCGAACCGCTTGCCATGGCCGAGGAAGACGGAGGCAAGACGCGGGTCAGGGTGCACCAACTCGTCAAGAGCCTTCAAGGGGATGTTCTATCGGACAGCGAAGTGCTGCACGTATTCACCATGAACAGCGGTCTTATCTCGGCGATGAACCTCGGGGACGAGGCCGATCCAACCGCTGGTCCGTATGCCGCATTCAAACATCGGCACTAGAGACGGTGGGCTTCACTTCGCCGCCGCTGCCAAACCATTCTGGAGCACATCCAACACTTTCTTGTATTCGTCGGTTGCTCCGCCTTGCACCGCGGCAACCATACTCGAAACTGGGGAACGGAGTCCTCCGCCGGTGTTCTCGAGCTGCTGCCATCCACCGGTCAGCATGACCCTGACCTGCGTTGAGCTCGCGCCAACCGGCTTGAACGGGGCTGTGCCTTCCTGCGTAATGTTGGCGTAGTTCTGCGTGGTGTCCGTCCACTGCTGGTAAAACACGAACAATCCCAATTTCGCGTCGGCCGAGCGAACGACGTAATCATTGTCCATCAGGACATCGATGACGTTGGGGAATACGGACTCGATCGGCGTCGCGATCACGCGGGTTTGAATGGCGCGAACCTGCGCCACCTGCTCTGGTGTCGGAGCTGGTTCCGACCGTACGACGACTGGCCGCGCGGAGGCACAGCCGGTCAGCATGCCTATCACGATCACCCACAGCGCGCCTTTCATAGATTCCTCGGTTGCGTTCGTCCATGTGACGCTCGCAAACCGCCGTCGTTAAGCTACTCAGCCTCGGTGGCTGTGTTCTGCGTCGGGGAATGCCGAGGTGCGGACCTCCTCGGCGAACGTCGCGACTGCGTGGCGAACGGAAGCCCCGAGGTCCGCGTAACGCTTGACGAACTTGGCCTGGAAGCGCTCGTTGAGTCCGAGCATGTCGTGGAGCACGAGCACCTGTCCGTCGCAGCTCGGACCGGAGCCGATGCCGATCGTCGGAATCGTGACGCTCTCGGTCACACGCTGCGCGGCGCTGGTGGTCACGAACTCCAGCACGAGGGCGAACGCCCCGGCCTCTTCGAGCGCGCGCGCGTCGTCGACGAGTCGCTCGATCGCGTCGTCGCCCTTGCCCTGTAAGCGGATGCCCTGCACGTTGAGCGACTGGGGCGTGAGCCCAATGTGCCCCATCACCGGCACGCCCGCGGTGACGAGCGCCTGCACCGCGGGCGCAAACGCTCGCCCGCCTTCGAGCTTGACGGCGCCGGCTCCGGTGCGCTTGATGACGCGTCCGCCTTGCCGGGTCGCCTGGCGTGGCGACACGTGATAGCTCATGAATGGGAGATCGACGACGACGAGCGCGTGCGCCGTGCCGCGTTGGACGTTCCGTCCGTGATAGATCATCTGGTTCACGGTGACCGGCACCGTCGACGGCTCCCCCGCCAGGACCGGGCCCACGGAGTCACCGACGAGGATCACGTCGACGCCCGCCTGGTCGACGAGCGATGCGAACAACGCGTCGTACGCGGTGATCATGACGATCTTCTTTCCCTCTCGCTTCATCCCCGCGAGATCGGCCGCCGTCACGCGAGCCATCAGCCCTCCGTCACGGTGATGCGGATCGCGCCCACCGGACAGCTTTCGGCCGCCCGGCGGATGACGGCCTCGCTGGCACCCGTGGGATCGATCACCTCCGACTGGCGATTGGCGTTATGCGCGAAGACCAATGGCGCGACGATGAGACACGTCCCGTTGCCGACGCAGAGGTCATGGTCTACCACAACGCGAAACGCTCGCATCGCTCATCTCCATCGCACAGGCAGCGACCGCAGAGATCGGAACTGAATGCTCGGTTCGTACTCGAGGCTCTGGGTGTCGAGCCTCATCCCGGGCAGGCGCTCCGCGAGGACTTGGAAGACTTCCTGGCCTTCGATGCGCGCCAGGGATGCGCCCAAGCAATAATGTATACCGGCCCCGAACGCGACATGCGGATTCGGCTGCCGGCTGATGTCGAAGGCGTCCGCGTTCGTGAATGCTGCCGGATCGCGATTCGCCGACGCGATCATCCAGCGAATCCGGTCGCCCCGGTGGATGAGCCGGCCACCCAACTCGACGTCGTCCGCGGCAATCCGCTGGGTGGATTTGACCGGCGGATCATAGCGCAGGCACTCCTCGGTCGCGAGGCGGGCGTGCCGCGGTGGATCGCTGACCAGCCGCGCCCACTGATCCGGGTGTTTGAGAAAGGCGAGGACGCCATTGCAGATGAGATTCATGGTCGTCTCATGCCCGGCGAACAAGAGCAGCGCGGCGTTGACCAGCACCTGGTGACGGTTGAACACGCCGGCCTGCTCGCCACCAGCGAGCACCGACAGGAAATCCGTGGTCGGTTCGGTCATCCGCTGGTCGACCATTGGCGACACGTAGTCGATCATGCCGCGAATGCCTTCCGTGAGCGGTCGCAACCGATACGGCTCGCCCCGATTGATGTAGAGGAGCTTGTCCGCCAGCGCGCGCAGATGGTCGCGGTCGTGCTCCGGAACTCCCATCATCTGGGCGATCACCCGGACCGGCAGCGGCGCCGCGAGGTCCCGGTGTACGTCCATCCGCCCCTCGGCTTCGACCGCATCGAGCAGCTCCGTGACCGCCGCGCGCACGAATGGCCGCCACGACTCCATCGCCCCTGGAGTGAAGTACTCGTGCACCACCTGCCGCATGGCGGCGTGCAGGGGACGGTCTTGCTCGACCAGCTGATCGCCGCGGAACGACTGCACGCCGGAGAGCAACGGCAGGTCCGCCGCGTCGACCGGTGGATACGGCTGACGCTGGTCGGTCCGGATGACGGCGGAGGAGAATCGTTCGTGGTTGCGCACCATCCACACGACGTCGTCATACCGCGTGACGACCCAGAGCTGGAACGGCGCGTTCCAGTGCACCGGGTCCTCGTCTCGCAGGCGTGCGAACAACGGATAGGGGTCGGCGATCACGGCCGGATCGAACAGCGCGTCGAGGTCCATCGACCCCTAGAATGGGTGCGGAACCGCCTATTCGCCAATATTATTGCATGCCGACTACCGATACGCATGACATCTGGATGCACATCACCCTCCGTCACCTGCGCTATTTCGTGGCGGTGGCGGAGGAGCTCCACTTCAGCCGGGCCGCGCGCCGGCTGAACGTCTCGCAACCGCCCCTGAGTCAGCAGATCCGGCAGCTCGAGGACATCGTCGGCTCCGCGCTCTTCGTCCGCACGAGCCGGCGCGTGCAACTCACGTCAGCCGGGCTGGCGTTTCTGGACGGCACCCGGCGGTCGCTGGCCGAGGTCGCGCGCACGTTGGCCGCGGCGCAGCACGCGGCGCATGGGGAGCGGGACATGCTGCGCGTTGGCTTCACCGACTCGGCGGCCCTGGGCGGACTCGTCGAGATCCTGCGCACCTACCGCGTGGCGTATCCGGACGTGCACCTCGATCTCATCGAGGGCACGAGTCAGGCCCAGCTCGATGCGTTGGAGCGGGATACCGTCGATGTGGCGCTCGTGCGTGGCCCGGTCGCGTCGGTCACCGCGCGGACGATCATCGTGCGACGGGAGCCGTTCGAGGCTGCGGTCCCCGCCGACCATCCGTTGGCGAAGCGCCGCATCGTCCCACTGGCCGCGCTGCGCGGGCAGCCGTTCGTGCTCTTTCCCCGCCACCTCGCGCCGGCCTTTCACGACGTCGTCACCGCGATGTGCCGGCGCGCCGGCTTCTCGCCCGAGGTGCGCCACGAGAGCGCGGACTACCAAACGATGTTGAGCCTCGTCGCGGCCGGCCTCGGCGTCACGATCGTGCCGGCCTCCGTGAGGAACTTGGGGCGCATTGGCGTCGAGTTCCGGCCCCTCGCCGGACCGAAGGTGATGGCGGAGCTCGCCCTCATGTACCGCCCGGCCCGTCTGTCGCGCGCGCTGGAGGCGTTCATCGCGATCGCGAGCATGGCGCCTGGTAAGAAATGAGCCTGAGGCCTGGAGCCGAGCCATACGAAAATCGTCTGGCCCACTGCATAACATCGTATTGGACATCTGGACGCGCGTCGGCCATCGTGGGCACATGTTGCGCACCGTGCTCCTTGTCCTGGCCATCGCCCAGGTACCCCGCATCGTGCCGGCGCAGTTATCGCCGCGACAAGCGCGCGTGGAAATCGTCGCACCAGTGGCGCCACGGCCAGTCGTCGCCGCCGGCAAGCGCGTCCTCGTCTATGAACTGCACGTCACGAACCTGGGCCGTAGTCCGCTCGCGTTTCGGGAGATCGACGTCTGGGATGGCGGCGGCAAGGCCGTGTCCCTCGCGGCATACCGCGATACGGCGCTGGCGCACACGCTCGAACCCGGTGGCGTGACGGACACTGTGAACCCGACACGGCTCAATCCAGGATCCCGAACAATCGTGTTCTTGTGGGTCGAGTTGCCGCTCGATCCTCCAGTCCCGACGCGGCTCCGGCATCGGCTGCTGTTCGATGTGCCCGATACGGCCGACGTCCGGCGCGAGGCGGGTACGCAGCAGGCGATCGATAGTGTGTTCGTGCCTGTTTCGAGCGAGTTGGTACCCGTCCTGCGCGCCCCGCTCGGGTCGGGTGAATGGCTGGCCGGAAGCTCTCCATCCAACACGTCGGATCATCGTCGTTCGCTGACGGCCATCGATGGGCACGCGTACATTGCGCAACGCTTCGCCATCGATTGGCAATTGATCGGCAAGAACGGGAACGTGTATCACGATGATGAGCACCGGAACGAGAACTTCTGGAGTTTCGGCCAACCGGTTCACTCGGTCGCGCCCGGCGACGTGGTCGCGATCCTCGACAGCATTCCGGATAACACGCCGCACTCTCCGCTTCCACGGTTCACGACGCGGACGCTCGCGGGCAACTTCGTCATCATCCAGATCGGGCCACGTCGGTATGCGACGTACGCGCACTTGCAGCACGGGAGCGTGCGCGTGCACGTGCATCAACACGTGACCCGCGGCGAGGTGATCGGTCTGCTCGGCAATTCCGGGCAAGCCACCGGCCCCCACCTACATTTTCAGGTGACCGATGGCCCATCGGTGCTGGGCTCTGAGGGCATCCCGTACGTACTGGAGTCGTTCAACTTCCTCGGCTCGGCGAACGACTTCGAGGAGGACAAGCATCCCACGGTCCCCCGCTCGCACGAGCTCCCATCGCAGGAGGCGGTGGTCGGTCTGCCTTAAGTGAAGTCAACGGGCATGATGCCACGATAGCGACCAACGACTGACGCGGTGCGCCGGTTTCGACGTGTTCGCTTTGGCGGGTGCGCGGGGAGTCAGTCGCCGGAGGCGGGCGACCTGCGCGCCGGAGGCTGGCGTGGAGTGCGTGAGGTCGATCACGGAGATCGAATCGGCCGTGATCCCGATCAGTGTCGTGGCCGATGGGGTGATCGCGAGCTCGTAGGCCGGATGCGGAATTATCGCGATCTCGATCGGGGTGAGCTGTGGCAGCCGGGAGAGTTGGTAATGGAAGTACAATCCTGGCACCGAGTCGGGACATGGATTGGCCGATGCGATCTGCGGACAGATGGCTTCGCCGATGAAGTAATCGTTGGCATTCGGCGCGATGACGGCGCCGTACCATTGATCACCGGCGGACGTAAGCGGCGTCGAGGCTGTGTCGACCAACGAATGGCCGATCTGAAACAGCGCATCGCCGGAGCGCGACGCACTCGTCAAGATGTTATTGCCCCAGATGATCTCGTCGTACAGGCCACCCGTAAACGCATGCGTCGCCGACGAGTACACCACCGAGCCTCCACCGCCGCCGCAGTTGGGTGCAACGGCGTGCGCGCGATCGCCGCTGCGTGCCATACGCAGCGGGCAATCGCCGAATTCTCCGGAGTCCGACGCCTGGCTCACGCCGGTAGCGAGCGACATCACCAACTCGTACAGTGGCGCGTACAACGTGGGGGAGCGCGTGACGAGCGCTATCGCGTTGTTGTCCGACATCACGCGCATGGCGCGAAGCGAGTCGGCCGTGACCGTGTCGAACGACAGGACGCCGAGCACGGGATGGGCGGTGGACGACAGACTGACGACTGCCGCTTGGGCGGGTGACGAGAGACCGACGATCAACGAGTCGCCGCCGGGCGAGAGATCCACGGCGACCGGCGCGCCGCCCACGGCAATTGGCGTCTGATAGGTCAGGGTGCTGAGCGACAAAATCGAAACGGTCTGGCTGTCCGGTTTCGCCAGATACAGCAGCCCTCGCGTCGAATCGAACGCCACGTCGGTGATCCGGCCACCGCGCGGAACGCTCTGGACCGGATGCGTGGTTATGGATGTGACGTAGACCTGCGGCATATCGGTGGCCGCGGGATTGTTATCCGCGTCCCTGGCGAAGACATGGAGGTCGACCGTCGCGCCATCGAGGGACATCGGGACCGGGATGGGGAACGTGACGGTCGTGCTGTCGCCCGTGACCTGGACGGAGTCTCCGAGGGGACTCGCCCCGGCAATCGTCCAACCGACCCAGCCCAATGCGTGATTGTCCATGGCCGTGACCACGAGCGTATCGGTCGTGCCACCGATCAGCATGCCGAGCGGCTCGCTATACCATTGAAAATCCGCCTTGAAGCTGCTGGAGAACGTGTCGACGATCAGTGTCGGCGGTTGCGTGTCCCGAATGACGAGCGATGCGGACGCGCTATCGCCGAGGGTCGGCAGCAGGACGGTCAGGATGACGGTACCGTCCGGAGCGGCATTCGGAACGGCAAGCGTGCCTTGCAACGGCAGATCACCCGAATCCGGTGGAACGGTCGTCGTGTCGGCGCCGCTGGCGATGCCGCCGAGTTTGAGAACGATCGGCATGCCACCGCCGAGGGCGGCGCTTGGCAGGTTGATCACGAATGTCGCCGTACCACCCTGGGAGATCTGCGTCTCGTCGAACGAGATGCTCAGCCCTGACCCGGCTGGTGTGGTCGGGCCGGTGGATTTCGACGAGCCGCATCCGCTGGCGAACGCCAAGAGCACCAGGACGCATGGCACCCGCAACCGGATTGACATGCGACCATAATAGGGTTTTTCAGCCGTCGCCGGAATGTTGCTCGATTACGACGGGCCTCCCAATCGCACCCGAGCTGGGATGGAACCCTCACTTCGGCTTGCAAAATCACATTTTACGGTGCTTCCTGACGTTCGACGACGATCGAGTAGTGCGCCGCCAATGCGGCCAGCGCGCCGATCGCGACGCCTAACGGCAACAGCACGGCGCCGACTACACCGACGGTCAGCGGGATCTCCATGATGGTGTGCCCCGCCTCGCTCTTGATGATCACGCGTCGGACGTTCCCCTCATGAATGAACGACTTCACTCGCGACAGGAGCTGGTCGCCGCTCACGTGGTGCTCCTCGGTTGTGGTCATTGGGTCTCCGGGCTGAGTGTCGGATTGGCGCGGCGCGTCATTCACAGCACGCGTCCCCCCAGGCAGCGCCGCGCAGTGCGCGGACGCCTTCCTGTGCGATGATGGGCACCATCACCAACGCCGCCACCGGATCGGCCCACCACCAACCCGCGGCAGCATTCAATAGGAGTCCAGCGAGGAGAATAGCGGACAGATACGCGCAGAGCGACGCCTGGGCCGCATCACTCACCAGCGCACCGCTCCGGAGCGGCATCGCTACGCGTCGTTTGGCTCCCGCGAGCGCGGGCATGGTGACCAGTGAGAACAGCGCCACCGCGATGCCGGCCAGACTGGCGTGGGGAGCTTCGCGTCGCATCAGGGCGTGCGCGGCGTCGGCCAGGACGTATGCGGCGAGGGCGATGAAGCTCGCACCGATGATGCGCGTGCTTTGCCGCTCGACACGAGCGCGGCGCGCGTGGTCGCGGTCGGCGGTGAGACGCCAGAGCGCCGCGGCGCCCGATACGAGCTCAATGACGCTGTCTGCGCCGTAGCCCAGCAGCGCCACGCTCCCGGCAGCCACGCCCGCCGCCAGCGCCACACTGGCTTCCGTGCTCACCACCGCGAGCGTCGCATAGCTCAAGCGCCGACCGCGGCGCACCAATCCGGCGCGGTCCAGCGTAGTCAGAACAATCGGTGTCGTCGCCCGGAGGCGCTGGCCGCTCGAGCTCATCCCGCAATCTAGCCCCGGCGACGGCTCGGCCTTATAATTTCGTGTGTGCGAAATTTGTCATTAGCTCACACTACGCGCCAGCTTTCGCCCGGGCTGCGAGTCCTCATTGCCGCCTTCGCTGCCGCACACGGATCGCTCGCGGCGCCGGCGCTCGACGCGCAAGCTGCCTTGCCTTTCTCCTGGAGTGGATGGAACGTCGGCGCCGAGGCGGGCTACAGCTATGGTAACAGTTCGAACAACACGTTCGGCCGTCTCGATGGGGGTCCGCACCTCGGATACAATGATGTGCTTTCCTCGCGGCTTCTCTTGGGCGCCGAAGCCGATATCGTATTCCCCGATTTTTTTGAGGACGGCGCCGTCTCATCGCGGAGAACGACGCAGGGGAGCCGGGTCACCGAGAACGTCGACTTCGTATCAACCCTCCGTGGCCGCCTAGGCTACGCATCGGATCGCTGGGTCGTCTACGGCACCGGAGGGTTCGCTGCGTCGCAAGCGCGCTTTATCGAGAGTGCTGCCTCGACCAACGACCAGGATCACATCCTACGCTTCCGATCGGGTTGGTCGCTCGGTGCAGGAGCTGAATTGGCGCTCGCACCGGGCTGGGCCGCGCGAGTCGAATATCGCTACGACCGGCTCGGTCGAGCCGGCGTCACCTTCCCGTCCGGCACCGGCGTCGAATCGAAGCTGGATGCACACGGCTTCCGGTTGGGACTCAGTCGGACGCTGGCGTGGCCAGGCTCACACAGGCAGTCGGGAGTGTCCAATACTCCGGCGCCGGCTGAGCACGACCGATGGAATATCCATGCTCAAGACACGTTCGTCGAACAGGGATATTTCCATTTCTCATCACCCTACGAGGGAGCGAACAGTTTGACCGGTGCCAGTCAGGCGAAGAACACGGAGAGCGCGACCGCATTTCTTGGCGTGCGGTTGTGGAAGGGCGGTGAATTGTATTTCAATCCGGAGATCGATCAGGGCTTTGGCCTCAATGACACCCATGGCGTATCCGCCTTCCCCAACGGAGAGGCGCAAAAGGCCAGCTTTCCCATGGCGCGCTTCGTCGTGGACCGGATCATCGTGCGTCAAACGTTCGGTCTCGGTGGTGAACGGGAGACGATCGCGGACGGCCCCAATCAGCTCGCCGGGCAGCCGGACATCTCACGGATCACGCTCGTCGCTGGGAGGCTCGCGGTCACGGATTACTTCGATGGCAACGCCTACGCGAATGACCCGCGAACGAACTTTCTCAACTGGAATGTCTACGGGGCCGGCGCCTACGACTGGACGATGGACCAACTCAGTTGGACGTGGGGCGCGCTGGCGGAGCTGAACCAGAAACATTGGGCCTTCCGTGCCGGCTACTTCCTGCTTCCGACCGTATCCAGTGTCAACACGTTTGACACGCACATCCCCGACCGCGGGGAGTACGCGGCCGAATTCGAGTGGCGATATGCACTGGTCTCGCAACCGGGCAAATTGCGCGTGTTCGGATGGGTGAACCATGGCATCATGGGCAGCTACGCCGACGCCCTCGCTCTCCCCGTGACGACGCCCAACTATCCCGACATCACGCTCACTCGCCAGGTGCGCACCAATCCGGGTGTCGTGATGAGCGCCGAGCAGGCCATCAGCACTGAGCTCGGTCTCTTCTCACGCGCGAGTTGGAGTCCCGGGCAGGATGAGATCCTCGGCGGGACGGATTGCAGCGAGAGCTGGTCGCTGGGAGGGATCCTGCGGGGAAAGGTGTGGGGCCGGCCACAGGACCACGTCGGCCTGGGCGGCGTGGTGGGCGGCTTGTCCCCTGTCGCCCGCGCTTACTTCGCCGCCGGCGGGTTGGGCATCTTGATCGGCGATGGTCGACTCGACTACCGCTCGGAGAAAGCGCTCGAGGCCTATTACTCGTCCGCGCTCTGGAAGTGGGTGACGCTCAGTCTCGACTATCAATTCGTCGTCAATCCGGGATACAACGCGGCCCGCGGGCCGGTACCGATATACGCCATACGGGTCCATACCGCGTTTTGACATTGACGCTGGGAGGCCACAGCTTGCAGCGAATGGTTGCGCGCAAGAAGCGGGGTACCAGTTCTCCGCGTGAGAGCAAGGAGCCGGTCGCGACGGACGAGATTACACCGCCGGCGGAGGACTTCTTGAAGGCGGTCTACGAGATCGGGCGCGCTGGCAATGCCGTTGCGACCACGGAGTTGGCGCACCATCTCGGATTAGCGGCCGCATCGGTGACCGGCATGGCGCGCCGTCTCGCGGACGCGGGTTTGGTGACGCATGAGCCTTACCACGGCGTCCGCCTCACATCAGCCGGTCGGCGCGCCGCCCTCCGCACCCTCCGACGGCATCGCGTCATCGAGACGTACCTCGTCCGTGCGCTGGGCTACCCGTGGGACGAAGTCCATCCGGAGGCGGAGCGCCTCGAGCATTCCGCGTCCGACACCCTGGTCGACCGAATGGCCGCGGCCATCGGTGAGCCCACGACCGATCCACATGGGGCACCGATTCCCACCCGTGACGGCGCAGTAGACGACGCGCCGGCGCCGTCACTCGCTTCGGTCGAGGTAGGCACGACGGTCAGCGTACTGCGCGTCAGCGATGAAGACCCGGTACTGCTCCGTCATTTGGCGGGACTGGGCCTCGTGCCAGGCGCGTTGGTGACGGTGCGTGAGCGCGCGCCGTTTGCGGGACCAGTGGTCATCGATGTGGGACGCGTCCGCGAGCACATCGGTGTGCCGCTCGCCGAGCGGGTGCTCGTGGCGGTGTCGCGTCATCGTCTGCCTTCGCGAACCCGTCGCGCGAATTCGTAGATACCGGCGGCGCTGAAGGTCGGCTGGCACGTGGTCGGGCGCGGCGCCGATAATCAGATAGTATTGAGCGTATCGTGGCCAGCCTTCTCGAGCGACTGCAGCCGAGCCTCGGCCAGCGCTACGCACTCGCGGGCGAGCTCGGCGAGGGTGGGATGGCGATCGTCTTCCGCGCGACGGATCTCAAGCACGAACGGGACGTCGCGGTCAAGGTGCTGCGTCCCGAGCTCTCCGCCGTTGTTGGCGCCGACCGATTTCTGCGCGAGATTCGAGTCACCGCGCGCCTTCAACATCCGCACATCTTGCCACTGTACGACTCCGGCGTCGCCGGGGATCTCTTGTACTATGTCATGCCGCTCGTGCGCGGCGAGTCGCTCCGGGACCGCCTGACGCGCGAGCGACAGCTTCCGGTGCGCGAGGCGATTCATATCGCCACCGTGATCGCCGGGGCTCTCGATTACGCGCACCGGCAAGGGGTGCTCCATCGCGACATCAAGCCCGAGAACATCCTGCTGCACGATGGGCAACCGGTGCTCGGCGATTTCGGGATCGCGCTGGCCGTGGCGACGGCCGGCGGCGATCGATTGACGCACAGTGGTCTGGTGATTGGTACGCCGAGCTACATGAGCCCCGAGCAGGTATCGGGCGACGCGTCGATCGATGGCCGAAGCGACATCTATGCGCTGGGATGCGTCGCGTACGAGATGCTCGCGGGTGAGCCGCCGTTCGCGGGACCGACGGCGCGCGCGGTGATGGCCGCGGTCATGACCAAAGATGCCCGGTCGCTGCGCGAGCGGCGCCATACGGTACCCGAGGGCGTCGCGGGCGCCATTCACCGCGCCCTGAAGCCATTGCCGGCCGATCGATATCCCACGGCGGCGGATTTTGGATCCGCGCTGGCGCTCGACGCCGGCGCGACGCATCGCACGCCACGTCGAGCGCCGCGGCGGTGGCTCACCGGATCGGTCGCGGGGGTCGCTGGGATTGTCGTGGGCGGCGACAGCCTCCATAGGCTCGCCAAGCAGCGTGCCGTTGCGAAGGACTTGGTCGCGACGCGTGGGATGACTTGCGCAATCGCGTAGCGCACGGTGGGCGCATTGTTGACGAGCCTAGAGCCACCGTTCGCCTTGTGGATTGCGTCGTTGCACTGCTCTATCAACTCGTCTTTCACGCCGTCGGATATACCGGACCGGCGGCCAACTACGCCTTGCCGGGGCCGTACTACGTCTACCAGGGCGCAGTTCGTACCTCCGACCCATCGGGGCCCGCCGTCGACGGGCCGCGTCATCTCCCTTAGGAACGCTGTGATTGCGACAGCGGTGAGCGGGGGCGGACAGAGAGCGCGGCCATCGGGCCGACCAACAGGGCGCCGATCAGTCCGAAGCTCAGTTGTTCACGCAGCGGCGTGCTTCGTGAGGACGTGTCGAGCATCGGCTGCGCGAACGCAATAGCCTCGTAGACGGGTATCGCAACCAGGAACCCCATCGCCATCCTGCCGAGCGGCCAGTGACCCAGCGGGCGCAATGCCCCCGCGATCAGTCCGCCAATGATGCCGCCTGCAAAATATGCCGCGACCACTACGGGCAGTGTCGCACCCGCGAACATGTTGTGCCACGAGCCGATCGAGATCGCACCGAACAGGATCGCAACGTACACGGAGAATCCAATCGCCATCCCTAGACCCCACTTGACGCCCCAGCGCAGATTCTCCAACAGCGTCCTTTTGGGCTGCGGGTTCACGCTCTTCACCGCCGGATAGCGAAGCACAGCCCACAGCATCTCGGTAGCGATGAGACCTATGCCAGCAGCGACGAACCCAGCGCCTCGCGGCGGGTCTCCTGCCGCTACGGGCATAGCAAGAAGCAGGAACCCCACCAGGAAGACTGCAATCGGTTCCTGCGTCGGACCCGCGGTCGGACCGCGCCGCTGCGCCACGGCGTAGGCGGTGCCTAGCGCGATGGCACCACAAGCAGCTTCGACAAGCCCCAGCAATGGCATCCGCAGCACGGCCGCGAAGAAAGAGAGGATCGCCAATCCGACGAGTGTCCACTGCACACGCCCAACGGGCTCCCACGAAGGTTGAGCCGACGAGGCTGTCTTATCTGTCACACTCAGCGCCCGACCATCAGTAAGGTTCAACCGCCACGATTGCCGTCCCGTTCACGCGAATCAACGCGTCACGCCCAAGTTTGTGAGCGCGTCGTCTATAAGCACAGCGAAGTTGATCCCTTCCACGCCGGCTCCGACCACCTTCCACGTGCTGATGCCGACAGCTCGTCCGCTTACCGCGCTGACGAGTGGCCCACCGCTGTTTCCCGGGTTGATCGCCGCATCGGTTTGCACGTACACGACGCCTCCAAGGCGCCTGGTGCCCGAGACGACGCCCTTCGTCAGCGTCTGTTGTAACTCCATACTAATTGGCGTGCCGATCGCAAACACGTCCATGCCAGGCTGCACGTCTGCGGCGGATCCAAGCGCGACGATTGGGCAGACAGAGTCGCAGGCGACCTGCACGAGCGCTACGTCATCGCGATCGCTGAGTCGTAGCACCCGTCCACGAACGATACGTCGATCACCGAGAACGGCATCGAACTCGGTCAACCCACGTACGACATGCAGATTGGTAAGTGCCAGTCCGGTGCGCGCGATGATGAAACCACTCCCATGGCCGCCGGGGATCCGAATACTGAATACCGCCGGCATGACGTCACCGATGACTGCGTGAGCTCCCGCCGGAGTCACGGGAAGTCGAAGAACTTCCGAGCTGTCGTGCGCACCATATTCCGCATAGTGAGGCGACGGACTTTCGAGCGGCGCCGATGGTGCACCCGCGCTTGTCGCGCTGGCCGAGGTCAAACTCGATTTCGCCGCGTTCTCCCGAAATGCCTTGCAGGAATCAGAATCGAGCCATACCCCCAATGCCTGCGCAATGGCACCGCCTATCGCAGCGGACGTAACGCCGGACTCTTGGTCTGATCCCTCCGACTCGCCGCGCAACACAACCTGATTTGACGTTCGGTCGAGAATGTCCCATTGAATGGTCAGCGTTGCGTTACTGCGGTTTCCCGCCAGATTGCCATACGTATTGAACTCCATCGCGCTGACCCGGCCACCAATCGCGTAGCGCGCGACGGAGTTCTGCACGGGAGCAAACACGGCAGATGGTGTCTCCACCTTCATGGCGCGAAATTGAAAGATCGGAAGCGCCAGGTCTCGACTGTTGCTCGTCCACGCCTCAACGTCGCTCGAGGTGATGATGTACGGGCTCCGCGCGACCTTAAGGACGCCCTCCTTGCGCGCACCGACTCGTTGGCCAACTGGGAGCACGACGCCCACGAAGATGTAGTCGGGCGCAGGCGGGGTTTGCCCCTGAAGAACGCCGTTCGGAAGGGCCACGAGCGCCGCGGCAATGGCCAGGATGCGCGCGATTGTCGCCGGGCAGTACGGTACGCCGGCTGGCAGAGTTGACGGGTCAGCAGCAAGATCAGCACGCATCCGCACCGATCCTCGTGGCTTTGTCTTGGGTGCCCTAACGTAGGGTATGACCGTCGATCGGAACAGGTTGAAATCGCTCGGGGTCAGTGACGGCCTACTTGCGAGGTTGCATGTAGTGATTTTCTCTGAGGTCCTGCCATTTCGGCCACTCTTACCGAATGGCCGCCGCCACCTATATTCGCACCTTGCACGAGGCCCGCGCCCTTCCACGGTGATGTGAACCAAGCGGCGCATGCACCTCCCACACGCGGCGCGAACTAACCCTGTGCTAACCGAGCCAGCTGCAACTACGACATCCCGCCGGAACGAGCGCTCACCGGCCGAGGACATCGCCGAAATTTGGCTCGTCCTGTGTATCTGCGTAGGGATCTTCTTCAGTCTGTCCCTCTCATACCTCTTCCGCACGGGCACGCAACCCATCCCAATCACCGCGGGACGCTTTGCCGGCACACTCGGATTCGAAGCGATATTGGCGTTGGCATTCGTCCCGTTCCTGCGGACACGCGGTTGGACCCTCGCCCAAGTGACCCGCCCCTGGCAGTTCCGTGATCTCGTCAGGGGCGCGGGACTCTTCCTGCTCCTATATGTCGTGTACTACCTGATTGCGTGGCTCGTGCACGCCATCAGCCCTCAGTTCGCAGCGGGCGTGACCACGCGGCACTTCACAGGAACGCTGCCGTGGTCCATGATTGTCCTCGGCTCGCTGCTGAATCCGATATTCGAGGAGTTTCTCTACCTGGGTTACGGAGTCACAGCACTACGCCGATACGGCGTGACCCTCGCCGTCGTCATCAGTGCCACCTTGCGCGTTGCCGTCCACCTATACCAAGGCTGGGCCGCGCTCCTGTATATAGCGCCGACCGGGATCATTCTTACGCTGTACTACGTACGCACACACCGACTGTGGCCCGCGATCATCGCTCATGCCGCCTTGGACGCAGTCGCCCTCGCCTCCCTCGGCCACGCGACCCGATAGCGGGTCAGCATGTGCGGCGGAATGGTGCGTCATAGCCGTCCGGCCTGTTTTGGTTTCGGCGACCCTGGGCCGCAACTCAGAAAAGCTCATATAGGAGGTCGCGCAGATCACACGCGCGAGAGGTGGACTCTGGCACCTGTTTCGGCGACGGTGGGCAGCGCTTCGCAAGAAGCTGCCGCGCTCTGACGCGGCCCAGGCAGGCGGCTGGGACGATGTGAAGACGCTGCTTACGCCATGTCGCCGACTAGGATGACTGAGAA
Organism: Gemmatimonadaceae bacterium; assembly: GCA_035570055.1. Lineage (GTDB taxonomy): Bacteria > Gemmatimonadota > Gemmatimonadetes > Gemmatimonadales > Gemmatimonadaceae > DASRDS01. Next base: position 99,530 of record DATMLM010000009.1, read on the forward strand.
GGACATGGTTGAGTGTAACTCACTCACTGTGCGAGTAACGCGCACAAAACGGCCGCGACGGTGAGAAAATCCACCTCCGCGGCTTTCCGTAACCACTCATGTGATATAGGCAAACACAAACGCGCCCGGAGAGACTCGAACTCCCAACCTTTTGATCCGTAGGCAGAATTTACCGACATCGCGTTTCACTCTACAATCACCCGTAAGTATCGACATTACCGCGAGATCGCGTCGTCCGCTGCAGGTTTTGGCTCGCCGAAATGTCGGCGTTTGCCGGGAGTAACACGCACAGCAGCAGCTCAACCATTCAAGTCTTCCGAGATCGGACGAAGCAGTGACCCGAATGGGGTTCAGGGGTCGCGACGTGGACCGGCGCCTCGACATTCGGGTTGTTTGACCCCACGGTTGCGATCACGGCGCCGCCCTACGAATGCCCAACGACAACGGGCGCTGATTGAGGAGACATAGGTCATTCGACCTAATCCCGACCAAGCCACATCAGCGATCCATAGCGCGCAGGTAGCCGTCGCCGTAAAATGTGGTCCGTCCCGTGGAACACGCCAGACCAACTGAATCGATCCCGGCAGGGCCGTCCTCATGGCCGTCGCGCCTCCAGATAAACAGTGGGACGTCTTTCTAAGTCACGCCGAAGAAGACAAGGAATCGGTCGCTATCCCGCTCGCTGCCGCATTGCGTCGTGCCGGGTTACGTGTGTGGCTCGATGCTCACCAACTGTCCGTCGGCGACAGCTTGCTCGAGAAGATCGACGAGGGCCTTGCTGCGAGTCGCTTCGGCATCGTGGTGCTGAGCGAGGCGTTTCTATCTAAGCATTGGCCGAAGAGGGAGCTCGCGGGTCTGTTCGCGCTCGAGAGTGACGGGACAAATGTCATCCTTCCCGTTTGGCACGGCATAGACCGGGCGACTCTCTCTCAGTACTCACCGATCCTGGCTGACCGTCTGGCAGCCAACACGAACGATGGTATCAGGGAGGCCGCCAACTTACTCTCTACTGCCGTATTCAAGTCAAGCCCCAAAGCAGACACAGTGGGACGCCGGTTGCTTGAATTGTTGAATTCGAGTTGCTCACGCACCAAGGTGCGCGAGTTCCTTGAGGTTCACAGCTGGGTTGTGGGTGGAAACAATCGTGTCCTCGACCGAGGCCGCTTTCCGGAGTTTTCCAAGGAGTATCCGGGGGTCGATTTCATGGTGACGGAAGAAGAATACAGCATCCAGCAAACGACTTACTTCCCCTTCATGCTTGCGAAGGTCTGCGATCAGGCGATGATCGGCGCCGAGCCCACCCCTTCCGTTGCCAGTTGCGTAGCAAAATTCCAGCTGCTGCAACGCAAATGGCGAAAAGCACACCCGCGCTGGCGACGAGCGCACGGCAGACTTAAGAGTTTGGGTCCTGAGTTTGGTGAAGATAAGCTTGCCATGGCTACGATTATTGCAGGTCGCAGGAACGCCATGAATCGAGCCGCAATGATCAGCCTGCGGCGATATACTGCTAAACTGACTGACGTATCGATTCGATCATACGATTGGCTTGTCGAGGAGGCTGTGAACAACGAAATCTACTACCGAGCCTCAAATTGAGGTCCGCTTCGAATGCACCATGTTCACACGACGGAAGGAATAATTCGGAAGGAACAATTCGGCGGCAGATTGACAACGAATATCCCGAGCAGCGCGATCAGCGGACCTTGAATGATGAAATCGGCTGCATACCCTATGTTGAGAACGAGCCACAGAGGGAGAAGCAGCTTAACCTCAGTTCCGACACCGGCGCCCCCTGGTGCTATTTCGGCGCGGCCAAAGACGTTGTCTTCCACCGCCCGTCGCTCCAAGACGGTCTCGCGCTCTGCGCTCCCGTCACCGGCACCACGAATCGCCCGATGTGCCTCCGCGGGGTCGGCGAGATGAGCCAGTCCCTCCTCGAAACCCCCAGCGAGCGCGCAACCACGTGCCGTGCATCCGCCGATCCTGCGGCCTGCCGCTGCGGCCCCGGCATTGGCACGATCATTCCCGCCACGCTCCGCATCCTGCCACGCGCCTCCGGCACCTGACCTCGTGTTCAACGACCGCTTCCGCATCCTCAGCCTCGACGGCGGCGGTATCCGAGGCGCGTTCACAGCCTCTGCCCTTGCCACACTTGAGAAGCGCACCGGACGCCGCGTGATCGATCATTTCGACTTGATCGCGGGCACTTCAACTGGCGGCATCCTCGCGATCGGCCTTGCACTAGGCCGTTCGGCAGAGGAGATCCGCGACTTTTACGTCGAGTACGGAAACACGATCTTCCCCAGCACGGGCGTGATCCATCGGCTCGGGCTCACCCTCCAGCAACTTGTCTTCCCGAAGCGGTCCCGCGCCCGACTCGAAGACGCACTAGGCTCCGTGTTCGGCGACCGGAAATTCGGCGAGGCACGATGCCGCCTCGTGATCCCCACGTACGACGCCGTCAGCGGACGCATTTACATACTCAAAACGGCTCACCTTCCCCAGTTCACCGACGAGTACCGCGCCCGCGCTGTCGACTGCGCGCTCGCTACTTCAGCCGCGCCCACATACTATCGCGCATCGCCTTTCCCCGAACACCAAGGGGTCAGCTACATCGACGGCGGGGTATGGGCAAACTGTCCCGTCATGGTTGGGCTAACCGAAGCCGTGCACTTCCTGCGTGTCCCGCTGGACCGGGTCGATATCCTGAGCATTGGAACCGTCGGTGAACCATTCAGCGTCTCGAAGGCGCGGCGATTCGGCGGCATCGCTCAGTGGAACACCGCCCTTATTGATGTGCTGTTCCGTGGCCAAGCAGAAGCCGCCCTCGCCGAAGCGTCCTTGCTCACCGGTGGTCGCGTCCACCGTATCAACGCGGTCGTCGACCGCGGCCGCTTCGCTATGGACGACGCGCGCGGCGTCTCCGACTTGGTCGCTCTCGGAGCGTCCGAGGCGCGGAAGCAGGCGAATGTCACTATGGTCGCAGAACGATTCTTGAACGGCTCCTCAGCCGCCCCATTCACACCGGCATACAACACTACATCGTGATGCCCCCGTCAGCACTGGTCCGGCAGACAAGACCGTTCATGGTTGTCTATGTCGTCTGGCACCCGGACTTCGAACACGGACAAGCCATCGCCGACGCCCTATTCTCGCACTACCGCCGCGACCACTACACAAACGTCGCCGGCGGTGTCGGCCTCAGTGTCCTGTTCCGAACCGAGGCTACATCACCAGACGGAGTCCCCATCCCGATCGACCTGAACGATGCTGATTCGTCAGCGATCGTTGTGCTCGTCGAACGGAACCTGTTGAGCACGCCCGAGTGGCTCGACTACGTCAGCGATCTCGCCAACGACGCGTCAGCTGCAGGGCTATCTGCGCGTGTCATCCCCGTCACGGTCGACAGAGGCGAACCAGAGTTGCGCGGTTCTCTCGCCGACCTGCAACGTGTGGGCCTTGGCCCCTGGGACCCCTCGACGCCCGATCAGTCCCTGCAGTTGATCACCCAGCTCACCTATCAGTTCTGCCGGATGCTGCGCCATTACCTCGCTCGCCTCGAGCACGAGCATGCGACTCCGGACGACGCGCTCCTCCAATATCTTAAACCTGTCAGTGTATTCCTGAGCCACTCGAAACACGACGACGACGGTGCGCCGATTGCCAGGGCCATGCGAAACCGACTCACTAACGAGGATGACTTCGCCACATTCTTCGATGTTGTCAGTATCCCCGCCGGCCTCGAGTTCGAGAAGGCAATCGACGCCTATGTCCGCGTCAGCGCGCTTGTCGCGATCCAAACCGACAGCTTCGCGTCTCGCGAGTGGTGCCGTCGCGAAGTTCTCACCGCTAAGCGCGCCAACGTCCCTATCGTAGTCGCTAACTGCCTCGCCGACGTCGAAGACCGCGCATTCCCCTACCTGGGCAACGTCCCGACCGTGCGTATGGATCCCGCCAACGATAGGCGCATCACCCACGTCGTGAATCGGCTGCTCGACGAGGTCCTCAAGGATTTTCTCTGGCGATGTCGCGTCGCCAGCGTCACGCCGCACGCCGAGGACGTGTTCGTCCCCCGGCCACCCGAGCTGCTGACTCTCGCGACGCTCGTCTCACCGGCAACCTGCCGAGCCATCATCTATCCGGACCCGCCCCTCGGTGCCACCGAATCCGCTCTCTTCGCCGCGATCGCACCGCAGGTGACGCTGCTCAGTATGACCCAATGGCTGGCCGCACAACGCTGACCTGGTGAAGGCGCTATGGTCCCTTTCCTCGCTGGACAACGGATCGCGGTCTCAATATCCGAGAGCCCCGGCCTCGGCGCCCGAGGCCTCAGCCGGCAGCATCAACGCGACGCAATGGTTGAAATAGCCCGCCACCTGCTCGCGAGCGGAGCCCACCTGGTCTATGGTGGCGACCTCCGCCGCGACGGCTTCACCTCGCTCCTGTTCGAGCTCGTGGCACGCTATCGGCAAAACGCGGCTCACATCGATAAGCTCGGTGCGCTCCCAACGGTCATCAACCTGCTCGCGTGGCCAGTCCATGCGACACTGACACGCGAGCAGATCCAACGCCAGCAAGCGGAACTCGGCGAAGCCGGCGCCGTGCTGTGTCTCACGATCGACGGCCGCATCATGTCCGCGGACCTCAGCGCCACCATGTCACCGGTTGATAAGAAAGACATCGGTCCGGAGGATTGGCACAAGGGTCTTACTGCCATGCGCCGCACCGCAACCGAGATGAGCCACGCGCGCTTCCTACTCGGAGGTCGCCTCCGCGACTATAGTGGCGTGATGCCCGGCATAGCGGAGGAGGCGCTGCTGACGATACGCGCGAACAAGCCAGTATTCCTCGCTGGCGGATACGGCGGTTGCGCGCACGAGCTCGCAGTGACGATCGGCATCATCACCGGCGAGCTTAGACAAACCTCGCCAGCGCTGGAGTACGATTTTCTGAAGCCTTTCCGGGCGTTCCGCGGCGTGGACCTTAGCAACAGGCTCACAGGTGCCGAGAACGAACGACTCGCCACGACTGTGCACGCAGACGAGATCGCGCTGTTCCTCTTGCGCGGTCTCAGACGCCAAACACCCGACAAGCTGCACGCCGAATCAGAGAACCTATAGTTTGGCCGCGCGACAATTACCCCACTAACATCGCTACAGTCGCTTCCGCCAGCCGCGCGCCTGGCAAAGCATCGCTACGTACGAGTGCTACTCGCCACATCCGCTCATGTATGCCCCGACTCGAATCGCCGGCCGTCGCCTCGAAGCCAACCTTTTCCGCATGTGAAAGTCCGTCAGCTTGACGGCGCTCCTAAGAACCGGGCATCCGTGGCATGACCTTTCTACCCGGATGACGGAGCTCTTGGACGAGATTGCCATGCTCCTTCTGCGAGGTCTTAACCGGCGAACCCACAGCTTCGGCGCACCGGCAGCACCTCAGTCAAAGCTGTCCAGCCCGGATCTGAATCGCTTCGTCGATCCATTCCCGCAGGTGATCGTAGATATAACCGTAAACTGCCTTGCTGTCCCAATACGGCGGGTCGTAGATGCGAGCGACCAGCGACAGCGGGAGCCACCTTGGGCCTGTAACAAAATCGAGCGGGTTCGCGCCAGGCAATGACTGCTGGCTACTGAGATCTTTCAATCGATGAATGCGGACCGCGACGACGCCCTTTCTCTGCTTCCAAGCCTCGGCGATTTCGTAGTTGACCCACTGCCTATTCGCCGTACCCATACCCACCAGCACGACACAGCACGTCGTACCTTTCATCTGACCGTCTATCCATTGCTGAATCGCGCGATCGCCGCCGCGCTTAATCTGCTCCCAGTCGTTGTCTGACGCGATCGGTCTGTCGGTTACAACCCCCATGTTGCGCACTTGCGCGACACGGTACTTGTCATAGTCCCAATGAAAGGAATAAAACACGGAAGGAGGCACGAGTTATCGTCTTTCCTGGCTGAAGGCAATGGAGATTGGCCGTAACCTGCACCTCGGACGCCCAATCAGACGCAGGCACCCTGCAACCATGATAGTATAGCGCACTGAGCACGCATTGGGCCCAGCTGCGCTCCTACTTGTCGCTCTTGCCTTACGAATCGTGGTCGCGCGGCTCGACGCTCGTAATGTTCCCGACCTCACGACTTTCACAGACGGCGTGGCGACAAGCCAGCCCCTTCTCAGATCCGAATGATGGCTTTGCCCTTGATGCCGCCATGCCGAAGTGTGTCGAGCACCCTGGCCGGCGTCCTCCAGCTGAGCCACGAGGCCGACGCGCGCGGTGATCGTCTTCTCCGCGAGCATGCGCGAGGGCTGGCTTAATGCCTGCGGCGACCCGGTCTACTCGCGCGACGGGGCGCATATTTACTATTCCCTGAGTTCGTATAGCGGCGGGGGGCAGCTTTGGGTCGCCAACCCTACCCTCACCAGCGCCAGCCAGCTGAGCTTTTCGACGAGCAATGATTAGGGACCGTCCCCATCACCCGATGGGTCGCAGCTCGCGTACTTCGCGCAGCTGCAATCCGAGCCTACCGACCTGCGCACTCTCTCACTTCAGACTGGCACAGTGACGAGCTTGGGCGTGACGGCGTTCTAACCGCAATGGTCACCCGTCTCGAATCAGATCGCGTATATCGCGTCCAGCTCCTGCGTGGGACCAATCCACATTATCAACGCCGACGGGGCAGGCGATCGAACGCTGTCGCCGACTACCTACGTCGCGCCCTTTGATTGGTCGCCGGACGGATCCTGGATTGTCGCGACCAACCAGGCGACGAACAAAATCGATGTCATTAACGCCGCATCGGGCCAAGCCGTGGCACTGCCCTACACGTCCGGATTGGCGTCGCCGACCTGGGAGCCAACGGCGCCCCCGTAACAGGTTCGCCAAGAGGTGAGACGATTCCGAAGGCCTCACGCGTTTCAACGTTCGGTTATCCTCTACGCCCCATGGAACCCTAGCCTCAGCCCCAGCCAACGGTTGTCCTAATAAGCATGCCGCCCAGGAGCGCCCCGATCGACCGTTCCGCAAGCAGCTCCTGCCCGATCGACGCGCCGCTCGTCTCCGGTCGTTCATTGTCGTCGAACCACACACGCTCTATGCGCGGCCGAATCGCCCCGAGAATCGCGCCGAGTACGATCAACGCCAGCATGCCTCCCACGAACTCGCCCATTTCCGAGCGCGACCAGCTCAGCGCCCGCGCCACCAGCGGCCTCAGATCCGACGGACCAACGAACAATGCCGCGATCGCCGCGATCGACCCCAGCGAGCCGATCACGGACGAGAAAACCTGAGTCGTGGTCACCCACCGCTTCGACATTGTTCTCTCTGAGATCGAAGATGCCGATCACATGCCCGCGGCTAGCACGAGACCGCAAGCCAGCGCAACCAAACACGATGATGTAAAACATCCATCTGCCGATGGCACCCCGTCCTCGGCTCCTCGCGAACGCCTCGATGCGTGTGCTCAACACCAACCCAGCCATGATGGGATCACCACCCTCGCTTTTCTGGCTCTGATGCTCGAGTTCCACCAGCGCATCGACGGCGCCGAGCAGCAAAGGATTGTAATACAAGAAATCGAGGAGCCAGATCGCGACCCAAAACGCGCATAGGAGTGCGAACGCGACGACCAGCATTTCTCGCCGCATATCAATACCGACATCTCCGTGCGCGACGACACCAGCAATCGTCGCCAGCGTCGCGACGCCACCGAGCGATCGCGTCCTCAACTGCATGATCAGGTCGTTGAAGTGCATCGCAACCTTTTCATACTCCTTCCACACGTCGAACACCGTCGCCCTGTGTCCGTCCGGCCGCGATTTGCTCACGTGATCCGACATATTGATTGGACAGGTCACCCGACTCGAACGCAACCACGGACCCTGGGCTCGTATACCCGCACTAGACTCGCCCGCAAATGCGGATGACACCGATGACCCCTCCGAGGATCAACGCGTCATCTCGGCCTTGCGACCGTCATCGTTTCTGACCAGCTTCGCCATAGGTAGCGTGGCATCCGACTTGAGACGTCGTGACGTATGGCGGGAGCGACGCAGTGTACGATATGCGGCCCGCGGGCGACAACCGACGGCAGACCGAAGCCCAACTGATCGCCGGCATCCGTGCTGGCGATTGGCCAGCGTTCGAGGTCGTCTATCGTACATACTGGCCGCAGCTCGTCGCATTCGCACAGCGATACGGCGCTCGTTCCAAGCACGACGCAAAAGAGATCGCCCAAGAGATCTTCCTCGGCGTCTGGCGGAATCGAACCACATGGGACGTCCAGAACGGGCTCGAGGCGTACCTATTCGGCGCCGTCCGCAACCGCGTGCGACGAGCGCGCCGCCTTCGTCTCCCTCGCATGCTCCGCGCGACAACGCGGACCAGCGTCGACAACTCGGGAGAACACCGCCCGATTGTCAGCGAGCTCACCGCCACGATCGCCGCCATCGTCGACGCGATGCCGGCGCGTTGCCGTGAGGTCTACCATCTCCGCTATTCCGATGGCCTCGACACTCGCGCGATCGCCCGGTCGCTCAACCTCTCGGAGGTGACCGTCAAACGCCACCACGCCCGCGCGCTCCACCTTCTCGCGCGCGGTCTCGCCGCCACCGAATGGGCCGACGTCGTGCGCCGCATAACCGATGGCACGCCGTACGGCGCCCCGGAGCGTGATCATGACGAGCCCTGAGCTGCCCGACCGCGATACCGACTATCTCCGCATCGCCGAGTACCTTCGCGGCGAATGCTCGGCCGCCGATGCCGCGCGGATCGAGAGCGAACTCGCGATCGATCCCCGCCTCCAGTACGCCGCACAACTGCTGGGCCTTGCACTCCCCGCGACCGCAGATCCAACACTGTCCGACACCGACGAGGGCTGGGCCGATCTCACGAGTCGGATCGACGACCCGGAGCGCCCACGAGCACGAGTGCGCCGCGGGCTGAGACGCATCGAGATCCTCGTCGGCGCCATAGTAGTCCTGGTGTTCGGATGGGCCACTTACAAGAGCGTCGCACCCGTGATCGCTGGTCATGTGTATGAGCACTATGAAGCGCCCATGGAATCGCGTCGCATCGTGCGCCTCCCCGATGGATCGCGCGCCACGCTTGAGCCGGGCGCGCGTCTCACCTATCGTGCGTCGTTCTTCCCCAGGCCACGCACCTTGACGCTCGAGGGCGAAGCGCGCTTCCAGGCACGTCCGGACTCCGATCGCCCGTTCGAGGTGCACGCCAACGGCGTTCTCGTGCGCGCGATCGGCACGGTGTTCACTGTTCGCGCGGACCCATGGGAGTCCACGGTTCACATTGCTGTCGAGGAAGGCACGGTCAGAGTCTGGCCCGGGGCAGCGACGCAATCACCGCGTACGGTGAGCCCTGGCGAGTCTGTCGATGTTCCTGCCTCGCCATGACCCGCTGACAATGAGCCTCCTGCGGCTCGCGCGGGTCCATTGAGGCGAATTTGCTCCGTACGTAGATCGCGCTCATCCCGCGTCTTATTACTCAGACGAAGAAGAGCTCGGGCGGACGCCTCCGGTGACGCCCTACGGTGTCGTTTTTCGCATCTCATGTCATGAATCCTCTCGACGACGACCCAAGCCGACGATAGTGGACTCGTTAACCGTCGCATTCGGAGCGGCTGTGGCCCGTCGCCGGCGCGCGATGGGGCTGACGTGGCGCGAGCTCGGCACCCGGTGCCGTGTCAGCGCGAACACTATACGCAACGTGGAGCGCAGCACCGGGAGCAGTCGACTCGACATTATCGCGCGCGTCGCGCGAGGTCTGGGGATGCCGCTCTCACGACTCATCCGCGAGGCTGAGCGGAGTCGCCCGTGAGCGCTGCGCAGCAGTGCGCGCACCTCTCCTTACCGGCGTGCTGGCGTTCGGCGACGTCAAGTCACCCGTCGCCTCCCTGCACGAAGATGGTGGGCTCTACTATTTCAGCGATGTCAGCGAGGCTGCCAATCGCGATATCGACGTATGGCAATTGCGGGCGAGGCGATGGCGGGATCCACCAAAGACGATGCTCGCGCTGGTATGCGTACCGGAAATGCTTCCAATCGCAAATGCTGACTTCGGCGGGGCTCACACCGAGTGGGTCGTAGTATTGAATATCAGCATTTCGAAAGTGCCAACCGAGAAGTCGCGTGGCCATGGCAGATCGAACACGAGCAACGAACGCCGACGGATCTCGAATGAGGAGGCAACATTCAGCTTCGAAATCGAGCAACAGCCTAGTAGAGAAGCTCGTGGACACGCAGTACACGTAGTAGTCCGACCGAGCTGAGAGCGTCACTCCGAGGCGTTCGCCGGGACCGAACCCGGTAGCCGCTGGCCAGAAGAGCGGATCGAGCTCGACCCGAGCATGAAGCTCGCTGTCCCGGATCGCCGAATTCAGCGACGCATCGCTATACCTCGATGCGGGAGAGATGCGTAGTCGTCCCTCCCGCAATGCATTCTCCATATGCTGGCGTTTCCCGTACTTCACGAGAAACGGCAAGCAGCACGCGGGCGGCAGTTGCAGTCGCTGATTCTTCTCCAGAATCGCGGACGTCAAACTGCCGACCCACGCCCTGTCCTTCATGAATGTGTCGCGCCAGCCCGCGCCATGGCGCAATCCCATTTCAACATCACACTCACCGAGTAACGTCAGCCAATAGCGGCTAGCCGCGCTGGCATCGAACGAGATCAAGCCCTTGTCGTTGATCGAGTGAATGTTACCGACGACATCCTGCGTACGCTGAGCGATGTTCTCAGCAGTCGCGTGGGCCATGTATCGGTCGCGAATGTAGTTCCGCGTCGCAATCTGCCACCACTCCAAGCCCTCTGACTCGGCCTCCGAGCGTGACAGATCCACCACTAGCGACGGCGGGTTCGGCGCACGTCGTGCCAACCCTTCTGAATTCGTGAAGATGAACCCGACCGGTAGCGGGCGGAACCCGGTCCGCGCCTCGCCACGCAGCTCAGCGCAGATCGCTTCTAGGTATGTCTCATGCTGTTCGCGGAGCAATCGAGCGAGGCGATCCATTTCCAACACAGCCCATGGTGCAAGGCTCCTCGAGCGACTAATACGGAATGCATAGTTGCGCAGCAGCATGGCTGTCGCCGGCCGTTGTGGCATGAAGCCCGGCACCATGAGTTGCTGCTCGTCGTCTAGGATCGCCACAGCCAGAAGGCGGCTGACCACCTCTGGCGCCGCATTGCCAGGCACCACATTCAGCATCCAAATCCGATGCTCAACCGACGCCCACTTGAACAGCATGCCAAGGACGTGATCCACGGGCGGAGCAGCGGGGGAAATCACCAGAACAAGAGGTAGCTCCTTCGCTCTGTCTGCCGGTTCCATTACCAGCTCAGTGCCGTTCAAGAGTCATACTCCTTGACCTTCCGCACCCGAATCGATCGACGTCCATTAGGAACAATCCCTCGGAAGCCGGAGAGACGTGAGCTAAACCTGCAGCCGCGGAGACCACACACCCGGCCACACCGCGCCCAAGTGCGCGATCCGCAGGGCCTCAACAACGTCACTGGCGCATTGCGACATGACACCGACGATCGGATAGGTCGGCCCTGACCCCAAACGCAGGACGGGACCGCCGCTCATCGCGTTGAGCTCCATTCCCGGATCGTGCAAGAGCCCATCGTCGCCGGCCCCCACGACAGCCGACGCGTTGTCCACGAGGCAGACCACATATCCCTCGCGCGCTTCCTTTACCCTTGCGAAGAGCGCATACGCCCCGAGCGCCACGTCCGCAGCCCGGAACGAGCGGAAAGGCCGTGGTAGTCCGCTCACGATCACCGAGTCACGCGACGCATCCAGCGGCGGCGGTGGCCAATCACTGGGCTTGGGGATATACGGCATGGCCGTTGTAAGCCCGAGGTCCAGCCCCGACAGGGAAATGACGGCGATATCGACATCCTTGTCGACATCGCGCCGCCGACCGATCGGCGAAAAGCTCAACTGCCCAAACTGAAATGGACACGTCGGATCCACGGCCGCGCAGGCGTCGTACGCCTCCATATTGTGTCGCGCGGTTACCAGGAACGGTTCCTCCACCACGACGAGAAATCCTGACGCGGTATGAGCGGGGGCTCCTTCGGCGGTGCGACCGAAGAGAATCGGCCGCACATAACTGACCGCCAAACGCGCCAGCACGCCGAAGGCTTGCATGGCCGCGGCCTTCTCATGATCGGCGAGTTCGTGGTATCGGCGCAGATCCAGCAGATCCGACATACAGGAAATATGGTCTATGGCCGCGGTGCTAGTGTGAGCCTCCGACTGTTAGGCGTGGTCTGTCACATCTCTCCGAGCTCGCGAGCCAGATCTCGCAATTCACCGAGGAGCGCGCCAGCGCCATCGAGAACGATCCGCAACTCGAGCATGACATCGCGAACGCTCTCAAGGCTCACCGTGGTCGGCACACCCGATGGATCACCACGCGTCGTCACGGGATATCGAAACGTAAACGAGCGAGCATCCACGGCGTCGAACTGCGAGATGATCTCCCTTGATCGGTCGAGCCACACCCCTGCCGAATCGGGGCTGAACTCAAGGATGAGAGCGCGCACTTGCTCCCATAGCGGCCCGAGCGTGTGGTACGGCGGCGGTGCGTACAGCATCTGCTGCAGCTCGGCCCCGATAGCGAACAACCCCTTCAGCGACAGCTCGACATACTGACGAAGCAGGAAGAGCACCGGCGCCGCGGCGTTCGTGCCGCCATCCGTGCGCGACAACTCGTTTACACGTGCGTCGGCGCAACTCCAATATGCCTCCGCGAAGCTGAACCACTCATCCGGCCCGTCGCGCAGCACGCGAGTTTCGGCGGCAGCCTGAGATGCTCCCTCAAGAAGAGCCCGTCCCGTAATCGCTGGAATAGCGAACTGCGGCATGCAGAACCTCCGGAGCAAAGCTAGTGGCTGGAAATCGCCACCGCCGGGGGTCAGCGTGACCGTACGATTCTACCCATGATCAGGCACATCATCGACTCGACTCGCGGAGTCTGCCACGAGATCGCCCGGATGCGCCTGAACGACGGCGTGCCAAATGCATCGAGAGGCGCGTCCGGCACACCGCTGACACCAACTCCGGGCGCCCGTTCTCGCTAGTCCCGCCGAACCTCGACGCCCCGGATCCCTGTTCGGGGCACCGGGGACCAATGATCACTGGCGTGAAACAGCACCTCGTCGAGCGATGCAGGATCGAAGGACATACCACACGTTCCGCACCACACGAGTGGCGCGGCCGCCTCGGTGCTGTGCTTCGCGCCGCTGCTCAAGCGGGACACGCCATCTTTGGGCTCAGACACACTCATGGTGCGTTCGGCGTGTAATGTTTCGCCCCGTCGAATCGCTTCGTTTCCGGAAACCCCGACTCTCGCAGCTGGACGTTCAACGTCTCCGCGTCGATGTCGCGTCCCAATTCACGCGAGAACCGATATGAGCGGTACTTCCCTCCCGGCGTGACGAAGTACCGATTGTTCGCTTCGGCGTGTGGCGGCCGAAACGCCTTGAAGTGATGGGGCGCCGCATGCGGGGGCCCGAAGCAGATGTCGTACACGCGCCACTTGTTGTTCCGATCGTCGATGAGATACACGCGACCGTCCGGCGTGATCTCGGCCGCCGGCTTCCTCGGCATGCCCATGCCAGCTAGACACCGCTCGCGGACACGCCCATCGCTGGGTGCACGCACACACTACTGAATCGGACCTCAACGTGTCGCCCTCCGACTGCATGCGCGCCAGCTGAGTGCCAGCCTGAGCAGCGACCTCCCGTGACGCGCGCCCCACGAGCTCACCGCGAGCGCCACCCATGCCCACGCTACGCGTCCGCTACGCGTCCGCTCCCGCGCGGGCACGCTCCGCGACATCGCCTCGCGCGACGCCTTCGGCTCGCTTCGGCGATGTACTGCATTGGACTGCATAGCTGTTTGCTGTCGCCGCTCGAGGGTCCCGCTCCGCGCTCACGCGCCGAACCGGGGCGCTACGCGACCATAACCGCCCCTAGCGGGTCGGAGCGGGTTTTCGCCGACGGCTCGGTCCACGGACTGACCTGCTTCGCGGCCGCTGCCCCCGCGCGCCTCGCCCTCAGTGCGATCGGATCGACGCACGACGCAACGGCGCGGCCGCGACCGCACTGAGCACCGCGTCCGGATGTCGCGCCGCCACACGCAGCAGGACCCGCGCCGGCCCGTCCGGCACTCGGCGCCCCTGCTCCCAGTTTCTCAGCGTCGCCGTGCTAATCCCGAGGAGAGCCGCAAACTTGGCTTGCGACAGCCGGAACCGCGCCCGCAGTGCCCCGACATCCGGCGTCCCGCGCGCATCCTCGCGCACCGCGACCATACTGCGCCGCGTGGCACGCCGCGCCGGCGCCGCCACCTCACGCGTCCGCGACGCCTTGCGCGCTCCCCGCAGGATCGCGCCGCCCTCGCGCACGCTCTCCTCGAGCTCCGCGAATAGCGCGTCACTCATCGGACGCCGAGCCCGGCGCCGCGCCGCGATCCCTTTCCGGTTGCTCATGGGTACTCCTCTTCGATGATGCGCCGCAGCGCCCGCAGCTGCGACGCCGATAGATCGCCCTGCACGTTCTTGGGATACAGGAACAGCATGACGATCGTGTCCAGACCGACCGCCCAGTAGTAGATCACGCGCACGCCGCCGCGCTTGCCGCGTCCCGGTAAACCCCAGCGAATCTTGCGGAGCCCGCCACCGCCCGGGATCCGCACGCCGAGACCAGGTCGTTCCGCCAAGGTCGCCTGGAGCGCCCGGTACTCCTCATCGGGCAGCGCCGCGACCACCTGCCGCGTGAACACCGAGGTCTCGACGATCCGCATCAGGAAATATGCGCCATTGGCGCCTATACGTCAATGGCGTAGTACCGGTCGCCCCGGGCACAGGCGCCAACGATTATACCCGCCAAATAGCGGTGATGGTCTCTCTAATGATTGTGCCTATCTTCCCTCTCGCAAAACGAGCCAGCCCGCTCCCCCACCAAGGTTCGCGGACTGACTCGCCCAACACCCCCGGAGGGGCGCGTGCATCCTAATGGCGCGCACCTCCGGGACCACCATCGGGAGGTCGCATGACGTCATCCACAGCACGCGCCGTTCAGTTCGTCGAGCTTGCCATCATCGCCAAGGAAGGCAGGCTCGTCGTCGATGGCGTCCCGTTCACGTCCGCCATCGACGCAGAGCTCGCACGCCATGTGCTCGCCGAACGCGCCGTCGCCGAGGCGTCGCTGCTCTGCCGCTACGTGAAACTCTGCCCCACATGCGGGTGGTGCGGCTACGCCATCGTGCCAGCCCAGCACGAGCGCGAGATCAACGGCCGCCTCTACCACGACGAGGAGGACCTCTCGTGCGCCCAGGCGTTCGACGACGAGTGCGATAGCTACGCCGCCGAGCGCGCCACGCTCCACAGCACCAGATAAGAAAACGGGATAGCCGGCGGCCCTAGGAAAGTCGGCCGGCTACCCCGCCCCACACAACCGCGAACGGTCGCGCGCCAGGGAGTCTAGCGAGGCGCGACCGTCCGCACAACACCGGAGGTCGCATGAACACCACTGATAGCCTCGTCGCCGACGTCGAGGCCGACATCCTCGCCACCGAAGGCGCCTTCCACGTCCACGGCATTTACTACGCTCTCTTCAGCGACGCCGATCTCGCGCGCCGCCGTCTCGCCATTCGCACCGCCGACACGGTCGCGCGCGTCCGCGCCTGGACAGGTCGCGGCGCACTCGTCGACGGCCTCGCGGTCCGTCCCGCCCTCGGATCCGTCCCCAAGCTGTTCGAGCGCTGCGCCTGGTGCGGTAAGCGATTCGAACCGGGCGCGCCCGCGATCGTCGTCGCCACGCGCCATATCCACGAGCGCGCGTGCCGCGAAGAGTTCGACCGGTTCCTCGCCGAAGCGGAGATCGCACGCGCCCAGGCCACCCTCCAGATCGTGGAGGCCTGACCATGGTCGCCATCCACTCCACCCGGCGCCGGCGCAGCACTCGGCGCCGGCGTGGGTCCGGTCTCGTCTACCTCGTGCACTTCGAGCAACCGTACTACCACGCCAGGCACTACGTCGGTTATACGAAGGACATCGCGCAGCGCATAGCCGAACACCGCGCCGGTCACGGCTCGCGCCTCCTCGCCGCCGTCGCGGCCGCCGGCGTCGGGTTCGATGTCGCGTTCACCTGGAAGCGCGCTTCGCGCACGTTCGAGCGCAACGTCCACCGCTGCAAGAACACTCCTCGGCTCTGCCCGATCTGCGCTGGCTCCGATCGCCGCGCACGCGCCTACACGCCGCGCAACCCCGCCGCACCGGAGCCAGCCGACTCATGACCGCCCACCCGTTAGACGACACCCGGCCCGCGCTCAGCGACGGGCCGGTCCAGATCGGCGCGATCATCCCATCGGCGCTCGCCGGCATCATCTCACCAGACAAGCCGTCGACTAGCCGTCCGCACCGCCGCAAGCACGCAGCTGCAGCACCGCAGCCTAGGCTGACGATTCGGGATCTTCCCGAGAGCGAACGGCCACGCACACGCCTCGTCAATCACGGCGCGGGAGCCCTCACGACACAGGAGCTGCTCTCCCTCATCATGGGCGCCGCTGGACGCCGGAGTTCCCTGGACGTCAGTCGCGATGTGCTCGCAGTGACCGGTGGGTCCATCCGTCGACTGCGGAATATCGACATGTCCACGCTAGTGGCGGTCGCCGGCGTTGGTCCCACTCGAGTCGCGAAGTTGCGGGCCGCGATCGAACTATCGCGCCGCTGCCTGGATGAGGAAAGCGAGCAACGGCCGCGCGTCAAAAGTCCGATCGACATCGTCCTACGCGAAGCCCCACGGATGCGCAACCTGACCGTCACCGAGTTTCTCCTAGTCGTGCTCGACACCCAGCACGGCTGGGCGCGGACGATTCGGCTGCCGCTGGATCATGGGCACTCGGACTGTACTGGCATCACGACCCGAACGGTCTATCAGGCCGCCATCGTCGAAGGCGCCGCCGCGATTGTGCTCGTCCACAACCATCCCGATGGCGACTCGTCGCCTTCGCCCGAAGACCAAGTACTGACGCAGCGGCTATCGACGGCCGGCCGCCTGCTGGACATCCCCATGTACGACCACGTCATCATCGGCCGTGACCGCTATACGAGCTTCTTGGAGGAACAGTGGTTATAGCCGCCGCAGATGGTGCGACCGCATTGGTCCGTGCACCCTCAATCGAAACGGCGCAAACGGCGGCGAGGCCGCAGAGCCGCCAGGCCAAGTGGCCGTTCGCCGAAGTCAGCCGCCGGATGGTCGGCGGAGGTGCCAAGACGATGCCGGCCGATGAGATCCGCTGGCGCGGTACACTGCGCGGTCGAACGATCACGATGACCTCGCGGCCGCGAACGTGTGACCCGTCGGCCAGCTTCCACGTGCATGCGAACGCGCGGATCGAATACATGATCGAGCACGCGCAGTTCGTCGACCTTCTTGTCCACGAGCAGCTCGACGCATGCGAGCGCGAAGAGCTGCGCTCACTCGCGCAGCAGTTCGACCAACGGCCCATCGTCGTGCGCTGTCAGGGCGAATTGGTCCGAGGTGTGGGCCGATCGAAGGCAACACGCAAGAGCCCGTGCACGCGCGACACAAATCAACCTTTGCTCGATGACGCCTTTGCTGGCGTGTGATCGGTCCTTGAGACCCTCCCACTCGTGCAACTCGAAAACCTTATGCATCGGAAGGCCCCATGCCCCGCAACAAATTGGTAGTCGTGATCGATGGCCGTGAAAACACACGCGAGACGAATCGGCCCTATACCCATGTGCTCGTCGGCCCGAAAATCTACTGGGGAGATGATCTGTACCGGACACAGGACCGGGCTCAATACGCCGGCTACCGCGTGGTGTACTCGTGGCACCTCACATTCGCGGCGGCCGATAGAGCTCGACGCGAGCATATGTCCCCCGACAATGGGTGGGGGCGTTTGTACAGCCGCCTGGCGTCGAAATTCGGCGTCCCATTCACCGTCGAGGAAGTGGCGCTGCAGCATGCGTGATGGTGCGTCGCGCGCAGCTGGAGCCAGAGGCGAGGTTACGATCGGCTATACTGCCCAACCGGCCATTTCGGCTAGTTGGGCAGTATCAGGGCACGGTACGCGTCGTGTACGCAAAACCCCTGGCGTAGCGTGTATATACGCATTATCGTTGTGTATATACAGTCATTTCGAGGCATGCATATGACAAAACCAACGACCGGCGAAGCGAGGCGCGCCAGCAAACGAGCCAAGTCCTATCGGCTCGAACAGCGGAAGATCGACCGCGCGAAACGGATTTTGGGCGTGTCGACGGAGACCGAGGCGATCGAGCAGGCGCTCGACCTCGTCGCCTTCGGCCACGCGCTGGCGTCCGGGACGCGCGCCCTCGTCGGAGTCGATGTGTCACCATTCGATCGCGACGAGACGCTGCTTCCCGCCACCCGGTATCGCGAGTAGCGCCACGTGCCGCGTCCACGAACGCGCGTGGAGGCGCCGGCCACGCCGCGCCGCACGAGGTACACGCTCGATACCAATATCTTCCTCTACGGCTTTCGCGACCCGGACGTCGCCTCTCGCCTCGAGCGATTCCACCAGGCCCATGCCCCGTTCGAGCAACTCAGCGCCATCGTCGCCCACGAGCTCCTGGCCGGCACCCGCACGCCGCAAGGCGCCGCGGCCCTCCGCCGTCAGTTGCTCGGTCGTTTTGAGCGAGCGGGCCGAGTGTTCGCCCCGACACCGGCCGCTTGGCAGCAAGCGGGTCTCGTCCTCGCGGCGATGGTTCAAACGGAGGGGCTCGTCCTAGCCGACGTCCGGAAGTCGTTCACGAACGACGTCGTCCTCGCCGCGTCCTGCCGCGAGCGCGGCGTCACACTGGTCACCGCGAACGAGCGTGATTTCGCGCGGATCCGCCGCTTCGTCGCCGGGTTCAACTTCGTCACGAACTTTCCGTAGCACCGCTACCGCCGCGTCACCGGCGAGACCGTCCCCCGACCCTGGTAGCGAGCCCGGGCCGGCAGCCGGGGTCCCGCCCCCAGCTGCGTAGCATCATGAAGCCTGCTGCCTTGCCCACTGAGTCACCCCTCAACCCCGAAATCGCCCAGCGGACCCGGTTAATTCACAACGGCGGCATTTTCGCACCGTTAGAAGTCTGACGGTCGACTGACGCTCCGTCATAAGCATGCCGGCATCCGGTCCTTGTCTTTCTCCTCAAGCGTGGGGATGCCAGCACATGCTTCCTGAACAGCCCGCCGGCGACAGCCGGCGCGGCCGCGGTCCGAGCCACAAGCCCCAGCGCCGCTTCCTGCACGTCCCGTTCACCGTCCAGGATTACGAGACAATCACCATCTGGGCCTCCGCAGCCGGCCTATCGCGCTCGTGCTACGTGCGCGAGGCCGCGCTGGCCATACCGATTCTTCGCCGGGTGTCGCCCCGCGATCGCCTACCCCACACGACCCGCGCGATCGCCTGCGTCCGCGCCCTCGCGCACGCCACCATGGCCGCCGTTGACGCGAAGACCGCGTACCGGCTCGAGGCCGCGATCGCGGAGCTCGACACCCGGGCCGAGGAACTTGAGGACCACGCCGAGGCCATCGCCGCCCAGCTCGCGCTGCTACCATCGCCTCACGCCGATCCTCATCCCGACTCCCCGTGGTTGTCGTCGGGCGTGTTCTGAGCCCCCAAACCGACCAGGCCGTGGGCCACCGCTCGTATCCGCCGGGTCCAAAATCGGCGGTCGAGCGGTGTCATCTCTACAGCTATGCGATGTATTCCTAAGTCCCGACCCGAACGCGACGTTACCGTTGCCACTCTTCTAGCGAATCGCGCCAGACTCAGTGACAGAGTGAGCCACTACGTTGGGAACGTCGAGAGATAAGCGTGGCGAGTGACGATCAGTTGATGGCGCGTCCTGCGCCGGCCGATCGAAGCTCGCGCGGCTCGCGCTCCATCACCACGCGCTCATCCCTACGGTTTCAGACGAAAGGCCCACACAAACGGCCCCGGCTCAAACGAGCCAGGGCCGTCCTCAATCACGACGCTTCGCGTGCCTTGCCCCCGCGTCAGCCAGGCGATCGCATGACGGGCAGCTCTTTGTACGAAATGAGCTCGGAAATTGCCCGCTGGTGAACAGCTCTCGATCTCGTGAAATCGATCGTTTTACGCCCGTCTGCTCCGCGGCGCGGACCCACCCGCGGTTCCTGAGCGACTCCCTAGCTAACCGTTGTCGCCTGGCCTACTCCACTTCTGACGAGCAAGAGCCACCACATAACCCGCTACCAGTCCAAACAGAGCGTAGTTGACCGGGAGGGACCAGAATAAGAGCACTGAGGAAGAAGCAGGTGGCTCCACGCCCGTTATGTGCCGATGAAGAGTAAGCACGGCATTCGATAACGGCATTCCCACAATCGCCCAGAGAATTCCCAGGCCTTCGTGCCCCTCGTCACCAAGCCTGAAGTAAGCGATCGTCAAAACACCGGCGAGGACTACGCCAACTGCTGTGCCAATCAACGCCGCTCGCCTGACGGTCGCCACGAGCGAAGGTACTTCCGGACCTTCGGAACCTGAAGCGCGCCATCGCCACCCTGCAAGCCAAAGTACCGTGCTAGCCGCGGTAACAAGCGGTGCCACCAACCGCACAGCGATCAAGCCAACCGTCGCATTAGACCACAGCGGCATGATTGCGGCCGCTGGTGTGACATATTCTGGAGCGAATTGAGCAGCGCCACACGCCAGCAGGGTGACCAGCCACCAGACGGCGATCACCCTGCCGCGTGCTCGCAGGATCAGCTGGGGTGCCGCAACGAGAACCCCGAGTTGCCAGACTGCTACGAGAATACCGGCAAACGCGAACGCGAGCACCCCGAGCGGCAGTACCAACACGATACCTCCTGCGTTAATGCACCCAACCTCTCACGACATACCTCACTGACTCTTCGATGCTTCTAGGTTACCGGCACGCTTAACAACCTCACTGTACAACCTTCGTTCGGCCGGATCTGCTGTTGTAAAGTAACCAGGCCTGACCCGTAGCGCTTGGCGCCAGTACAACAGCGCATTGCGGTCCTGGCGCAACTCCACAGCACACAAGGCCATATCGCCCCAGGCAACGGCGTCGCCTGGTTCGAGTCGAACCGCCTCTCTGAATGCGGCCAGTGCATCCGCAAATCGGTCAAGGTTGTAGAGGGCGACACCAACATGCCACCGGCCACCAGCATCGGAAGGCCTCAGGCGCACCGCGGCTTGGAAGGACTTTAGCGACTGGTCGAAGCGCGATAGCATCTCAGCCATCATACCTGCATCGTACCAGGCATCGACCGAAGTCGGGGCGAGCCGGGTCGCTTCTGTGAATTGTGACAGGGCCTCCGGCAACTGACCCGCCGTACTCAAAACGGCGCCGTACCGCATCCGAATGTCTGGACTGTTCGGGTCTGCGGCAACAGCGCGCTGACACGACATCATTATTTCAGCTGTCGGACGGCTTGATGCAACGCAGGAGGCTGGCGATACGCCCTGGCCCCACGCAGCACCTGTCAGACCTAAGACCAGCACACCACACAAGACGGGGCGGCGATCGCGGGCCCTTCGCCGAACCAGACCACTCAGGGTCACCACCGACGGTTCACTGTATTGCATTCTCAGCCTCTCAATAGTCTGCGTCAATAGAGTTCAGAAGGCGCCCATGTATCTGGGGAGCCACTGCAATCCGTGCCATTGCTAACCCCATACCCACCGCAAGCACCGGGAACAACAAGCCCTCGTTTCGTCATCGCGTTGATGGCCGCCCAGGGAACGTTCGCGCCGGCCTGCGACAGCACATCGTACACGAACCGGTTGGAGTTGCCGCCTCCGAACAGGTCGTATGAGCCCCCGGTCCACGCGCTCAAATTCTGACTGACCGAAAACCAGAAGCGGTCGGGATCCACGTTCGTGGGGACCCATTGATAGCTACTGACGGTGATATCTGGATGCGTTGGTTCGGTGCCGTTGGCCGACCAGAAAAAGACCGAGTCTTTTCCGTTCCTATTCAGTAACTCGATAATGAAGTCGACCCCTGAGGTTGTTTGATACCGGATTGCACAGTGCGCCCCGAGGGCGTTGGCCGGGAATCCGTAGAGCGGTCGACAACCGACGGAAATTCGAATGTGGTCCTCGTGCTCCAAGCCGTTTCTGGCCATGCGCTGCGCCCTGCCCTGAGCGTCATAACAGTCTATGGATCCGAAATCGACGCGAACGATTTCGTACGTCTCGGTATCGTAGACCACCCAATCGGTTTCCACGCATGAGATGTCCAGTCCGATTGGATCGCTTCGGTTGAGCCAATCTGAATTGGCGAACAGATAGCGATTCACGCCCGCCGCCGCAGTCGGATCTTCCGACATAAATCGACCAGCTTGGGGGTCATACCAACGGTTCTGCAGATAGTACGCTTGAGTCGAATCTCCTTCGTAGAACGCACCCTTCCAGCGAATCCGATTTTGAGCCTCGGAGTCGACGACTGGCATGAGCGTGCCCCATTCGTCGTATTGGTATTCCCCCTGCAGGGCCTGGCTCCCGGGTGCCGTATCCGCGCGCACAATGCCATCGACGTTACCCATCGGGTCGTACGAGTAGTATCCGACTGAGATCGTGGAGTTGCCTTCAATGAGTGCGAACGGTCGGGTGGCGTTTGGCGTATAGACGTACTCGCCAATCCTCGTCGCTCCAGCGCTGTCGACTTCGGCGACGAGCTGGTCGCCATCCCAGAGGAATATGCCGAGCACCCCCGGTCCGGCCCGTCCATGCTGTCGCTTGCGCACGAGATGGCCCGCGGCGTCATACTCGTAGATCAGCGTCACGCTCCCAGCGTGAACGCTATCGAGCAGGCCGTCTGCACTCCAATAGTAGTGTCGGTCGCCGCTCAGGGTATCGTTGCCATCGAGATCGTAGGCATGCGTAACGCCGCGCAAACTCGTCGCTCGATTCCCGGTCGTATACGTCCCGCCCAGCGACACGCCACCAATGGTACCACCGATGATATTGTTCGCTGCGTCGTATTCGAGCGTATCCGAGGTCGGCGCCTGAGTGCAATGAAACCCGGAGGTCGTGTCGGATGGGCAGGTCGTGGCGAAATTCGCCGGAGTAATCAATTGGCTCCGGAGCGCCGCGAGGCGGTCGCCATTGTCATACGCATACTGGAAATCGTCCCACTCATTGAGCGGCACAAACACAGTCACAAGGTCCGTGATCTGATGATCAGGACTGAAACCCGCCTTAGTATTCAGGGCGTTATCGATCGCACTATTGTTGTGAAAATCAAGGCGATAGTGATCGCCAGTCGCCGTTGTCGAATCCGAGTGCGGGAAACCGCCCGGATAAGTAGTGCCCGTGGGCCGAAGCAGGCGATTGTACTGAAGCGTCGTGGTAAAACCGTGAACACCGTTGAGGCGAATCGTGTCCAGTGTTCCCGTACGGGCATCGTAGATGAATCGCCGTTGCACGAGCGACACGCCACCTGAGCTGCTGAACCCAAGAGAGTCGATGCGGCCGGCGGAGTCGTAGAAGTACGACTCGACAAATTTAATCGTACCGATGTAGCTAGTGATCTTCTGGACAAACCCAGCGAGGTCTGTCAAGATCGTGTCGGTTTCGACCGCGTTCTGTCGAACCGTTCGTAGGCCGATGGTGTCATACGAGAACGTGGCCGACATCAGGTTGGTGCCGCTTCTTGTGCGCAAACGGCGCCGCGAATCGTACGTGAATTGAATTTGATTGCCTCGGCGATTAGTGAGGCTAGTGAGCAACCCGGTCTTGTTGTACCGATAGCTAGAGTACCGATTGAGCGTGTCGGCGGGGTCAAATTGTTGCGTCACACTACCCAGCGGGCTGTACGCGCTCCGATACACGTTCCCCACCGGATCTTGCACCCGATATGGCAAAATCCCGCCGTACTTTATGGTCGTTGGCGTTGATGATATGGCGGAGTCGGTTAGCGCCGTCGGGCGATTGATCGCGTCATAGGTCACGAGTTTCGCGGCGAACGGCGCCACCCATGGATGTGGCCAGTTTGTGACGATGCTATCCCGTCCGTATGTGTCGAACACCGTCACCGTTGCCGCGCCGTTTGCGTGGTTCGTCACGGTGTCCAGGCTCCCGAAGGCGGCATCGTAGTGCTGGCTGACCCCGTGTCCTCCAGCATCGATCGTTAACGTGTCCCTGTACAACGCGTCGTAATAGAAACGCGTCAAGGTGGTATCACTCCCCGTGACCTCAGTCGAATCGACGCGTCCGGCAGGGCCTAGGAACCACTTCTGCACCTGGCTGCCAGTGGTCATGCTATCGAGAACCCCATACGCACCGTAGTGCTGATACGTCGCTTGCATGCCAGCCAGGGCGACGAACGTTGCCTGTCCGCCCACGTAGCTATACTGATCGACGGCAGTCGAGGGATGCGTAACGGTCATGGCGAACCCCAGCGAATCCCGAGCGATTGCGGTCTTGGCCCCAAAGGCGTCCCAGGAGGCTACGAACTGACCCCAGTGATCGAATATCCCCAAGGTCACCACACCACCGGCATCAGTCACGCTTCCCTTGATGCTGTCTCGGTACACCGGCGTTGCGGGGCTAGAGACGGTCGACCCCACCGGCACGCCCACCAGTTGCCAAGGGCTGTACGATGTCGACGATGTGTCAGTGTTGGTTCCACCCGAGCCATTGTCGAACGGCGCTCGTGGAAATATCGTCCGCGCGAGTTTCCAGGCGATTGAATCGTACACGAAACGGGTCGTGTCACTATTGCGATCGATGATCGACCCCAGCCGGCGTTTCGCGTCGTAGGTGAATTGCGTGCTCACCCCATCGGGATCAGTCCACGTTCGTAAGGTGGAGTCGCTCGCCACCGATATCGTCGTGATCCGGCCGGCGCCAGGCTGACCGTTCGTGCCGGGCTCTTGGATTTGTTGCAACCCGTACGTCCCGTATGTGAGCAGAGTATAGGTCGGGGCGCCACTGTATGTACGGAAGGGATCCGTGACTTGAGTCAGGCGTCCACTGCCGTCATAAGCGTACTTGGTGGTTCGCCCGTAGCGATCCGATATCTGAGTGAGTTGCCCCAGATAGTTGAACGTCGCTCTCGAGGAGTCTGGTGCCACGCGCGTCCACGTGAGACCGGACCCAGTGCCCGTCACACGCAGAGTGGTGAAATCGCCTTTCTCGCTGGTATAGGCGCAGCTGCTTATGCACGGACCGGTGAAGTACTCGAATGAGCCGACGCCGCTTGAGATGATCACCGAGCTGTCAGCAGATTGCCAATACAGGTGTTGCACACCCGCTATAGTCCAACCGCGAGCTACCGGCGACTTGGTCTCGTTCAGGATCACCAGTTTCGTTCGTACCGAATCCAGTTCGGTATGGGTGTTATCGGTCGCTGTTACATACAACGTGATCGGATACACACCAGTCGCGTAGCTGCTCGCGTCGAAGACGCCTGACAGCGCATACCAGCCCACTAACGGACCAGCCCGTGGCGGAGGAGCGAACTTAAGTGCGTTGTCGCCGTTAGCGAATGTCACGAGCGTGCCATTGATCCTCGCTTGCAATTGATAACTCTGAAGCGTGTCTATCCCATAAGGTGAATCGTAGACATCAAGGCGAATAAGCGGTCGCACGGCCAGACGATCGCCGTTGTATCCCAACACAACGCGGCGCGCCGTGCTCAACGAGAAGTACGGTGCTGTTCCCATTGACTGCACGTTTGCGAAGCATGCGTAGGCGCATCGGGCGACATTGTGAGCCGCATTAGTTGCAAATGTCGTGTCGATCTGTACCTCTATAGGATAGTTGGGAATGACTTCGGTCGCGGTCGCGTTGGCACCGCCGGCGAGATATTCCACGGTCCCAGATGTACCGACTACGCTGCCGGCGAAAAACCCGACCCCCGCCGTGATGCTGTCCGAATGATTTACTCTCACAGGCGATGTCGTGCTGCATGATATCGGCGAGCCCGACCACGTACATTGCGATGAAGCCACGAACGTCCCGTTAACCTGGCTCGTATTGGTCACTTCAAACGCCTGCGAAGTGGACAGACCTGGGTAGTACAGCGTGTCCGGATTGCTCCCCTTTACTCGGATGGTCAGGGCCACCGCAGTGAAACTCAGAGTGGTCTGCAGCGTCACTGGGCCCTGCAGGTTGACCGTCAGCCCACCGGTCCCCGTCCCGCTGGTCGCGTAGACAATGTGAAACGTCTTGAACGAGTTAGCATTGACCGTGATCTGCGTCTCAACGGTCTGGCATGATGAGAGAGCGCCGGTCCTAGAGCAACTGACGTTGAAGACTCCGGGGCTATTGGTAGTATCCCACACCGTAGCGTACAGAGTATCCTGCGTGGACACGGCGCCGACAGTAAGAGACGTATTGCAAGGCGACACTGCGTAGTGGCTGACATCGCAGCTGCCTGACGCAACCGTTCTTATCGCGCGTCCCGTGCCACCAGACACCGATACGTGGGGGATTGCCATCACACTCGTGAACATTGTCGCGATCGCGAGTCCCGCCAACGATCGAATCATTGTTAATGCCCTCCACCTGACGGCGTCGAAGAAGCGGTGGCGGCGACGGTGATCTGAAGGGACGGATCGATCTCACGACCCGAGCCATCACGAACTGCAATTGCAATTGAGCCGACCCCGGCGCTGGATGCAGTGTACGTCGCCACGAAGGGGGCGCTTGATCCTGCCGTCAGTGTGGGAGATGGATTATCGATCGCGCAATCCATGACCACTCCAGCCGCAACGCAGCTAATCGTCAACGAGAGATCGACATTCCCTGAGTTACGCGCGACGAGAACCGAACGCCCTCGCTGGCCCACTTGGATGGTATCGCCCAACACGCATGGCTGGACTGCAAATGTTGACAACACACATGGGTCGATCTTCGCTGGCCGAATCGGCGGCGCCAGCGCGACAGGCGTTCGTCGAAACGACGCAACCGATGCAGTGAGCGCGGCGGCCATTATTCCACACCGCGCGAAAGAACTTACCGCAAGCCAATTGAGATTCATCGTAACCCTCCGACCCCGGGACAAGGACATTCGGCGGCGGTCGCGAACCGATCGTCCGCTGCTATCGAACCGCGCAAAGGCACATCACGTGCCCGCAAACGCCTCGATGGCAACCGATGGCCGGTCAACAGGTTGCGGGCAATCGAATCCTTCTTATGAGTCGCGTTAGTGGCGAGATATTCTCGCCAGTCTCACTTGAGCGAGACTACATCGTTGTATCTCGAATCCTGCCGCGCTGCGGCGTCGGCATTCTTAACTCGCGCAACCAACGGTACAGAGTTGGTCGGCTCACGCCGAGCATTGCGGCGGCTCCTTTCGCCGTGCCATCACTTTCATGGAATGCTCGACGAATCCTTGCGTGGCGATCCTCCTCCTCTTTGTCGATCAGCTCACGCCGATCAACCGCACGTGCTTGGCGGTCCGCGCATCCCCGCGCTGGTTCCTCGCAGCAGAGCGCGGCCAGTACCCCCGCACGGCCGATGATCGGATCATCACCCAAGACTGCCGCTCGCTCGAGAACCGAAGCGAGCTCCCTCACATTGCGTGGCCAATGGTACTCCTGCAATGCAGACAGGCCGCCCTGACTCACACTGGTCGCTCCCAATCCTGGCATCTCGTGCAGGAAGTGTTGCACGAGCTCCGGAATATCCTCCGTGCGCTCCGCCAGCGGTGGCACCCGCACAACCAACCGTGATAGACGGCCTAATAGATCCTCCTGGAAGCGCCCCGACTCGACCAGCTTTTCGATATTGACGTTGGCGGCGCACAACAAGCGGAAATCGGACTTCACCTCTTCGTCTGAGCCGACGGGCCGAATCAGGCCGCACTCCGTGACCCGCAACAATTTTGGTTGAGCAGCAGGCGATAGTTGGTGTATCTCGTCCAGAAAAGCAGTGCCGCGATTCGCATGCAAAAAAAGGCCAGCGCGCCGCCCCGTCGCGTTCGTGAATGCTCCCTTCAGGTGACCAAATAGTTCGCTCTCGATGAGACTGTCTCCGAAGGCCGCCACGTTGGCCGTAACGAACGGTCCCACTCGACCACTGACTTCGTGAATCGCGCGCGCCACAACTCCTTTTCCCGACCCCGTCGGCCCCTGAATCAGCACCGGCAATTGAGTCGGAGCGAAACGGCGTACGAGTTCACGTAAATGCTGCATCTTCAGAGAACTGCCCAGCAGCAATCGGTCAAGGACGTCGTTCTGGCTAGTCACCAATCGAATTGGCAGCCTCCGAACATCCGCAATCGCCGTCACGGCACCTCCTTCATGATCACCGAATCGATCGGCTGCGTCACTCTCGTCACGTCGACGTCGTCGCGCACGATTCGTGGCGTTAGAAACAAAAAGAACTCGGTTCCGGTGGCGGTGCGGCCCTGCTGCCCGAAGAGCGCCCCGATGAGCGGAATCGACGAGAGCACGGGCACGCCACTCGAGCTCTTGTCGCGCTCTCGGCTCGACAGGCCGCCCAAGACCACCGTCTGGCTATCGCGCACCAGGAGCCGCGTCTTCAGGGTGCGCGTCGAGATCACGGGCGCGTTGAACTGCACTTGATCCGTCGCTTGATTCACCTCCTGCGTGAGCTGCAGCTGGACGTAGCCGTCGGTCGAGATCGTCGGCGTGACCGTGAGCTTCGTGCCGACATCCTGATACTGCACGACCTGATTTTGCGCGACCGCGCCGACCTGCGTCTGCTGGACCTGAATGAACGGCTGCTGGCTTCCGACTAGGATCTCAGCTTGCTCATTGTTCTCCGCCAATACGATAGGCCGCGACAGAATGCGCGCCTCACCCTTGGCGGCTGCCGCGGTCAGGCCTGCCGTGAACGCCGGACTGCCGGCCCGCATCACGGTAAGCGCGAAATCGCCGAGTCCCGCGCCGGGCGTCGACCCGCCGATCGATGTGCTGGTGTTTTTCACCTGTTGGTTCGGAAATGAGAGACCGAGACCTGCGGCCCAGTTCGAGTTCTTGCTGACTTCGACGATCAGCACTTCGATCAATACTTGCAGCGGACGGATATCGAGCTCTTTAACTGCCTGGGCGACGAGTTCGAAATCGGCTGCGTTCGCGCGGATCAACAAGCTATTGGTTCCCGGATCGGGAATGACCACCGTCTCGCCCGAGAACGATCCTGATTTCCCGGCCGCAAGGCCGGTATTTGGGTTCTGAGGCGCCGGCTGATTCAGCGGTGCCGCTGTCAGCGCCGGCTGAAATGCGTTCTGTGCCAGGTTGGACGACAACGTCCCACCACTCGTGCCCGGCTCGCCGAGCGCGCTCCCCCGACCGTACAGAGCGTTCACCGTGCCGGCGACATCCGCCGCACGCGCGTGGCTCAAATGGATCACATATAGTTGCGTGGCATCGATCGTGCGTGAGGATGCGATCGGCTGCGATGGCGCCGGCGGCGTCTCGTGGGCCCGGACGCGATACAACCCTGCAGTCGTGTCGAGCGCGAGCTCCAGGTTTAGCGAAGAGAGGACGCCCGAAAGTAGCCGCCCGACTTCGGAACGCGGGACCGGTCGTGGCGTCTCGAGCGTCACTCGAAGGGCTGGCACCGCGCCGAACACCACGGGTCGGTTGAGATATGGCGCGAGGGCCGAGACCGCAACGCGCAGGTCGACATCCACTAAATGGATGCCGAGGCTGTCGCCGAGCTCATTGATTGGCGACGGCAGTGATCCCGGCCGTTGCCCGCTGAGGGTTGATGTCACCAGCACGACACAAAATGCGTACCGGATCACTGCCATGACTGCCTCAGCGTCAATCGCCAGGTCGTATCTGAGCCGGCCACGATCACTGTATCCCGCCCGACACGACGGATGCGGAGCCCGCCGATCGTGTCGCCCGCATGCAGGATGACCGTCGTCACATGACCCGGTGCGCCATCGATGAGCGCCGCGCCGCCGACCAGTCCCACGAGGACGATCGGCGGCTTGGGTAGTCTCGGCGCCGGGGCGAGGCCTTCGAGTCCGGCCTGATATGCTATCGCCGATGGCCGGCGGTCGAGACGGAACGGATCAGTCTCGATCACTGTGCGCAACGATGCGTCGATCGATTCGGGCTGCACCGCAGCTACGGCGGCCACGTCGCCGGTATTCGTGTGGGAGGGACGCGTCGAGCGCGGGGCACTCGTATACCACCCAGCGCCCGCGACCGAGCCCAGAAGGGCCGTCGCGATCATGAGAATCTGTTCAACGCGCGTCATTGGTGCTTGGCCATGGCCAACCCCTCGACTGTGAGGTCCGCTCTCAACGCTTCCACGCGATCGCCCGGCGCGATGGCGTCCGGCTGCGTGACTGTGAGCTCGCGCACCCGAAGGTGGGTCGGCCCGCGCTCCAGGGTCGCGAGCAACGTCGTCACTCCATGGATGTCGCCAACCACATCGGCGTGGACACTCACCCGCACAAATGCTCGAAGAGCGCCGGTATCAGCTGACGTTCGCAACTGTACCGCACCCAACTTGACCCCGGCAGCGGACGCGGCGCCTGACACGAGCGACGCGAGCGTCGCCGACGCTTCGGCCGCGGTGTTGCCGGCGACGAGCTCCGGTGCGAGCGAGACGTAGCGGGCGTTCCGCGCGTTGAGTGTGTCGCGCAATGACTTGGCGTGCGCGACGAGCGCGTCGGCATCGGCCGCCGCACGGGTTTGTTCGATGGCGCCGGCTTTGGCGTCGGCGACCCAGTCGTGCCAGATCGGCACGCCCTTCGAGAGCGCGACGACTGAGCCGATCACGCCGACGCCGATGAAGAGGGTCCGACGATCGCGCGACGAGAGCATCACGGATGGGTCCACCTAAATCGCACGGCAACACGGTCGACATCGTGTCCGCGTGCGGTCTCGCGCGTCACGGGCCCCGTAATCTCCGGCGATGCGAGCTCCGGTACCCGTTCGAGGCGTGTGAGGAGTGCACCGGCGCGCGGAGTGAGGGCGACGACCGATCCACCCGTGCTGTCGATATGGAACGCAAGCAGTGCCGAGCTATCCGGTAGGGTCTTCGCCAGCTCGGATAGGAGTACTGTGATCGGACGCCGACCGTGATCGAAGGTTGCGACTTCGCCGAGTGCCCGCGTGACGAGGTCGTTGTCGTGGGCAGCGCGTTGCGCAGCACGGGTCGAATTCGCTAGACTCGCGAGATGGGAGATCGCGCGATGTTCGGCCACACGCGCGCCCAGGCCGGTTGCGAGGAGTGCCAAGATGAGCGCCAGAGCGCACGCGCCCGCGATGGTCGTGATCCGCCAACGTGGCGCAGTTTCCTCAGACGTCGCCCGCGCTCGCCACGCGAGCGCGCCCTGTGTGACGGCAGCGCCGTACGCCGTGGCAAACTCCATCGCCTCGTGACCCAGCGGCGCCAGCGCCGAGGCATCTGGTTTCACTACATCGATCGCCGGCACGATGCCCCCCAGGTCAAAGCGGCTCGCGCTGCAGGTGCTCACGATCGTATCGACGATGTTCTTCTGTAGGGCGGCGGCCCACGGTTGACCGGCGGCATCGCGACGCACAGATGTCGTCACGAGTGGCACGCCGTTCCTGAGGAAGAATCGCGCGGCGTGCTCGCTCACGGTCTTGGCCAGCACGCGCTCATCGGCGATTGGTGGCAAGCCGGCGAGTCGCTTGGTCTGCGCGAACGTGGCACCCAATGCAACGATGACGCGCGACCGCCCGAATCGTCGGTGTGGCAACTTTGCACAAAATACGCTGAGCGCATCACCGAGCGTGGTGGCCTCGGTGACGGGGGCGTCCATGCCCCAGAGCACCCGTGCGCCTCGCACCCCGACCGCCCGCAGTCGGTCCGGTTCGATCGCGAGCCCGATGACGAGGCTCACGGCGTCGTTCGCCGACGTACAATCGCGGCTCGCGAGCCGGCCGAGGCGAGCCGGACCTCAAATGCATACCCACCACCGCGCGCTGTCAGGATCCAGGCATCGGGGCGATCGGTCGTAAGTTGTTGCAGCTCGCCAAACCGGGCGGCCAGCATCTGCTGTGCGGTTGGCGACAGACCTCCGGCGAGCGAGAACAGGTCGATCGGTATATCGCGCGAGCGGCGCTCGATAATCCTGGCCATAGCTTCTTCGCCGACACCGGGCAGGCTCGCTAGCACGATGAGCGGTGCGCGATTCCAAATAATCCGCCCCGGCTCGACCGTGAAGACCGCATCGAGGATCGAGTCAGGTATCATCTCGAAGCCCCGCACCCGTTTGAGCTCCCGCACATCGGCGAGTGGGCCGTTACGCGGGACGAACCGACCGTTCGCCTGATACCAGTCTCGCTCGGCGCCCATGGGGCGTGGGATGTCGTCCGCGTCGCGCCAGTCGAGGAGTGCGTCGACCATCGAATCCGCGGTCGGCTCGCCGATACCTATCGCCTTGAGCACCATGAGGAGTTGGTCGGCGTCCGCGGCGTTCACGTTCACCGCGATATCGGACGGTCTGAGCGTCACGTCGCACGCCGCAGCGGTCACAGCCGGAGCTACCGCGACGACCTGATCCAGGTTCTCCCAGCTGCCGCCGGGGATCCGTCCGTTCAGCGCGTCGTCGATCGCGATCCGGGAGCGTTCGAAGCAGTCTTCGGCACGCCAGCGGCCGCGCATGAGTGCGACGCGATTCTGCGATCCACGCACGACGTCGCGCGCGACGAGGAGGCCCGCGAGCGCCATCGCGCTCAGTGCCGTCGTGACCCACAAAGCCGCAAGCAGCGCGAACCCTCGGCGATTCGTCGTCATCCGCGCTCCCCGATCCGCACGATCGCGGTGTCACGGTCAGTGATCACGCCGATCGCGAGGGGCGCAGTGATGCCGTGGCCCCAAATGCGGAACCACACGCCACCGCCGGCCGGACTGTTGAGATAGCGGAGAACGCCTCGCGTGAAACCACGCTTGAGCGGCACGAACTCGCCCGTCGACAGTCGCGCCACGAGTTGGACTCCGCCACCGGAGTCGGGCTCGAAGCGCACGACCGCGTTGCATCGCTCTTGCCACCCGGCCGGCATGTCGCACCAGGTGGTGAACCGCACGTGCTGCTCGTCGCCCGCGAACTCGTGCGACTGATCCGTGCCGACTTCGAGGCGTCCGACGAGTGAGCGCAGCAGTCGATCGCCGTTTTCCGCACGCGCGTTGGCTGTCGCCTGGGCTTGCAAGCGATCGACCGAGTTCGCGAGGGATTCCCAGAGGGCACGGGCTCCGAGGAGCACGATGCCCGACAGGGCGATCGCGACCATGAGCTCGATCAGGGTGAAACCGCGGCCTGTCTTAAGGCTCACCGAGCGGTACCGAACGATAGAGCGCCGTGTGCAAGAGCTCGCGACGCGAATGAGAGTCTGTGAGTGCAACGAGATAGAGCGTCGGGATCGGTCGATCGATCGAGAGTCGCCATGGGCCTTCGGCGCGATTCCCCAGATGGCGATCGAGATCGGCGCGCGGCCAGAGGGCGATGTCGTCCATGAAGGCGCTCGCCTTTCGTACGTCTTCCTCGACTGCTTGCGCGTGGCGCACACTATCGAGGGCTTGGCGCACCATCGCCGCGCTAGCGAGCGCGGCGATGGTCAGGATCGTGAGCGCGACCATCGCCTCGAGCAGCACGACACCGAGCCGCGTCTTACGGCGCACGTTTCACCTCGCCATGTTTGCACTCGCCGGTCAGCCGATCCACCGGCAGATCCGTGACGACACTGCCATCAGGCAGCGCGGTCACCGCATGCGGCGTCTCGTCGACGCTCAAGGTGATCCTAACGACGCGGTTCGAATCGATGGCCGTGCGCCGCGCGGCGTTGACCGTACTAACCCATGGCGAGACGTTCGGGCTGAGGCTTACGCGACGAAAGGCCGGCGTCGTTACGCCAGCGATCACGGCGACGATCGCCAGCACGACAATAAGCTCGACTAACGTCACGCCTGGACGATTCATGTTGGCCGTACGCTGTACACAGCTTCCAAGAGCGCCGCAGCGACGAACGCCACGATGCCGCCGAACACGAGGATGAGCGCCGGTTCGAGCAGTCGCACCACACCGGTAACGAGCCTCCGAGTCCGGTCGGTCTCGAGCACCGCCGCACGATGCAGCATCTCGGACAGGCGTCCGCTCTCTTCGCCAGCGCGCACGAGCCGCACAACGGTCGGCGTGGCGGCCTCGGTCGTGGCCAACGCGTGTGACAGAGACGTCCCTGTGATGACGCTCGTCCGCGCGCCCATGAGACGCGCTTCGATCGCTGCATCGCCAGCGGCGCGCGCACCCGCAAGCAATGCCGGCGCGATGGGAACACCGCTGTCGAGGAGTGAAGCCACAGCGGCACCGACTCGCGCGGTGCCCGCGGCACGGCGGATGGTGCCGATG
Organism: Gemmatimonadaceae bacterium; assembly: GCA_035570055.1. GTDB lineage: Bacteria > Gemmatimonadota > Gemmatimonadetes > Gemmatimonadales > Gemmatimonadaceae > DASRDS01. Next base: position 133,886 of record DATMLM010000009.1, read on the forward strand.
AGCGGCAGCGTGAGGAGCCACGTGTCCCGTCGCACGCGGCCGTTCGCGGTGCCGACCCATGCGTGCCAGGCTGCGAGTCCAACGACGAGTGCGACCGCGCCCGGTACTGCACCCGCTCGGGCGAGCGCGGCGAGATCGAGGACGATGCGGGTCGTGGGCGGCAGTGGCGCGCCAAGATCCGCCAGGACCTTCGCGAACCGCGGTAGCACGACGCCGACGAGCAGCGCGAGCGATGCCGACCCGGCGACTGTGAGCACGGTTGGGTACACGAGCGCGCCGCGGATCGCCGCGCGCGTCGCCGCGGCCGATTCCATGAGATCCGCCGCGCGGAGGACCGCGGCCGCGAGGCCGCTGCCCGCCTCGCCGGCTTGCACCATGCCGATGACGACGGGCGGGATGTCGATCGGACACGTCGCGAGCGTTGCGCCGAGGGACTGGCCTTCGCGCACGCCGGCAGCGAGACCACTCAGTGCCGGACGCCATCCGTCGGGCGCGACGTCGGTGAACGCCGCGAGCGCTCGGGCCACGGGTAGCCCTGCCTCGAGGAGTGATCCGAGTAAGCGGAGACCCAACGCCAACTCGCCCGATGACAGCCGCTGTCGGCCAAGTACGGTCGCGGCGAGACGTACGTCGAGCACCCAGAGTCCGCGACTCGACAGAACGCTGGACGCCGCCTCGCGGCTCGCGGCATCGAGTGTCCCCAACTCGACCGTGCCGTCGCCTCGCGCGGCGCGATAGGAGTACGCCGAAGTCGTCATGGCTGGACCGGCCCGCCCCACGAGGTCAGGTCCGCATCCTCGCCGTCGCCACCAGGCTTCCCATCTCGGCCCAGCGTATAGAGGTCAAACGACTGCGGGTTCGCCTTGCCAGGAGCTATATAGATGTAGGGGCGCCCCCACGGATCGAGCGGCACGATCCGACTCAGGTACGGCCCGCGCCAGTTCGGCGGCGGATCACCGATCGTGGGACTCGTGCGCAGCGATTCCAGGCCTTGCTCGGTGGTCGGGAAGTTGTCGTTGTCCAGCCGGTACGCGTTCAGTGCCAGCGCGAACACCTCGATCTGGCTCTTGGCCGCGCCGACTTTGGCATCACCGACGTTTCTGAAGACGGCTGGCGCCACCACCGCGGCCAACGTCGCGATGATCGCGATCACGACGATCAGCTCGATGAGGGTGAACGCCCGTCGGACGGCAGAGGAGTGAAGCCGCGACGCGACGCCGCGAGACCGCTCCGACACCCACGCGCGTGCTGCACGCGACAGCACTGGCACGAGGGCGCCCGTTTCACCAAACGGAACATCGCTGATCGCGACACCGAACGCGTCAGCGAATGTAGCGGCACCGCGTCCCAGCACCGCGAGCGCCGGCACCGGCGCGAGTCCCGGTTGCCGTAGTACGACGAACTGATCGTCGATCTGGATCACGGACTGGAGCGCGCCGCCAGTCCATCGCACGGCCGCCTTCGGCACGTCCGGTGGCCAGAGGACAACTGAGTCATAGATAGCAGCCAGGCCACGTCCCAGGACGTCGAGCGCCGGGACGACGGCCTGCACTGCCACTCTCGTCTGCCGACTCGCGTATGCGATCGCGTCGAGTGCTTCGCGCGAGAATCTCGCCGCCCAGACGCGGTTACCCCGCACGTGCACGGCGCTCGCGACCGTGCACGTCTCGTGCACCAGAACGCCCTCGTGTGGCGCGACGCTCGCGAACGCTGGTCCGAGTGCGATTCGTACCCTCGGCGCTCGCCGCTGTACCCGGAACCAAACGAGCAATCGCGTAAGAGTGACGGCCAGTTGACCGTCGATCACTTCCACGCACCCCGCCCAGTCTGGAGCGCCACCACACACCGATATCGCTCGGATCTCGCCCGGGTCGATGGCGAGCCCAATCCTTCTTCGCCGCACGTCCCACCGCGATCGAGTGCGGAAGGTCTCTGACCACACGGTCGTGGGGACGATCCGCTCCAACGCCACATCAGCTGTCTGCCGCACGCATCACCTCTGCCATGGTAGTCGCGCCTGCCGCGACCTTCTCTTCGCCATCTTGAGCTAGCGTTCGCATGCCGTTCGCCCGCGCGAGGGCCGTGAGATCGGCGCGCGAGGCGCCGGCGACGATCGCGCGCTTGGCTTCGTCGTCGACGCGGAACAACTCGAACAGGCCGAGTCGTCCGCGATAGCCCGTGTGGCGACACGCCGGACAGTGTTCGCCACGACACGTGTCGCAGATCTTTCTCACTAAGCGCTGGGCGAGCACCCCATCGAGCGTGGCCGCGATGAGATACGGAGGGACGCCGAGGTCGACGAGCCGCGGGATCGCGCTCACGGCGTCGTTCGTGTGCAGGGTCGAGAACACCACGTGTCCGGTCATGGCGGCTTGCACCGCGACTTCGGCCGTCTCGGGGTCGCGCATTTCGCCGAGCATGACGACGTCGGGGTCTTGGCGGAGGATGGATCGGAGCGCCGTGGCGAACGTGACGCCAGCTTGGCGGTGTACCGGCACCTGGGTGATCCCCGGCAGTTCGTATTCGACCGGGTCTTCGACGGTGATGATTTTCTCGGCCTTCGTGTCGCGCCGTTGGAGTGCGGAGTAGAGCGTCGTGGTTTTTCCGCTGCCGGTTGGGCCGGTGACCAGGATCATGCCGTGGGGACGCGCGGCGAGGCGGCTGACGCTCGCCAGGATCCCGGCCGGCATGCCGAGCTCCTCGAGCGCCACGGGCCGGCCACCGCGATCGAGCAGTCGGAGCACGACGCTTTCGCCGAAGAGCGTCGGCACGGTCGACACGCGAAGATCGAGCTCCCGGTCTTCGAGTCGTACGCGGATGCGTCCGTCTTGTGGGCGCCGCCGTTCGGCGATATCGAGCTCGGCCAGGAGCTTGATGCGCGAGACGACCGCGTGGGCCAACTCGGCCGGCGGCTCGGGCGCCGGAGCAAGGACGCCGTCCAGTCTGAATCGAGCGTTTAGTCCAGACCGAGCAGATTCGAGATGGATGTCACTCGCGCCAGCGTCGTAGGCGTCGCGCACGAGCAGGTTGACGAACCGGACGACCGGCGGCTGTGTCGCGAGATCGCGGACGTCTGCGGTGCGCTCGTCGTCGTGATCGACGCGCGCCAGCTCGATGTCGCGGCCCGCGCGCGTGGTGAGCCGCTCGATGGCGCGCTCGACGTCGCCCAGGCTCGCCGGCTCGACGATGACCTCGGCTCCGTAGACGAAACGAAGGTCATCGAGCGCGTCGTCGAGCAGCGCATCGGGCGCGGCCGACACGCGCACCGCGCCGGATTCCGTGAAATCAATCGGACACACGCGATGGTGCAGCAGGTAATCGCGCGTTAGGCCGTCACCAAGGGTCAGCGGACGCGGTGTCATGGACACCCCGCAAGCTCACAGCGCACAGACTCCTCCGCGCTCATCTGCACCGCCCGAGCGGGATGCCCGCACGAGCGCCGCCCATTCTAGGTCATACGATGAAGGCGCCTAGTCTCTGAGTGGGGAGTCCCCGTCTTTCCATGGGGAGGCGGCCAACGCTTGATCCGCAACGGGCGGCGCCGTGACTGGAGCGGCGTAGCGGATCCCGAGCGAACGATGTCCGCCAGTAGAGTGGACCGCGCGGAATGACTCCGCGATCGTGCGAAGGGCGCCGCGCTGACGCAGGTCCGTCGCGCGTGTGTGGAGGTATCGGGAGAGCATGCCACGCAGTTCAGAAGCGGACGCGAACTGCAACGTGCGAGCAGCGCCGGCTACCGTTTGGTGGGGGTCGTCGAGGAGCCAGCCCGCCGCCAAGAGACGCGACCAACTGATCAACACTGCGGCCGATGGTAACCCCGCTCCACGCAACCGATTGTGAAGTGTTTTTCGGTCTACGCCGAACTGCCGCGCGAGCCGATCGACGGTGAGAACCGAGTCGAACGCGTGGCGTAGACACTGCGCCAGCACCAGAGTCGCCGGGTCGCCGACGGGCGATATCTGCGTGAGGATCTGTTCACACGCCTTGCCATATCGCAATCCATGTAACGCATCGGCTATAACCCTAAGGAGATCATCATAGCCGCGCAGTGCTATGCCATCCACTCCGAGGCGTCCCGCTGTGAGAATGAGCCCCGCCACGGCCGGGGTAACCCGCACGTACAGAACGACCGGAGACGATGGCATGGCAGCTCTAATTCGGCGCAGCGTGGAAGCCATGGTGTCAGCGGCCTGCGGATTCGCCTCCAGATGCCACAGCATGACATTGGCAGAAGCGAGGCCAGAGGTGTGGTCGAGATCGCCGCTCTGATGTATCCAACGAATGATTGGAGCAGGACCAAGCGCTAGGCGAATGTGGCGTTCCCACTCCACATCGCGCACGAGTGACACAACGCGCAGAGGTCCGTACGCGTCCATAGATCGTCCGACGCAAAGGCTATCGGAACACGCCGTAGCAGACGGCGCTGAAGCGTCAGCTCATCAATCCGCTGCCACGAGGCCAAGCGGCCAAGCGACTGCTCACGTGACACCGCTCCTGGACGCGGTTGCACCCAGGTCGACCACGAGGACAGTGACGTTATCAGCGCACCCTTCACACGTCCATGATTGATTGTGATTCGAGACGGTATGACTTCTGACGTACCTGCCCGGACGTCAGAAACAGCTGGCCACTTGCGTACCGGGTCAGATGCGCTGCGTAATTAGCACACCGGTCGCCTTCGCGACTTTGTGCGCGCGGCGCCGAGAACCTGCCCGAGCGCCATAAATCCGCGGGCAGCAGTTCGTTCGCCACACACCTACGCTGGTTGCTATACCGCCGTCCTTTGCCACCCCACTCGCGGAGATCGTGCACGGCGCCGAGCTGCCTCACACGACCTGCGCGATTGCCTGCGTCCGCGCCCCCGCGCGCGCCACATCGCCGCCGTTGACGCGAGGACCGTATACCGGCTCGAGGCCGCGATCGCGGAGCTCGACGCCCGGGCCGACGAGCTTGAGGACCACGCCGAGGCCATCGCCGCCCAGCTCGCGCTGCTACCATCGCCTAACGCCGATCCTCATCCCGACTCCCCGTGGTTGTCGTCGGGCATGTTCTGAGTCCCCAACCGACCAGACCGCGGGCCACGGCTCGTATCCACCGGGTCCATAATCGACCGTCGAGCGGTGTCATCTCTGTAGCTATGCGATGTACTCCTAAGGTCCGTACCAGCAGGTGGAGAGGCGCCGATTTATGACCGGCAGGGGAGCGCACGGCCGCAACCGTCGCACGCACCGGGTGCCCGTGCGGTTCACGTACCATGAGCTCGCGGACGCTCGCCAGCGCGCCTACAAGGCCGGCCGTCCGCTAGCACGCTATATCCGAGAATCGAGCTTGGGGCGCGCGCCCCGCCCGCTACGTCTCCAGGTGCACGATGACATCGTGCATGCCCTCTCGGCGATCGTGCGCCAGCTCGATGATACGGCTAGCGAGCAGCCCGCGGCCGCGATCGCCCGAGCCCTCGGTGCGCTGCGAACGCTCCTCTCGCGCCTCGCCGCATGATCGCCCAGTCGAGCAGTGGCCGTGCGTTCGGTGGCCTCATTCGCTATCTCCTGCACGGCCGATCGGGCATGGAGCACTCACGAGTCGCCTGGACGATGCAGCGGAATCTCGCGCTCGATGATCCAGAGCGCGCCGCGGTGCTCATGCGGGCGACGGCCGCGCAGAACCACCGGATCGAGCAGCCCGTCTACCACCTTGTTGTCGCCTTCGATCCGAGCGACCGTCCCAGTCCGGCCGTGATCCGCCAGGTTATCGATCGACTCCTCGACGAGCTCCGTCTCAAGGAGCACCAGATCTTGATCGTTGCCCACCGCGACCGCGCTCACCCGCACCTGCACATTGTCGTCAACCGCGTCCACCCCGAGACGGGCCGCGCGTGGGATCGCTGGCACGATCATACGATCGCCGAGCGCGCGCTCCGCATCCTCGAGCGCAGGCTCGGCCTGCGAGAAGTGGACGGCCACCTCCACCAGCTCGAAGGCCAGCGCGCACCCGAACGGCACGAACGCGAGCCACTCCACAAGCAGCAACTCATACCTGTCGGCCTCGGCGCCGAAGAGTTCGAACGGATCACCGAGGCCAAGCGAGGGATCTACGACGCGGACCTACCGCGTCACTTGAACCGCCTGGAGTTCCAATGGTCTCGCACCCTAGAGGCCGAAACGAAACTTCACGATCGCCTGGAGCGTGCCAATCGAGCCATCGACGTCGCGTCTCGTGCATTCTACAACGCGCTCGACGACGTGTACGCGAGGGCACCGGAGGCGATGAAGCGTTTCGACGACGTGCTGCATTCAGAGGGACCCGGTGCAGCGATCCGCCGTCTTCGCGACGATCCAACCTCGTACGTCGAGCTACGCTCTCACGCCCGGCCGGCGCTCTTAGGACTGTGGAACAAAGAGGACGATACCGCCGCTCGGGAGTTGCTACCTCGCGCCGTCGCCCGTTCGCGCGACTACGCTGCTGGCATCACGGAGCTCCGACAGGTGCTTCGGCAGATCGAGCCCGGGATAACCCGCGCCGACCAGGAAAACAGCATTCGAGCCGAGACGGAGTTTGCTGCACGCAACGAACGCATCGAGCGAGAGCTCGCCCGCATTCGCGGTATTCGCGAGCAGCTGCCGTCCGACGCCCTGCTCCGCCGGCGTGCATGGGAAAGAACGCGCGAGCTGAGACCCCGGGAGCTCGCCTATCTCCACCGTGCGGTTGGCTCCGCTGTCGCGACCCTCGCGGTCGTGCTTCGGCACCGCGTCGTTCGCGACATCGCGATGGGACGCGAGATTGACGCACTTTCGTGAGTTTCGTCTAACGGCCTCGTAGGCCGGCTATGAACATCCTGGCGGCCTGGGTGCGCGCGCAGCATGTTATGCACCCGTTCCTTGGGCCTCTAGGAAATGCCGCAACGGGCCACATAGGACGCGCGGAACCCGAATGCCGAGTCAGAGCCGAGGCGAACCGTGGCGGAATCGCTGAGACGCAATACAACGCAGGCAAGCACCGAGAGATTCAAATCGCACTGCATCCAGTGTGAGACGCGAACTTTCCACATGCCGGTCGAATCGTTGCAGCGCGAAACAACAGACGGCGAAGTCACAGTGTGGACCGACTTCCAAATTATTCAGTGTCAGGGCTGCGAGTGGATCAGTTTCCGAGAGGTCACTCGCAATACCGAGGACTGGGACCACGATCCCGAAACTGGTATGCAGGTGCTCGAGGAGCGAGTCGAGACACACTTTACGGTTCCGGACCGCGCTCCGATGGATGGTGTCGACTTGCTGCCGAAGGGGGTGCGTCAAGTTTACGACGAGACACTGAGGGCCTTCGATAAGCAGATGCCGGTCCTCACAGCGATCGGTATCCGCGCACTGGTTGAGGCAGTCTGCATGCAGCGCAAGGCGACAGGGCGAGCGCTAGAGTCGCAAATCGACGCGCTCGTGACGCAAGGGGTTCTCACAAAGGCCAGCGCTTCGGTTCTCCACCGCATTCGTCTGATGGGCAACGCCGCAGCACATGAGATAAAGCCGCCCCAACACCGTGCGCTCGGTGTCGCGCTCGACGTCGTCGAGCACACACTCAACGGCGTCTACGTTCTGCAGAGGCGGGCTAGGCAAGCGTTACCGAGAAGGCCGCGGAAGAAGTGAGCCGCTTCCCGCTCTCACAACCCAAAGGCTAGGGGCGCGCTTGCATGTTCGCCGGTTACGTCGACAGTAGCACAGTGCCGTCAGGGAGTCGACACGTCTTTGCGGTCGCCGGCGTGATCGCACCCGTGGACGGCTGGCATAAGCAGTTCGCTCCGGCATGGGAAGAGGCGCTGGCGCGAGAAGGTATACCGTGGTTTCACATGACGGACTACGAGGCGCGGAAAGCCGAGCCATATAAGTCATGGGCTAACGAGAAACATACCGGCTTCCTCGCAAAACTGATAAATGTCATCGAACGCGCCGAGCCCATCGGCGGCGCCGTGGCGCTTGATCTGGAGGCTTACCATCGGCTGCCAACAAAGCAGCGCCAGAGAATTGGCCACCCCTATAAATTCTGCGGCGCTCTGTTGCTTACCAGACTCTCGATAATGCTGGCCCGTGATCTCAACACGTTCGACCAGGTCGCGTACGTGTTCGAGTCGGGAGACATGGGTTCCGGCGAGCTCAAAAAAGCCGTCGATTCACTTTCAGAGGACAGAAAGCGCACGCTACTTATTCAGAGTTTTGCCTACGGCAGTAAGGGCAATTTCATCCAGCTGCAAGTGGCGGATATGGTTGCCTATGAAGCAGCGAAATCCGCGGTGCGCGACATCGGAGCAGACGATAGGTGGCCACGAAAGAGCCTGCTCGCAATGCTCCGCATAATGCCGCAAGGGGGCTACCTATTCGACGAACAGACGCTTAACAGGTGGGTTGCAGATGACCGCGACCCGTTTGGCTTTCGAGAGTGACGACGAACGGCGCTCCTGTAGACAATCGGCGCGTCTTGAGGACGATCGATGCTGCTGCCCTCCACGAGCGAGAACTCTCGGTGCGCGTCACTGCCTCAGGGCCACTTGCTGTCGGGCCGGCATGCGCGCTCGCAGCTGCTCGCAGCGCGTATGTTTCGAGTATGTCAGGAGATGCAGCGGGCGAACCCTCCGACGCGTCGGACATTACGCGGTTCATGTTCCGCACAGTCGGCTGGAGGGCGCTGACCGGACAAACGGCGACGCTACGCGGCGTGTTGGATCGGCTTAAACGATACTCGCTATCCCAGATCGTTGGCATGGTAAGTCGCACTACCCTCGCGCTCTCGCTGGAAGATCCAACTGGTAGTGACGGCGATGAGTTGCGCACACGGCAGATGCGCATTCTCAGTCGGTTTCTCGGTAAGCACAACGCTAATCAGCTCGCCGCTCGCGCCGGGATGCGGCTGTCGCCCAGTTCGGGTCCTGAGCGATGGGTGATTTTCCACGAGCGCCAAACTCTAAACGCGTTAAAGCTGGCGTTTCTCGCCATCGATCTTGAACTGGGGAGTGTGGATCGCGAGCGGTCGACAGTGCCCTTCATCGAAGCATTGCTCATGATCAACGATTTGATGGATGCTCATTTGGAAGGCCTGGATTTCTCGACCGATGCCGGCCTTTCCCAGTTGGAACTCTACGCCGCAGCGAACGTGATATTCAACGAAGGATCTCACATGCTTCGCGATTACGTTCGCGCGCACCATCTATTTATCGAACCCCGGCCGGAGGTCGCTTTTAAGGGCGCGGTTGATGTCCCCTCAGCGCTTGCACGCGCGACGGGTCTTAGCGCGGACACAACTTGGCATGCGCTCATGGCCATTCTCTCAAAATGGCTGACGCTCGCTTGGAAGGACATTGACGCCGGCGACATCTGGCAGCATCGCGCGCTATGGCTCGATCGCCGCGCTTCGCTCACCGAGGAGGAACGGGAGCGGTGGTTAGCGCTTGCCTGTATCGATGCCGCCGATCTGCAATTACAGATCCGGGAGGGCTGCTCTCTTGATGACCCTCGCTATTTTGATGTGCTTTCGTTCGAGAAGCACCCAGTCGTCGCATTTGGGGACACGCTCTACTGCGTGTCGCTGCCGTTGCTCCGTCGATTGCCGGGGAGCTCACTCCAACACAGGTTCCTAGATACCTCCATTTTCAATCCGAGGGAGACGCGCGCCTTCCTCGATACCAGGGGACACTTGGTCGAACGATACAGTGACGATCTTCTCGCGCGCGCCTTCGGCGACCGATTCGTCTCGGAGCGGAAGATGCAGGAGTGTGTGGGTGAAGAGCAAAGCGTCTGCGATGGGATGATCGTATATCCAGATGCGGTCATCCTTCTTGAGTTCAAGACCTCGACGCCGCTGCTGAATACGCGACACGCAACGGACTACGCGGGCTACCGCAAGAAACTGCGAAACGCCGTCCGAAAAGCTGCCGATCAGTTCGTCTCTACAAACTCGCTCCTACGGTCCGATGACTTCGCGAAGCTTGGTGTAAGGTCATCAGCCATCAAACGCATCTACACCGCTGTCGGCATCTTTGAACAAGTCATCACGCAATTCACATATCGCGCAATCATCCGAGACGATCTAGCTGATCATCCGCTGATGGCATTGGTACAGGGTGGACAGGTGGCCCCGATACAATTTCTCCACATCGCGGAATTGGAAGCCTGGGAGCTGGCGGCGCCGGCCGGTCGTAGCGTTCTCGAGCTGCTGCATAGCAAGACATCCAATCCGAGGTTCGCCGAAATGCCCTTCTTCCACTTCCTGCAAGTGATAGGAGCGACCTTCCAAGACGAACACGGCCCCTGGTATGAAGCGCGTTTCAACGCGAACACTGCCGCTGGCGTCGCGTTCTACGAGTCACTTGGATATTCGATCGACGATCCAGGGCGATAGTCCCACGACTCTTCACCACCGCAGTTGCGACGCCCCGATAGCCTTCCACGGTGGGCGGAGTTTGCCGTACAACAGGAGCGCAATCGCACGACAATCGGCGCCGCCTTCATCCGGATGTCAGGATTGTGCCTCTTCGCGTCAGAAAGACAGCTTATCCTCGACCCGTCGGCGACCGTAGTTTGCAGGTAGGCGATCGGTGGCGCGCTCACGCTTGGACACAGATGGCATATAAGAGGATCTCATGACCAGGCCGAAATGCGGATTCTGCAATGAGTCTGCGGGTTACCAGACATTCGACAACCATAGCTCGCTTAACGGCCGTATTTTACCGGAGTTAACTGTGCGCACTGTGGCGCAGTCTTAACCATCATACCAGAGGCATCAGTCGAAGCAGTGATCGAACGAATCTAGGCGAGCCTCTTGAAATGACCAATTGTCGAACGATGGTTGTGCTTTCCCGGCGTCAGTGACCGCACGGAATGCGGTTCGGTAACCTTTCCGTCCTCAGAGGTGGGCGTGCATTCGCCGCTCTAATCCAGGCCTCTAGCGCCAGAGAGCTTCACCAACGCGATAGCCTGGCGATCGACTCCCTGCGGCATGTGGCCGCCAATCTAGCCCGACTTCACGTTCGCGACTCCGTGCGAATCGACTCCGTCGCTCATGCGACAATGGCCGTCCGAATTACGGCGGTCAACCACGTAGGTCAGTGGGTACAGATCGCGGCTGCGGCAGTAGCTGCAATCTTTGCTGGTTGGGCCGCCCTGGCGGCGTCCCGCCAAGCGGGTGAGTCTCGTCGGCTGGCGCAGCAAGGGGCGGAGTCACTAGGAGCCACTATAAAGCAGGTCGAGGATGCGCAGAGCGAACGAGACGAAGCTCGGCAGGCAAGGCTGGATGATCGGCGCCGCGACGAGAATACAACGGTCAGCCGGCGCCGCGCTCTCGCGTGGGGAGTTCACACCGAGTTGAATCGCTTGCAGCGGGTTATCGAGGCCGTCAAGGCGCAACCGCTGCCGCCTTACGACAGCACTTCACTCGAGCACCCTGCTCTGACAGCCGCGTTTCATGATGGGCAAATATTCTGCTTGCAGACCGCCGTCCACATCGTCGACTGTATTTCCGTCATGGGCCAGTTGCGCGCCGAGGCGATCAGCCTCGCAGACTACGTGGCTGAGCTGGAGGCGGCCGCGCTCGCCGCTAACAGGCATGGCGAAATAGTCCACTCGGGGCGACGGCCGGCAAGGATTAAGAATCTCGCCGAGACGGCGCTGGACGCAATCAACGCGCTCGTCCGGGATCTGGAAGATGAGATGCGGCTCGAGAGGCCGCCATGCAAAGAGCCGATCACGGGGTCATTGACTTTAGGGTTGCCCTTGCCCAAGAGCGATGGCTCGGCCTCTTAGCACGGGTTCGGGAGAATCGTGAAGCGGGGGTTCGGCCCCGCATCACATGGCGAATCGTTTGGCGGGTCCTGCTCTACATGATGCGCGAAATGCGCGAGCGTACTGCTCCGGTCGACGACGGACCAAAGTATCGGCCGTCAAAGCTGAGTGGGTTCCAGCCAGCCCAGAGCCACACTTCACCAGGCCTCAGCACCCAACGTCCTCGGAGCACCGGTAGCAGTCGCCCGCGGGTGTCACGCGCGAGTGGCCTGCTATTGGCGAGATGCGCGCCGTTGACGGCGATGCCGCCGCTGTCGACGTCGACTGTGTCTCCCGCGACAGCCGCGATCTGCTTGCCCAGGTAGACCGTTCCGCCTGGACATGGTCCCTTCCATAGATACCGTCGCTCGCGCGCGAGTTGAGTAGCCCACACCGGCGCACACGCCAGCACCAAGGTTCCGCGCCGCATCGGTCCAGGTGCAACACGATACACGCCAATTGGTAGACTGGCGGTCACGTTGATCCAGAACCCGCACACGTGGGCGAGCAACTGCACCGCGACGCCCGCGCCCCCGATAACCGCACCGAGCGCGAACGACCGCGCCCAACGCGAGCTACGCCTACCGCGACGCATACATCGGATTGGGTCTCGCGCGCGCTTGGAGCTCGGGGTCTACGCGATAGTCCGGCCGCCGCGCGCTAAACGGCCGCCGGCCGCGCACGAACAGCAGTTGCTCATCGCTTTCCATGCACCGCACTTCGTCGGGCATAATCAGCCGCCGCCCGCGTTCCGACGCTGTTTCGCCCGCGGACTCCTGATGCCCCCCGCCGCCTCGGCCACTAGACGCTCCGCTCGTGCGGCTCTCGCTCTGCACGCGAATCGTCGCGTCTCCGGTCAGCTTCGATAGCCATTCGGCCGTCTCCCCATCGTTTACGCCGAACGCCTGCAGAACATCGCTATTTGCCAGGAACGTCGCCCACCCGTTGGGATACGTCTTCTTGAGCTGTCCGATGTCCTGCACGAGGGGCCACAGCGTGACGCCATAACCCGCGACGAGCGTGATGGCGTCTTCGACGACGGCCATGCGTCCCAGCTGCGCAAACTCGTCGAGGAGCACGAGCACGCGGTGCGATCCGCGGACGCCGGCACGCACGAGCTGCCGCAGCGCGCAGGCGATCATAAGGCGCACCCATCGTCTATATGTCCGCAAGTGATCCGGTGGCATCACGAGGTAGACCGTCGCGTTCCCCTCAGCGAGCGATTCCCACGCGAACGTCGACTCTGATAGTGACTTACCGATGCGCATACTCTCGAGGAAATGCGTATGACTCTGCGCACTCGACAGCACGCCACTCCGCTCCGGCCCCTCTTTCTGATCGAGGCGTGCCGCGGCCCGTGTGATCACGCCCCCATACGCCTTGTTCCTCTTCATCTCCGCGAGCAGCGGCTCTTGCTGCCCCTTCTCCAGTCCAAGCAGATGCCGCACACGGCTCAAGGTCCGATTCACCGGCGGCTCGGCCGTCACCACATGCAGAATGAGTCCGGTAAGCCACGCTTTGGCTTCCTCAGCCCAGAACACGCTTTCGTTCGGCCCCTCTGAGACAACGATCATGTCCGCCAGCATTGCCGCATCGTCGAGAGCGTCCGGACTCTCGCGGTCGATGAGATCGAGCGGATTGTACCGCGCTTTCCCGCCGACGTGATCGAATGGATCCAGAACGTGCACGGCTTGCCCGAGACCTCCGTGGCCGCGCCAATGCCCGGACACCGCGAAGTTCTCGCCCTTGACGTCGGTGACGAGCACGGAGCCCGGATAGGACAGCAGGTTCGTCATCACAACGCCGACGCCCTTCCCCGACCGCGTCGGCGCGACCGTCATGAGATGCCCGTCGCCGTCGTACCGCATGAGCGCCCCGCTTCGCCGAGGCGAGCCAGCGACTCGCCCGACGACAAGGCCCTGGTCGCGAACGAGCGTCCGCGGGTCGCCCCACACCGCGGTACCATGGGATCCACTCGACACCCACCGGCGACCGCGCGACATGAGCGATAGCGTAGCGATGACGCCCGCCAGGATCGCCGCTCCTCCGAACTCCACGCCTTGGCGCAAGATCCCCTGGAGTGCCACCTCATGCCGATATGCGAATAACCAGACCGCGAGGCGCTGCGGAGCATAGAGCGGCGCCGCTGCGAGCGCACACGCGGTCGCGCCGGCGACTGCGAGCAGCGGCGCGGCGCGCCGCGACGCTGGCCAGCCGAACGCCACCCCCGCGGCCGCGAAGAGCACGACGCCTACGGCATGCCAGCACCGCGCGAGCTCCGCGCCGACGATCAGCGCCGCTGGCCCCAGATTCGGGTGATACGCCAGCCGCCAGGCCACGTACTGCGTCGCGATGGCGCAACCGTACACGAGATCCATCAGCAGAAGCAGCATCAGAAGCCGCCCTCGCCGCGGATCGAGCGGCGCCGCTATCGTCATTGCGCGGTCCACCGCGCGTCGCGGTACGCGCCGGGAAATTCGATGTCATCCGCCAGGAGCACAGTCACGGAGGAACCCGCCGGCACAACGATCGTCGGCTTGACGGCGAGCCCCTGGCGCACCATCTCCGTCCCAAGACTCGCGAGCTGCGCACCAGCAGCCGCCCCGATCGTCTGCCCCACGGACGGCGCGGCGAGGGCGCTCCCGCCACCATTCGGTTGACTGAGCTCCGCTCCCGCGCTCAGCACCGATAAGACCGCCGCATCCTCGAAGACGCGCGTGAGATGCGAGTCCACATGCCCCGGCACACCCGTCGCGCCGCGGCCATCCGTCGCCGCAACGCCGGGGAGCTCGACGCCCCTCCCGTCTGGAAACAGCAGCCGCGTCCAGGCGACGAGCATCCGACTCTGGCCCGGCACGATGCGGTCGTCATACCGTCCGATGAGTCGCGACCCACGTGGAACGAGCACGTTCGTTTCCGCCCGCGAGTCGTACACATCGCGCTCGACCTGCGCGACCACCGTGCCGGGCAGATCAGAGTTGAGTTCCGTCACGAGCGCCGCTTCGATCGTGGTGCCCGCCGTGAGCTCGTATGGCGACGCCGCCGCATCCGCAGACGAAGTTCCCCTCGTCGCCGCACCGCGCGACTCCGAGAGGAATTCTCGATGCTCCCGGGCCGCACGTTGCGACACCGCGGACACGTCTCCGACGCTCTCAGTGGCCGCCACAAACGGCTGCCCATTATTGGGTGCAGCACCAGAGATCGGCGTCTTGAGCAGCGGGTCCAACAGCGCGCGCTCAAGATCCGCGTCTGAAGGCTCGCCACCATGGCCGTTCATACTTGCGCTCTCCGGCGTTGTCGCCGCTGCCCGATCGCCAAGCACCGGGCTCCGGACGAGCGCGCGCTCATAGGCCGTGTCTCGGTCATCGGCCCTTGTTCGTGACGGTGACGATGCGCGCGTGTACTCGCCGCCGCCGCCGCCGCCAGCTGCCACGCGCCGCGGTCGATCCTCGAACGCGATCACGGATGGCATCGGTGTACTGACTGGTCCGACGCCGATGCTGTCCGGGCGCGCGGCGACCCGCAGCGGCGGCAATGCCGGCCGTTGCGGCACAACCGGCACTCGGGTCGCGGTACTGTCGGCTCGACTGCTGCTGGATCCATGCGGGCTGCTCATCGAGGCCACCGCAACGAAAACGGTTACTGTCGCGAGGCCCATGACCAACAGTAGAGCGTTGCGGTTGAGCCGCGTGACCTCAGGCGGCGGCATGCGGAGTGGCGAGGTGCCACTGCCTTTCGCCGTGCTCTCCTCGCTCTCGGCCATGCTGCTACCGACTCGCGACGAGGCGAGTGTTGACGATCTCGACCCGGCGGCCGTCGTCGCCCATGACGAGCTCTGCCCGCTCGATCACCCGGTCAACGACGAACGCGTCACCCTCGACGGCATAGTTCATCAACGCCGGCGTTCCGCTCTCGCTCAACGCTCGCAATACCGGCAGCGGCCCGTGCGCGAGCTCCCCCGAGAATCGCAGATACGTGTGGACACCGTCGTCGTAGACCGCGGTCGGTATCCAGCGCACGCGACGGTCGGCGTGTATGGTGTAGTCGAATCGCAACGCCTCTGGCCGTGCACCCTCGCTACTTGGTACCGTGACAGAATCCCGTTTCCCCGTTAGCAGGGGATCTGGATAGTAGAACTTCACCATACGCGTGTACTCCGCGTCGGCGCCGCCTGCCCGCGCCCCGCACGGCGGCGACACGAGGGACACGTCGTACACACGCCGGTCGGTCGACACCACCAGGTTCGTCGCCATGTTGCACGCCGTCGGCTTAATGACGATGAGAGCCGTTTTGCCACCCAGACCCGTGCCAGTCTGATCGATGAGCCACCGCTCCGCGTCGCCGCTCGCCTTCCCGAGCACGACCTCACCCGGCTCGAGCGCGATCACACACGCCCGGAGCGGCGCACAGGTCACTGCCGGCTGCACGCGCCCGTACGGGAAGACAACGGCGTCGCCGGTCCGCACCGTCCGAGCACTCCACCCGCTCTGCGCCTCGCGCGCCGCGATCGCCACTGGATCCCCGTCCGCAGTATCCGACTGCGCACGCGCGTCAAGCGCCGCCGTCGCGCCCGCTAAGACCATCAAAAGCTGCGCGACCCCAAGCCTGGTCATTGCGTCGTTTCTCCCGTTGTTGGCACCGGATTGCCGGTCTTAGTCCACGTCACCGATGTCACGTACACGCCGAGCGGATTGCGGGCGATGGCGTCCGCCGTCTCGGGCGGCACGAGCCGCACGCCCAGGTAGCCTTCCCACGGAGTCGCCGTCACTGCGCCGCCGGCAATCGGGTACTCGACCTCAGTCCACTCCACTCGCCAGGTATTCGACTTGGGCACGGGCAGCACACTCCGCACGTCGATCGTGCGCGTCACCGTTCGCCCGATCACTCGCGGGTCGTTGTGCGGATCGCTGAAATACGCGTTGAGAAAGGCCGCACCGCCCTGATCGAGATATGCGTACGCCCGCGCCAGGACGTCGGCCTGCGCCGCCGGGGCCGGCACCACCGTGCGTACATCGCGGACGAACTGCGCGATCTCCGCGATCACGAGTCGGGTTTCCACGTGCGTCAATCGCTCGACGGGCGCCGCGGCTCGCACGCGCCCCAGCTGGTCGACCTCGACGACATACGGCGTAACGCGCGAGGTGAGCGCCAGGCGCACGAATCCGATCGTCTCGACTCCCAGCACCGCGGTGATCGCGAACGCCACGAGCTGCCAGTTGCGCTTGCCCTTCGCCAGGTCGCCGAACACGCCCTCGAATTCGCGCCGGCCTTCGAGGATCGGATCACGCATCACGCCGCTCGGCGCTCGGCGTCAGAGACTCTTGAGCGCGTTCGCCAGCCCGAAGTGCGCGTGCGATGTGATCCGTCCCGCGATCGTATTCGGGATCCGGAGCGTCATGACCGCGAACACCAGCGTGCCCCCGATCACGTGCCACTCCATTGCACCGCCCGTCAACAGATCCGGGGCGGTTTGCAGCTGCGTCACCCAGGTTGACGACAGCGCGGTACCAACGCCGCAGACTAAATAGAGCAAGAAGATCTTGATCCCAACATAGATCGCATATCTCAGGTACCCGTCCGCGAGCTCCGCTGTGCTTCGGAACGACGCGAACCCCAGGAACAGCACGCCGCCCGAGAGCACGATGTAGCTCTCGACGAGCACCAGCACGAGCTGCACGGCCACGGCCAGGTAGGCGAAGAACACGATCACCGCGCACATCGCCCCGAAGAACACGATCGCCGGGTCGCGCAGAATGCCCGCCAGGTCGAACGCCGTCAGCAACTTGCCCGCGATCGCGATCCCGAGGTCGATCACATCCGACGGGTTCGTCGTGCCTTGAGTGCCGACCGCCAGCTCGCCAGCCGCCGCGAACCCCGCGACGATCTTCGGCACCCACAACGGGAACGAGGTGATGAGCGCGAACAGGAACGCTAGCAGTCCGAACTTGAGCACGAACCGGCTTGCCGCCTCGTCCAAACTCTGTCGCCTGATCCCGTAGATGAGCCCTGAGAGGGCAACCTCGATTCCGGCAAGAAGGACGAACGTCCGCTGCGCGACCGGCACAAGGCGGGCCAGCCAGATTTGCGACGCCAGGCGGTAGCTGTCCGTGATCGTCCCCAGAACGGGCGCATTCGGATCCTGAACTGGCGCGCTTTGCGCCCACACCGTCCCCGCACCCGCCACGAACAGCAGCGCCCCCACACACGCCACCCCGATCCACTGATTGCGCGCTTGCCATCTCACGCCGCCGGCCTGAATGAGAGGAGCGGCCGCCGCGTGCTACCGCGGTCCCCCATGGACGCGTACAGCTGCCGCGCGTTCGCCTCCGCTTGCGCCGTTGCGCTCACCTGCTGCGCGTAGTAGACGGCTTGCAAGTTGGCCTGCCCTTCGATCGCCTGGCGCGTGAGCATGGCCTCGTTCGCCCCGAACACTCCGACCGTGTTCTGCAGCTCGAGCGCCTGCTCATGTCCTTGGATTGTCCCCACCTGGGACTTCATCGCGTCGAGCTGCTGCCGACCCGCATCGAACGTCGAGCCCTGGGCCTGCGCCGCCTTGAGCACAGCGGCCGCCGTTGCCAGCGTCCGGGTCACCTGAGCCATCCGCTCCGGCACATACTGGCGGTTCGCCACCTCACCGGGAAAGGTCGCTTGTAGGCTGCCGACGGCCGACGTTTGCCCGTAGACGACCCCCGACCCCCCGCCCATCGTCGCATTCACCGCCGACCACGCCCCGCCGACATCGCGGAACCGCGGGTTCGCGAGCTTCTTGAGCGCCGTGACCTGGTTCGCGATCTGCGCCTGAGCCGCCCGCAGCTGCTCCAGCATCCGGCCGTACTGCAGCACGTTCTCGGCGTAGTTCGTCGCGTCCACAACGGCGAACTGCGCCCCCGCAGTCGATGCACTAAGTGCCCCAACCACCAGAGCGACGCCAGCCATTGTGAGACCAAGGCGTCCGCACCGGATCTGAGTCATTCGCCCTCCGCAAGTGTGTTGTGTCATCAGAGAGATGACACTTCTCGCGGCAAGATTATGGACACGCAGCTACAGAAGTGGCATTCTGGAAGCACTCACAGGTATGGCCAGCGATAGATCGCAAAGGAGCCCGACTTGATACGCCTAATTCGCCTGAAGTCCGGCGCGACGAAGGCGGCCGCCCCCCTCGCGTTTGAGCCGGGACCGCTCACGGTCGTCGTGGGTCCTAACAACGCAGGCAAGAGTCTCTTGCTGCGCGAGCTCGAAGCCTGGACATTGCCGGGGGCACCTTTCGATGGCTTGATCCTAAACGGAGTCCAGCTCCGCCAATTTGACGAAATAGAGGCCTCGACGCTTGTCGAACATCGAATCAACGAGTTCGACAACCAGCGAGCGCCCACTGGCCATGTGCTGGTGACCGTCTTTGATCCAGTCACCGGTAACTCCCAACAAATGCAAGTGTCGCGAGGTTCCATGGAGGCTGAGTTGGTATTGGCGCAGCCTCGCGACAGACAGAGCACACCGATACTAAGGCTGTATACGATTCGCCTCGACGGGCGAACCCGGTTATCGCTCGTCGATAGGCGGCCCGCCGGAGACTTGAAGCGCTATCCGACGAACCACTTAGTTGCGTTAGTTCTCGACCCCGAAGCCAGAAAGCGGGTTCGAGCCGCCACCAGAGATGCATTCGGGCTGTATCTCGTGCTCGACACAACGGAGATGCTTCAACTAGGCGTACGCCTGTCGGAACGAGAGCCGGCGGACGAGGAAGAGGAAATCGGCCTGGTTCCTCGGGCTTTGCGATTCCAGGAAGCTGCTCGACCGATCGAGCATTTCAGTGATGGCATAAGAGCGTTCGCTGGACTTCTGATTGCTGTTCAAAGCCTCGACTACCGGGTAATGCTGGTCGATGAGCCCGAGGCGTTCTTGCATCCAACTCTGGTTCGCCGCTTAGGCAGGCTGCTCGCTGAACTCTCACACGCGCGGCAGGGACACGTACTCGCCGCGACTCACAGCGCGGACTTTTTGGCGGGGGTTCTACAGTCGGGTGTCTCCGCTAACATCTTGCGTCTGACGTACCGCCAAGGGGTTCCCACGGCGCGGCTGCTACCCGCCGATGTCCTGGCCCAGATGATCCGCGATCCGGCGCTTCGATACGCCGGAACGTTAAACGCTCTGTTCTACACCAACGTAGTGGTGACCGAAGGGGACTCGGACCAAGTCCTTTATCAAGAGATAAATGAAAGACTTGACAAGCTCGGGCCACATGTTGATGACGCTCTGTTCTTGAATGCTCGGACAAAGCAGAACGTGCGACGAGTAATTCAACCGCTTCGCAATCTAGGAATACCGGCGGCGGCGATCGTGGATCTCGACATCATCAAGGACGCCGACATGTCGGATCTGCTGCACGCAGCACAGATGCCGCGAGAGCTGATAAATACGTACGGTCAACTGCGCGGCGAAGTCTACGCAAAGTTCACGCAGTTCGGCTTGGATCCCAAGAATGGCGGAGTGTTTCAGCTCACCGGTGGTGCGAGAGACTCGGCGATGTCCCTGGTGTCCAGTCTTGCCGAATACGGAGTGTTTCTCGTCCCGGTAGGCGATCTTGAGCACTGGCTGTCAGATCTCGGGATTCCGCCAGTGCGGAAGTCCGAGTGGCTATCTCAGATACTAACCAAACTCGGATCGGATCCGACGAGTACCAGTTACGTCAGCCCGAGCCAGGCCGACATCTGGCAATTTCTTAGAGGCGTTGCAAGATGGATGACAAACCCAGAGCGAAAAGGGCTAGCAGCTTGACGGGCAGGGCTATGTCTCGATCGAGTCTGAAGGCTTGCCCTGGGCAGCAGCGCACTTAGTTATCGTTTTCGGCGTGTGCGACGCACAGTCTTTGGCGGTGTTTTCGTCCGCTTCGTTCGATGCCCGGTCCCAGTGACAACAATAGACGACCATTCGACACCTTTCTTCATTACCTGCCGATTAAACGTGTCAGCAACCGTATACGGCGCAGTCATGTAGACGAAGCTGTAAAACCGGCGCCAGTCAGCAGAACCTTCGTAGCCTTTCATGTCTTCAAACACGCCGGATAGTGCGGTCTTCAACTCCCGATGCGAGTCAGCGAATTTGACCTCCACCGCTGTTCTCAGTGACTTGATACCAAAGTCGGGGCGAAACTTCTTGGGCGACCCAGCAATGTCGAAGCCGGTGCAGTAGTCGTCGGCGAATACCGATGTCATCACGAGGTCTAACTCGTTCTGGACGTCTTTTTCTTTTTTGGGCACGACGCCTCGTGAGTGCAGCATGGCCGCTGTGCCCTTTAGCAACTGCTCAAGAAGGACGAGTGCGGCGGTCTTCTTACCAGCGGCATCGACTCCGGATACGCGCGCGAGGTCCGTATAAAGGCTTCTCAACTGATGCCAAGGGTTGCTGTACGCGGTGTCGTACTCCGGCAAATAGTCCCATAGTTCGTCGAGCTTCGCTTCCCGAATTTGTCGCATCAACCTGGCGAGCTCTGAACATGTCCAGCTCAAACCCAGAGTGTCGGCAAACACACCTATCGCGTAACTGTAGTCAATCAACCTGTCCCTAAAGCTGACCTCAGCCTCGAGTTGCTCGCGCCGAGCATCCTTGTCGTCAATCGGTCGGTCATAGACCGTTCGTTCAAGGCCACCGAAAGCACTCCAAACTGCCGACTCTTGCTCGGCGATAAGGTCGGCTAGAGCCGACACGCTAATCTCTAGACCGACGATAGAAGTTTGCATAAAGCCTCAGAGAAGTCGTGCCCCACTGAAACGGCTAGGATCGCAATTTCTCGCATTCACTGGAAATCACATAGCCATCGCCTCGATCGAGGGAACCGACAGATGTTACAGCTTGTCACCGGCGCAGTTGATATCAAAGACCTGACCGAACTGCTGACAGCCATTGCGGCGACAGCGACACTTGGCTGGGGAGTATACAAATTCAATCAACAAAGCGCTCAAAAAACGTGGTGAGCTCTTCACGGCGATCCGCTCGCGTCTAAAGGATAACAAATCGTTTAAAGAGATCCTTGCCTTGGTGGATGCGGACGACCCCGAACTCGCTAGCATAGAATTCAAGGAGAAGCGGGATCTCATCGGGCTTTTCGAGGAAGTGGCACTCCTGTTGAATTCAGGACTGATTCGACCAGCTGTCGCCAACTACATGTTTGGATACTACGCCATTCGCTGCTGGAACAATCCGCGTTTTTGGAACGATGTTAGGCGCGAGAGCGCATATTGGTCACTGTACCGCGCGTTCGTCGATCGCATGCAAAAGGAGGAGGATAAACTTGCGAATGCCGCGCGGTGGCGAGACACCCGCTTTACTTCGGCACTTCGGTACTGACTCGTTGGCCGACGCTAGCGCAAAAACAACAAGCCGGCGGATGTGCCAAAGGTAGGAATATGCCGACACGTCCGACACGGGTCCCCATTTCTAACAGCGCGGCGACCGCCACCCAAAACGCTCCGAGGTCGCTTTCGCCATGTTGACCCTTGCGATGATTTTCCGCTCACATCTCATCCGAATGGACCGACTGGCCTGATCAACGAGCGTTCGCGCCGTTATGATCGCACGGCGGCCAACTGACCGGCCAACTCCGCGTCCACGTCTGCCGGCGTGAGAGCCTTTAGCAATTGACTGTCGGTCAACTGGACGCCGTGCGTCGTCTTGACCCAGCGCAGGAACTCCTTCAAGGTCTCCTTTCCTGGGGCAATTGCGCGTAGATCGGCGAAGTTCGTCAGGCTCTCATACTGTCCGCGAATTTGCTCAGCGGCTTTTTCTGCATCGCCCCAATCAAATTCTTCTTTGAGGAGACGGCCAGTCTTATAAAGGTTGTCGCGCAACGTCCGCTCAAACTGAAATCGCGTTTTGCTGATAACGTCCTGCATGATGCTGGTGAGCCGTGTAGCTATCTCGTCTGGTGTGAGAACAACGCCAGCGTCGGCGAGTACTCGGCTGATCACACCTGGCTCGATCAGGTAACTCTCGACCTCATGTCGCGCTAATAACATTAGATGAACGTTGTGCGCGGCAGCATAGTCGATCAGCTTTTGCCGCCAATTCGGCGGCAGGCCGTCGCCATCCCTGATAAAGAACACTTCGACGTCGGTATTCAGGACCTCCTTAAGTGCCTCTCTAATTCGAAACGGCACCTTGTCATCCTTGCCGGATGCAGAAAGCACTGGCACTGCCCCAGGACCCTCAAATAGACCGACGCCCACTACTCCGTCGATGCGTTCAAGGAGTTGGCTATCGGTATCTTCGACGAAAAGCACGCGCCCCGAGATACTTATCTTGCCGACCGTAAAGTTGTCGAGGCGAAGCGCAATCTCAGATTCAAGCTGCTCGGGCGATGTTAGCGGCTTCAATCGCGCCTTTGTGTTGGTGACAGGCACGACTGCCGAAGGATCAACTTCTCGAATGATTGCGGTGGAGTGCGTTGACAGTATGATCTGCAGTTTCTCCTCCGCTGCTATCTCTTGCAGCACGCGCGCGATCGTCCGTTGCAAATTCGGGTGCAAATGCGCGTCAGGTTCATCCAACAGAACCACCCGGGCTGAATCAGCGTAGCGATAGATGGGCGTTAGCATCTGCAGGATCTGGAGAAAACCACTTCCCGCAGTCGAAAGATCCAACCTTAGAGTGCGCTTCCCGACGACTTCTTGGTAAGCAGCATGCACAGTTAAGTCCTTCGCCGGGGCAAAGCTTACAGTTCCCAACTCGAAATCGAAGTTCGTCTTGATCATTGTCCGCAATCTTTCGAAACGCTTCTGGTCAGCCTCGAAGGTATCCAACAACAGATTCCTGAGGATATCGCTCGCCCGTCCGCGAATGAGACGATCTGCGAGCGCAAGCGGAAAAAACCGCTCCTCCGATGTCGGAATACCGACAAAGCCGGAAATGAAAACCGGCTGTTGCGAGATCAAGTCAGGTGGGCCTTTGAAATCATTGGCTGTCGAAGTGCATTTTGCGTTGTACGCGCCAAACAAACTCTGGATCTCGACCTTGAAGACGCTGCCTGCGTTGTCAGTAAGACCGATCTTGAGAGGATTGACGCCGCCGCCGCCGCCGCCGCGCGGTGTCTTGGCGTAGTACACATCAGACGTATCCTCGACCGACAATCCGGGCAGCTGGGTATACGGCACACCGCGATCGCGTATTCGGACCTTCTTCGCAGCAGCGTCGTACCGCACCATATCGGTCGAGGAGAATATTCTTAAACCGAGCGCAATTGCTTGGAGCAGGGAGGTTTTCCCCGAACCATTCTCTCCCATTAAGACCGTAAAAGGTGCTAGATCGACCGCCACCTTCTGGAATCGCTTGAAATTTTCCAACGACAGTGACTTCAGCATGTTGCCGAAACGCCATCAATCACAATGCCGCTCCAGGACGCAGGTTGGTTTAACGTGCGCCCTTATCTCCTTTCTCGCTAGACGGCCAATCTAGAATCGTGAGAAGCGAGCCGCCGGTGTGCAAACGCGCGGGACCGTTGTCTCACGAACCGAGCAGGGGCCATTGCTTTATACCTAGGTCAAATACCCTAGCCCCAAGAGGCGATCGATAATAGAACTCCGCCTTCGGCCTCGCCCTCGCGATCATCGCGATCTCCCGTTCTCCGAGTCCTACATGCGCATACAGCGCGGAAGTCGCCGGCGCCGATGCATCAGCGTTCGGCAGGAAGATGCGCGTAGGACACGACTCCCAGATGACGGCTGCGTTGGACGCGCTCTGAATCTGCTCGATGCTGTGGGCGACGAGCACGACCGCCGCGTTCTGCTTCCGGAGCGTCAGCAGCCATTGCCGGATACGCGTCGCGAACTGCGACCGGAGCAACGCCCCCCACAGCTCTTCAATGACGATGAGCGTGGGCCTGCCATCTAATAGACGTTCCACCCGACGAAAGAGGTGAAGCAAGGTCGGAACGAGAATGCGATCGTCGAGGTCGAGCAACGACCGAAGCTCGAACACTAGGTAGTTTGACCTATCCTCTGGATCAGACTTTCCGTCCAACACGGCACCATACGGCCCGCCAATCGTGTACGGCTTGAGGCCAGCCATGAGATCTGGCTGCTGGAGCTGCACGAGCAACTCGCTCAATGTGCGATGCTCCGGCTCGTTCCTGGCGACGAGGGCCAGCGCCGTGTCGATCCGCTCACGCATGGCCGGAGTCACCCTAACACCTTGCAGCGTTACCGCCGTTTCCACCCACTCCGTTGCCCAAGCCCGCTCCCGGGGCTCATCGATCCGCGCCAACGGCTGGAAGCTGAGCGCGTCGGCACGCCCAGCCACAATATCATAGTGGCGGCCCCCGACTGCCTTGCAAAGCGGCAATCCAGAGTATCCCACATCGAACAGACATACCTGCGCGTCGCGGTAGCGCTGCCACTGCGCACAAAGCATTGCGACCAGCGTTGACTTGCCCGCGCCGGTCTTCCCCACGATCAGAGTGTGGCCGACGTCCCCGACATGGAGGTTTAGTCGAAATGGTGTCGACCCGGTGGTCGCCGCCCACAGAAGTGGAGGCGAGTTTGGAGGAAAGAGCGGTGACGGATTGTGGCCGAGCCCAGGCCATACACCGGTGATCGGCAGCATGTCGACTGCGTTTCGCGTGCTTACCAGATTCCGCCGCACGTTCTGATACCCATGCCCGGGCAGAGACCCAATGTACGCCTCGACGGCGTTGATGGACTCGATCCGGCCACCGTACCCCTCGTCAATGCACCGATTGAGGATCGCGCGCGCTGTCAGGTCGGTACGCGCCTCGTCAGCCTCAGTCACGATCATCGTCTGCGTGACGTAGCAGTACCGGAGTGTACCGCTGGCATTGTCCGCGGCCGCCTCTGCCGCGTCGCGAACCATGCGCGTCGCATCGCCGTCTTGAAACAGCTCCTCATTCGCCTGCGCCGCTGGCGACGGGCTGCTGCTCGCCTGCTTGGCCGCGATGTCCTTGACCCACGCCCCCAGGCCGCGCCGCTTCTGGAACCACCGCAACTGAATCCGCCGAATGTGCGCTGCTCCCTCGACACCACTGAGCGGCTGAATCCGCGTCGACCACCGATACGCGTACGGCAGACTTCCGAGGAAGTCCATCGACCCGGGCGTTGTCGTCGACGGATATCCCTGGATCGCCACCACGCGGAGATGCCGCTCGCCAATCTTTGGAGCAAAGCCACCCACCAGCGGCTGGTCGACCAGTGCGTAGTCGAGAAACGCGCCCATGGCCGGCGGATTGACTCGCCGGCGGATACCGGTAACGCATTCGGCCAAATGCGAGAGCAAAGCCGCCGAGTCGAGTCGCTCGAGCCTGAGTGAGCCCGCTAGTCGACCGGCGAGGTCCACTGTGGCCGACCGATAGCGCGCCAGCATCAAGTCCCAATCGATGGCGCGCTGCCTCCGCCCACTCAAGAATACCGCCTCGACGCGCCGGTGGATCTCAGTCGGAAGCTGATACGTCGCGGCAAGCACATAGGTCGTCTCGAATCGTTCTCCGCCGCGCAGATACACCGCTCGCCGCTCGGCGTCGATTCGCGCCGCGGCCTCGTTCGGAAACTCACTGACTAGGTACGGCGCTGCGGGTCGCCGAATCGCGTCAACGTGAAACACCCAGTCCGACCCGTACGCGAGCAGCGCGTCGTGCACGTGCTGCCCGAGCGCCGCTAGCTCCGCGTCGGTCGCGCCACTCAAGTCTGGCCCATGGTACGACCACGCCGAGAGAAGCGAACCATCCTTCTGCAGCACCACACCGTCGTCGACCGAGAACCCCCACTGCAAGAGATCGGCGAGACCGCGCGCCTCGGTGCGATGCTCGCGGAGCCGCTGTACACCGAGGCCAGCACTCACGCCGATGACGGCGCCCAGGACGCCGCTCGTCACGTCCACGGGCAACGTTACCGCGTTCGCGGTACGAGCGGGCGTACTATCGCCGGTGGGGCAGACGCGCGCGCGATGGGCGAGTAGTAGTCGCGAATCGTCAAAGACCGTAGGTAGATCTGCGACATGGTCGCGTCTTTCGCCGTCACCCACACAGCCGCCGTGTGGACGACAGTCGCGTACGCGATCGCCAGCGCGACCGTCGCCAGATGCAGCCCCACTACGAACAGCAGCGCCAGCACGGTCGCCACCTCTGCGATCACAAACCCCGGCTCCGCGCCGCCAAACAGGATCGGCCGCCAGAGCGACGCGTGCACCACATGCGCGTTCATGCGACCACTGCTCCCGCGAATGCGAGCGCCGCCACGATCTGAACCGCGCCGAACATGATGGCGATGCCAAAGATCGCCTGTCCGATCTTCTTCGCCCCCTCTTCATGGCGCGTGAACCCCCACACGGCACCGCCGATCACCAGCATGATCCCCGCCAGCACGCGCGCGGTCGGCCCCGACAAGTTGTCTAGCAGCGCCTGGAATGGCGTGTTCCACGGCATGTTGGTCCCGCCGGTTCCCGCCCGCGCTACCGCAGGTGAGGCGGGGCTCACGGCGAGCCACCACAGGAGATGCCTCTTTCTCCATCGCTTCACGCGCATGGCGGGTCGTCCTCGCTGTCGCCGACCGGTTCGACCATGAACCCGTCGTCTTCGTCCCAGCCCTCGACTCGCGCGATCTCTCTCACGCGCCTCGGCAGCCCGCTCGCCCCTCCACCTTCCATCTGGACGACTAGGTCTACAGCCTCCATGATGAGCTCATGCTGCGACGGCACGTTCGCGCGCTGCGCCAGCCTGTTGAGCCGATGTAACGCCCCCTCGGCCGTCGATGCGTGGACGGTCGCTACACCGCCGGGGTGGCCCGTAGCCCAAGCGTCGAGAAGATCGAGCGCAGCCTCGTCCCGCACCTCGCCGACGACGATGCGGTCGGGACTCGCACGGAGGGTCGCTTTCACCAGCTGCGACAGCTTGCCACCGACCGGCGTCATGAGTGCCAGGTGATCAAGCGAGACGCATTGGAGTTCCACCGTGTCTTCGAGGATCACCACCCTATCTGTTGGGAACCGCCGCGCGATCTCCAACAGGATCGCGTTCGCGAAGGTCGTCTTGCCGGTATTGGTGCCACCGCACACCAAGATGTTCGACCGGTGGGCGACCGCATCGCGCAGCACGTCTAGCATGCGATCCGAGACCGTCCCATCGACGACATAGTCCTCGAGCGGGAACACAGCCGATGGCCGCTTCCGTATCGTGAAGGCCGGTCCGCGTGTCACCGGCGGCAAGAACCCTTGAAGCCGACTGCGCCCGAACACTGCATCTGGCAGAGTCGTCTGGAGGAACGGCGCGTCGCGCCCGATCGTCTCACCCGCCAACGCCGCCGCTGCGTTCAGGAACATTTCCGCCCGCGTTGCGTCCAGCGTGCATGGGAAACTCGTACGTCCCCTCGACCGCCGATCGACGCGGATCTCGCAGTCCGTGGGATTCACGTAGACCTCAGTGACGTCCTCCTCCTGCAGTGCGCCGCAAATGACTGGCCCTAAGAACCGCCGCATCATCTCGACCGCGCCGTCGATCGCTGAGTCGTCCGATACCACGGCGAGCGCTTTTTCGTCTTCCGACACTGCACACCTCCGATTTCACGTGTCACGCTGAACTGGTCATCTAGATGACACGCCCCGATCGGCGATTATGGACACGCGTCTTCATCTTCGTCCGCGCCTGGGCGGCGAGCCGCGTCGCCGGCGGCCGGACAGATCCGTCGATCAGTCCCAGCTTCGAGAGCTCCGACGCAATGGTCTCTGTCGCGCGGCAGAAGTGCGTATTGACGGTCGAAAAACTCACTTCAAGTAGCCGAGCCACCGCCGCATACGACATCCCACAGAACCGCACGAGCCGGAACACGTCTCGCTGCTTCTCGGGCAGTTGCTCGACAATGGTGGCTGACCACGACTCAATATCTTCGACGAACAGCGATGTCTCACCCTCGTTCCGGGCGACTCGACACGAGGCGCGAACATCGGCCGCATAGCGCTGAATCTCGCGATTCACCACCCGCTCGCTCCGCATGCGATTGAGCGCGCGATTCCGGACGGCACGAAAGAGAAATGCCACGGGATTGCGCTGCCGCTCCAGCGCCACCCGGTCTTCCGCAGCGCGTGCGAACACATCTTGGACAACCTCTGACGCCTCGTCTTCCGACCGATTCAAGCTCTGGGCGTATCGCGTCAGCGACTCGCGATGATCACGGTATAGCTGAGCGAGCAAGTCGCCCGGGGCATCAGCGCCGCTGCGAGGGACGTGGGCGAGCTCCCCCGTCGACGCCGTCGAAGGGTCATCGCGCATCTACAGTCCTCCGTGGTTGCCACATCGACCGGCGCAATCGGCGCGCGGCTCTCGTTGTCGACGCTGCCCGCATTGCGATCGCGAACCGCGTCGTTACTAGAGATGACGCCGACCACGCGGTCGAGGATCAATTCGTAACGGTGCAACCTCGTTTCGAGAGCCTTTGTCCATAACGCGCTCTCGGCGCGTGTCATCTTCTCATCACCCAGCGAGAAGGCCCACGCGATGCAAGCGATCGAGCAACGAGTCGCCGCGTTGCGAGCCAAGGCGACCGAGCTCCGTGACTTATTCGGCGACGAGGCGCGCGCACGTGCTCTGGAGTGGGCCGCCGGCGAGATCGAGTCGGCTATGAGAGATGATGCGGAGCAGTTGCTATCTCTCGCGGACGCCGCGGCGATATCGGGTTACAGCGTGGACCACCTCGCGCGTCTCGTACGAACGGGCAAAATCGTCGACCGACGCGGCCCTCGTGACACGAGCGCGCGCGTGCGTCGCGGCGACATTCCAATCAAGGCGCGCCGAGCACATATTTCAGGCGCGGATGTACGCGATCTCGCCAGCCGCCTCTTCGGAGGCTAAGGGAGGGCCGCTATGGCCAAACCGACATGCTGGTCCGAGACCGTTGGCGCACGGCGCGGAGCGCGCGTGCGCGTTTATGAACGAACGCCAGGCGGTGTGTTGCACGTGTCCGTCTGGCGCCCGGGAGAGGGCGAATCGCGAAGGACGCTCGATCACCGCGATAAGAATCGGGCGCGCGAAGAAGCTGCGGCGCTGCTGCTGATCAGGTATGCGCGACAGTCCGAGGCGACCGAGCCAGCTGCGCCGGCACTACCCGTAGCGAGCGACACGACGAGTGAGGTAGCACCGCCGGCCCAGGCACCACCCGTCAACTCTGCCTCATCGATCACGGGGTCGCTCACTCTCTCCCAGCTCTTACGGCGATACCGAGAATTTGCGGCGACGTACGAGGATGGCTGTTTGAAAACCGAACGACACCTGAGCGACCTGGATCGACGCGCGGGTTATCTCCAGAAGCACTTCGGTTCTGCCCGTCTCGTTGAGGCGATCACACCGGAACTGTGGAAGGAGTACGCGCGGAAGCGGCGGGCGGGAGAGATAAACGGTCGCCGGGTAGGAACGCGAAGCATCAGAGGAGATTTGCTACTCCTCACGGCCTCCATGCGTTGGGCGGCGACGCCCGTGGGCGGACTGAAGCCGCTCGTCACCTGCAACCCACTCGCCGCCATCACGCTCCCCACAGAGCGCGATCCTCGTCGGCCAATGCTCCATGACAAGACGGTCGACAAGCTGATGGCAGCCGCGGAGCTCGTGGATCCCGATCGTCTACCCGTGTTGTTATCGGTGGTGAAGTACACCGGTCGCCGCCTCAGCAGCTGCCTCGCACTCGGCAAGGGCGACGTCGATCTCGAGCTGGGTCAGATCCGGTGGCGGGCGGAGGTCGATAAGAAGCGCAAGACATGGGTCGCGCCGCTGCCAACCCCGCTCGCATCCATTCTTAAGGATTATTGCGACCGGTTCACGGACGACGACTCACCGTACTTCTTCCCGCACCCTCTCGACCCAGCGCGGCCACTTGATAAGGACCGCGCGGACGGGCTGCTCCAACGCACATATGAGGTCGCGCAGATCACACGCGCGAGAGGTGGACTGTGGCACCCGTTCCGGCGACGGTGGGCGACGCTTCGCAAGAAGCTGCCGCTCTCCGACGTGGCCCAAGCAGGCGGCTGGGACGATGTGAAAACGCTGCTCACGTGCTACCAACTGGCCGACCCGGACACACTCCGTCAGGTCGCCGACTACGATGACTGAGGAGAAAAAGGAGTGTAACTCACACACCAACTCACACACTATGCGACTAACTCACACAAAACAGCCGCGAAGGTGAGAAGTCCACCGTTCGCGGCCGCGCTAAGTAGCTGCAGAAGTTGTAATTAGAAAACGCGCCCGGAGAGACTCGAACTCCCAACCTTTTGATCCGTAGTCAAATGCTCTATCCAATTGAGCTACGGGCGCATTTGCGAAACTATGGGCGGTACAAGACTCGAACTTGTGACCTCCACGATGTCAACGTGGCGCTCTAACCAACTGAGCTAACCGCCCCTGGCCCTGGCGGGCCCGACAGTGGAGGCGAGGGGAATCGAACCCCTGACCTCTTGAATGCCATTCAAGCGCTCTCCCAACTGAGCTACGCCCCCCCGCCCCAGTCCCGAAAGGAACCTCTGAACCTAGCGGTGGGTATGTGCGGTGTCAATTCAAAGGGTCTAGCGAAAATCTTCTCGGCCGATATCTTGCGGTGCTCCGACGGGGCCGCGGCCAGAATCCGCGGCACCTGACGCTCATCGAAAGACGCGCCAGCGGCGTATATACCGCACGTTCGCCCACCTCCTGGCCACCAGGTATGATGCAGGTCCCCATCAAGGACGAGACCTCGGCCGAATCCCGGCCGCGTCGCCGGCGGAATGCTCCGGCTGGTATCGCACCCAGCGAACCGGAACGGGACATCCTCGATCAGTACCTGTACGAGGTCAGCACGTACCCGCTCCTCAAAGGCACCGAGGAGTTGGACCTCGCCCGAAAAATCCGAGCCGGCGACGGCGAAGCGCTCCAAGAGTTGGTGAAGCGCAACCTGCGCTTCGTCATTTCCGTCGCCAAAAAGTATCAAAATCGCGGTCTACCATTGATCGACTTGATCGGCGAAGGCAACGTCGGTTTACTCACCGCCGCCCGCAAGTTCGACCCCGATCAAGGCGTGAAGTTTATTTCGTACGCCGTGTGGTGGATCCGCCAAGCCATTCTCTCGTCCCTGGCACGCCAAGGCCGCACCGTTCGCGTTCCGCTGAATCGTACGGCCGACCTGTCGCGCATCATTAAAGCGTCAGAGATCCTGCGCCAAAAACTGCGCCGTGAGCCGAACCCCGAGGAGCTCTCGCAGCTCACCGGACTCTCGGTCGATGTCGTCCAGTCGCTCGCCGCGCTCAACACCGGCGATGTGCGGCTCGATGCGCCGATGGATCCCGAAGGCGATCGATCGCTCATCGAACGATTTGTTGCTGACGAGATGCCCGACGCCGAAGAAGAAGCGATGAACCGCTTCTTGAACGACGAGATCGAGCAAGCGCTCTCCACGTTGCCGCCCCGCGACGCCAAAGTCCTGCGGCTGTACTTCGGACTCGAGGGCGGCCGCGAGCACACGCTCGAAGAGATCGGCTCGATGCTCGGCGTCACCCGCGAGCGCGTGCGCCAGTTGCGCGATCGCGCGCTCAAGCGGCTCCGCGAAGGGGAAGTCGGCAGGGCACTCGGCAGCTTCGCCGCGTAGATGATCTCGCTCCGTAATGTCTACAAGGCGTTCGGCTCCAAACGCGTCCTCTCGGGATTCTCGCTCGATGTCGAAGAGGGCGAGACCGTGGCGATCATCGGGTTCTCGGGCGCCGGCAAGTCCGTGGCGATCAAGCACATCGTCGGACTCCTCATGCCCGACAAGGGCGAGGTCATTGTCGACGGCCTGAACGTGCCGTCGCTGTCGCGCCCCGAACTGTATCAGTTGCGCGCCCGGATCGGCTATGTGTTTCAGTTCGCGGCGCTGTTCGACTCGTTGAGCATTGGCGACAACGTCGCGATGGGACTCCGCAAGCAGGAAGGCCTCACCGAGAACGAGATCGCCGAGCGCGTGCACGAGGCGCTGGAGCTCGTCGATCTGCCGGATGTGGCCCAGCGATCGCCGGCCGAGCTTTCGGGAGGCATGCGGAAGCGCGTCGGGATCGCGCGGGCGATCGCGCTCAGACCGAAGTACATTCTGTACGATGAGCCGACGACCGGGCTGGATCCGGTGACGAGCGCCGTCATCGACGATCTCATGGTGCGCATGGAGCGTCAGCTCGGCGTCACTGGCGTGGTGATCACCCACGACATGCGGAGCGCGTATACCGTGGCCAACCGCATTGCCATGCTGTACGAGGGAAAAGTGCGGCAATTCGGCACCGTCGATGAGATCAAGAACACGACCGACCCCGTCGTCCGCCAGTTCATCGAGGGCCGCGCCGAGCTCGCCACCGCCGGCGTTCACGCATAAGCCCATGGCCTCCCGCGCGCGGGCGAAGCAAGAGCAGTCGGCCGGCGGCGTGGTGTATCGTGTAGCCTCGGGCGAACCCGTGTTTCTCCTCATCCGCGATTCGTACAAAAATTGGGGGTTCCCCAAGGGGCACGTCGAAAAGGACGAGGCGCCGGCCGCCGCGGCCGTTCGTGAGGTGGCCGAGGAGACGGGGCTCACGGCGCTCGACGTGCGATCGGAGCTCGAGACGATCGACTGGTACTTCAAGGCGAACGGGCGGCTCGTGCACAAGACGTGCGCGTTCTATCTCATCGAGAGCCCGAGCGGCGAGACCTGCCCGCAGCGCGCCGAAGGCATCACGGCGTGCCGGTGGCTGGCCTTTGCGGACGCCGCGCGGTTGGTCTCGTACGCCAATGCTCGGCGCGTGCTCGAGCAAGCGTACGCGATGATCGCCTCTCCTCGATCCATTTCGGCGTGACCCGCGGTGAGCACGTCAGCCGACGAGCTGCCCTGCGTCGCGGTCTACGCACCGCCCCCTCGCGAGCGGGCGCGCGCGCTCGTACGCGCCGCGTTCACGCGCCGGCGCGCGCGCGTCATCGTCACGCGCACGGCGGCTGAACTCGCCCAGGCGTTTCGCGCCGATCTCATCGATGCCGTCTTGATCGATCTCGGCGGCGCGGCCGCGGACGACACCTGGAAGGCCGCCGAGCTGGCGCGCGATTATCCGACCGCGGCGTTCTTCGCGGCGATGCCCCTGCGCGCCGCCGACGGTCGCACGCTGGCGCGCTGCGCCGAGCTCGAATTCGCCGACGTTCTGATCGACGGTGTCGACGACGGCGTGACGCGCGAGCTCGTGATGCCGCACTGCTTTCGCGTGCGCTTCGCCACCGCACTCCGCGAACCGCCCGCCGCGCTCGGCCTGACTTCTCCCCTACAACAGAAAACGTGGCGCTGCATCGTCGGCCACGCGGGCCTTCCGGTTCGCACGGACACCGTCGCCGCGGTCGTCGGCGTCACGCGCGAACACTTGAGCCGCGCATTCGCGGCCGATCTCGCGCCGAACTTGAAGCGCGTGATCGATCTCGTGCGCCTGATCGCGGCGGCCGAATTGGCGAAGAACCCGGGCTACGACATCCGCGACGTCGCGCTCGTCCTCCGGTTCGCCTCGCCCTCACACTTGTCGAGCACCGCGCAGCGCGTCGTCGGCATGCGCCCCACATCGCTCGCGCGTCTCAGGACCGTGGACCTGTTCGAGCGGTTCGCGATGGGCCGCAGCAAGAGCCGCGGCTGAAGCGGCTCACGAATCGCAACACGGCGTCGGCGTTCCCGAGGTCGATGTGCGCGACCTTGAGGCTCTGAGCAACGGTGCCGCTCACGGTCACGATCTTGAACTGGAAGGTGGGAATGTCGTATGTCGACAGCACCGGTGTGGGAGTACCGTTGTTCAGCGTGCCGAAGAAGAACTCCAACTCCACTTGGTCGAGCGACGTCTCGAACGCGTAGTTGTACGTGAAGCTCTCCGAGCCATCGAGGAACTGATAGGGCAGCAGCGTCCAGTGTGCCGTGCTGACAAGCGGGTTCGGGTTGAAGTAGACGAGCACCATACCCGTGGCCAGGATATCGGCCGTGATGGCGCTGTCCGTCGCATCGTAGTAGCGGGTGAAGTACTCCGTGTACGAGCCGGGCGACGTCTCCAACGAGTACTGGGAGTTGTAGAGCCACTGCGCATTCGTCACCGTGAACGTGTCGACCATCACGTTGGCGTTCCCCGTCGGCCCCTGCGGTCCCTGTGGGCCCTGTGGCCCCTGCGATCCTTGAGGCCCCTGTGCCCCCGTGGATCCCTGAGGACCCGTCGCCCCGGTGGCGCCGCTCGAACCACAGGCGGTGGCGACGGCGATCAGCCCTCCGGCCAGCACGGTCATGCCAAGTGCGTGGAATTTGCTCATGTTTGTTTTCTGGGTCAGTTGAAGTGTCAGCACCCTCCATCTCAGGGTTGGGACGAGCCAGCGATTGCCCGGTTACGTAGCAAAAGCCGCGGCCGACTCGTATCTTACGTTTTCTGCGCGCGTAGCTCAGCTGGATAGAGCGTCGGCCTCCGGAGCCGAAGGTCGTGGGTTCGAATCCCGCCGCGCGCATGCCCGAAAATACGTCCCCGCGCGGTTTTCGGACCGTGCGGGACGTTTTGCATTTCTGCCCGGCAGTTTTCGCAGTGACAAAGACAGTGACAGCAATGTGGCGTCCGCTGCTCTGATCTCAGCCTGATACTATGGCTCCGCCGGATCCGTAACCCATGAACGCTCAGGAACTCGCCCAAAGCCTTCAACGGCTGATCGATGCTCTACCCTCAACGATCAGTGAGTCCAACATCCTGCGGGCACACATAGCGACAGAAACAGCGACCGCGTTGCCTCCAGGCTCGGAAAGTTTTGTTGAAGCGCTTAAATCAGTGGCCGATGTGATTAATGGCGACCCGGACCTGATTGCATTGGGCAACCGCACGCTGGTGTACCCAGGCGGAGCTGGGCGGATCTCCGGTATAGATCTCATGTTCCGCCTGATTAGGCTTGCACGTCGTGCTAGCGTCCCAGATGCAATGGCGGACCTGGCGACCTTGCTAGAGGCATCCGAATTGACCGCCTATCTCAATCTCGGCGTTGCCGGCGTCGAGATCGAAACGGCGCGCGCGCTGGGCGGCGGAATAGAGGTGTTACCCTTCAGTGCGCTCTCTGAGATCGATTCAACCCTTGTATCACTCAAAGGATATCGAATCCCAGACTTCGGCTTCGACTCACCGACCGCTGTCTTCCGGAAGGCGCTACGTATTCCAGCAATCTGGAGGACCGGTGATAGTGAAACTCCTTTGGCCGCCGATATTCCAAAGGCCGACTTCTCACCGTTGTTAACCGCAATGAACTGTGTAACGATTGCTGGACCGTCAGCCCCTTATGTCGTTGCGCAGTGGTTGAGCTTCGACCTGCGTCTCCTAACAGCCGGATTTGGCCATGGTGGCACGACAGAGACGCGTCGAGCAGAGGTCACTTTAAGCGATGCGCAATGGGAAGATGCGCGAACGTTGCATGAGGAGTGGAGCAAGCTTCCTCTACGATGGCCTGACGTTCTTGAAGTCTCTGTTCAGCGTCTCAATAGTGCCATGCGACGACGCTCGCCGGTAGATCGGGCAATCGATCTCGGGATCGCGTTCGAATCCCTTTTTAGCGAGGAAGGCGACCCCACATCGGAATTGACGTTCAGAATCAGTAGTCGTGCGGCATTCCTACTTGGCGCGACCATCGCGGAACGCAAGGCAGTAGCTAAGCTATTTAAGACCCTCTATGGACTCAGGTCGACGGCGGTACACGAAGGAAGATTTCCACGAACCAAGAGAAAGGGTCGGATCTCGGAACAAGACGTGTTTCCGATTCTGGAAGAGGGGTTCCGAGTTGTCGCTCAAGCGTTGCGCACGGTTATTCAGCGCGGCGGAGTCCACTGGGATGATGTGATGTTCGGGGACAGCTCGCCCCCCGCGTAATCGCTCCAGTGATTGGTAAACCGTTTCTGGCGGCTTCTTGGAGAGAACGAACATAGCAAGTACGACTTGGGGTCGAGAGTCTTGTCGGACCTTTCGTTGATCAGGGCCTCGACCTTGCGGCCCGGGCATGTGGTGCTCCCTGTTAGCGGCCATTGTTCGACAGCACGCTAAGAGTGCGAACATAGACGAGATCGTACGCCGGCGAGTATTCCGTAACTAGACCGACGATCGGCAGATCCACTCGACCGCTCGCGATCAAGACGGGGCCTCCTGACATACCGCGCAACTCCTTGCCTGGATCAGGGGCATCGGCGTGGCCGCCTCGAATCCAATCATCCCGATTCAGCTGGCGCGAGCCGTTCAGGAGCGTTGACGGCGACTCAGGGTAGTGACACGAACAGTGTCAGCAGTAATCGGCTGACGCGTTGCTGATCGACGGACTGAGACTCCCCAAGAGTTGCGATCGGCGCGGCCTGCATCTGTTGGTGATCTCCTCCGACTCCAGAGCCGAAGGTCGTGGGTTCGAATCCCGCCGCGCGCATTCCCCATACACTTCGCCGCATGCTCGATGAACAGCACGCAGCCCACAGCGGCCCTCGTCTACGAATTACGACGGTCGGCGTGGGAAGGCAAGGGCGGCATGGCTCCGGACGACGCATCCAGGGGCTAGGCGAAGAGAGCAGATCCAGCCTCGCCTGCGAGCATCTTTCTTCACGCCGTCACGTGAAATGCAGCCGACGCTCGTACAACGGCATGGTCTTCAGGCCCTCGTTCTACGCCACTCGGCCCGCATGCCCCTCAACGCCGGGAACACGCCGGAGTTTGCGAATGTCAGCCGCCGCAGGCGAGTGCATCGCTCGATAGAGGTCGACGCCGAGTTGTAGATTGAGCCAAAACTGCGCCTCCATCCCGAATAGTCGCTCCAGACGTAGAGCCGTGTCGGGCGTGACCGCCTTCCGCCCGCGAATGATCGCGTTGAGCCGCTTGAGGGGTACCTGCATCCGCTCGGCCACTTCGGTCTGCGTCAACCCGAGCGGTCGCAGAAACTCCTCGAGCAACATTTGGCCTGGCGTCGAGGGCGGCCGGTGCGTCGGCATGCGAACGCTCATACTAGGATCTCCTTGAGGCTCGATCGACAAAGATTGAGTCAATCAATGGTAGTCAGTGATCTCGACGTCTTCTGGCCCACTATCGGTCCAGACGAAGCAGATGCGGTACTGCTGATTGATGCGAATCGAATGTTGCCCGTCACGATCTCCACGCAGCGCTTCAAGCCGATTCCCTGGCGGAAAGCGCAGACTGCCGAGCGTGACCGCAGCATTGAGCTGGTCGAGCTTCCGTCGTGCCACTGACCACAGGTCGACTGGGCACGTCCGGCGCGCAGCTGCCGATGCCTTGCCATTGAATAAGTCAGCGGTCGCATCATCGCTAAAGGACTGGATCACACCAGCACGGAGGTCAGATCGATTAAACGGAACAACGTATGTCGTCTACAATATACCGCTTTGCACCCCAAGGGTGCAAATTTCTCCGTACGGCCGAGGGATACGGCAGAGCCGAGGTCGCAGGTTCGAATCCCACCGTCCGCATCCCTGGAACAGCCCTGCCCCGAAATGGGTCATGCCGTTGTGGGGCGTTGTCGTTTGCGGCATATGGCTTGCCCTCTTGCGAGTCGACTATGTCGTGATTCGCGTGAGAATGACAGCAGAACTCGTCGCCGCGGTAAAGCGGATCGCCGTCGTGGGATTCACGTACGCCGCCGCTGCCCAGGTGAGTACGCCGCGCACGCCCGACCGGCAGGCGGGCGATCCACAACGTGGAAAGGTGGTGTACGCTCGCTACTGCACGCAGTGTCATGGAGCGCGCGGCGATGGCAACGGAGAGGCCGCGTCCTTCACCACGCCGCGGCCCCGCGATTTTCGGCAAGGGCTATTCAAGTTTCGGTCGACGCCACCGGGCGCGCTCCCGCTGGTGTCGGATCTCGATCAGACGATCCGCAATGGACTGTACGCCACCTCCATGCCGCCATTCGCCGCGCTCAGTCCGAGCGCGCGGCTGGACGTGATCACCTACATCCAGACGTTCTCTCGACGCTGGCAGACGGATGCGCCCGCCACTCCGATCGCGCCAACTCCGGAACCAACGCCAACGCGTGAGTCCGTGGCTCGCGGCGAGACGCTGTTCGCGAAGTGCGCGCTGTGCCACGGGAATGGGTCAGGCAATGGCACGATGGCAAACGCGCTGGTCGACTCCTGGGGGTATCGCATTCGGCCCGCCGATCTGACGCGGGGCCGAACCAAGTCGGCCGTCGAGGGCAAAGACATCTATCTGCGGATCATGACGGGGCTCGACGGCACCCCGATGCCCGGATGGGTAGGGGGGATAACGAGCGATCAGGCGTGGGACATCGTGCATTACGTCGAGAGCCTGGGGCCCTGGAAGCAGTCGACCATTCGGCTCGGCGCGGACTCGCTGACTCAGGCCGCTTCGACCGGCGTCACAGGGCCGATGCGCGCCACCGCCATCACCATTCCGGTGCAGATGATCGGCAGCGCGGCCGGGTACCGGTTCGAGCCGGATAGCATCATCATCCATGCCGGTGATGCCGTCAGGTTTGTCAGCGACACGGGCGGCCCGCACAACGTCACGTTTTGGCCGGACAGCATCCCCGGTGGTGCGGAGTCGCAACTGCAGCACAACATGATGAATACGTCAGCACCGCTGACCGGCCCAATGCTCGTGAAGGCAGGCGACGCGACGATCGTGTCGTTCGCCCACGCCGCGCGCGGCGTGTACAAGTTTTATTGCATGCCGCACGTCGCGCGGGGCATGCGAGGGAAGATCGTCGTCCAATAGATCTAACAACGCGTTGAGGCAATTCGGGCTCGCACTGGCGCCACGCTGAGCTGCATGAGGAAGAAAAGGTCGTCGCTCGGCAGATACTGTTTCATGCGCGCCAGTACTGCGGTCGTCGCCGCATCATCGGCGGCTCCCTGCCCCGTCGAATGTTCGGTCGCGCGGACGGCGTCGATGAAAGTGCGGATGTACGCGGCCTGCCAATCGAATAGCGAAGCCGCGGGCCCGGGCTCGCCGTGGCCCATGTAGAGAATGGTATCCGCGGGTATCTCACGTCGGGCGCGCTCGAGGTTCCCGAGCCATTGCTCGAAATAGCCGTCGGCGAGGTAGGCGTGCATGTGGCCATAGACGAGATCGCCGACGAACGCCAGCGGGGCGCTCTCTCCTCCACGATCCACGAGCCAGACACTGTCGTGCGGCGACTCGCCAGGACCCAAGTCGATGACCGTGAAGGTGACGCCATCGAACACCATCCGCTGGCCGGCGCGTACGGTCCGGTTCGGAAAGGTCCGCTGCGCCGTCCACTCGGTCCCGAACATCGGGCGGAGAATACGCTCCTTGGCCTCGTCGTCGCGACGAATGACGCGATCGACGCCTTCCGTCGCGATGACCGGGACGTCCAGACCCTCCAGCACCGACGTCACCGCGCCATAGTGGTCCGGATGGGCGTGCGTGATCACGACAGCGAGCAGCGGCTTGCCGAGCGACTCGGCCCGGGCGCGGAGGGCCCGTCCGTCGGAGACGCCGAGCGTGCTGTCGATGATGACCACGCCGCGATCGGTCTCGACGAGATAGGCGTTGACCGGAAACAGCGTGGCTTGGAAACGATGGACCATGAGCATCAACGGAAGGCTCCGTATGATCGGGTATCCAGGACGCCCTTACGAGTCACGAGACGCACGACTAGCGTCAAAGGCCAGGGGCTCTCCATATCGTTCGCCAAAGACGGTGCGGGACGCGGGGAGGCGACCGGGACGGCGGCTGTCCTCGCCGTGGAGATGCCCGACCGCTAACAAGAAGATCACGCGCACGTGCCCTGGAATGCCGAGGGTCTCGCGGACCCGATCTTCATCGAATCCTTCCATTGGGCCTGTGTCGTACCCCAGTGCCTCGGCCGTCCACATCATGGTGGTCGCGGCAATCATCGTTTGCTTCGCCACCCACATCCCAATGTTCGGCTGCGATCCGAGGTCGTCGGTGACGCGCCGGCGCTTGCGATCGATCTGCGACGCATCGTCGAAGCCATGCGCTCTGCCAATGCGAAGGACCTCTTCCAGATCGTCTTTCCAACCCTGCGTATCCCCGCACGCCACGATGACCACGGGCGCCTGCTCGACGGCGGGCTGGTTCATAGCCGCAACCCGCAGCCGCTGTCGCTGCTCGAGATCGCGGACCACGACAAAACGCCACGGTTGCAGGTTGTAGCTGCTCGGCGCCTCGAGCCCAGCGGCCAGAATGGTGTGCAGATCGTCGTCGCGCACGGGCATCGTTGAAAAAGCAGGCGTGGCCCTACGCGCTCGGACAATGTCCGACAATTTCTTTTCGGTTCGGTCGGAAGCCATCCCGTACGATAGACTAAGGTGGTATTATCGCCAGAGCCGTTTATCCAGCTATCTCAGATACCACTTTTTGGAGAGGGCCATGGCAAAGAAAGCCGCCGCGACGATGCTCGACCTCCACATCAACTTCTCTGGTGAGGAGCCGCTTCACCGACAGCTCTATACCGTCGTGAAACACGCCATTTTAGGCGGACGCCTTCGACCCGGAGCTCGTCTGCCGTCGACCCGTCTCTTGGCCAGGGATCTTCGCGTTTCTCGCACGACCGTCCTGAGCGCGTTCGATCAGCTGACCGCGGAGGGGTATCTGGAAGGCAAAATGGGTTCAGCCACGCGAGTGTCCGCATACGTGCCTGGCGATTTGGCACAGCAGGCACGGCGAACCCCCGGCCGGACATCGCGCGCCAAAGCCACGGTCTCACAGCGGTCACGTCTTCCTCCAACCGTGGATCTGTCGTTCTTCCGAACGTCTCCCCGGCCTCTTCGGCCCGGACAGCCAGACGCGAGTCTCTTTCCTCTCGACCTCTGGTCTCGGCTCGCGGCCAAGCACTGGCGTCGGGCGAATCGAGATCCCGAACACAGCGACTCCCTGGGGTATCGGCCACTCAGACAGGCCATCTGCGACTACGTGCTCAGACTGCGCTCGGTCCGTTGCGACCCCGACCAGGTCCTCATCGTCTGCGGCGCCCAGCAAGCGTTATACCTCTGCGCTCACACCCTGCTCGACCCTGGCGAACCGGTGTGGATGGAAGACCCGGGATATCCTCGGGCGCGCGCGGCGTTCCTCGGTGCACAACTCAGCGTGATCCCCGTGCCGGTTGACGCCGAGGGACTGGTCGTCTCGGCCGGAAGGAAATTGGAACCGTCACCGAAGCTCATCTTTGTTACCCCGTCATTTCAATGTCCGCTCGGGTCCATGATGAGTTTGGCGCGCCGCTTTGAGCTACTGGAGTTGGCCCGGGCGAGCGATGCCTGGATTCTCGAGGACGATTACTTCTGCGAATACCGGTATGGAGGGGACCCGGTCGCGAGCCTACGCAGTATCGATCAGGATGACCGGGTGATTTACATCGGGAACTTCAGTAAGAGCGTAGCTC
Source organism: Gemmatimonadaceae bacterium (assembly GCA_035570055.1). Lineage (GTDB taxonomy): Bacteria > Gemmatimonadota > Gemmatimonadetes > Gemmatimonadales > Gemmatimonadaceae > DASRDS01. Next base: position 176,054 of record DATMLM010000009.1, read on the forward strand.
CCTCACTGCGAATCGGATACCTCATTCTCCCGCCGGCACTCGTCGCGAGTTTCCAACGCGCTCGTGCTATGATGAGCCGACAGCCGCCCGGTGTGGAGCAAGCCATCCTGGCCGAGTTCATTCGTGAGGGTCACCTGGAGCGGTTCGTCAGAACGACACTTCGCACGTACCACGAGCGCCGAGAAGCCCTCGTGGACGCCATTGAGACACATGCCGCCGGGATGCTGGAAACGTCACCCGACGGAACAGGCATGTATCTGGTCGCCTGGCTCAATCCTGGAGTCAGCGACCACAGCGTTGCTCGAGCCGCGGCGATTCGCGGTATCGATGCGATTCCGCTGTCAACGTTCTGCGCCAGACCGTTGCGACGCAAAGGACTGGTGCTCGGATACAGCTCGTACGAACCCGGTCGCATTCGCTTGGCGGTGAGACAGCTTGCGGCGGTGCTCTCGGCCCCTCGCTTCAGGGTGTAGCCGGACGGCGCGGCTCCCGCCGCTCGCTCTCGATCACTTCGGTCACGAACGATGCAATCGCGACCGTTGCCCGTCGCGCAGACGTTGGTGAATACACGAGGCGAGCATGTGGATCGCTGCCGGCGTCCGGATTATCGAATGCGTGATGGGTCTGGGTGTAGAGCTCAACGCGCGCGTCATTGCCCGCGCGATCCATCTCCGCAACGACCGCCGCGATCGTTTCCATCGGTGATACTTGATCCTGGGTTCCTTGCAGGATCAAAACCGGCGGCCGAATGCGGATATCCATTCCCGTCGCGGCGGTCTTGAGCAGGGCTGAGCAGAGGATAATTCCGGCGACATCCGCGCCGCTACGCCCATAGTCAAGCGCCACCATCCCCCCCGCGCTGTAGCCCAAGCATAGCATGGGTGTGTCGACCGAGACCTCTTGCCGCAGTCGTGCCACGCAAGCGGCCAGCGCCGCGACCCCTTGCTCGCGATGATCCATAAGATTCTTCACCATCGGTCCGACCTGATCCGGGCTATCCGGGCTGAAGCCATCTCCGTACAAGTCAGCGATCACCGTCACGCAGCCCAAGGCGACGAGGTGCTTGGCGTGATCGCGGGCCAGTGGGCTCTGCCCGCGCCAATCGGGCAGCAGTACGACAGCCGCCTTCGGTTCCACATTCGTCGGTCTCAGGATGAGGCCGCGATAGCGCTTGTCGTCTACCGTATAGTTGAATTCTGTTTCGGATGTGCCGCTCATCGTCGGATTCCAGTGCAATAGGGCATGAGATGTCGGGTACCGCGCGCGAGTAATGAACGAACGGCTTCCGCCATTCGTTGGCCACCCCGCCATCGAGAATCTCAGCCCGAGCTGCGCCGACGGTCGAGGTCGATTGTACCTAATGCAGCGGCAACGACGGCGAGTGCGGGTCGAACGTCAGACCAGTCGCGCCATTGAACGCGCTCCCGGTCAACCGCGCCGCGGGCACTTGCGCACCGCCGGCCGCGAGCTGGCTCGGCGTAAATTCCATGACTTCATTGCGATTGAGATCCGCCACCCACAGATCGCCGCTGTTGTCGAACGCCAACGCACTCGGCGCACTCGAGATTGTCCCCACGTCGCGAATGGCAATCGTCGTTGCCGGCGCTGGCGACCCGGATGCGGCGAGCTGCGACGGCGTGTACTCGACAATCGTACTGTCCGCGATGTTCACGACCCATGCGTCGCCGCTGGCGTCGAACGCCACGTCGTATGGGTGATCGAGCGATCCTGCGTTGGAGTGGATGACGACGCTGGGCGTGATCGTCCCACCGCTCGCGAGTTGCGCGGGCGTGAACGCGACGAGCAGGCTGTCGTGGGTCACAGCCCAGAGGTTGCCAGTTGGATCGAAGGCGAGCTTCGAGAACTGCGCGGCACCTGGGTACAGGATCGTCACCGCCGGCGTGACCGGAATGCCCGTCGTCACGAGTTGGGACGGGGTCAGCTCGTAGATGAACGTGCTGCCGTGATCGGCGACCCACAGATTCCCGGATGCATCGAACGCCAGGCCGAACGGGTCCGAGGGTTCGATCAGAACCGAGGTTGCCGGAGCAAGCGTATCACCCGCTGTTATCTGAGCGCGAGTGAACTCGACGACAGTGGCGTTGCCGCTCGCGACCCACAGGTTGCCGTTCCCGTCGACGGCGAGACCCTGCGGCGCCCCGGTGGGCAACTGGTGAGGGATAACCGTGACCGCCGGCGTCGGACTGCCGCTCGCATGTAGTTGTCCCGCAGTGAGCTCGGAGATCGTGAATCCCACCGAGTTGGCGATCCACAACCCACCAGTACCGCCACTATTGTATGTGACCGTAGCCGTCGCGGTCTGACCAGCGACGACGGTCGCGGGACTGCCGCTTACCGCCACCGTGTACGTCGTCGAGACGATCGCATCCGTCAGCGTTCCGCCGCTCGCCGACAGGGTATAGCTGCCGGGCGCGAGCCCGCTCAGTGTCTGCGTCGCCGTGACCGTTTGACTGTACCCGCTCGGACCAGCGACGTGCACCGACGCCGGCACGCCGGGCTGCGCGACGACGGTAACCGTCAGACTACCCGTCGTCGCGGCACACGTCACGATCACGTTGACCGCAATCGCACGACCACTGGTCAGACCCGAGTACGATGTCGGACTTGGCGCCGTGCAAGTGCTCGGCAACGTCGACAACGCGACTGTGCCCGTGCCGTTCGCGACCGGCACGTTCGGGACGGAATAGTATCCGTTCGAATTCGTCTTGGCCGAAGCGAGCGCCGTGCCACCGTTCGGTGTGACCACCACCGTCACGTTGGGGATGATCGCGTTACCGATGCTGCTCGTGATAACCCCCGCGACTGTGCCGGTGGGCGGCGGGCAGGTCACTGGAACGTTGATCGTCATAGTCTGACCATCGCTGAGCCCAGAGTATGACACGGCCGGCACGAAGCATCCTGCCGGTACGGCAGACACTACGACAGCCCCCGCTCCAGGCGGCACTCCCGAAACCGAATAGTCGCCGCTCGCACTCGTCGTCACGGCCGGCAAGGCGCTCGCGCCAGTCGGCGTAACGACGACGGTAACACCACTGAGCACACCACCCAGACTGTTCGTGACCACACCGGAGACAGTGCCAGATTGCTGCGTAGATGTCTCAGTGGTGGTGGGTGTGCCATTGCTGCAGGCGGCGAGACTCAGCATCGCGGCAGCTACGCAGACGGAGCGTGTCGTCATCGCCGATACAGACGACTATGCTCCGTTCGGGTTTCCCTGCGCGGTTGGCGGCAGCAAGCCGTTGAGTCGCAGATAGATCGCCGCTTGGCTGTAATGATCGGACCAATGCGCGACAGCGTTCATCATGATGAGCGCGCGCGTCGCGGTCTCGCCGCCGGACGAGAGCGCCTCGCCGAGTCGCGTGTCGTCCAGCGCGACGAGCGCCTCGTCACAGAATGCGAACGTCTCCCTGAGGCGACCGACGAGATGCGCTTTGCTGTCCGTGGCTGCCATCGTCGTTCGCGTTGGCGCCGGCATCCCACCGACCAGGCTGCAGATGACGTCGTTCTCGTCGGCGAGATGCGCCACGACCTCGGCGAACGTCATCTGCGCTTTGGTCGGCTTATAGCCGTATTTGGCTGCCGGCATCTCCTCGGCGGACAACACGAGGCGTTTGGCGACCCGCTGGGTATTGGCGCGGAATGCGTCCGCGACCGGCGCGGTCTGCGCGAGAGCGGCCAGCGGAAAACAGAGGATGAGAGAATAGCGCATGCCGCAACCAAGTCGCGTGAATTGCGCTAATCAAGCAGGCCGTTGTACTAGTACAATCTATGAGCGCCTGGTTGCCGCCTCCGCTGCCGACCGACCGGCCGGCCTACCTCGGGATCGCTGACGCGATCGGCGATGCCATCGCCGCGGGAACGCTCGGGGGTGGCGAACGCTTGCCCACCGTGCGCGAGCTCGCGACACATCTCGGCATCGCGACCGCGACGGCTCTGCGAGGATATGCCGAGGCGGAACAGCGCGGGCTCACGACCGGAACCGTGGGACGCGGGAGCTTCGTGCGCCCGGCCGAAGAGATCCAAGCGGCCTGGCGCGCGCCGTTTTCGAGGCGCGGGTTCGTCGCGCCCGGCGTCTACGACCTCCGATCGCGGGTCGTGCCCGGACCCCCGGAGTGGGCGACGCCAGAGGGCTTTCGCGAGCTGCTCCCGGCGCCGCGGCACCAAGCAGCGCTGCTCAGCGTCGCGTACACGCTCACCGACGGCACCGACCCGTGGACGCTGCGCGAAGCCGGCGTAAAATGGGCCGAGCGGTGCGGCGTGCAACTGACGCCGGAGCATGTGCTGATCGCCGCCGGCGGCCAGCACGCGGTAGCGGCCGCCCTCTCCGCGGTCAGCCCCACGCGTGCGCCGGTCGTCGTTCCAGCGCTCGCCAACTCGGGCGCGCTCATCGCGGCGCACCGACTGGGCATCCCGCTGGTGCCGGTGCGCGCCGATGCACACGGGTTCGACGCGCGGCATCTCGAGCGCACCTGTCGGTCGGCGCACCCATGCGCCATCTACTGCGCGCCCGCCTCCGGCAATCCGATGCCATCCGCGATGTCCGCGGATCGCCGCGCGGCGCTCGTGCGCATCGCGGCCCAACACAAGCTGTGGATCATCGAGGATGACGAGGCAGGAGTCATCGTCAAGCGCGACGCCCCGGCGCTCGCCACGCTGCTTCCGCGGCAGACGCTGTGGCTCGGCAGCGTCTCCCAATCGCTGGGGTTCGGGTTTCGCCTGGCGTTCGTCGGAACGCCGCCGGCACTCGCGACGCCGATGCAAGAAGCGTTGCGCGCGTTCGCGTGGACCGCGGCGACACCCGGCGCGTTGTTGGCCGCGCGCTGGCTCACCGATGGCACGATCGAGCGTGTCATTCGACTGCGCCGCGCGGCCATCGCGCGACGGCTCGCAGTCGTCACGCGCGCCCTCGGCCGGCGACGATACGTCATGATGCGGGGCGTACCATACGTGTGGCTCGAGGTCCCACCTGGGTGGCGCGCCGACACGTTGCACGCCGCGCTCCTCGCTGCCGGCGTCTCCGTCGCGCCGTGCGCGCAGTTCACGGCCGGCGCCCTCCGCCCGCCGCAGGGAGTCCGGCTGTCCGCCGGCGCGCTACTGTCGATCGGCCAGTATGCCGACGCGCTGCGCCGGGTCGCCGACGTCTGTGCGCACCCATCGCGTGCCCGGTTACTTTGAATCCGTGACGACGCGCGTGTGGGGCCTCGTCGTGTGGTGCGCGCTCGGCGTGCGCATTCCGCCACACGAGCGACAAGTGGCCATCACGATCGACGATCTGCCCTACGCGACCGTCGGCGATCGCCCAACGGATGCGTCGGACTTCCGACGCGCCGACTCCGTCGACCGCGCCATCGTCGCGACGCTCGTCCGACGGCACGTTCCCGCCACCGGCTTCGTCAACCAAGCCCGCGCGGAAGGCCTCGGCGACACGTCCGGCATCAAGATCTTGAAGCGATGGAACGACGCCGGTCTCGGCCTCGGCAACCATACATACTCGCACCCCGACTTCAATCGGCTCTCCGTCGACCAATTCGAGAACGAGATCGTTCGAGGAGAAACGGCGATTCGGCCGGTCCGATTCTTTCGCTTCCCGTTCAATCACACCGGGGACACCAAAGAGAAGCACGACAGCGTCGCGGCGTTTCTGTCGCGACGCGGCTATCGGGTAGCCACCTGCACGATCGAAAACGATGACTGGGTATTCAACGCCGCGTACGTTCGGGCGCTGGCTCGCGACGATACGACATCCCCCGCGCGCATACGAGCGCAGTACCTGGCATACACGGCGTCGAAGATTGCGTACTTCGCGCGCCTGAGCCAGCAGGTGCTGGGCTATGAGCAGCCACAGGTCATGCTGCTCCACGCGAACGATCTCAATGCCGCCATGCTCGACAGCGTCCTCACGCTGTTCGAGCGGCAGCAGTATCGGTTCGTCTCACTCGATGCCGCGCAGTCTGATCCTGCGTATCAGATTCCCGATACCGTGATTACGCCGGACGGTCCGATGTGGGGATATCGGTGGGCCCGGGCGCGGCACATCACGGTGAATGGGGCGCTCGAGCCCGAGATTCACGGAGAGATCCCGAGCTCGCGATAGAGCTCGGCGCTCCGATAGAGCACGCCCCCACGCACCGTCAACTCGACCTTGCGGATGTCGCTGATGTTCGCCGTCGGATCGCCATCGACGAGAATCACATCCGCCTGCTTGCCTTCGTCGATCGACCCCCGCTCCCCGTCGTGCTTCATGATGCGCGCGGCCCCGATCGTCGCGATCTGGAGCACCGCCGGCGCCGGGATCCCGGCCTGCACATAGAGCTCGAGCTCGCGATGCAGCAGAAACCCCGCGAACCCATCGGTCCCCGCGACGATCGGCACGCCCGCGCGATAGAGCTCGCCCACCATTCGAATCATGGCCGCATACGAGTCGCGGTACCGCTGATCCATGCCCGGCGGCACCGGGAGGCCGCCGCCATACAGGCCGCGCCGCACTTGGGCCGGCAATCGGTCGGCGATCATCCCGTAGCTCGTCGATATCGTTCGCGGGCGGCCGACGAACATGTCTTCGAATGCGCCGGCAGTCGGATCGATGTCCGCGTGATGGTCCTTGAGCAACTGAAAGAAGTCGCGCACACGCTGCGACTGGAAATCCAGCGATGCGCCATCCTGGGCAACGGCGGTGAACCGCGACATGGCCCGCGTGTCGCGGACCGTGTCCATGAAGTTCAGCATCATGAAGTTGACGTGCTGCACTTCGTTGAACCCGAGCGTCACGACCTGCGCGGCCGTCATGAACGCCGGGACGTGACCGCTGACTCTGAGCCCGTGCTTGTGGGCCTCGTCGATGATCGCCGGCACCAGCTCGGGTTTCATCGAGCTGTACACCTTGATCTGCTCGAAGCCGAGTGCCGCATACCGATCGACATCCGCGCGCACCTCGGCCTCGTTGGACGCGAGCAGCCCGATCGGCACCTGGTACGGCCCGGGCGAATCGATCATGCCCGCCAGGACGAGCCGAGGTCCGATGAGCGTCCCGTCGTCGAATTGCTTTCTCAGCCGCAGGACCACCGACGTGTCGTTCCCCATGTCGCGCCCGGTCGTGACGCCGGCGGCGATGTGCAGTAGGCCGTCGGTGCCGGGCGAGATATGTACGTGCATATCCCAGAGCCCCGGCAGCAAAGTCTTTCCGGTCGCGTCGATGATCGTCGCGCCAGCGGGCGGCGTCACCTGGGCATCGTCCGCTACACGCTCGATCTTGTCGCCACGAATGACAACCGTCATGTGCGGCCGCACCGTCGCCGTGGTCGCGTCGAACATCGCCGCGTGTTGGAACACGAGCACGGCCGAATGGTGCGCGAGTCGCTGCGACACGCGGGCCATGCGGACGGTCTCGGTCGAGTCCTGCGCGGCGATCATCGCCGGCACGGCCGACTCCCAGCCCGAACGAATCGTGCTGCTCCAACTCGACACGAACCCGAAGAGTCGGCCGTCCGCGTCGAGCCACACTGGACTGGGGCTGAATCCGAGGCCCGAGAGATTCCACTCGGTGACGGTCCGCGCGCGTCCGTTGGCGTGCAGCGTCAGCGTGCGCACTTTCTCGATCGACGCCTCGCCCGACGGGAGCAACGGCATCCGGTGGTCGTGTGCGGCAATGAGCGCCTGTGGCAGTGCGGCTGTCGGAGGGCCATCGACATCGACATAGAAGCCCGGACGTGCCGCACCGTTCACGTCGCCCTCGACGCTATTGACCCACCGCATCGCGTGGCCGTCGGTCGAGAAATGTTCGTCGACCGTGTCCTTGAGATAGTTGTGGCCGACGATGGTCAGCAGTCGCGGCGTGCCGTCGGCCGCCGCGAGTCCGTGCTCGACGACATGCGGTCCGCGGCCGCGGTCATTGAACTCGTAGTCGGCCCACCACTCCGCGGATGTTCCCCGAAGCGTCAAGTGACCCTGCGGTCGATCCGAGAACAACACCGTGTAGCGCACGCTGTCCGGAGCGCTTTGCGCCGCTAGCATGGCCGGGAGCGCCAGGGCGATACAGATTGTTTTTCTCATGTCCCATATTTGCCACCTTCGGGCTCTGCCCGCCAGTAACCCTCCTCGCCGACTCGGGGCTATCGCCTTCGCGCTGACGATCGACTCGGCGTCGAGGATTTTTTCCGTGGCCGGCCACCCTTTCGTCCATTGACGCGCGCCGCCGCGGCCTTCGCCGCTGACGTGGTCGCTCCCGCGTGACGAGCCAGCTCCGACATCCATTTGCGACCACCATACACGCCCCGCAGAAGCGACATCACGGTGAAATCCGCGTCCAGCTCGGGCCACGTCAACTCTGTGCCTTGACCCGCGATCTCTCCGCCCCGCAGCGCCTCAGGCGTCGCGTCTCGGAGACCCTGCATCAGCTGTCTCGGTATCACCAACTCGGCCCGGTTGTTCATTTCCACCACGACTGTGTCACGCACATGATCGTACCGAACGCTCACAGCTAGCGGCTGCGTCGCTAACTCCTCCTCGCGCCGACGATATGCTGCGTCGATCTCGGCGTCGGAGAGATCTGGATCAGCGACGCTCTTGCGTTGTGTTGGACGTACCATCAGCGGAAATTCTCCCAAAGTGCCGCCAGCGCCTCGAAGTGTTCTGCAACGAGCGCACGTGCGACACGCACTTGAGAACGCGAAAGACCATGATCGACCTTTCGCAGAGTGACTGAGCCATTGGCTTCGAGAATGATTACAGCTTGCAGGGCATTGCGGGTCCCGTAACACGCATGTACATGCCTGGGTTCATGGTCGCCGGGAATGACGACCAGTCGCCAGGCGCCGACCTTTATGGTAGGCACCGTATCAATAACCTATCTGTTGGGTTTTTGCAATCCGCCCGCCGTGGATTCGCGGGCAATGGTGACCGATAGCTCTCGGGTCGAGCCGAGCTTAGATAGGTGTCAGCGCCATGGCAAGCGCGCAGTCTTACACGGTGAGTCGAATCACGTGTCCGTCCGGATCGCGCAATCGCACGGCGGTCCGCGGATAATGCGCGGCGCGTAGCAGTCGCCGGGCACTGAGCACGGGCAGCGCAGGCTCACCAACGAGCGCACCGTCGGCGACGCGCGTTCCGGATCCCGCGCGGCCGACGACCAGGCCTTCGGAAGCCAATGCCTCGTAGGCCGCGAGCACGGTGTTGCGGGACACGCCGAGGCGGTGGGCGAGTGCGCGGGTCGAAGGTAAAGGCGCGTGTGGGCGCAACGTGCCGGAGAGGATCGCGCGCCGCAGTGTGCGGTGGAGTTGGCTACGGAGCGTCTCGGGTCCGCGCTTCAAAGTGGCTCCCCTCCGTGCAGTGGTTCTTTCCGGCGGGCGCATCCTGCCGTATTGTAACGCAGGAGGTGAGACTATGTTCGCCAGCGGCAACGTGACGATTTTCGTTTCGAACATGGACGCGGCGGTTCGGTTCTATAGTGAGACACTGGGCCTCAAGCTCGCCTATCGGTTCGGGGATCACTGGGCGTCGATCGAAGCGGGACGCGGGCTCACGATTGGCCTGCATCCGGACTCGAACCCGCCGCGGGCTGGCCACAAAGGCGGGATGGAGATCGGCTTGGAGCTCGAGGGCTCGCTCGAGGATGCGATGCGGACGCTCGAGGCCAAGGGCGTGAAGTTCCATGACGTGGTACGCGATGGAAAGGCCGGCCGGTTCGCGTACTTCGAGGATCCGGACGGCAATCCTCTCTACCTCGCCGAGTTGAGCTGGAGCCCCGTCGGCTAGCCAGCGAACCAGTGCGTCGCCTGCGTTGCAATCTCCGGCGGCACGGCGTGGCCATCGTCGAACGGGACGAACTCGACGGAGTAGCCGTCGTGTTTGAGCTCGGTCGCTAGACGCTGGCCGCATCGCGCGAATGGCAGGACCGGATCGTTCCGGCCGTGCGAGATGAAGATAGGTGGCCGGCCGTGCCGCGTCCCCGGAACCATGAACCCGGGCGAGTACGCAATGATGTGCGTGAACAAATCGCCGTTCACGACGCCGAGTGAGAGCGAATACGTCGCACCGTCCGAGAAGCCGGCGATCGCCACGCGATGCGGATCGACGGCGCAGTGCTGGAACACCTGCGCGAGCGCGCGATCAATCTGCGCACAGTCGCCGGCGAACGACCGCCCGAGGATCGCGTCCCACGTCCGGTCCGTCGAGCTCGGCGCGAGCATGATCACACTGGCGGCGTCCGCCGCACCCTGCATCGCACGCAACGTGAACTCGCTACTCTGCGTCGCACCGTGCAACGCCAGCATCAGCGGCGCAGGTTGATCTGGTTGGATCGTCGACGGCACAACGACGACGGTCTCGCGCCCATCGACCATCCAGAGCACGTGGGCTCCCGGCGGCAATGGATCGGCCGGGTGCGATACCGGTCGTGCGGCAAGCCGCCCGTCGCCGGTGCTGCCGGATGGCCAGAGGGTCACGGCACCGAGGGCAAGCGAGCTCTCAGCGATGAACCGGCGACGGGAGATGGAGTGCATGTGTCGACACATTGCGCCGATCACCAGCGGAACGCCAGCGCGGATCCCGTCAGAGTTTCGTGCGGACCTCGTTAGCGCGGCCCATGCGGCGGCGGCCCGGCGGCTTCGAGGTCGCGCCACTCCTGGTCCTCGTAGAGGCGCGACCGCGTGAGGAACCGGTAGCCGGTCGGCGCTTCCAGTGAGAATCCACCGCCGCGGCCGGGAACAACGTCGATCGTCAGGTGCGTGTGCCGCCAGTACTCGAACTGCTGGGCGCCGATGTAGAACGGCACGTCCGCGATCTCGCCGAGGTAGACATCGCGATCGCCGATGCGGAAGTCGGAGCGCGGGTAGCACATCGGCGAGCTCCCGTCGCAGCACCCGCCGCTCTGATGGAAGACGAGCGGCCCATGCTCCTCCCGGAGCCGCCGCAGAAGCGCGGCGGCCGCGGGAGTGACGGACACACGAGCCGGAAGCATCAGAAGAACCCCAGCTTTTTCGGGCTGTAGCTCACGAGCATGTTCTTGGTCTGCTGATAGTGGTCGAGCATCATCTTGTGGTTCTCGCGACCGATGCCCGACTGCTTATACCCGCCGAACGCGGCGTGCGCGGGATACGCGTGATAGCAGTTCACCCACACGCGGCCGGCCTTGATCCCCCGACCCATGCGGTACGCGGTGTTCATGTCGCGCGTCCAAACGCCGGCGCCGAGACCATAGAGCGTATCGTTCGCGATGGCGAGCGCGTCGTCCATGTCCTTGAAGCGCGTGACCGAGACGACCGGGCCGAAGATCTCCTCCTGGAAGATCCGCATGCGATTGGTGCCCTCGAAGATCGTCGGCGCCACGTAGTACCCCTCGCGCCGGTCGCCCTCGTGAATGCGGCGTTCACCCCCAATCAGAACCTTCGCGCCTTCCTGTTTCCCGATATCGATATAGCTCAGGATCTTTTCCAACTGGTCATTCGACGCCTGCGCACCGATCATGGTTCGCGGGTCCAGTGGATCGCCTTCGACAATGGCGCGCGTACGAGCCACCGCACGCTCCATAAAGCGATCATAGATCGAGTCCTGCACGAGCGCCCGGGACGGACACGTACAGACTTCGCCTTGATTGAGCGCGAACATGACGAACCCTTCGAGCGCCTTGTCGAAGAAGTCGTCGTCGGCGCGCATCACATCGGCAAAGAAAATGTTCGGCGACTTGCCGCCGAGCTCCAACGTGACCGGAATCAAGTTCTCCGACGCGTACTGCATGATGAGACGGCCAGTCGTGGTCTCGCCCGTGAAGGCGATCTTGGCCACGCGCGGGCTCTGGGCGAGCGGCTTGCCGGCCTCGACGCCAAAGCCCTCGACCACGTTCACCACACCGCTCGGCAAGATGTCGGCAATGAGCTCCATGAATGCCATGATCGACACCGGCGTCTGCTCGGCCGGCTTGAGCACGACCGTATTCCCTGCCGCCAGCGCGGGCGCCAGCTTCCATGTCGCCATGAGCAGCGGGAAGTTCCACGGGATGATCTGGCCAACGACGCCGAGTGGCTCGTGGAAGTGATAGGCGACCGTGTCGTCGTCGAGCGCGCCAATGCTGCCCTCCTGTGCCCGGATCGCCCCCGCGAAATACCGGAAGTGATCGATGGCGAGCGGCATGTCGGCATTCATCGTCTCGCGGATCGGCTTCCCGTTGTCGATCGTCTCGATGATCGCCATGTTCTCGATATTCTCCTCGAGCCGGTCGGCGATCTTGTTCAAGAGATTCGCGCGGTACGCGGGCGACGTATGATTGAAGCTCACCGCCGCCGCGTGCGCCGCATCGAGCGCGCGATCGACATCCTCGGCCGTCGAGCGCGCGACTTCGCATAGCGGCTGCCCCGTGATCGGGCTCGGATTCGTGAAGTACTGGCCACGGGCAGGCGGGACGTACTCGCCTCCGATCCAGTTGTCGTAGCGTGCGCGAATGGGAATCTTGAGATTGGTCGCCGCTGCTGGGCGTTCGAGCGTGGTGGCCATAGACGCTCTCCGAGAGCTGAATGAGAAGGGGCGTGTAATATGCCCTCGGGACGAGCGCCGAGATAGAACCGCTGGCCACATGTCGGGGAGTACCTTACGATAAGTGGCGACCTCATGAGCGATCGTTCCGGCTTGATCTTCGCACCGAAACTGCTGACCACGCTCCGGGGCTACACCCGAGCACAGCTCATCGCCGACCTCGGCGCGGGCGTCATAGTCGGGATCGTCGCGCTCCCGCTGGCGATCGCCTTCGCCATCGCCAGCGGCGTCACGCCCGACCGCGGACTGTATACAGCGATCATCGCCGGCTTCCTCATCTCGGCCCTCGGCGGATCGCGCGTCCAGATCGGCGGCCCGACCGGTGCGTTCGTGGTCATCGTGTACGGAATCGTGCAGCGATATGGCCTCGATGGGCTCACCGTGGCGACGATCATGGCCGGCGTGATTCTCATCGCGCTCGGGCTCCTCAAGCTCGGGTCGACGATGCGGTTCATCCCCTTCCCGATCATTACCGGATTCACGAGCGGCATCGCTGTCATCATCTTCTCGGGCGAGATCAAGGACCTGCTCGGCCTCCATATGGGCGATGTCCCCGCCCACTTTCTCGAGAAATGGCTGGCCTATAGCCAGCACGTGACATCGATCAATTCGTACGCGATCGCCATATCGGCCGGCACGATCGCGATCCTGGTCCTTTGGCCGGTGGTGAGCCGGCGCATTCCCGGGCCGTTGATCGCGTTGCTGGCCGCGACCGCGGTCGTGCAGATCTTTCATCTTCCGGTCGAGACAATCGGCAGCCGATTCGGGGCCATCAACGCGACGTTCCCGCCGTTCCACTTGCCCACGGTGAGCATTCGCGGCTTCGCCGATCTCGCGCAACCGGCAATCGCGATCGCCCTCCTGGGCGGCATCGAGTCGCTACTCTCCGCCGTCGTCGCCGACGGGATGATCGGTGGCCAGCACCGCCCGGACACGGAGCTCATCGCCCAAGGGATCGCGAACATCGTCACGCCCCTCTTCGGCGGGATTCCGGCGACCGGTGCGATCGCGCGCACGGCGACGAATGCCAAGAATGGCGGACGGACACCCGTTGCCGGCATGACGCACGCCGTGACACTGCTGGCCATCACGATTTTTATCGGCAAGTGGGCAGCGCTCATCCCGATGGCCTGTCTCGCCGGGATCCTCACGATCGTGTGCTATCACATGAGCGAGTGGCGCACATTTCGAGCCGAGCTACGGTCGCCGAGGAGCGATGTCGCCGTCCTCCTCGTGACGTTCGGCCTCACCGTCATCGTGTCGCTGGTCGTCGCGATCGAAGTCGGCATGGTGTTGGCCGCATTTCTGTTCATGCGGCGCATGGCCGAAGTCGCGGGCGTGAGCGTCTCGTCGTCGGATGAGACGCCGGGGGGCGACACCATGAACGTCGCCACGGGACGCGACATCCAGATCTACGAGATCAACGGCCCATTGTTTTTCGGCGCCGCGGCCGCGTTCAAAGAGGCACTGAGCGACATCGCCCAGCGGCCTCGCGTCATCATCCTTCGTATGGGCCGGGTCCCCGCCATCGATGCGACGGGGCTCCGGACGTTGGCCGATATCGTGCACCGTTTCCGACGCGAGGGCACACTCGTGATTCTGTCCGAGCTTCACCCACAGCCACGAGTGGCCCTCGAGCGGTCGCCCGTCATGGATGATATCGGCGAAGAAAACGTTGCGGGCACTCAAGCGGATGCCGTTGCCCTCGCCGGCGAGTACATCGCCGTTCAGAACGCTATCCACGCCAGCAGATAGAGCGTATTGTTGTTCCATGCCACAGCCGCAGATTCACGAGCTGGATCGCGCCGCGTGTGAAACGATTCTCGCGCGACACTCCGTGGGGCGCCTCGCCTTCACCACGCACAATCGCGTCGACATCGAGCCGTTGCACTACGTGTACATCGACGGATGGATCTATGGCCGGACATCGCCAGGCCGAAAGATCGAGGCCGTGGCCCACCAACATCACGTCGCGTTCGAAGTCGACGAAGTCGCCGGGCCGTTCGATTGGCGCAGCGTCGTGGTGCACGGCGGTTGGTATCGAATGGAATCGGCTCCGCCGGCCGAGCTGGCACGCTGGGAGCGAGGAGTCGAAGCGCTGCGCACACTCCTGCCGGGGAGCCTGACCGAGAACGACCCCGTTCCGTTCCGAACCGTCGTCTTTCGCATTCACGCAGCCGAGATCACCGGCCGGGAGTGCACGCCGCCTCGTTCGACGGCGCGCTGACCTCGATGCCATGGATGCACCGAATTGGCGCCGCGCTCTCGCTCGCCGCAGTGGTGGTCGGCTGCGCCCGTCCCCCTGCGCCCAGGACGCGCCAGTTCACGATCACGACCGTGCCGTTGCTCGTCAAAGAGCTCGCGCCGACCTACCCGTTTCTGGCCAAGGACTTCGCGAAGGGTGGCATCCTCGAAGGCAAGGAAGTGTACGGGTTCGAGCCCAGTACCCTCACTGTCTACGCGGGCGACACGCTGGCACTGACGTTCATTAATCCCGAGGACGACGCGCACTCGTTCGTCCTGCCCGACTTTGCCGTGACCTTGCCGGGCCAGTCGGTTACCCACGCGACCTACGTCGCGAAGGAACCGGGATTGTACCCGTTTCGGTGCGCGATTCCCTCCCATCTGCCGTCGATGGTTGGCGAGCTAGTGGTGCTCTCCGTCCGGTAATCCCGCAACCGGACAGTCGCCGCCGCTCGAAACCATCCCTCGGGCTGGGCCGTATGGATGCGCTATGAATCCGAATGCCACCTGGATCAGAGCATCCATCATCGCCGGCTCCGTGATGTTCATCTTCGCGCTCGCCGTAGCGGCGATCTTCGCCCCGCAATGGCGGGCGCTGCACGTGATGCAAGCGCTACCCTATATCGCCGTGATCATTCTCACGGGCCGGAGAAGCGCCTGGGGATATGGCGCGGGCGTCTTCACAGCCTCCTTCTGGAACTTTCTGGTCCTGTTCCGCTCACCGATTGGAGTGGCCTTGTTTCACGGGGCTGTCCAGCGCCCCGACGAGGCGCTCCAGCTGTTCGCGGCCCTCGGCCACTTCCTGATCATCGTCGCGTGTCTCGTCGGGTTCTGGCGAACGCGCCCCGCCGGACGCCAATGGCGTGAGTTCGTCGCGGGCGGTGCGATCGCGATCGGGTACTTCCTGGTCATGGTCTGGACGGTGGGACCGCCGGAGGGCGTCGAACATATCAAGCAAGCGTTGGGGCTAGGCTAGCAGTAACATCAGTGGATGCCGGATATCGTCGTCACCGACTGCGGCGCGCTGGGCGATGGCAGCGGCCGGAAGATCACCGCCGCTGAGCTCTCGGCGCTGCATCCGATCGGGCAGCACTACCAGCCGGGCGTTGATACGATAGACCTCGTTGGCTGCCAGGAAGGGATCTATCGCGCGTTCGGCCCCCCGGGCAACGAGAATGGCGCGAGTTACCGCCGCAACAAGCGCCTCAAATTCCCGGGCGGCGAATATGTCCTGAATCGCCCGCTCGAGCTGCGCTACGTGCAGGGCGGCACGATCGAAGGCGACGGAGAGTTCGCGACGACGCTCACCGGCACGAACAAGAGCGGCGGCGAGGGCGGTGCGTCGGTCCTGTACGTCAACGGCATGAGCTACAGCGGCATCTCGGCCATGCAGTTGCGACAAGCGCCGGGCACGGGCGCGCCGGGCGGGGCGCTCCTCACGCTCGACTACGACGGAACCTCGCCGCCGAGCGGATGGCACGCGGAGATGCAGGGCAATGTGTTCCAGCGCCTGTATCTGTCGGGCGAGGGGTATGGCAACCGGTCGTCCGGCGTATACGCGTACGGCCACTATCGCATGGGCAGCGAGAACCTGTGGCAGGCGTGCTCGTTCATCTGGTTCGACTACGGGTATTACGGCGACCGGTCGTTCAATTCGCTGCAGAATTGCTTCCAGGGCGGCAACTTCGCGAACTGCCGCAAGCGCGCGATCCTCATTCGCGCCGGCTCTGTCGCCTGCATCTCCGTCGGGTTCCAGTGTGGCGACCTGGGTACGCAACTCACGGGCGCCGATACGCCGGTCGATATCGAGCTCCAGAACAGCGCCGGCGACGTCTCGTACTTCACGTACTGCCGGAGCGAGTCGGCGCGGTTCCTGCGCGCGGCCAACGACCATAAGGCGGTCGTGACCGCGTGCAATGTGCTGCCCGGCTTGAACCGCTGGCGCGCCGGAGTCGCCCAGCGCACCCTCTCGGTGATCATGGGGACGCACGCCAAGGGCGTTGGGTGCATCTATATCGCCGAGAAAGACGGCACCACGGGGACGACGGAGCCCGACTGGGCGACCGCCGGCGAGCACGTGACCGACGGCACAGTCACCTGGAAGCGGTCGGACCACAACATCATCGATGGAGGGTTGACCGACGTCACGGCGTGCGTGTTGACGTTTGGGCGGACGGCCGTTGACTACATCGATCGATGCGAGATGTCGCGCAAGGACTGGCCGAACATGCCCACGCAACGCGATGGGGGGCACAATCGGATATGGCTCAATGGTCACGCCAACGACTCGCGGGGGATCGTGACCCCATGAACGCTCGTGCGCTCTCGGCGTTGATCGTCCTGGCGATGCAAGGCGCGCCACTGCAACGGGTGACGCGCGATCAGTTGTGCGTCACGAATGGTGAGATCACGACGACGCCACAGGGGCGACTGGCGATCAACACGCCGAGCTCGCGAGCGATTGTCCAGATTCCGACCGCCACTGGCGTGGCCGAGATTCGGTTCACGTATCTGGGTCCGAGTGAAGGCTCGAAGCCGCTGGCCAGCGGTGAAATGCGGCGACAGATCGGGCTCAAGCTGCGGGCGCTGAATCAGTGCAATCTGCTGTATGTCATGTGGCACATCGAGCCCGATACCAAGATCGCCGTGTCGATCAAGCGGAACCCAGGCCAGTCTACGCACGAGCAATGCGATGCGCATGGCTACACGACCATCCGTCCGCGCGCCAGCACAACCTTACCCCGCGTCCTCCCAGGCGAATCTCACACGCTCCGCGCCGCGCTGGCCGGTGAGAACCTGACGCTCACGGCGGACGGCAAGACGGTCTGGGAGGGATCGATCGGGAACGACGTTACCGGGATCGACAGACCGGTCGGGCTCCGCACCGATAACGCGCGGTTCGAATTCGATTACGCCGTGATGCCGCTACTGAACGGGCCGACGAACCGGTGTGAATCCTCAGGCCAGGACGCGGGCGCCGACTGACGACCGCGAAATCGGCACCTCGATCCAGAACGTCGTCTCGCCACCCGCTCTCCGCTCGGACTCGACCCCGATGCGCCCGCCATGCTGCTCGACGATCGCCTTCGCGATCGCGAGCCCCAGGCCGGTCCCGCCGTGTCGGCGCGCGTCGGAGCCGTCGAGCTGCTGAAAGCGCCCGAACAATCGCGGGAGATCCGATCCGGCAATCCCGTCGCCGATGTTGGTCACGGCGATGCGCACGACGCCGACGTCGCGGCCGATGCCCACGCGCACCTCGGACCCTGGCATCGCGAACTTGATCGCGTTCGAGACGAGATTCGTGAGCACCTGGACGATCCGATCGCGATCGGCGCTGAACGTCGTGTCGTCCATCACCCGCGACACGAGGGTCACGCGATGCTCGGCCGCGGTCGCGGCGAGCCCATCGAGCGTCGCCCGCACGATCTCGCTGGCGAGGAGCGGCTGCCGACGCAGCTCGACCCGGCCCGCTTCGATCTTGTCGAGATCGAGCATGTCGTTGATCAACCGCACGAGGCGCTCGGAGTTGGCGCGCGCCATCGTCACGAGTTGCGTCGCCTGCGGTGAGCCGGCCGGCACCACGCCGCTCTCCAGCAATCGCAGCGACCCATGGATCGCCGTGAGCGGTGTCCGCAGCTCGTGCGACACGGTCGACACGAACTCGCTCTTGAGCCGGTTGACCCGCATCCACGCGGTCACGTCGCGTACGACGGAGATCCGCGCGGCCAGTCCGCCGTAATCGATCGGCCGGCCGGACACCTCGGCCTCGAACGTTGTCCCATCCGGCCTGAGCAAGGTGATCAAATACGTCAACGGCCGGTTCTCGACCATGATCCGTCGCACTGCATCGCGCTCGGGCAGCGCGATGAACTCCTCGGCCCGCATCCCGACCGCTTCCTGCTCGGTCATGCCGAACAGGCGCACCCAAGCGGCATTGACCTCGAGAATGACCCCTTCGCGGGAAATCACGACGCCGTCAGTCGACGCGTCGGACAGCCGCCGAAACCGCGCCTCGCTCTGCGCCAACTCCACCATCACGCCTTGCACCGCCCGCTCGGCCGTGCAGTCCCGATACCCCGCGACCGAACCGCGGTACACGCCGTCGACGATGTCGGCGATCGCCCAGCCCCGACACAGGACGCGGTGCCCATCCTTGGCTAGGAGCGTCGCCTCGAAATCCTCGACCGGGTCGCCGCTCATCACCGCGCGGGCGACACGCAGGTAGCGATCACGATCTTCGGGTACGACAAAATCGATGGAGCGCATCGCGGACGCTTCGGCCAACGTGTACCCGAGGGTGCGCCGCCACGCCGCGTTTACGTATACCAGCTCACCACTGGCGCCGGTCGCGCAGAGCATCTCGCTTGCGCGCTCCAGCAGGATTTTCCACCAGCGCTCGCCCACGTCCATATGTCCGTTGACGACGAGCCGGCGTCATGGGATACCGGCAACCGCCTTGCGCACGGCCTCGGGCAGGGCGAACACGGCGTCGTCGACATCGTCATACGTCACTGACGCGATCCGGTCGACTGATACGTCATTCCCATCGCGCGAGGTGGTCGTGGCCGCCATCAGGACGCCGCCATAGTTCGTGTAGTCCTCGAATGTCGCCGTGGCATCGCCATTGCCACCCCGCCAGGCGGTGTTGAAAGCGTAGCCGAGGAGCAGGCCCGACGCCGTGTCGTAAAACTGCTCGTTGACCTTCCCCCAGTTGTTCACGCCTTTGAGATGGTAACAGGGGCGGCCGTTGAACGGCTTGACATCGACCACGGCCATCGAGCGGAAATAGTTCATGACGTGCAGGTGATAGTACATGTCCGCATCGCGCGCGATCGTTTTGATCACGTCGCCCTGCGGCACGTGCACCTTGCCGGTCGTATCGATGGACCAGGCAACTTTTCCATCATAGCCACCGCGCATCGTCTTCCCATCCGGGAACAGGATCTTTTGGGCGGCCCTTGTGTCCTTCATGTAGAGAACGAGCTCGACATCGCCCTCCTTCATGTGCATGGTCATCGACTTGTGCCGCAGGAGCGCGTCGCGGCCACCTGTCGCCGCGACGTACCGGTCGAGGACTTGCTGGACGGTCGGCAGCTGAAGCGTGGCCACAACGGCCAGCGCGAGGACGTTCACGGGCATGCCATAAGCTCGGCGCTTGCCAGAGCAAAATCTTGTACGAGATTAGCGTCATGGCTGCCATGGTTGTCGAGGAGATGGTGTATCCGCCGGGGTTGTGCGTCGAGCGACACGCGCACGAGACCGACAATCTCATCTACATCGTCTCGGGGCCGCACTGGTCCAGTTACAGCCGCGGCGGCGATGTCTGCCTTCCAGGAACAGTCCGCTTTATTCCGGCTGGCGAACCACACGAGAACTACTTTCCGGAGCGTTCGCGCTGCCTCACGGTCGAACTGCGTCAGCCGACCCCGATCGCTCGCGCGCCTGGTGAGGTGAAAACCTCGCTCGGTGGCCGCCTGTATCACGAATTCCGTCAGCGTGACGACCTGAGCGCGCTCGGCATTGAAGCCACGATCCTGGAGATTCTCCTGAGCCGGCGGCATGAGGAGAGGCTTCCTGCGTGGCTCTTGAGAGTCAGAGAGATGCTGCGTGAGGAGCGTCCGACCCTGAGGGACCTAGCGCGTGCAGTCGAGCGGCATCCCGTTCAGGTGAGCCGTCAGTTCCGGCGGCATTTCGGCTGCACGATCTCCGAGTACGTCCGGCGCGTCCGCGTCGGACGAGCGCAATCCCTTCTCAACCGGGGCGGATTGAGTGTTGCCGAGATTGCGCTCGCCTGCGGATTCTACGATCAGAGCCACTTCACGACCACGTTCGCGCGACTGGTCGGTATGTCCCCGCGTCAGTGGGTGATGGCGAAGAAATAGGCGCCGACGATCGGACCACGGGGCATGCGGCCACGCTCGTCCGGCTTGGCATCGGCCGGCGGCGGCCCGTACTCGGGTTGGAACAGATACGCGACGTGCTTGACCGGGTCCACCGCTATGGTCTTCGCGCCGCGCATCGTCGGGACGGTCGCGACGACCGTGTACTTGTCCGGCCCATCCTCGCGCACGACCGTCACGTTGGAATCGCGGCCGGCGGGCACGTAGAACAGCTTCTCCGACGGATCGAACCCGAGCGCGTCGACGCCATCGCCGTTCGTGATCGTCGCCACGATCTTGCCGGAGGCCGGATCGAGGACCACCGAGCTCTTGCCGCAGGCGGCGAAGACCCGATTCGACTTCCGGTCATACGCGATGCCCGTCGGGCCGTCGCACGGCGCGAGCGGCCAGGACGCGATCGCCTTCCACGCCTTCGAGTCGATTACCTGGATCGTGCTCTTGCCTTCCATGTTGACGAAGATCTTGCCCTTTCCATCGCTCGCCGCGCCTTCCGGTCCGGTATCCTCGAGCTCCACCGTGGCGGCAATGTCGCCCGTCTTGGGATCGAGGGCGACGAGCGTGCCGGGGTGACTGTGGTTGGTGAGAATGACGCGGTCCGAGGCATCATCGAACATGATGCCGTCCATGCCGCCGGTCTTGACCGGGATCTTCTTGATGACGGCGAGGCTCTTGAGGTCGAACATCGTCACCGTCGAGTCGCCGCCGTTGGTGATGAACCCGTGACCCGCCTTTGGCGCGAGCGCGATGCCGTGCGTGCGCGGAGTGTCAGGGATGTCGCCGATCACCTTGCCGGTCGTGCCGTCGATCACCATCACGTGCGTGGCCCGCGACACGAACACCCGGCCTGTGCCGGATTCGGCCGTCAGATAATCCGTTCCACCATCGCCGCCAATGCTGTATTTCGCTACTTTGAACGTCTGGGCTTGGGCGACACTCGCTAGCACGAATGTGCCAATAAGGGCGTATTTGGTCATACTCAAGAATATGCGCATCCCGCCTGTCAGCACGCTTACACTCGCTTTCGCCACATTCTGCGCCAGCACGGCGTTCGGGCAGGTCACGCGGTGGAAACAAGAAGCGCGCGATGTGACCATCACCCGAGACGACTGGGGAATCCCGCATATCCACGGGAAGACCGACGCGGATGCCGTGTTCGGGCTCCTCTATGCCCAAGCGGAAGACGACTTCAATCGCGTCGAGATGAACTACATCAACGCGATGGGCCGGCTGGCCGAGGTCGAGGGGGAGGGCGCGGTCATGCGGGACCTGCGCATGAAGCTGTTCATCGATCCCGACTCCATGAAGGCGAAGTACGCGGCGAGCCCGGCATGGCTCAAGCAGCTCATGGACGCGTATGCCGACGGGCTCAACTACTATCTCTACACACACCCGAGGACGGTCCCGCGGCTCATCAAGCACTTCGAGCCGTGGATGGCGCTGACGTTCAGCGAGGGCAGCATCGGCGGGGACATCGAGCATGTCTCCCTCCGGCAACTGGCCGCGTTCTACGGGAGCGATTCTGTTCCCCGCCTCCCATCGGTGTCGTTGGAGCCCACGGGCTCAAACGGCATCGCGATCGGGCCCTCGCTCACGGCCTCGCACCACGCGATGCTGCTCATCAACCCGCATACGTCGTTCTACTTTCGCGCCGAGGTCCAAGCCACGAGCGACGAAGGGTTGAATGCATACGGCGCGGTGACGTGGGGCCAGTTCTTCGTCTACCAAGGCTTCAACTCTCGCGTGGGGTGGATGCACACGTCGAGTGGCGTGAATGACATCAGTGACTACGCCGAAACTATTGTGAAAACTGGTGGCCGTCTGGGTTACAAGTACGGCGGGCAGGTACGTCCACTCGTGACGACTACGATCGTCGTGCCGTACAAAATAGCAAACGGGATGAGCGCGCGACGGTTTACCGTGTACAGAACCATACACGGTCCCATCGTCATGTCTGTCGATGGCAAATGGATCAGCGTGCGACTCATGCAGGAGCCGGTCAAGGCGCTCACACAGTCGTACACGCGGACAAAGGCGACGAGTTACAAGACGTTTCTCGAGACGATGGAGTTGCACACGAACTCGTCGAACAACACGATCTTCGCCGATGCCGACGGAGATATCGCGTATTTCCACGGCAATTTTATTCCAAGAAGAGACGATAAGCTCGATTGGACCAAGCCCGTTGACGGGAGTGACCCGGCGACTGACTGGAAAGGGCTGCTGTCAGTGGATGAGACGCCGCATCTGCTCAACCCGGCCAACGGGTGGCTATACAACAGCAACAACTGGCCATGGTCAGCGGCCGGTCCGAATAGCCCGAAGCGCGAGGATTTTCCGCGTTACGTCGAGACAGGCACTGACGAGACCGCGCGGGGATTGCACGCCACCCGGGTGCTCGAGCACGCGCGAAATTTCACGCTCGACTCTCTGATGACCGAGGCGTACGACAGCTACCTGCCCGCGTTCCAGATCATGATCCCGTCGTTGATCAAAGCGTGGGATGACGCACCCGCTGGCGACGAGACGAAAACGAAAGTGGCCGAGCAAATCGCGCTGCTGAGAGCGTGGGACTACCGGTGGTCCGAGACGTCGGTGCCCACCGCGCTCGCGATCTTCTGGGCCGAGCAGTTGGGGCGAGGCTCGGGCGAACCGAACGTGGACTACTTTCGGCGCTTGGCGGACCAGACGAGCGGCGCCGACAAGCTCCGCGCGCTCGCGGCCGCGTCGGATTACCTCGCCGGAGCCTTCGGCAGCTGGAAGACGCCGTGGGGCCAGATCAACCGATTCCAACGCCTCACGCCGCAGATCGTTCAGCAATACGACGACACCAAGCCGAGCCTCCCGGTGGGATTTACGGCGTCGCAGTGGGGATCGCTCGCGGCGTTTGGCGCGCGCGAGTACCCGGGCACGAAGAAGCGGTACGGGTCGATCGGGAATAGCTTCGTCGCGGTCGTGGAGTTCGGCGACAGTGTCCGGGCTAAGGCTGTGACGGCTGGCGGCGAGAGCGGCGATCCGACGTCGCCGCACTTCGATGATCAGGCCCAGCGCTATAGCACGGGCAGCCTACGCGACGTCTATTTTTACCCGAATCAGCTCAAGGGTCACATCGAGCGCGAGTACCACCCGGGCGATCTCAGCGCCGAGCCGACACGAACGCGCGAATCGACGCGATAACCTGCGCGAGCTCGGGCGACGGAGGCCGATCGGTCGGGCGGCGGAGCGGAGGCGGTGGCGCCCCGGCGTCGAGGCCCGCGCGCGACTGCTCGGCGTCGTGCAACTCCTGATAGAGCTGGCAATCCTCGGCGATCGTCAGCGCGCGTGAGTAGGCCATTCGCGCGAGAGCGAGTCGGCCGCTTCGCCAGTATCCGAGCCCGAGCGACAGGTTGTAGTCGGCATGTTGCTCGGGCAACATCTGCTCGCCTTCCTCGGCCAACTCCGCCGCGTAGCGCTCGAAGTCGGCCCGTTCTCCGCACTGGGCCGCGAGGCGGATGCCCTTGAGTCCCGCCAAGACGTGCACGTCGGGATCGTCGGCCGTCTGAAACATGAAGTCGTAGATCTCGCGGGCGACTTGCGGGTAATCGAGGTCGATGAACGCGGTCGCCGTGTCGTCGAGCACGCGATTCCGGCGCGCGTCGTCCCAGTAGGCACGGAGCGCCTTTGAAAGCCACACGAGCGCCTGTTGGGTCTCGAGACCCTCGGGCTTGCGGCGCGCGTACAGGGCAAGCGCGCGCTCGTGCAGCGCAACCGCCCGCACATCCGGAAGTCCGACCACCTCGGCGTCGCGCGCGACGTCCGCGTAGGCGCGATCAGAGCCCGGGATGTTGTCGCCGACGAGGAGCGCGGCGGCCTCGCCGAGTCGGTTAATGAGCGCTTGCATGGGGACGCCCAGCTCTGTCGCGAGATCGCAACCCGCATGGTGCGCGGCGATCGCGGCGGCGAGCCGGCCCGCCTTCCTGAGGCAAATCCCCATCCTATTGTAGAACTCCGGCGTCTGCAGCTGCTCCTCGCGCGACCGGACGTGCTCGATGGCCGTTCCGTACACGTCGGCGGCGAGCTCCCACTGGTCGCTTCGATCGAGCACGCCGGCGTAGCCGACCAGGAGCCCGTAGACCGATGGCACGCGCGTAGGCGAGTCGTTTGTGAGCGCCGCGACGAGGGCCGACAGCATCCGCTGGGTGACGCCGGGAGGCAGCAGGTCGACGAGGCTGCGCGCGGCGCCGAGCTCGACGAACGATGCCGATCGGCGAATGAACTTGCGGCGGCCCCAGCGATCGATGAGCCGCATGGCCTCGAGGCCAGCGCGCGGCGCATTACCTGTCAGACCTTGGGCGCGGAACTCCTTGACCATCTCAACGAATGCGTCATGCGATGGCTCTGGCCAGAACGGCGTCAGACCAGCGTGCCACGCGACGGCTGGGAAAGGGAACGCAGTCTGTTCAGCCGCTTCGTCGACCACCGGCTCAGGGGCGAGTCTCCACTCGAAGTCGAAGACAATATCGCCCACGGCATCGCGACGCCGCACGAACGCACGCTCATAGCCGTTGCAGCAACGCGCCGCGTCGGCGGGATCGACCCAGCGATGTTGTTCGGGGCCCAAGCAGAGGAAGAATGCGTCAGTCGGGATCGGATCCAAGGGCCAAGGCTCAGGGGTCCACTCCAACTGCCCAGCACCGACGCACACATCGGCCATGGCGCGAAGGTATCCTCAAAAGATCGACGTGGCAACGGTGACGATTGAGCCGGGGTAAGTTAGGCCGTGGTCAGATGGACCGTGGCCGAGGGGACACCGACCCGGTTACGCATCGATGCGTGTCGCGCCCACGCCCAACGACTGAGACTTTGGCGGCTGTTATTCGCTCGTTCAGGAAGATGCAGGGGTTGTCGCAAGAACGTCTCGCTGACCTTGCCGAGCTCGACCGTACGTACCTAGGGGGCATCGAGCGGGCCAAACGCCGGCCGACTTTCGTGGCCCTCGAGCGAGTGTTAGCCGCGCTCGACGTTGGCTGGGGCGAATTTGGGGCGGAGCTCGATAAAGCGGCGAAAAGGCGAGGCTAGCCGGCGGCCCAAGGGTTGCTTGTTCCAGTGGCGTGCGCGCTCCCATCAGCTGGCGATCGCTTGGCCCCGGTCTACTGACGCTCGGGGTCCTGATCGCCACGCCCCTCATGGTGACCCTCGGCCACCACATCTTCAGCCGGACCATCCGGGTCTATGTCGCGACCGACAATGCCACGGGCGTCATTCGTGGCACCGAGGTATGGCACAGTGGAGAACGCATCGGCGAGGTCGAGGGAACGAGCCTCCGGCCGGTAAGCGTCGACACCTCACAGCGCGTACTCGTGCGCGTGACGATCCCGCGCGATCTCGCGCCGCGCATCCGTCGCGACACGAGAGCGCAGATTCGTCCGGGGACGAGCATGCTGGGCTCGCCCGTGGTGTACCTGTCGGGTGGCACGCTCGACGCGCCAATGGTTCGCGATGGCGATACGCTGGTGGCGCAACCCCAGAGTGCATTCGACGAGACCCGGGCCGCGGTCGCCGTGGGTGTCGCCGAGATCCCCGAGTTACGCGCCGACGTCGAATCGTTGACGTCGCAACTGTTTTCGCGCTCGGGGACGATCGGCGCGGTGAGCACGCGCGAAGCCGGGGATGAGCGCGTGACGGTCCTCGCCGGGTTGACCCGAGACTTGAAGCGCCGCACTCGGGCGACGCATCCTCGCGTGCTCGACTCGTCGCGCGAAGCGCTGCTGAACGCCGTGCAACACGCGCTGGCCGCGAGCGACTCCCTGCGGCGCCTGGTCGTGCTGGCCGGCGGCTCGCTCGATCGGCTGGAGCGAGACAGTACATTTGTGCGCGCCGTCCGCGAAACACGCGCCGAGATCGACTCCACGCAGCGCCTGCTGGCCACTCCGGTCGGCACGGCCGGCCGACTGCGCGCGGACTCCGCGATCCGCCATCAGCTACACGAGGCCTCCCGCTCGCTCCCGTTCTAGGTTATTTTCGCTGTTCTCCCCCCCACAAGAAATGTCTTCGAGTGACAGTCCGGTCCCCCCGGACGTTGTGCTGCCCCCAATCGACGTCGCGGGGCTCAGACGGCAATCGATTCTCGAGCTGCAGCGCAAAGCCGAGGAGCTGGGCGTTCCCAGCGTCGCGGGGATGCGCAAGCAAGATCTCATCTTCAAGATCGAGCAGGCGCTCCTCCAGTCCGACGCGCCCCTCCGCGCCCATGGCGTGCTGGAGATCATGGCCGAGGGCTACGGGTTTCTGCGGAGCCAGGAATGGAGCTACCTCTACAGCCCGGACGACGTCTACGTCTCGCCATCCCAGATTCGGCGGTTCGATCTCCGGACCGGCGATACCATCGACGGCCAGGTGCGCCCGCCGAAAGAGTGGGAGCGGTATCTCGCCCTGCTCCGGGTCGAGTCGATCAACGGCATGGACGCCGAGGCCAGTCCAAAAGAGCGGCCGCAGTATGACAACCTCCGGCCGCGCTATCCAGACCGCCGCATTCGGCTGGAGACGAAGAGTGGTGATCTCAGCATGCGGGTCGTCGACATCCTCGCGCCCGTTGGCAAGGGGCAGCGTGGGCTGATCGTCGCACCGCCTCGGGCCGGCAAGACCGTCTTGCTCCAGAAGATGGCGAACGCGATCGTCGAGAATCATCCCGAGGTCGTGCTGATCGTGTTGCTGATCGATGAGCGCCCCGAGGAAGTCACCGACTTTTTGGCCAACGTGCCGTCGGCCGAGGTTGTCGCGTCGACGTTCGACGAGCCGGCCGATCGACATGTCCAGGTCGCCGACATGGTGATCGAGAAGGCCAAGCGACAGGTCGAGAGCGGCAAGGATGTCGTGATCCTGCTCGACTCGATCACGCGACTCGCGCGCGCCCACAACACGATCATTCCACACTCCGGCAAGATTCTGTCTGGTGGCGTGGACGCCCAGGCCCTGCAGAAGCCGAAGCACTTTTTCGGCGCAGCCAGGAACGTCGATGGCGGTGGATCGCTGACGATTATCGCCACGGCTCTCGTCGAGACTGGCTCTCGCATGGACGAGGTCATCTTCGAGGAGTTCAAGGGCACCGGGAACATGGAGCTCGTGCTCGACCGCAAGGTCGCGGACAAGCGCATTTTTCCCGCGATCGACATTGGCCGATCCGGCACGAGAAAAGAAGAGCTGCTGTTGACG
Organism: Gemmatimonadaceae bacterium; assembly: GCA_035570055.1. Classification (GTDB taxonomy): domain Bacteria; phylum Gemmatimonadota; class Gemmatimonadetes; order Gemmatimonadales; family Gemmatimonadaceae; genus DASRDS01. Next base: position 203,926 of record DATMLM010000009.1, read on the forward strand.
CCCGAGGAGATCAATCGCGTGTATCTCCTCCGCAACTTCCTCGGGGATATGCCGGAGGATGAGGCCGTGCTGTTCTTGCTGACGCGCATGGCGCGCACGAAGACCAACCGCGAGTTCTTCGTGAGTATGGCCCAAGGCCAGTGACGCTCCGTGGTCGGTTGATCGCGATCGACTATGGCGAGCGTCGCATCGGTCTGGCGATCAGTGATCCGTCAGGAACCATCGCCTCGCCGGCGGGTGTGATTGTTCGACGTCCCGGGAAACGACCACCCGTGGCGGAGTTGGCCCGGCAGGCGGCTGACCTGGGCGCCACTGGAATCGTCATGGGATTGCCGCTCGACGGCGACGGCGAGGAGACCCCGCGCTCGGCCGAAGTGCGCGATGTGGGCGCCAAGCTCGCGGAGCGAACCGGGTTGCCCGTGCGTTATGTTGACGAACGATATACGAGCGCAGCCGCATTGCGGGCGGTGCGCGAGATGGGTGGATCCACGAAGGGACGCAAAGGAGACGTTGACGCCTTGGCCGCGACTATCCTTCTACAACATGCGCTGGCGTTGTCTTAGCCTGGCCCTGCTGTGCGCGGCGTGTGATGCGCACACCAAGGAAGAGAAGCGCGTGATGATCCCGCCGGGAACGACCTTCCGCGCGGCGGCGGAGTCGCTGGCGTCAGCCCACGTCGTGTCCTCGCCGCATCTCTTTCGCATTTATGCGAAACTGACGCATCAGGATCGGGCAATCAAACCGGGGACATATGTCCTACCCAAGGGCAGCTCCTGGGGATCGACGCTCGATGCGCTGACGCACGGTCGTGGGCTCGTCCACACGATCACCATCCCCGAAGGCTGGGAAGCCTCCGAGATCGCTCGTGCGCTCAACCACGACCTCGGCGTCTCGACCGACTCGATCACCGAGGCATTGGACGACAGTGCGCTTAGGGCCGAAGTCGCCGGGCCGGATGAGGCGGAGTCGCTCGAGGGGTTTCTGTTCCCGGACACGTACACGTTCCCCGATGGGACGACCGCGCACGAGGCGGTCACCGAGATGGTGCACGAGTTCGAGCATGCATGGAAGCCCGAGTGGAATGCGCGACTCGACTCCGTCGGCCTCACCCGATATCAGGTCGTCACGCTGGCGTCGATCGTCGAGAAAGAGGCGCGCGTCCCCGACGAACGCCCAATTATCGCCGCCGTCTATTTGAACCGGCTTCGACGCCGCATGCCGCTCCAGGCCGATCCCACGGTGCAATACGCGCTTGGCCACCACGTCGAGCGGGTGCACTACAAAGATCTCGGCATCGACTCTCCGTACAACACGTACAAGCATCCCGGGTTGCCGCCGGGGCCAATCGCGTCGCCCGGCGCGGCGAGCCTGTTCGCGGTCATCGAGCCCGCGCAGGTGCCGTATCTCTACTTCGTCGCGCGGCCCGACGGGCATCACGAGTTCAGCGAGACGTTCTCCGAGCATAAGGAGGCGAAACGCTCGATCTCACGCTGATCGCGATTACCGACGATCTGCGTGACGGGCGCGATGGGCTGGTGGCTCGGGCGCGGGCCGCCGTTCGAGGGGGCGCGACCATGGTGCAACTGCGGCTCAAGAACGCTGACGCTCGGACACTCGTCGACGTCGGGCGAGCGCTGGTCGCCGCGCTCCCCGTTCCCGTGATCGTCAACGACCGCGCCGACGTCGCGCTCGCATGTGGCGCCGCCGGGGTTCACGTCGGGGCTCAAGACGTGCCCATCGCTGCGCTCCGGCACGTTCTCCCACCGACGTTTGTCATCGGCGCCTCGGTTCGCGCTGACGCCGCCGGCGCCGACTACGTCGGCATCGGGCCGATATTCATGACTGCATCCAAGGCCAACGCTCCCGCGGCAATAGGCGTCGATGGGTTCAAGGCGCTTTGCGGCACAACGAGCGCGCCCGCCGTCGCCATCGGTGGAGTGACCGCGGAGCACGTGGCCGAGCTGAGAGCTGCTGGCGCCGCCGGTGTCGCGGTCATCGCAGCCATATTTGGGACGGCCGATCCCGAGGCCTCAGCCAGACGGATCCGGGAAGCGTGGACGCGCTGACCGTCTCAGGTAAGGGCGCCGCCCGATGGACCGCGGGCCACCCATGGATATTCGCCAGCGACGTCGTCGACGTCCCGACCGACGCCGAGCCGGGCGCGGTGCCGGTCAAGACGGAACGTGGTCGGCCGATCGGATGGGCGCTCTATAGCCCGCGCTCGGAGATCGCGCTCCGTCTCATTGATCGCGACCCGGACGCGCGCATCGATCGGGACTGGTGGCGCCGCCGCCTCGCGGCTGCCGCGACACGCCGCGCCTCGCTCGCCGACGTCGCGACGGCCTACCGGCTCGTGCATGGCGAAGCAGACGGGTGCCCGTCGCTGGTCGTCGACAAGTATGATCGCTGGCTCGTCGTGCAGCTGGCGAGCGCCGGGGTCGAACGCTATCGCGACGAGATCGTGCACGCGCTCTGCGAGATGACTGGCGCCGAGGGCATACTGGCGCGAAACGATCTGGCGGTCAGGCAAAAGGAAGGGTTGCCGCGCACGGTCGAGCTGCTGAGCGGCGATGTCCCGCGCATGATCGACGTGCAGGAGTACGGCGTGCACTACTACGCGGCACCGTGGGACGGGCAGAAGACGGGCGCGTTTCTCGACCAACGCGAGAACCGCGCGCGGATCGGTGCCCTGGCCCGGGCCGGCGGTCGCGCGCTCGATTGCTTCAGCTATCACGGGTCGTTCGCGCTCCACCTCGCCCGGCGCTCCGGGGAAGTGCTCGCGCTCGATACCTCGGCCGCCGCGCTCGCTCGGGCAAGGGAGAACGCCGAGCGAAATGGCGTGACCAACATCTCGTTTGTCGAGGCCGATGCGTTTGAGTATCTCAAAGCCGCCGAGCGCGCCCGCGAACGGTTCGATACGGTTGTCCTGGATCCGCCAGCGTTTGCGAAGACCAAGCGCGCATTGGGCGCCGCGGCGCACGGGTACAAGGAGATCAATCTGCGTGGAATGCGGTTGCTCAAGCCTGGTGGGCTACTGTATACGGCGAGTTGCAGCTTTCATCTGAGCAAGGCTCAGTTTCTCGACATCTTGGAGTCCGCCGCGGCGGATAGCGGGCGACGCCTCGCGCTTCGCGAGTTCCTCGGGCAACCCATCGATCACCCGGAAGTCCTCACGATACCGGAAACCGGCTATCTAAAAGGCGCGATCGCCGAGGCCCTGGACTAGTTGGCTGCAAATACGTTGTCTGGAATGCCCAGCACCGGCTTCTTCGAGGCATGCGTGCAATCGCGATACTCCTTGCGGTGATCATCACGCCAGCCGTCTTGCGGCCTGGCGCATCGGAGATTGCCTCCGACCACCTTGGCGCAGCGGTCGAGACGGTGCGCTTCATGAAGGCCGACAGCGAAATCGGCCGGTTTCGCTATGAGTGGCACCTCGTGCCGAATGACGGCCTGCTGCTCGTGACGACGGGCCAGGTTCGGGCGAAGCCGTTCGTCGATTCGTCGCTCGTGAAACGCCATGGCCTCGCGCCCGTCTGGGAGGTTTCCCAGTTCGATGGTAAGGTCAAACGATGGACCTACAAGGGCGACGTGTTCAACTTCCAGGAGCTGGACGATCTCCTGCGGAGCCTGCCGCTCCGCGAGGGTTACGAGCGCATCTTGCCGCTCTTCTCCGAGGGAGATGATTCGCTGGAGATGGACACGGTGCGCGTCGTGAGTCGCGATCCCACGGGACGGTGGACGTTACGATTTGCCGATCCGGCTATCGTGGCGACGTACGAGATCGACGAGCAGACGCGGCGGATCGTGCGCCACGAGCACGTTTCCCGCCGGAGCGGGGCGACCCTGCGGTTTGTGCCGGAGTGACGGCACCCAAGTGAGTCTCCCGTAGCTCCTTCATCAACGCCTTCCAGAGGCGCGACCCGCCTTTGGCCAGCACGCGGGCCCGGGTGCCGAACTCCTCGCTCACCGGGAGATACGTGCTGCCCCACGCGCCGATGGCCGCGAAGACCGGAACGAGCGCGATCCCCGACTCGGTCAGGCTGTAGATCGCCTTCTGCTTGTGCGTCGGATCGCCCGCCCTCGTGAGCACGCCGCACTCGACGAGCCTGTGCAGCCGATCCGCGAGCATGTTCGACGCGATGCCCTCCTGGTTCTGCAGGAGCTCGCGGAAGTGCCGCCGCCCGCCGAAGATCATGTCCCGCAGGATCAGCAGCGTCCAGGAATCGCCAAAAATCTCTAACGAAAGATTGATCGGGCACAGCGACCGGTGTGCGTCACGCATCGCTTGCAGGATCGCGCCGGATTGCCTAGAATGCAACTGGTTGCAAAATAGGAGCAGTCGATGCGCCGGATCATCGCGGGAATGGCCGTTCTCGGAGCGGCGTGGCGGGTGCAGGCGCAGGCCATGGACCGCCCCGCTCCGATCGAGCAGTACCTCATGGACAAGTCGGCCGAGATCGCGCTCGCCCGCAGCGCGGCGCCGGCCTCGCTGTCGCGCGATGCTGGCGTCGTGGTCCTCGGACCGCACGGCTACGAGACGGTCGCAACGAGCAAGAATGGCTTCGTGTGCATCGTGGAACGATCGTGGATGCAGCCGTTCAAAGCCCCGGTCTTCTTGGACCCCACCGTCCGGTTGCCGCTCTGCCTCAATCCGCCGGCGGTGCGGACCCACCTCCCGTTCACGTTCAAAACAACAGCGCTCGTGTTAGCCCGGCTGCCGAAGCAGGCGATGTTCGACAGCCTCAAGGTCGCATTCGCCACGAAGGCGCTGCCGCTGCCAGAGAACGGTTCGATGTGCTACATGCTGTCGAAGCATCAGGAGTTCGGGGCCGGGCATGGAAACGCCGGCGATCCGCATCTCATGTTCTGGTATCCGCAATCCGACCACATGACGTGGGGGGCGGAGGCCTCCGGCTCGCCGGTCGACGTGCACGAGGATGCTTCGGATGGTCCGGATCCGGTCACCACGTTCATCATCTCGGTGGATAAGTGGTCGGATGGAACGGCTGTGGCGCGCTAGCGCTGACAGCCCGGACACCAATACGTCGAGCGCCCCGCCTGGGTGATTCGCTCGACAGTCGTCCCGCAGCGAGGGCAACGCTCGCCCTCGCGATAGTAGACCGACCAGGGCTCGCCCTTGTCCAACACACGTCTGATGGCCTTCACGAGCCGCGACAGTGGGTCGCGATCGAGAGACGAAGCCGGGCGGCGCGGGTCGATGCGGGCGAGCCAGAGGGCTTCGGTCGCGTAGATGTTGCCGAGGCCCGCGACGACCCGCTGATCCAATAGCGCGGGCTTGATCGCGATGCGGCGCTTGGATAGCGCATCGGCCAAGGACACCGCGGTGAACGCCGGATCAGTGGCATCTGGCCCGAGATCAGGCAGGGGGTCGACGCCCGGCGCATGCAGGGTCAACGTTGATAGGGCGCGCGGATCCGTCAGTACCGCCCGAGAGCCATCAGTGAAGGCGATGACCACGCGGGCGTACGGTGGCAAAGGGTCCTCGACACGGCCGACGTCCCAATCTCCGGTCATGCGAAAGTGGACGTGCAGGGTCGACCCGTCCCCGAGTCGAATGAGCTGATGCTTGCCACGGCGCTCGATCGAGACGACCTGTGCGCCGACTAGCCGGCGCACTTTGGACGGGGGTAACAGGCGCCGGTGCACACGGTGCAGTCTTTCTACCGCGGCAATCGTCTTGCCGAGGGCGACCGTGCGCAGCACGCGAGCTGCGGCGTCGACTTCCGGGAGTTCAGGCACAGTGCTACCTTATCGAAACATGGGCGACCGCCGTCCGCGCTCGTTGAAGCACGAGTACGAGATGTACGTCGAGCGCGAGATCGAAAACTATAAAGATTCCCTTCCCCGGCCCGTGCTGCTCGGCATCGGGGATGAAGCAGTGCGGAGTCTGAGTCGCCAACCCCAGCTTGCGCTGACCGAGCTCGTGCTCTGGGAGGAAGTCGATCGCATCATCATGCGTCGGCTTCGGATGCCCACGTATCAGACCTGGCGGCGCCGCAGGGTGCGGATTCTCGAGAAGTATCGGAAGCCCGAGCATTGGGGGCTCGACGCCGAGAGTCCGCTCGTGCGCGCCGTCGAACCTGGTGAGCTGGCCAACGTGCTGGTCGCCGGCGCCCGACTGGAAGGCGCGTCGCTCTATCTCGCCGCCAATGGCTGCGACGTCATTACCGTCGAGGAAGCACCAGACGTCGTCGCGCGCGTGTTGAGCGCGGCTGAAGAAGCCGGGCTCACGGCGCGTGTCCGTGGCTGTGTGACGGACATCGGACATTGGACACCGGATGTCCCGCTCAATGCCTTCGTCTGTACACCTGCCGCGTTCGACGGGCTCTCGGCCGCCGAGCGGCGACGGGTCATCGAGCTGCTCAAGTCCGCCACGGCGGATGGCGGAGTGCATCTCGTCGAGACGATTCTGGCCGGGCAAGAAGCCGAGTTGCGCGATCGCTATGTTGGCTGGGAGATCACCGTCGAGCGCGATCCCGCTGCTACGTTGCGCGCCTTCGTTGCACGGAAAGGCGCTGCGTAGGAGCGAAGCGTACCTCGACGTGTCGCGGAGCGACACACTGTACACTTTGCGGTGTGTCGATCTGCGACATATTCAACGGGCCGATTCTCTAACGTTGGGCCCTGTAGCGTCTTAGCGATCCGGTCGTCTTGGCACCACTGGTGCTTCTAGAGACGCCACGGAGGATCGCATATGACGGACGAACGTCAGCATACGGAAGAGCCCGAGCTCATCGGCATCATTATATCGCAAGGCGTGCGGCCACAGCCGCTGCCTCGGTTTGCGGCATATATCTGGGGCATCGCGCCCACCGACGCACAGAGCTCGGCTTCGACGACACGCGCGGCATAGCCCGCGCGGAGTAAAAAAAAAGCGGGAGCGCCGAGGCGCACCCGCTCTTTTTTTGCCCAAAAACTAGCGGCGCTTCTTCGCGGCCTTCTTGCGTCCACCCTTCTTGGCCGTCGATTTCCGACCACCCTTCTTCTTTGCGCCTTTCTTGATAGCCATACGAACTGCTCCATTGCTGGAGTGGAACACCCGACCGATCCCCCGGTGGATCGGCGAGCGCTTACACGGCCTCGGAGAGGCTCGTGAAGTTGAAATCGTGAACCTTGATTGGCGGCATCACGACAGCGCCACCGGCCTCCGTGCCGGCGACCCGTACAGGCTGCCCCATCGCATCGAGGTTCGCGAGCATAAACAATGGCGAATCGTTGAATCGCATGTTACGGACCGCTGCGGAAATCTTGCCATTCTCGATGAGAAACGTTCCGTCGCGTGTCAGTCCCGTGTAGAGGATCGTCCGCGGGTCGACTTCTCGTAAGTACCAGAGTCGCGTGACGAGCACGCCGCGCGGTGTGGACGCGATCATCTCGTCAATCGTTTGCGTGGGACCCGTCCCCTGGAGCTTGATCGACCCGGGATTCCCGGTCGCCGGCTGCTTCGATTTTTTTGCCCAGTACCGCGTGTACTGTAGCTGTTGCAGGGTGCCTTTGTCGATCCATACCTGACGGCCGAGCGGCAAGCCTTCGTTGTCGAACGGCGTATCGAGCAGTTGCTCATCGCGTGGATCAGACAGCAACATAACCCGTGCATCGACGATCTTCTGCCCGACTTTGTTACCGCCGCCAGTCTTCGTGAATGGGCTGCGACCTTCGTCGGCAGAGCGTGCATCGAGATATCCGCCGATGAGTTGCACGAGATCACCAACGGCCTGCGGCTCGAAGATGACCGTGTAGCGACCCGGCTCGATCGCTTTCGGGCTCCTCGAGGCGCGCGCCTTCTCCAGCGCATGCGCACTCGTCGCCGCGAAATCGATCTTCGTCCAGTCGGGATGCTCGGCACCCGCCCAACCCGAACCCGTTCCGTCAGTCGTCCGAACCGTAATCGTATAGTTCGCGTTCGTCGAGCGATGGTATGCGAACAGGCCGCCCGAGTTGCCAACCACCGTGGCCGTCGCGTTGACGATCAAAAAGCCCGCGGCATTCACGTCTCCGGCGGCTCGCGCCGGCGCCAGCGCAGCGAGCGCCGCGCGCGCACGATCCTCAGGCGAGACGTTGGCCGTCGCCTCGAAATACGCCGGGACCGACTGGAACGACTGCTTCGGCAGCTCCGGCATACTCTCCGGATCATCCGGCGCGAGCTTCGCCAACGCCTCGGAGGACGCGATCACCCGTGCGATCGACGCGTCTGACAGGTCATTGGTGGTCGCAATCGCATGCTTCGCGCCGAACGCGCTCGTGACGACCAATTGGGCGTCGGTGACCGCGCCCGAGGTCGACATTTGGTTCGCGGCGAACCGGAGGTTCGTCGTATACGTGCTTTGCAGGTTGACGTGCACCGCGTCGGCTTTCGACTGCTTGACGACCCTGGCGACCAACGCCTCGGCGTCAGACTGGGAGGTCAGCGCGTTCGCGGGAAGGGCCATCAAGCCTTCCGTCCGGTGTTGATGACATTGATCTGGCGGAATCGCGCCGGGACAACGCCGTGGCTCACGGCGTTCACCTGGCCGGGCTGCCCTTTGCCGTCGAAGAAGCTACCGCCCAGCATGTAGCCGCGTTTGCCGCCGATCATGTCCATCGAGTTCCAGAAATCCGGCGTCCGCATCTGATAGGCAACGTCTTTGAGCATCCCGACGATCTTGCCGCCTTTGATCTCGTAGAACAACTGACCACCGAACTGGGCATTGTAGCGCTGTTGGTCGATCGAGAACGATCCGTCGCCAATGATCGCTATGCCCGAATCCGTGGCGGCGATCAGATCTTCCCACACCAGATCTTTTTCACCAGGCAGCAGCGAGACGTTGGGCATCCGCTGGAACTGGACGTCGTTCCAGTTGTCCGCATACGAATTGCCGTGCGACCGCGTCGGCCGGCCCTGGGCGTCGTACCACCATTTCAGCCACATCGCTTGCTCGCGCGTGGTCTGATAGTCGTT